>NZ_JBIWKP010000006.1:0-399583 GCF_044765725.1 Streptomyces sp. NPDC102406 | reverse complement strand
TTGTCTTCCTGGCTGTTCGGCCGTTCCGACGTCCCAAACTTTAGCGGATCCTCGCGGCTCTTCCTAATCGGAACGATCAGGCCGTGCGCAACCCATTAGCGAATTGAAATCGGGTACGCCGAAATCAATCCCAGTGGGAGATCGTGCTGGTGTTTGAGTGCCGCTATCGCGGCGGGAGATGCTGACGAAGAACCGTTACGGCTCTGCGGCAACCCGAAGAACTCTACGGATCAGGTGGGGGCGTGTCAACCCTCCCCCTCTGACCCGCGTGTCTCAGTCGAGGTCGGTGAGGCGGCCGTCGGCGTCCGGCTGAGCGTCCTCCACGCGGCGCAGCAGGCGAATCAGGATCTCGCCCAGGACGCCGCGCTCCACGGAGGTGAGGTCCTGGAGCAGGTCCTCCTCGAAGACGGACGCCAGGCGCATGGCGTCCAGCCACTTCTCGCGGCCCTGCGTGGTCAGCTCGACGATCACGCGGACGCGGTTGTTCTCGTCGCGGTCCCGCGTGACCAGTCCTTCCTGGACCATGCGGTCGATGCGGTGCGTCATCGCGGCCGGTGTGAGGCCGAGCCGCTTGGCGAGCTCGCCGGGGCCCATCCGGTACGGCGCACCGGACAGGACGAGGGCCTTGAGGACCTCCCACTCGGCGTTGCTGATGCCGATCTCCGCGGTCTGACGTCCGTACGCCACGTTCATCCGGCGGTTGAGCCGGCCGAGCGCCGAGACGATCTCCTCGACCTGCGGATCGAGGTCCTGGAACTCGCGCTGGTACGCGGCGATCTGTTCCTCGAGGGTCGGCTCGGCTGGCGGCCTGCCGGTGGTGTCGGCCATGCCGCGAAGTATGGCACGCGAGTGGTTGGCGTTGAAGTCCTTCTCTGTGTATTGTTTAGCTTCTAACTTTAGCTTCGAAGTCTTCAGTTCGAAAGGGCAGGTGAAAGTGACCAGGGTGATGGGCGCCGCGATGCGCCGGGTTCAGGTGGGCAGCGCGTTGAGTGCGTTCGGCGTGGGCTTCACGGTTCCGTTCCTCTATGTGTACGTGTCGGAGGTCCGGGGTCTGGGGGCCGGTGCGGCCGGCATCGTGCTGGCCGCCTTCGCCATGGCCGCTCTGGTCGTCCTGCCGTTCACCGGCCGCGCCATCGACCGGCGCGGCCCGCTCCCCGTCCTGGTGGTGGCGTCGGTCGTCGCGGCCGTCGGAGCCATCGGCCTCGGGCTCGCGAGCAGTGAGCCCGCCGCCATCGGTGCCGCCGCCGTGCTGGGCGCGGGGACCGCGGTGTTGCAGCCTGCCCTCGCGACGATGATCGTGTGGTGCTCGACGCCCGACACGCGTACGCGCTCCTTCGCCATGCAGTTCTTCCTCCAGAACCTGGGGCTCGGCATCGGCGGGCTCATCGGCGGTCAGATCGTGGACGAGAGCCGGGCCGACAGCTTCCTGCTGCTCTTCGGCATCGAGGCCGTGATGTTCCTGGTGCTCGCCGCGGTCGTGCTCAGCGTGCGGATCCCGCACGTGCCGTCGTTCGGCGAGGCGATACCGAAGGGCGAGTCCGCCGGTGGTCTGCGGGCCCTGCTCGGGAACCGCGCGATGGTGCAGCTCTGCGGGCTCGGCTTCGTCCTCTTCTTCGCCTGTTACGGACAGTTCGAGTCGGGGCTGAGCGCCTACGGCGTCGAGGCCGCGGGCATCTCGCCGTCGACGCTCGGGATCGCGCTGGCCGCCAACACCGCGATGATCGTGGTCGCGCAGTTCGCCGTGCTGAAGTTCGTCGAGCGGCGCAAGCGGTCGCGGGTCATCGCGGGCGTGGGGCTCATCTGGGCCGTCGCGTGGATCGCCGCCGGATACGCGGGCCTCGGACACGGCAGCCAGGCCATGGCCACCGCCGCGTTCATCTCCACGTACGCGCTGTTCGGGCTCGGTGAGGCGATGCTGTCGCCGACCCTGGCGCCGCTCGTCGCCGATCTCGCGCCCGCCGGCATGGTCGGCACGTACAACTCGGCGTTCGCCCTGGTGAAGCAGCTCGCGCTCGCGGTCGGACCGGCCGTGGGCGGGCCGATGGGCGCCGCCCTGCACGGGCCGTACATCGTGACGTTCCTGCTGTTCTCGCTGGGCATCACCGCCCTGGCGCTGCGGCTCGGGAAGCGGCTCACCCCCGTGCAGAACCAGCCGTCCCTGGCCGGGAGCCGCGTCGTGATGCAGAGCTCCCCGGAACCGGCCACCGCCGAGGCCTGAGCGGACGGATCACCCCGTCCCGCCCGGCAGGACGAACTCGCACCACACCGCCTTTCCGCCACCCGGCGTGCGCCGCGCGCCCCAGTTCGAGGCGATCGCGGCGACGATGGCGATACCGCGGCCCGTCTCGTCGCCGGGCTCCGCGCGGCGGCGGCGCGGGAGATGGTCGTCGCCGTCGGTCACCTCGATGATCAGGCGGCGGTCCGTGCGGCGCAGCCGCAGGCGCATGGGCGGGGTGCCGTGTTGCAGGGAGTTGGCGACGAGCTCGCTCGCCGCAAGGACCCCGAGATCGTGCAGGTCGGGGGTGAAGCGCCAGCTCGTCAGGACACCGGAGGCGAAGGCGCGGGCGCGGGGCGCAGCCTCGACGCCGCCGAGCAGTTCCAGGGCCGCGTTGCGGAAGCGCTCGCCGTCGGCCCCCTTGCGCGCCGGGTGCTGGAGGACGAGCACCGCCACGTCGTCGTCGTGGTCCGCCGTGACGCCGGACGCCCGGATCAGACGGTCGCAGACCACCTGGGGCGTGCCGGTGGCGCCCGACAGGGCGCGTTCGAGCGCGGCCACGCCCTCGTCGATGTCCTCGTCCCTGCGCTCCACCAGCCCGTCGGTGTACATGACCGCCGTCGAACCGGGGCCCAGCGGCACCGAACCCGACGTGTGCAGCCAGCCACCCGTGCCCAGCGGTGGGCCCGTCGGCTCCTCGGCGCGGTGGATCGTGCCGTTCTCGTCGCGCACCAGGATGGGCAGATGGCCCGCGGACGCGTAGACGAGGCGGCCCTCGTTCGGATCGTGGACGGCGTAGACGCAGGTGGCGATCTGTTGCGGGTCGATCTCGATGGCCAGCCCGTCCAGCAGTTGCAGTACCTCGTGCGGAGGCAGGTCCAGGCGGGCGTAGGCGCGTACGGCGGTGCGGAGCTGTCCCATGACGGCGGCGGCGCGCACGCCCCGGCCCATGACGTCGCCGATGACCAGGGCCGTGCGTCCGCCACCCAGGGTGATGACGTCGTACCAGTCGCCGCCGACCGCGGTCTCGGTGCCGCCGGGCTGGTACGTGGCCGCGATACGCAGGTCGTCGGGCTCCTCCAACTCCTGCGGGAGCAAGGATCTTTGCAGGGTCACCGCCGTCTCGCGCTGCTCGCGCTCGCTGGTGCGCAGCCGCTCCGCCGCCTCCGCGTGGTCGGTGACGTCGGCCGCGAAGACCAGCACGCCGGGGCCCTCGGCCGTCTCCAGCGGGGTGCAGGTGACCGTGTAGGAACGGCCGCCCGCGCCCTTGCGGGACTTGACCGTACGGGGCTTCGCGCTGCGCAGCACCTGGTCGAGGAGGGGAAGCAGGCTCAGTTCGTCGAGCTCGGGCAGGGCCTGGCGGGCCGGTTCGCCGACGGTGCGGGCGCCGAAGGCGGCGGCGTACGCGTCGTTGACGTACGCGACGCGGTGTTCGGGGCCGTGCACCAGCGCGACCAGGGCGGGGATGCGGTCGAGGACGTCGCGCAGGGGCAGCTCGTCCACGCCGCCTCCGTCACCGCCGTCGGTCCGTCCGGACGCGGACAGGTGTTCGGCGCGGGCCGCGGGCACGGCGCCCTCGCCTCGTGGGGTCGGGCCGTGGTCGGCCCGCGCTGCGGCGCGGCGCTGCGTTCCGGGGAGCCGGGCGCTCCAGCGCGTGAAGTTCACTGTGGGGCAAGCCTCGTGGGGTCGAGGGCGGGCGAGGGGCCCGCCCAGGGTCGTGGACCAGTCTGGCCGACCGTACTGACAAACGTCAGATGCCGGTCGAAGAGCGGGAGTTCCGAGCTCGGGGTCGGACGGCGGCCGGGACGCCGGTCCTCAGGTCGCGGGGCCGCGCGGCCCCGAGGTCGTCGGGTCGGCGGTTCGGCGTGTCGGCGTGTCGGCGAGTCGGCGTGTCGTCACTGGGGCGACGGTGGGCGTCGGTGGGTGGCATCCCGGGCAGGTCAGGGTGACCCTTTCGGGTGGCCGGACGGCGGTGCGGAAGGGTCCTCAGGGGGGACGGGCCCGGCCGCGAGTTCGAACTCGGCTCGCGGTCGCTCCAGCGAACCCAGAGAGACGATCTCCCGCTTGAACAGGCCGGACAGTGTCCATTCGGTCAGGACGCGGGCCTTCCGGTTGACGGTGGGCACCCTGCTGAGGTGGTAGACGCGGTGCATGAACCAGGCAGGGTAGCCCTTCAGCTTGCGTCCGTAGACGTGCGCGACACCCTTGTGCAGACCGAGTGAGGCCACGGAACCCACATAGGCGTGCGCGTAGTCGGTGAGCGACTGGCCGCGCAGCGACGCCGCGATGTTGTCGGCGAGCGTCCTGGCCTGGCGTACCGCGTGCTGGGCATTGGGCGCGCACTGCGCGTCGGGCGCATCGGAGGTGACGTCGGGGACGGCGGCCGCGTCGCCCGCGCCCCACGCGTGTGGGGCGCCGTCCACGGCCAGGGCGGCGGTGCATTTGAGGCGCCCGCGGTCGGTCAGCGGCAGGTCGGTGGCGGCGAGCAGCGGACTGGGTTTGACACCGGCCGTCCACACGACCGTACGCGTGGGGAAGCGGGAGCCGTCGCTGAGTACGGCGGTGCGGTTCTCGCAGGATTCGAGGCGGGTCTCCAGCCGTACGTCGATGTTGCGTCCCCGCAGTTCGCGGATGGTGTACTCGCCCATTTCCGGGCCCACTTCGGGCAGGATCCGGTTCGCCGCCTCCACCAGGATCCACTTCAGGTCGTCGGGCTCGACGTTGTGGTAGTACTTCGCCGCGTACCGGGCCATGTCCTCCAGTTCGCCGAGCGCCTCGACGCCCGCGTAGCCGCCGCCCACGAAGACGAAGGTGAGCGCCGCGTCGCGGATCGCCGGGTCGCGGGTGGAGGAGGCGATGTCGAGCTGCTCGATGACGTGGTTGCGCAGGCCGACGGCCTCCTCGACCGTCTTGAACCCGATGCCGAACTCGGCGAGGCCGGGGACCGGCAGGGTGCGGGAGACGGAGCCGGGCGCCAGGACCAGTTCGTCGTAGGTGAGCGGCGCGGGGCCGGTGCCCTCGTCCTCGCTGGCGAGCGTCGTGTACAAGGCCGTGCGCTTGGCATGGTCGACCGAGACGACCTCGCCGACGATCACATGGCAGTGCTCCAGGACGCTGCGCAGCGACACGACGACATGGCGCGGGGAGATGGAACCGGCGGCGGCCTCGGGCAGGAACGGCTGATACGTCATGTACGGGTCGGGGGTGACGACGACGATCTCCACGGCGCCGCTTCTGAGCTCAGCTCTGAGCTTCTTCTGAAGGCGCAGGGCGGTGTACATCCCGACGTAGCCGCCGCCGACAACGAGAATGCGCGCAGGTTCCCTCACCCTCCCATGACGCATCGGCCCCTTGCGTTTGTCCACAGTCCCGGCAATTTGTGTGACGTGGCGGAGCCACCCGTACCGGTCGGCCGTTCCCCAGGGGCACGGGACAGGTGCGCAGGTCAGCGCGGGGGACCCGGGAATGCGCCTGGGGGGCAATCAGGGTGGAATCGCCGCGTACTCCGTTCGAGGGGCGCTCCGTGCGGAACCTGCCCCTTCTGAATTGACCCCCGCTCAACTATGTTCGTGTGCTGTCGGGGTGTCGGGGGGATGCGCTGTCGGGCCGCGGGACGGCCTGGAAATCGCTGTCTGTTCCTCACGCTCCGGCTGACAATGACGGGGAGTGTCTCCGGGGGGAGACGTCATTACCGGGGGAACACATATGCACACTCAGGAAACTCATTGGACCTCAGCGTCTGCCGTCGCACCCACGGGTGCCTCCGTAGGGGCCAACGGGCGGGGCGGGAACGACAGTTCGCGCTCCACTCCGCTTCGGGTGGACGCCCAGCGCAATCTGGAGCACGTGCTGCGCGCGGCCCGGGAGGTCTTCGGCGAGCTGGGGTACGGGGCACCCATGGAGGACGTGGCGCGGCGCGCCCGCGTCGGTGTGGGCACGGTCTACCGGCGCTTTCCCAGCAAGGACGTACTGGTGCGACGGATAGCCGAGGAGGAGACGTCCCGGCTGACCGACCAGGCGCGCACGGCGCTCGGCCAGGAGGACGAACCGTGGTCGGCGCTCTCGCGCTTCCTGCGCACCTCGGTCGCCTCGGGCGCGGGCCGGCTGCTTCCGCCGCAGGTACTACGGGTGGGCGTCGCCGACGAGCGCTCCGACAGCGCCCCGGACGAGGCGCGGGTGCCCGAGCAGCGCACCGGAGGGCCAGAGCTGCGGCTCGTGGAGCAGCGGACCGCCGGGCTCGACGGCGGCGTGCCGGCGGACGACACCGGGGCGGCGACGCTGCTCGACGTCGTGGGCCGGCTCGTCGACCGGGCGCGTGCGGCCGGTGAGCTGCGCACCGATGTGACCGTGTCGGACGTCCTGCTGGTCATCGCCACGGCGGCGCCGTCGCTGCCCGACGCGGCGCAGCAGGCGGCGGCGTCGGCCCGACTGCTCGACATCCTGCTGGAGGGGCTGCGCTCGCGCCCCTAGACGTGTCGGTCGCGAGCGGACGCGCATGCGCGTGAGTGGTACCGGGCCGCGGGTGGCCGGAGCGGGCTGCCCGCGGTCGACCCCTGTTCGGCGCGCGTCGGTCGGGTATTCCCCGGATGAGTGAACGGTAGTGCTCAGGTACGGGGATTCTCCACGGATGAGTGGTTGCTGTGTACGGACCGGTTCCGTGGGACCCCTGTGTGACACGCTTTGCCGGTGGTCGGGTCAGAGTGTGTGGTCGGGGGCTTTCCGCGATGAGCGTTGACGGGCGGGACGAGCAGCGGCCCGACGGTGGGGGGACGAGCGCCGAGAGCCGCCCTGCCCAGCCGCCGCAGGTGCCGAGCCAGGGTCGGCCGGGAAGAACGCCCGACGCGGCGGTGCCCGCCCAGCGCGAGGGTGGGCTGCCGCCGTCCGACGCCGGTCTGATCGAGCGGATGCGCGCGGGCGACGACAGCGCGTACGAGGAGCTGTACCGCCGCCACGCCGGTGCCGTACGCCGGTACGCCGTCACCTGCTGCCGTGACGCGCACACCGCGGACGATCTGACGGCCGAGGTCTTCGCCCGCATGCTCGGCGCCGTCCGCGGCGGCAAGGGGCCCGAGCACGCGGTGCGCGCCTACCTGCTGACCACGGTGCGTCGCGTCGCCGCGAACTGGACGCAGACGGCCAAGCGGGAACACCTGGTCGACGACTTCGCCGTGTTCGCCGTGCAGGCCGCGCGCGCCAAGGAGGTCTCCGACGACGACACCCTCGACCTCGGTGCCGACGTCCGCGCCATGCACGAGGCCGAGCAGTCCATGGCCATGCAGGCGTTCCGCTCGCTGCCCGAGCGGTGGCAGGCCGTGCTCTGGCACACCGAGGTCGAGGACGAGTCGCCCAGCGAGGTCGCGCCCCTCTTCGGCCTCGACGCCAACGGCACGCGCGTGCTCGCCAAGCGGGCGCGCGAGGGTCTGAAGGAGGCCTACCTCCAGGCGCACGTCTCCACGACCCTCACCGAGTCCGAGGAGTGCTCCCGCTACGCGGACCGGCTCGGCGCCTACGCGCGCGGCAGCCTGCGTACCCGAGCCGAGCGCGGCCTGCGCAAGCACCTGGAGGAGTGCGCCAAGTGCCGGCTGGCCGCGGGCCAGATCAAGGAGGTCGCCAGCGGCATCCCGGGTGTCGTGCCGATCGCTGTCATCGGCTGGTTCGGTGCCGCCGGGTACGCGAAGGCCCTCGCCCTCGTCGGTGGCGGCTCCGCGGGTGCGGCGGGTGCCGGGGCCGGTGCCGCCGCGGCGGCGAGCGGCTCGTCCGGCGGCGCCGCGGCCGAAGGGCTCGGGGCGCCCGCGAAGGCCGGTATCGCGGCCGGTGTGGTGGCGGCCGGGATCGCCGTCGCCGTGGCCATCGCGCTGGCCGGTGACCCGAAGCCGAAGCCCGAGGCGAAGGCGGCGAAGCCACCGGTGTCGCAGCCGGTCCCGCCGCCCGAGCGGTCCCACGAACCGCCGAAGCCCGCGCCCGAGATCCCGGTGTCGGCACCGAGACCGACATCGCCCCCTGCCGCGTCACCGAAGCCGAAGCCCAAGCCCAAGCCGAAACCCACGCCCGCGCCGAAGTCACCTGAGCCGCGGACCCCGAAGCCCGCTCCGCCCAAGCCGAGGCCGTCCCGTGCGAAGCCCACGCCGCGCCCGACCCCGCCCAAGCCGACTCCGCCGCGCGCCCCGGCCGTCTACCAGTGGAACGAGCTGAAGTACGGCGCCCTCGGCGACGGCACCGAACCCGAGATGCGGCTCGGCGAGAGCAGTTGGGTGTGGCAGCGCTACGGCATGTCGATCGGCGGCAAGCGGTACGCGAACGGGGTCACCGTCCACGCCAGGTCCTCCGTCACCATCGACCTGAACCGCACCTGCACCGCCTACGACGCGTCCGCCGGAGTCGACGACATGACGCTGGGGCTCGGAGCCGTCCGGTTCTCGGTCTACGTCGACGGTGTCCGCGCCTGGAGTTCGGCGGTCGTCCGGGGCAACAGCCCCGCCGTGCCGGTGCACGTCGATCTGAGCGGGCACAAGACGATCCGGCTCGTCGCCGAACCGCACACCTCGTTCGGCCCGGTGGCCCTCGCGGACTGGGCGGAGTCCCGTTTCACCTGCCGTTGAGAGGGCGCTCCGCCTGCGGCTGGGAGGTCGTCCTCGCGTTCTCGGCGGCGGGCGGAGTGCGCTGCGGCCACCGCCCGCCGTCAGGACGCCGCCGCGCCCGTCCGCAGCTCCCTCAGGATGTCGTCCTGGGTGAAGGCCGCGCCCACCGCCTCCTCCGCCTCGTACCCGTCCTTACCCAGCTCGGCCCGTGCGCGGGACTCCAGCGCCGCGCGCTCCCCACGCTCCGGCATCGACCGGATCAGATCGCCGCGCAGCACATCGGACGCCGCGAACAGCCGCACCGCGCGCACCACATCGCCCTTGCGGCCCAGCAACTCGGCGCCCACGTCGATCAGACCCGCGGTGACCGACTCGGCGCAGCGCTCCATCACCGCGTCACCGAACACATCGACCAGAAGGTCGAGTCCGGCGGCGGGGCCCGTCTCGGCGGCCCTGACGCGCACGTCGGCCGCGCCGAGCACCGCCATGAACTGCGGCGGTGGCGTGCCGTCGGCCGCCGCCGCGCGGGCCTCGTCGCACAGCTCGCGCGCCCGCGCCACCTCACCGCCCTGCAAAGCCAGTTGGGCCCGCAGGAGGGCGACGAACGCGGTGGTGTCCACGGTCCCCGTCGCCTCCGCCTCCTCGCTCGCCACATCGAGCGCCTTCTGTGCGGCGACGCGGTCACCCTCGCGGTAGGCGATCTCGGCCAGCCGCGCCATCAGGAACGGCGTCTCCGCGTACGCCCCCACCTCGTAGGCGAGGCCCAACGCCTCCTCGTACTCGGCCTTCGCCTCCGCCAGGCGGCCCCGCCCGATGGCGGCCTCACCGGCGGCGCTGCACACCTGGGCGCGCATCCAGCGGTCGCCCACCCGTCTGCTGAGGTCCCGCAGCTCCCGCAGGTCCTCGTCCACGCCCTCCATGTTTCCCGGCATGTCGACGGCCGCGTGCGTGCGGAACATGAGCGTGACGCCCAGCTCCCAGTCGCCGCCGTAGCGGCGGCAGTTGGCGACCGCCGCGTCCAACGCGGGCCGCACGTCGCTCCAGTGGGCGCTCTGGACGAGGAACAACGAGAACGGCGCGATGATCCCCGGGAAGCGGGCGCCCTGCGGGCTCGGCGGCTCGAAAGCGGTCCGCACCCGCTCCACGTACGCCACATCCTCGGCAGTGGTGACGGCCTCCTGCGGGCGTGACTCCGCGAGGAGGAAGAGCGACAGCAGCCGCAGATGCATCCGCGGCCAGTACAGCGCGTGCTCCGGGTCGTCCGGGAGCGTGCGATCCGGCATGAGCCGCTCGACGGACTCGATCCACGACAAGGCCTCCGAGCGGTAGTTGCGCAGCCACCAGAACCAGCCCATGTCCAGCGCCAGGGTGATCGCGCTCTCCTCGTCGACCAGAGCCGGATCACTCGTGACCCGCGCCAACGCCGCCCTGATGTTGTCGAGCTCCGTCTCCAGCCGCTCGATCCACGGAAGCTGCTCCGCCGAGCGCACCTTCGGAGCGGCCCGCGCGGCCAGCGCGCGTACGTACGCGATGTGCCGGTGCCGCGCCGCCAGAAGCAGCTCCGGCGTCTCCTCGGCCCGCTCCGTCGCGTACTCGTGGATCGTCTCCAGCATCCGGTAGCGCATCCCCGTGTCCGCGGACGGACGCGCGCCCTGTGGTGACGTCGCCACCAGCAACGACTTGTCCACCAGCGAGCCGATCGTGTCCGCCACCGCCACCGGGTCGCCGCCGCACACCGCCTCGGCCGCCTCCAGACCCCAGCCACCGGCGAAGACCGACAGCTCACGCAGCGCCGCGCGCTCCCGGTCGTCGAGCAGGTCCCAGGACCAGTCGACCACCGCGCGCAACGTCTGCTGGCGCGGCAAAGCCGTACGGCTCCCGCTGGTCAGGAGGCGGAAACGGTCATCGAGGCGGTCCGCGATCTGGCGTGGCGTGAGCGACCTCAGACGGGCCGCCGCCAACTCGATGGCGAGCGGCAGTCCATCGAGACGGCGGCAGATCTCGGCGACCGCCGCCGCGTCACGAGCCGGGTCGAAGCCCGGGCTCACGGCTTGCGCCCGCTCCGCGAACAGGCGGTGCGCCGGGTCCGGGGGCAGCGGCTCGACCGGGCGCACCGACTCCCCCTGCACGCCGAGGGGTTCGCGGCTGGTGGCGAGGATCGTGACGCCCGGACAACGCGTGAGGAGGGTCTCGGCGAGCTGGGCCGCCGTGTCGATCACATGCTCGCAGTTGTCAAGGATCAAGAGCAGCGTGCGGTTCGCGCAGTGCTCCACCAACAGCGCGGTCGGGTCGTCCTGCGGGCCCGACGACATCTCGCTCGTGATCAGGACCGTCTCGCGCAGGTTCAACGCGCTGACGACCGCGCCCGGGACCGCCTTCGGGTCGTCCAGCGGCGCCAGCTCGACCAGCCAGGCTTGCGGGAGCGGGGCGGCGGCCTCCTCTGCCAGGCGGGTCTTGCCGGAGCCGCCCGGGCCCGTCAGCGTGACCAGGCGTGCTCCTCGCAGATCAGAACGGATGGCGGTGAGTTCGGGTTCCCGGCCGATGAAGGAGTTCAGGCGGGGGCGGAGGTTTCCTGTGCGGGGTCTAGGGCGGCGGGGGGTCGGGGGCGGCGGTGTTTGCTCCGGGGCCGGGTTCTGGTTCGTCGGGGCCGGGTTCTGGTTCGTCGGGGCCGGGGCGGACGTGAGCAGTTCCGTGTGCAGGCGCTTGAGTTCCGGGCCGGGGTCCGCGCCGAGGTCATCCGCCAGGGTGCGGCGCGCCTCCTCGTACGCCGCCAAGGCGTCCGCGCCCCTGCCCGCCGCGCGCAGGGCGCGGATCAGAAGCGCCCGCAGAGGTTCGTCGTACGGGTGCGCCGTGGTGAGTTCCCTCAGTTCCGGTACGAGGTCGACGGCGCGGCCCAGGCTCAGATCCGCGGCCACGCGCGCGCGGGTCGCCTCCAGGCGTTGGGCCTCGGGGCGGGACGCCGCCGCGTGGCCCGGGAGGTCGGCGAGGGCGGGGCCGCGCCACAGGGCGAGGGCTTCGCGCAGGATGCGGGCCGCTGACGCGGGGTCGTTCGCCGTCAGGGCCGCGGTGCCTTCGCGGACCAGGCTCTCGAAGACGTACAGGTCGATGTCGGCGCGGGTCGCGGCGAGGCGGTAGCCGCCTGCCTCCGAGGTGATCGCGTCCTTGCCCAGCGTTCTGCGCAGGCGGCCTATCAGGGCTTGGAGGGCGGCCGTCGCCTCGGCGGGCGGGTCGTCAGCCCAGACGTCGGCGACGAGGGCGTCGATGGGGGCCGTGTGCGGGGTGTGCAGGGCCAGGGACGTGAGGAGGGCGCGGAGGCGGGGGCCGCCCACGGGGACGGGGCTGCCCTCGTCGTCGTGGGCCTGCGTCGTGCCCAGGAGTGTGTACTGCACGGGGGCATTGTCGCTGGTTCTGGGCGCGCCGCCTGATGGTTTATGGGACGCGGGGCCCGCCGGGCGCGTTGTGGGGCGGGGCCGCGCCGGGGTACCTCCTCGGCCGGATCGGGTGCCTGGCCCTCCGAACGCCGAGCGGCACCGCCCTGCGCCCCGTCGCGTTGTGGGGCGGGGCCGCGCCGGGGTACCTCCTCGGCCGGATCGGCTGCCTGGCCCTCTGAACGCCATAGGCGGGTCATCCGGCGCTCGGTTCCTGCGGTGTCCTGCGGGGGCACCCCGGCACGTACCCTCACGTCGTGGTGCGAGTGCCGGTCCGGTGGGGGGTGCCGTATTCGCGTCCCGGGGCTCGTCCCCAAGTGGTGACGCGACCTATCGGGTGCCTGGCCCTCTGAACGCCATAGGCGCGTCATCCGGCGCTCGGTTCCTGCGGTGTCCTGCGGGGGCACCCCGGCACATCCCCTCGCGTTGTCGTGCGAGTGCCGGGCCGGTGGGGGTGCCGTATTCGCGTCCCGGGGCTCGTCCCCAAGTGGTGACGCCACCTAGCGGAGCGGGCCCGCTCCCAGGGCTCTGTCCGGGACCACGCTGCCTGTGGGGACCGCTCGGGCTCGGGCGGGGGTGCCCGTCCAGCAGGTGCCGCGGCGGGAGAGGAGGCGGCGCAGCCACAGTTCCAGGGCGACCAGGTCGGCGAGGCCGTCCAGGGGGAGGGGGTCGCCGTCGGCCGCCGCGCGGAGAGCCTTGCGGACCACGCGGGCCTCGACCAGGCCCGTCTGCGCCAGCAGCGGCGTGTCGAAGAGGGCGATCAGATGGTCGACCGCCACCCGCAGGCCGGTGCGGGCAGCCGCCGCCGACGAGGCGTGTGAGGGTGCTCCCCAGCCGGGGGGCAGGTCGGCGACGCCCGCGCCCTCCAGGACCGTTCGCAGGATCGTCGCGCGGGCGCCGGGCTGGACGCGGAGTGCCTCGGGGAGCGCGCGGGCGGCGCGGACCACCTGGTTGTCCAGGAACGGAGCATGCAGGCGCTGGAAGCGGATCTCCGCCGCCTGTTCGAGGATGCGGAGGTCCGCCGCGTGCCGGGCCAGGGCGGCGCGGGCGCGGAACTCGCCGGGCCGTTGGCCGGGGCCCGGTCCCGGGCGGGTCGCCCCCTCGTGCAGGCGAACCGATACTTCAGCGAGGGCCTCACCGGTCAGCCAGCGCGCGGCGGGACCCGGCCTGGCCCAGGTCAGTGCGGCGAGGGACGCTCCCACGGCGCCGCCCGGTTCGTCGAAACGGCGGTGCAGGAGCCGGTCCGAGAGGTGTTCCAGACCCGCCTTGTAGGGCGTACGGGCCAGCTTGCGGGCGGCGCCGTACACGCGCGCGGGCACCGTGAAAGAGCCACCGTCCGCCTTGGTGAGCGCGGCGACCGGGCGCACCATGTGGCGGCGGCGGCGGTCCATCAGGAGGTCGGTGAGGCGGGCGGGATGCGCGTCCAGGACCTGGCGGGCTCCGTAGCCGGTGAAGTGGTCGGCGCTTCCTGAGGCGAGGCGCGCGCGGTGCCGGGCCGCCGTGACGAGGGTGGCGCTCGGCTCGTCGGTGAGCGGGCCGTCCAGGTCGGCGTAGGGGAGGGCTTCCTCACCCGCGGCCACGACCACGTGGTGCAGGCGGGGGTTGGCCGCGATGGCTCCCGCTCGTTCGAGTTCCGCCTCGTGGGTGGTCGTCGTGGTGGAGATGTCGTTGAAGGTCACCGCCAGGAGGCGTTCGCCCGCTCCCGTGCCGTGGCCCAGGACGGTGCCCGGCAGGCCTGGCAGGCCCGCCGCGAGGAGGGCCAGGGTGCCGGAGGCGGGGCCGCCGGAGAGGTCCGCGCCGATGCCGGGCACGGGCATGCCGCGGGCGGCGCGCCGCTCGGCGGGGCCCATGCCGGGCACGGGGCCGGGGTCCAGGTCGGTGCCGGGGACGTGCCGGGGCGCGGCGAGGCGGGTCCGTACGGCCTCCACGAGGGCGTCCCGTACGTCGTCCACCGCGCGGTCGGCGTCGACGGGTCCTGTGCCCACCGCGAGGGACGCCACCGCCTCGTAGCCCGCGATCTCCCGGGCGCCGGCGCGCAGGATGAGGGCGTGGCCCGGCGGGATGCGGCGGACGCCCTGGTACGGCGTCGAGTCGTGCAGCGCCTCCGGGACGTCGGGGGCGGCGAGCAGCGCGGCGAGGTGGCCCACGTCGAGGTTGGCCTCGATGAGGTCGGCGAGGGGCAGGGCGGCGGTGGCGTAGGCCGTGCCGCCCGCCCAGGGGGTGTAGAAGATCGGGCGGGCGCCCGCCAGGTCGCCGATGACCATGACGCGGCGGCCGACCTGGACGACGGCGGTGTAGCTGCCCGGCCAGTTGGTGAGGTGGCGCAGGGCGCCGCCGCGCGCGGCGAAGAGTCCCACGCGCAGTTGTTCGTCGGAGGCGCCGCACACGCCGAGGACGGCGATCCTCGTGTGGTCGTCGACCTTGACGACGCGTACCTCGTCGGGGCGCCAGTCACCGACCGCCCAGAGCGGATCCGGGTCGCCCCACAGGAGTTGGGAGCCGACCGGATGTACCGTTTCGCCCTCGGCCCCCATGGCTCCGGCGGACGCGAAGGCACCGGGCACAGCGGTGGTACTGCTCCATCCCACCAACCACCGCATCGCCGCCTCCACAACCTGTGGACAACCAAGGGGTCCCCATGCTGCCACGAAGGAGGCGTCCGAGAGGGGCCAAGTAGGGAGCGGAACATGGCGTGCGCTCCCCCCAATGCGCCCCTTTCGAGCCGTGGTTGAACCGTGGCACCACCACGGTGAGGTAGGACGACAGGGGCGAGATTCGGCCAAATCAGCCGTGGATGGCCGGAGCCGGGCAGCCCGCTTCGGCCACTCCGCGCAACGCACAGTCCGGGAGGCGGTAGACGCCCCCCGGACCGGTCCGCCGCCCGCGGGGATGTAGGCGGCGGTGTCCCCCAGCCCGCTGGATCCAGTACAGCGGGCCGACCCACGCAGGTTCCATGCAAGCGCTCACCCCACGCGTGGGTAAGAGCGCACGCACGGGCGCACGGCACCACGGGTGGAGCACACGGTCACGGCGCGTGGCCTGCGCCGCCTTTCCCCGCGGACAACAATCCCGCCATCCGGAACTGGGCCCTTAACGCTTGGGATCCGGCGAACTACGCTGGGTGTACGAATGCCGCGCGGTTATGCCAGGTCTAGAGGGTCTGCGAGAGGCCGGCGCGGCAGCCGTCTGTGTCGAGGGGTGGCGCATGTCCAGGGAGCTACGCGGACCGAACGAGAAGCTCGGCGCCGTTCTCGCCCTCGCGGGGATCAGCAACGCGGGACTGGCGCGGCGCGTCAACGACCTGGGAGCGCAGCGCGGGTTGACGCTGCGGTACGACAAGACGTCGGTGGCGCGCTGGGTGTCGAAGGGCATGGTGCCGCAGGGCGCCGCCCCGCACCTCATCGCGGCCGCCATAGGCCAGAAGCTCGGCCGTCCCGTGCCGTTGCACGAGATCGGCCTGGCCGACGCGGACCCCGCGCCCGAAGTGGGCCTCGCCTTCCCCCGTGACGTACGGGCGGCGGTGAAGTCGGCCACGGAGCTGTACCGGCTCGACCTCGCCGGGCGCCGGGCGGGCAGCGGGGGCATCTGGCAGTCCCTGGCCGGTTCCTTCGCGGTGAGCGCGTACGCGACGCCCGCCTCGCGGTGGCTGATAACGCCGGCCGACTCGTCGGTCGCGCGCGAGGTCCACCTCACGGAGGAGGGCTCGCCGCAGAAGGTGGGCCACAGCGATGTGCTGAAACTGCGCGAGGCCGCGCAGGACGCGAGGCGCTGGGACTCCAAGTACGGGGGCGGCGACTGGCGTTCGTCCATGGTGCCCGAGTGCCTGCGGGTCGAGGCGGCTCCGCTGCTCCTCGGCTCGTACTCGGACGACGTGGGCCGCTCGTTGTTCGGCGCCTCGGCCGAACTGACGCGCCTCGCGGGCTGGATGGCGTTCGACACCGGGCAGCAGGAGGCGGCGCAGCGGTACTACATCCAGGCGCTGCGCCTGGCGCGGGCCGCCGCCGACGTGCCGCTCGGCGGCTACGTGCTCGCCACCATGTCGCTCCAGGCCACGTACCGCGGCTTCGGGGACGAGGGCGTCGACCTCGCGCAGGCCGCGGTCGAGCGCAACCGCGGGCTCGCGACCGCGCGCACCATGAGCTTCTTCCGGCTCGTCGAGGCGCGCGCGCACGCGCGTGCCGGTGACGCACCGGCGGCCGGGGCCGCGCTGCGGGCCGCGGAAGGCTGGCTGGAGCGCTCCAGGGACGGCGACAGCGACCCCTCCTGGCTCGGCTTCTACTCCTACGACCGGTTCGCCGCGGACGCCGCCGAGTGCTACCGCGACCTGAAGGCTCCGCGGCAGGTGCGCAGGTTCACCGAGCAGGCGCTGTCCCGGCCCACCGAGGAGTTCGTCCGCTCGCACGGGCTGCGGCTCGTCGTGTCGGCGGTCGCCGAGCTGGAGTCGGGGAACCTGGACGCCGCCTGCGAGCAGGGGACACGCGCCCTGGAGGTCGCGGGGCGCATCTCCTCCGCCCGGACCACGGAGTACGTCAAGGACCTGCTGCACCGCCTGGAGCCCTACGGCGACGAGCCGCGGGTGGTCGAGCTGCGGGAGCGCGCCCGGCCCCTGCTGATGGCTCCGGCGTAGACGTGATCCCCCTGTCCCGTACGGATTGTCAGTGGCGTCGGGCAAGATGCAGGACATGGAGGTGAGGCCCGGTGAGCACTGCTGCGTATGACGGGGATGTGCTGGTGGTCGGCGGCGGGATCGTCGGCCTTGCCACCGCCTATGCCCTCTCGCGCTCCGCACCGGGCACGCGCGTCGTCGTCCTGGAGAAGGAGGCGGGCCCGGCCCGGCACCAGACGGGACGCAACAGCGGAGTGATCCACAGCGGGATCTACTACCGCCCGGACTCGCTGAAGGCGCGGTTCGCGGTGCGCGGGGCCGCCGAGATGGTCAAGTTCTGCGCGGAGTACGGGATCGCGCACGCCGTCACCGGAAAGCTCATCGTCGCCACGGAGCGGGACGAGCTGCCGCGGCTGCACGCCCTGGCCCAGCGCGGCCGGGAGAACGGGATCGCGGTGCGCGAGCTGGGCCCCGCCCAGATCCAGGAGCACGAGCCCGAGGTGCGGGGCCTGGCCGCCATCCACGTCGCGAGCACCGGCATCGCCGACTACCGCGCGGTCGCCCGCCACCTCGCCGAGGCGTCCGGGGCCGACATCCGCTACGGCGCGGACATCGTGCGGATCGACCGGCGGCCCGCGCTGGGCGTCGCCGTGCGGACCGCAGCCGGGGACATCGTCCGCGGAAAGGTCCTGGTCAACTGCGCGGGGCTCCAGTGCGACCAGATCGCGAAACTCGCCGGGGACGACCCGGACATGCGCATCGTGCCGTTCCGCGGCGAATACTTCGACCTGGCCCGACCCGAGCTGGTGCGCGGCCTCGTGTACCCGGTGCCGGACCCGGCGTTCCCCTTCCTCGGGGTGCATCTGACGCGCGGCATCGAGGGCAGCGTCCACGTCGGTCCGAACGCGGTGCCCGCGCTGGCCAGGGAGGGCTACGACTGGGGCGTCGTGCGCCCCCGTGAGCTGGCGGGGACGCTGGCCTGGCCGGGCTCGTGGCGGATAGCGCGGCGCCACTGGAGGTACGGGGCGGGGGAGCTGCGGCGCTCCGCCTCCAAGCGCGCGTTCACCGACGCGGTGCGCCGCCTCGTGCCCGCGGTCACGCCCGACGACCTGGTGGCGGCGCCCGCCGGAGTGCGGGCGCAGGCCGTGCTGCGGGACGGCACGCTCGTCGACGACTTCCTGATACGGGAGAGCGCCCGCACGGTCCATGTGCTGAACGCGCCGTCTCCCGCGGCCACGGCCTCCCTGCCCATCGGCCGCGAGGTGGCCCGGCGGGCACTCGCCGCACTCGACTCCGCCTAGACCCCGGCCCCACGGGTACGGCCTTGGTCGGCGGTGCGGCGCGGACCCGTAAAATCGCCCCACTGTGTCTGAGTCCGAATCGCCCAAGCTTCCCGCCCCGCCCGAGCGCCCGAACGAGCCGCGCTTTCCCGACGGGCCCCGGCCCGACCCCGCAGGCTCGCACTTCGAGCGGCGCATCCGCAGCTTCCAGCCGCGCCGCAGCCGGGTCACCACCTCGCAGGCCGACGCGTTGCGGCGGCTGTGGCCCCAGTGGGGGCTGGACATCGACGGGCAGCGCGTCCTCGATCTCGGCGAGATGTTCCCCGGCGTCGACCGGGTCGTCCTGGAGATCGGCTTCGGCATGGGCGAGGCCACGGCGCGGATGGCGGCGGACGACCCGTCGACCGGCATCCTCGCGGTGGACGTCCATACCCCGGGCCAGGGCAACCTGCTCAACCTGGCCGACCGCGGCGGCATGACCAACGTACGGGTCGCCAACGGTGACGCCATCATCCTGCTCCGCGCGATGCTCCCCGACGACAGCCTCGACGGCCTGCGCGTCTACTTCCCCGACCCCTGGCCGAAGAAGCGGCACCACAAGCGACGGCTGATCCAGCCGGAGTTCCTGTCCCTGGTGGCCGGTCCGCTGAAGTCCGGGGCGCTGGTGCACTGCGCGACCGACTGGGAGGAGTACGCGGAGCAGATGCTGGAGGTGCTCGGCGCCCACCCCGACTACGAGAACACCCAGCCGGACGGCGGCTACGCGCCGCGCCCCGAGTTCCGCCCGCTGACGCGCTTCGAGGGTCAGGGCCTGAACAAAGGGCATGTGGTGCACGACCTGCTGTTCAGGCGCCGGTAGCGGGTCCGGTCCCACAGCCCGGGGGCCGGGGGCCGAGGCCCCGTCGCGGCGCGCCGTATCCCTCGTTAGGGTCAATGTGTGGCTTCGTACCCCGGCTGCCCGCCCCCTCAGGACCACGCCCTCGGCACCCGGCCGACCGGCGCGGTCCCGCATCCGCGCTGGTGGGAGCGGACGGGCGTCAGGGCGGCGGCACTGGCCACGCTCCTCGCGCTGTCCGGCGCCGTCATCCTGGCCCTGGTGCGGGAGCAGACCGGCACGGAGGGCTTCCTGGTCGGGCTCGGCCTGGCCGTGCTGCCCGTGCCGCTGCTGATATCCGCGTTCCGCTGGCTGGACCGGGTGCAGCCGGGCCCCTGGCGGAACCTGGTGTTCTCCTTCGCCTGGGGCGCCTGCGCGGCAGCCCTCATAGCGATCGTCGCCAACAGTTTCGCGACCCGGTGGATCGAGACCGCCACCGCCGATCCGACCGGCGCCGACACCCTCGGCGCCACCGTCATAGCGCCCGTCGTCGAGGAGTCGGCGAAGGCGGCGGCCGTCCTGCTCGTCTTCCTGTTCCGCAGACGCGACTTCACCGGGATCGTCGACGGGGTGGTGATCGCCGGGGTCACCGCGACCGGCTTCGCGTTCACCGAGAACATCCTCTACCTCGGCAACGCCTTCGGCACCGACCAGCTCACCGGCACGGGCCCCGGCCTCAGCTCGGTGACGGCGGCCACGTTCTTCGTGCGGATCGTGATGTCACCGTTCGCGCATCCGCTGTTCACCGTGCTCACCGGCATCGGCTTCGGGATCGCGGCGGTCATGGCACCCGACCGCGGCCGGGTCCGCCGCCTGCTGCTGCCGCTCGCCGGGCTCCTCGCCGCGATGGGCATGCACGCCTTCTGGAACGGCTCGTCGTCTTTCGGCGAGTACGGATTCTTCGCGGTGTACGCGGCCTTCATGGTGCCGGTGTTCGGCCTCGTCACCTGGCTCGCGGTGTATCTGCGCCACCGCGAACTGCGCACGGTGCGCACGGAACTGTCCGTCTACGTCGTCGCCGGATGGCTCGCGCCGCCCGAGCCGTTCGCCCTCGGCTCGCTCAAGGCCCGCCGCCTGGCCCGGGAGTACGCCGCGCACTACGGCGGCAAGGACGCGGAGAAGGCGGTCACCGCGTACGAGGCGTACGCGACGTCGCTCGCGCTGCTCCGCCACCGCGGGCGCCGGGGCAGGGCGGGCGCCGATTTCGTCGTACGGGAACGGGAGTTGCTGGACGCGCTGTGGGAGCGCCGCGGCTTCGCGCGCCCCGCACTCGCGTACGCGTCGCAGGCCGCGGCCCCGGTGTGGCGCCCGCCAATGTACGTGGGCCCCCTGATGCCCCAGGGGCCCGCGTACAACCCGTACCGCTCGCAGTAAGTACTGCTGCCCGTAGCGGGTGCCTGTCCTCAGGCGGAGGCGTCCGTGAGGCGGGCGAGTTCGGCGTCGGTCAGCTCCAGGTCCGCCACCGCGAGCAGCGCCGGGAGCTGTTCGACCGTGCGCGCGGACGCGATCGGCGCCGCCACCGTGGGCTGCGCGGCGAGCCAGGCCAGGGCGACCGTGGCGATCTGCGCGCCGTGGGACTGTGCGACCTCGTCCAGGGCGGTGAGGACCTTGCGGCCCCGCTCGGTCTCCAGGTGCTTGGCCGCGCCGGTCGCCCGCGCGCTGTCGACCGTGGCTCCGGGCCGGTACTTGCCGGTCAGGAAGCCGGAGGCCAGCGCGTAGTAGGGGACGGCGGCGAGGCCCGCGCGGGAGGCGATGTCGCGCCGGGCGCCCTCGTAGGTGTCGCGCGAGACCAGGTTGTAGTGCGGCTGGATGGCGACGTACCGGGCCAGGCCCTCGCGGTCGGAGAAGTCGAGGGATTCCTGGAGGCGCTCGGGCGAGATGTTCGACACGGCGATGGACCGCACCTTGCCCGCCTTCACCAGCTCGTCGAGCGCGCCGATGATCTCCTCGACGGGGATCGTCTCGTCGTCGTCGAAGTGCGTGTAGTACAGGTCGATGTAGTCCGTACCGAGGCGCGTGAGGGAGGCGTCGGCGGCGGCCTTGATATTGCCGGCGCGCAAGCCCTTGAAGTCGGGGTGGCGGGCGACCTTGGTGGCGATGACCAGGTCCTCGCGGTTGCCGCGGGCCTTCAGCCACTTGCCGATGATCGTCTCCGACTCCCCGCCCCTGTTCCCCTCGGCCCAGTTCGAGTACGAGTCGGCCGTGTCGAGGAAGTTGCCGCCTCCGGCGGTGTAGGCGTCGAGCACCGCGAAGGAGGCGGACTCGTCGGCGGTCCACCCGAACACATTGCCGCCGAGGGCGAGCGGGAAGACCTCCAGGTCGGAGGAGCCGAGCGTGCGCAGAGCGGAAGAAGAAGTCATGCCCTTTGACAACGCCCCCACGGAACGTGTTGTTCCGCGGGGGTGTTTCACCGGGCGTCGAGGGGGGACTCGTAGGCCGACGAGATCAGGGAGTGAGGCCCTTGTCGCGCAGCCAGGCCGCCGGGTCGACGCCGGTGGCGTCCCCGCCGGGGTGGACCTCCAGATGGAGATGGGCGCCCGTGACGTTGCCGGTGGCGCCGACGCGGCCGATGACGTCGCCGGTGCTGACCTTCTGACCGACGCTGACGTTCATCGAGGACTGGTGGCAGAACCACAGCTCGGTGCCGTCGTCCAGGGTGAGCACCGTGCGGTAGCCGTACGCGCCCGCCCAGCCGGCCTCGGTGACGGTGCCGCCGTGGATCGCGTAGATCGGCGTACCGGTGGAGGCCGCGAAGTCGAGGCCCGTGTGGTAGCCGGAGGACCACATGGAGCCGGGCTGCCCGAAGGTGCCGGTGAGCGTGTACGAGGCGACGGGGAGCTTGAAGCTCTTGGCCAGCTTGGCGAGGCGCTCGGCCTCGGCCTTCTTCTTGGCCTCTTCCTCCGCCTTCTTCTTCTCGGCGGCGGCGTCGGCCTCGGCCTTCTCCCGCTTCGCCTTGGCGTCGGCGGCGGCCTTCTGCGCCGCGGCCTCCTCGGCCGCGGCCTGCGCCTTGGCGTCGGCGGCGTCCGCCTGCGTCTCGGCCTGCTGCATGATGCGGGCCCGCAGCGCCTCTCCGGCGCCCGACTGCCCGGTGCCGACGCTGGTCAGCGGGGCGGCGGCGGTCGTGGCGCCGGAGGAGCCGGAGCCGGGGCCGTCGGATATGAGCGCGCCCACGCCGGGCAGCGACGCGGCCTCGGGCAGCGAGTCCTTGACGGCCGACAGGTCGGGCATGGAGAGGTGGACGGCGGGCTTGCCGCCCTGCGCGGTGGCGATGCCGCCCGCGCCGACGGCGGCGATCACGCCGACGCCCAGGACCGTGGAGCTGCGCGCGAGTCCGCCGCGCTGGCGGGCCACGCGGTGCCGGCCGCGGACGGGACGGACGGACTCCTCGGTGGGGTTCCACTCCTCCCAGCTCTCCCGCTCGACACCGAGGCCGCCATCGGCGGAGTCGGCGGAGAACCCGGAGAACTCGGGGGCAGGACGGTTCGACGCCACGGGGGCGCTCTCCTTTCCTTCCTCTCGCCTACCGGGTTAGCTGACGGGTTCGGAGC
Source organism: Streptomyces sp. NPDC102406 (assembly GCF_044765725.1). Lineage (NCBI taxonomy): Bacteria > Bacillati > Actinomycetota > Actinomycetes > Kitasatosporales > Streptomycetaceae > Streptomyces > Streptomyces sp. NPDC102406. The sequence goes on along the minus strand of NZ_JBIWKP010000006.1, from coordinate 377,054 downwards.
AGGAAGGTCTCCTACGAGCACGGTCCGGCGCCCGGAAAGCGACGGAACGATGCCTGATTCACCCCAAGTTAGTGGTTCCCCGGCTCCCTTGCGGGATTGAGCGTGTGCGCACGGAGCCGTCTCTTGTGACGGCTGGGACGACCGCGCTGCGTTATCGAACGTTAATAGACAGCCGACAGTAATTCCAAGCTGTTCCCACTGATCGTTCACGTCTCTGGCCAGGACTTAACGGTCATCGGTGGTCGAAGCAGGTCGAGTTGACCGACGGTTTCGACGCACGGCAAACACGCCATTTTCTGACGTAGTGTCAATTGTTATGCGCTGTGGTGCGGTTCGATCACCCCTCGTAATGTTGATCAAGAGCGGCGCACGGCGAGCAGGGCCATGTCGTCACTGGCACCGCCCCCGGTGTGCAGGCGTACTTCTTCGGCCAGCGTCGCGAGAAGTTCCTCGGGCCCCGGGAAGACCCGCCCCGCGAGCCTGGCCGCGGGGTCGTAGAAGACGCCCTCCGCGTCCCGCGCCTCGGAGAGCCCGTCGGTGTAGAGCAGCAGCGTCGCGGCGGACGGGAACGGGGCCTCGGTCGCCCGGTCCGGCCAGGAGCCGAGCTCCCCGAGGCCGAGCGGCAGCGCCGCCTCCACGGACCTGATCATCTGGACCGTGCCGTCGCCGTGCAGCACGACCGGCTCGGGGTGACCGCGGTTGAGGACGCGTACGAGGTGGCCGCCGTGCGGGATCTCGGCGAGCACGGCGGTGGTGAACCCCTCGAAGTCGTCGATGCCCCGCCGTCGGCTGCCCTCCCTGGCGAGCGCCCGCTCCAGTCGCTGCGCGACCGCCTCCAGGCTGCCCTCCTGCTCGGCCGCCTCTCGGAAGGCGCCGATGACGACGGCCACGGCGGCGACCGCGCCCATGCCCTTGCCGCGTACGTCCCCGACGACGAACCGCACCCCGTGCGGGGTGTCCTGCACCGCGTACAGGTCACCGCCGATGAACGCGTCGGCCTGCGCCGCCTCGTACCGGGCCGCGACGGCCAGGCCCCCGATCCGCCCGGCCGGTTCCGGCAACACCGCGAGCTGGGCCGCCTCCGCGATCTGCCGCGCGGAGGCGAGCTGTTCGTCGCTGCGGCGCTTGATCCGGTTGATGAACGCGGCCAGGACGCAGACCGTGGCCACGGTGGCCATCTCGGTGTAGACCCCGGCGTTGAACCCGTTCTCGTATCTGAGGTGCACGGCGACGATCGCGGCGATCGAGAGGGCCCCGGCGGTGATCGTGCTGCCCAGCGAGAAGAACGGGGCCACGACCAGGGGCGCGGCGCTGAAGAGGGGCGAGCCGGCGAACCCGGACGGGGTGCAGTACTCGTAGACCGCGCCGCCGGCGATCAGCAGCAGGGGCAGCACCCGGAGGAAGGCACGGGTGCCGATGGTGTCCGCCCCGTGTCGGTGCCGCCCTCCTCGCTGCCCCACCAGTCGTCTCCTGCCACGTCAGCGCCCGGATTCCGGCGTCTGTCCAAGGGTTCCCGTGCAGGAGGCCGGGGGGCGAGCGCTGTTGCTCCGTCCGAGTCAGGGCCCATCAACAGAACGAGGCCGGAATCTCGAAAGATTCCGGCCTCGGCCTTCAGTAGCGGGGACAGGATTTGAACCTGCGACCTCTGGGTTATGAGCCCAGCGAGCTACCGAGCTGCTCCACCCCGCGTCGATGAATGCAACACTACGCCATCGTGGACGGGGAAAGCGAATCGCTTCCCGACCGCACCACTGTCCCCCCGGGTACACCTGTCGAGTGGGGCGCGTCGTCATCCCGTATCCGCCGCGTCGTCCGCGCCGTTATGCCGTGCATGATCTCAACTCGACGAGCCCTCACCGCTGTCCTGCTCGCCGTCGGCACCACGGCGATCGTGGCCCCGGCGGCGCAGGCCGACACCACTGCCAACACGGCAGGCAACACCATCTCCCCCACCGCCCTGCTGGACACGGTCTCCACCATGGCCGTGCCGGACGCGCACCGCGACGAGGTGCCGCGCACGGCCGAGCAGCTCTCCGGCCTCAACGGGCTGTACAAGCTGAGCGAGCTGCACCAGCTCACCGACTTGGTGGCGCCGGTCACGGGGCTGGCCGGGGCGTAACCAGCCCGGACGCGCGAACATACGGCATACGGCATACGACGTCCGACATACACGGACACGCAAGAGGGGCAGCCGCCGAGCGCGGCTGCCCCTCAGGTGTCTCAGTTGTTGCCGGCACCGTTGCTGGAGAGGACCGGGATGTCGTCCAGGATGTGCGACAGCGGCTCGTCCTGCTTGGCCTGCGTCGAGTCCTCCGCGCACTGCTGGGTCTGCGGCGCCGACAGGATCGGCACGTCCTGCACGCCGACGTTGACCAGACCCACGATGTTCTGGATGTTCGCCTTGGCCGGCAGGCCGACACAGAGCTTGTTCAGCGTGCCCTGGACCAGGGTGAGCTGCGGACTCTGGTCCCCGTCGGCGGAGGAGTTGCCGAAGGAGTCCTGCGCTCCGTTGCCGCTGGCGGAGTTGGTGCCGTTGTCGTCACCATTGGCCAGAGCCTGGGGAGCGGCCACCGCCGCCAGGCTGACGACGGAAGCGGCGATCGTTGCGGCTGCCCACAGCTTCTTCATGTGAATTCCCTTCATGACCGGACTCCATCGACGGAGTCACGGTGAGACAACTGGCCAGAATTACTACGGTTGCCGGATCAGTGGTTCTGCGTTCCGTTGGAGGAGAGAACCGGGATGTCGTCCAGGATGTGCGACAGCGGCTCGTCGCCCTTCGCCTGCGTCGAGTTCTCGACACACTGCTGGTTCTGCGGCGCCGACAGGATCGGGAGGTCCTGGATACCGACGTTGACGAGGCCCACGATGTTCTGGATGTTCGCCTTGGCGGGCAGGCCGATGCAGGGCTTGTTCAGGGAACCCTGGATGAGCGCCATCTGCGGGCTCATGTTGCCGTACGTGGCCGAGTTGCCGAACGACTGCTGAGCGCCGTTGCCGCTGAACGAGGTCGTCGGGCTGTCGTCCCCGCTCGCCAGCGCCTGGGGCGCCACCGCCGCGGAGATGCCGACGAGAGACACGGTGACGGCGGCAGCCGCCACAGCCTTCTTCATCATGAGAGGTTCCCCTTCAGTTGTTTCCGAGAGCATCCGTACCAACTACACGCGACCTTGTTTGGTTGCCCGCATTCACTCGGATGGGGAACTGCGCGCCGTGCCGATAATCAGACTCTCGGCACAACGGGTGAACCTGCGGAACCATCGCGTTCCCGGGGAGTTGTTCCTTTCGCAGTAACCGGTGCCTGTCAGAAAAGGAACAGAAAAAATGCTCAAGAAGGCAATGGCTGCAGCAGCAGTCGCCGTGTCCGTAGTCGGCATCTCCGTCGCGGCCGCGCCCTCGGCGCTCGCGAACGGCGACGACAACGGCACCTCCTCGGCCAGCGGCAACGGCGCCCAGCAGGCCTTCGGTAACTCCTCGACCGACGGCGACATGAGCCCGCAGCTCAGCCTGGTCCAGGGTTCGCTGAACAAGCCCTGTGTCGGCCTGCCGGTCAAGGCGAACATCCAGAACATCGTGGGTCTGGTCAACGTCGGTATCCAGGACCTCCCGATCCTGTCGGCGCCGCAGACCCAGCAGTGTGTCGAGAACTCGACGCAGGCGAAGGGCGACGAGCCGCTGTCGCACGTCCTGGACGACATCCCGGTTCTCTCCTCCAACGGGACGCAGAACGGCTGATCGACCGCCGCGCACGCACCTCGGACCGCCCGCAGCCGATGGCTGCGGGCGGTCCGGGCTTTTTTTATGCGCGCGCTCTCTGATTCCTTCGCCCGGACGGCACAGTTTCCTCACATCGTGGTCGCTCGTTTGCTTTGTGCAGAGCCCCTCGGCAAAAGGAGAACAACATGTCCTTCAAGAAGAGCGCCACCATCGTGGCCGGTGCGGTCATGGCCCTCGGTATGGCGGCCCCGGCGTTCGCCGACGCCGGAGCGCAGGGGGCGGCCGTGGGTTCCCCGGGCGTTCTGTCGGGCAATGTCGTCCAGGTTCCGGTCCACGTGCCGGTCAATCTCTGCGGCAACAGCATCGACGTCATCGCGCTGCTGAACCCCACCTTCGGAAACCCCTGCGCCAACGACTGACGCGGTAACCGCAGTTTGTCTTCCAGCCGACCCCGGGGCCTCGTGCTCCGGGGTCGGCTTCGAATGTGAAGCGGGAAAGGAAACGCATTGAGGCAGGCACTGAGAATCGGGGCAGTGGCAGCCGCGGCGGCGACGGGCATTCTGTCCGCCCCGGGCGTCGGCGCGTCCGCCCTGTCGAGCGGCCAGGGGCAGTCGGGCGGTTCGCCGGGTGTGCTGTCGGGCAACTCGGTCGCGGCTCCGGTGTCGGTCCCCGTCGACGTCTGTGGCAACAGCGTCGACGCGGTGGGCGCCCTGAATCCCGCCACGGGCAACACCTGCGCCGCGACGGACGCCGACGCCGTCGCGTCCAAGGCCGACCGGCAGCCCCGGGCGTCGAGCGGGACGGACATGGAGGTGGCCGCGCCGCCCGCCGACACACCGGCACCGCGCTCCCAGGGCGGGGCCCACGCCGACGGCGGGGCGCAGTCCGGTGGCGTGCTGTCGGGCAACTCGGTACAGGCCCCCATGGACGTCGGCCTGAACGTGTGCGGCGACACCGTCGACGTGGTGGGGGCGCTCGATCCGGCCCTGGGCAACGCGTGCGCGGGTGACGGGAAGGCGACGGCAGTGCCGACGCCCGCCGAGGAGGACAGGCCCCCGGCACCGCACGAGGACCCAAAGACGCCGCCCACCGTCAGGGCCGCCGTGCCCGAGCCGCGCCAGGCCGACGAGGACACGCGGTCCGGTACGGCACGGGGTACGCACGTGAGGGCGGCGGTCGCTCGGCAGACGCCGGTGGCGCGGGGGAAGTTGGCCGACACGGGGGCCGACCCGAATCTGCTGGCGGCCCTGTCCGCCGGTTCCGCGCTCCTGCTCGGCGGCGGAATCCTCTATCGCAGGGCGGCGGCACGACGGTGAATGCCGGCCGGGAAGAGCGGTCAACGCCCTTCCCGGCCCTCTGAGGACGGCGCGAAAACAGGCTGCCTTCCAACGGCATGAAGCCGCCGGCTGGGAGGGAGGCAGCACGGCCATTCTCATGACAGGCGACAGTGCACCATCGAAACGCGGGCCGTGGGGCCCGCGTTCACTCGTTTGCCAGCCTTCTCACCCCATCGAGGGGCGGCTCAGCCCTCGGACGTGACCGCCACCGGGTCGGGCGTGTGCTGCCGCCCCAGGGGTACGACGGCGCTGCCGCGCCGGTGCTGCCGGGTCAGGTACCGCTGGACCCCGTCGACCAGGGCGGGTGCGGTGTAGGAGGCGCCGTGGACGAAGCGCATCGCCGGGCCGTAGTCGGGCGTCGTCACCAGGCCCGCGAGGAACAGGCCCGGGTGGGCGGACTGGAAGCCGCGCCCCACGCGCGGGGTCTCGTCGGGCCGCTGGGCCAACCGGTGCCGCACCCCGGGCGCCAGCAGGGTCATCCGCGCGCAGGTCGCCTGGAAGCCCGTGGCGGCGATGATGTGGTCGGTCTCGAACTCCTCGATGCCCTGCGTGGTGCCTGCCGTGCGCACATGGACCCTGCCGGCCGTGGGCCGTGCCTCCACGACGGTCCGGCCCATCCGGATGTCGATGGCGTCCGTCCGCACCCGGTCCCGGATCCACCACGCGCCCGCCGGGCCGAGCGCGGTCTCGGCGATGGCCGCGCGCGTGCGCTCCGGCAGCTTCCTGAACGCCCCCGGCCGCTCGGAGTAGAACCAGTTGCGCCAGCCGCAGCCCAGACCGCTGTGGGGCGCGCGCAGGCTCTGGTGCCAGGAGCGCACCCAGGGCGGCGGCAGCGTGTTCCAGTGGAGCCGGGCGGCGCGCGCGACGATGCGTACACGCGTCCCCTGTTCGGCGAGGAGGGCGGCGATCTCCAGCGCCGCCTGCCCGGCCCCGACCACCGTGACGTCCGACGAGCGGAACCGGTCGAGATCGCTGTGTCCGCTGCTGTGCGACACGTACGCGCCCGGCAGTTCGCGCAGCGCCTCGGGGATGTGCATGTAGGGCAGCAACCCGTTGGCCAGGGCCACCGCGCGGCTGCGGAGGACCTGCCCGTCCTCCGTGCGCAGGACGAATCCGTCGGGGCCCGCGTCGATGTGCTCGATCAGCCGCTCGTCCAGTGCGGAGACCGCCTGGCGCGCGAACCACAGGCCGTAGGACGCGAACGTCTCCACGGGGAGCGGGACGCCGTGCCGGGCGGTCACGCCGATGCCGGCGCAGTACTGGTCGAGGCGGTACCTGGAGCCCGGCGCGGAGAGGTTCGAGGCCCAGGGTTCCGACTTCAGGAACATGCCGCGCGGCATGTGGTGGCGCCAGGACTCCATCGGGCGTCCGAAGACCCGGGTGTCGAGTCCGCGCGCCTGGGCGTGGGCGGCGATGGACAGGCCGTACGGGCCGGCCCCCACCACCAACAAGTCGTGCATCAGCAACTCGCCTTTCGGTCGGCCGTCGTCGGGACGGCGGTTACGGGTTCGGTCGGGCCGCCCGACGCCGCGCCGGACGTGTCGGCCCGCGGGGGCCGCGCCCGGCTCAGCAGTCGGCGCGCCGCGTGCCGGGACCACCCGGCGGCCATGGCGCGCCCGGGCCGGATGTCGTCCCGGGCGTGCCAGGCGAGTTCCGGGTCGGTGGAGTCGCGGCGGTCGAGCAGGGCGGAGGCCAGCAGGGCTCTGAGGGCGGGCAGCGGCGCGTAGTTCTCGACGATGAAGGCGCGCCCCGGCAGGGCTCGCCCGGCGGGCAGCGGCTGGCGCGTCAGGTCGAGGTACTGGGCTCGTACGACGTCCAGGCCGTTGCCGTCCGCGAAGAGCCTGAACTGTGCTCCGGGCCGCGGATTGAAGTCCAGCAGGTGGTACCTGCCGGTCGCGGCGTCCACCCTGAAGTCGATGTCGAAGATGCCCCGGTACTCCAGCGCCTCGACGAGGTGTTCGACCGTGGCCCGCAGGTGGGGGGCGGCGGCCCAGCGGCCGACGGAGGTCAGTCCGGCGCCGCGCGGCCAGGCGGCTTCCTTGCTGCCGGCCCCGCCGCCGTGCAGCTCGCCGTGCCGGTCGACGTAGCCGTGGAAGAACCAGTCGCAGCCCGGGCCCGCGGGCAGGTACTGCTGGAGCAGCAGTTCGCTGCCGGTGGCGGCGCCCTTCAGGTAGAGGTCGCGTGCGTCCTGCGGGGTGTGGATCAGGCTCGTGCTGCGCAGCCCCGAGCCCGGGGCGAGCAGCCAGGGGTGGGTCCATTTCGCCACCAGGGGCAGGCCCAGGTCCTCGGCCGCGGTGTACGCCTCGTGCTCGTCGCGGGGCAGCAGCGTGCGGGGGTGGTCGATGCCGACGGCCCGGCAGAGTTCGGGCAGACGGGCCTTGTCGGCGACGTACTCGGCGAGGTGTTCGGGCTGTTCGGGGAGGAGGAACATCTCGGAGAGCGTCGGACGCAGTCGGCTCACGGCGATGGCTCCCGCGTCGTCCATCGGGAGGAGGACCGCCGGCCGGGCGACCCGGGCGGCCGTCCGGCGCAGGACGGTGAGGACCTCGTCCGGCGACGCTCCCGGGCGTGGCGCGGGGTGCGTGCGGGTGACGTACCGGGAGCGGGTCACGGGGCTGCCGGCCGCCTCGGCGGCCACGTGGACCTCCACACCGCAGCGTCCCAGGGATCGGACGGCCCCCAGTGTCCCGTGGTGGAAGGGGTTGGGGTCGATCCGTAGCAGCACGACCGGGACACAAGGGTCGAGCATGTGTCGATCCTTTCCTGGGACTAACCCGTGAGGGTGAGGGAGGGCGGCCATCGGCGGTCCCACGATTGGCGCCGTCAGCGTTCATATGACTGAGTGTCAGAAATAGTGCGAGACGCGGGACGAGGAGCAGACATGGTGAGAAAACGCCGGTGGACGCGGTACGGACGCCTCCCGCTTGTCGCGGTCGGAGCCGTGCTCGCGGCGGTGACCGCGGCGGGAACCGTGTCCATCGAACGGGCGGACGCGACCCCGCGCGCCGAACGGATCCCGGCCGCCGCGAACGTTCCCGCTCCGCCACCCGTCGACGCGCCACAGACACCGGCCGCCACCCCGCCCGTCACGGCGCCACCGAGCCCGGTCCCGAGTGCGGACCCGAGCGCGGTCCCGAGTGCGGACCCGAGTCCGGTCCCGGTCCCGACCGCTTCCGCGGAAGCGGCCACGCTCCCGGCGTTCGGGGCCTACCTGGACTACGGGCCGCTCGGGGTGGCACGGATGACGAAGCTGTCGGACTGGCTCGACGGCGCCGATCTGCGCGTGGGGCACACCTATCTTCCCGGTGACAGGTGGAGCAACATCGAGGGCTCCCCGACGTTTCTCGACAGTTGGGCCAAGTGGCGTCGTGACCGCGATGACCGGCTCTTCGTACTGAACGTGCCCATGCTGGAGCGCAACGAGGCGCACATCCCCGACGCCGCGGTGCGCACTCTGCTGCGGCAGGGCGCGGCGGGCGACTTCGACCGGCACTTCCGCGTCCTTGCCGAGCGTCTGGTGGCCCTGCGGGTGCCGGACACCGTCGTGGTGCTCGGCTGGGAGATGAACGGCATCACGTACACGCACCGCTGCGGGCCCGACCCGACGGCGTGGAAGGCGTACTGGAAGCGGATCGTCACCACGATGCGGGCCGTGCCCGGGCAGAAGTTCCGCTTCGACTTCGCGCCCACCCGGGGTCTGGACGCCGTGCCGTGGACCGACTGCTACCCCGGTGACGACGTGGTCGACATCCTCGGCATGGACGCCTACGACCAGCCGTCGGGCAAGTCCTTCGACGAGCAGGTGTCCGAGCCGTACGGGCTCCAGCGCCACGTCGACTTCGCGGCGGAGCACAAGAAGCCGATCTCGTACCCGGAGTGGGGGCTGTTCCGCAACGGCGACAACCCGGAGTACATGCGGCGCATGCTCGCCTGGATGGACGAGCACAAGGCGGTCTACAACACCCTCACGGACTACTGCCCGCACGGGGTGTGGCAGTGCCGTCAGAACCCGCGGGCCGCGCAGGTCTACCGGACCGTGCTGAGCGGCCGCGACCGACCGGCCCTGCCCCTGCCCGTACCCGCGCGGCCGGTCGAACCGGCCGGGCCGCCGAAGTGCTCCCCCGTGCGTCTGGGCGACTGGGCCGAGCGGGTGCTCGGCGGCAGGCTGTGCCTGCGGTTCCACGCCTGGGAGCGGCCTTCCTGAACGGGTCGGGCCGCGGGACGTGGTGGCGGCCCCGGCTCTATGCCGGGTCGCCACCGCGCTCCTTCCAGGCGCGCCGGGCCCGCTTGGCCCAGGTACGGGCGCGGACGTCGGCCAGGACCGCGCCGAGCAGCGGGGCCGTGCCGCGGCGGGCCAGGAGGAGGCGCTGGTTGACCAGTTGCTCGGGCCGCCAGTGCAGCTTGTAGGGCTCGGTGCCGCGCAGCAGGCTCAGCACCCCGTCGCGGGGCCCGTCCTGGAGGTGCTCGGCGCACGACCGCAGCAGCATGGTCGCGACGTCGATCTTGCGTTCGCGCAGCCGCGGGTGGGCGCCGTAGAGGTAGCCGCCCGCCAGCCGGGGCGAGAGGAAGGTCAGGTCGGCGGCGACCACCGAGCCCTCCAGGGTGAACTCCGTGACGACGGCATCGCCCGTCTGTGCCATCTGCGTCACCGACCTGGTCAGATGCTCGGCGAACCGCGGCCTGACGTGCTCCGTGGTCACCTTGCGTTCCTGCCACTGGAGTCGGTGCAGTTCCAGGAGGCGTCGCAGCGAGCCGCCGACCTCGGACGCGGGCACGATCCGGCGTTCGATCCCCATGGCGTCCAGCTTGCGCAGCTTGGCGCGGGCCCGCTGCGCCCTGGGCCGCGGCAGCCGCTGCACCAGGCCGTCCATCGGGAGCGCGGGCAGTTCCAGGCACGGGGAGTCGTCGAGCCGGTGGCGCGGCCCCGGCCAGCGGGCGTGCAGGGCCTCCACCGTGCTGCCGGGCCGCACCTCGCGGAAGTCGATGACCGCGGTCCCGGCCAGCCGCCACAACCCGGAACCGAGCGCGGTGACCGTACCGGAGACCGCGTCGGCCGGGCCGTCCTCGACGAGGACGTCGCTGAAGTCGGAGATGGCCGTGCCGAGCGGTGTCAGCGTGGGGAAGGGCAGCGGCCGCAGCATGAGCGGCGCCGCGGCCACCAGGCGGCCCGCGCGGCGTACGAGGACGACGCGCAGCCGGCCCGCCCGGCCGTAGGAGAGCCACCACGAGTGGAGCCAGGCGTGGCTCTGGAAGGGGGTCGCGGTCGCGCACGCGCGGTGCAGGCGGTTCCACTCCTCGCGCAGGGTCCCGAACTCGGCCGTGTCCGTGCAGACCGTGACGACCGGGGCGGCTTCGCCTCCTGCCATCAGGCGCCGCCCCGCTGTCCCGCGGCGACGGCGGGCGCCGGCACGGTGGCGGTCCCGGGCGCGTCCCGGTGCCTGGGGCGCAGCAGCAGCGCGAGGCCGCCGAGCAGTCCCCCGGCGCAGGCGCCGACGAGCGTCGTCAGGCCGGCCGACGGCGAGGAGGGCTCGGTCGGCTTCACCGCGCGCGTGAAGCGCAACAACTCGACGTGGGTGTCCTTCTTCACATGGCTGGCATTGGCCGTCAGGGCGCGGGCCACGGCGTTGGCCATCGCCATCGCGGTGGCGGGCCGCTCCGACGTCGCGGAGATCGCCACCATGGGCGCGTCGGGCGAGGTCTCCGCGCGGACGCCGGAGCGCAGGGTGCCCACCGGCACGCCCGCCGCGACCTGGGCGTCGCTCAACACCGCGACCTGTGTCGCGACCCTGCTGTAGGCCTGGGCGAAGCCCACCGCGGACGAGAGGTCGGACTGATGGGTCGGTACGGCGATCACGTAACTGGTCGCCGTGTACTGCGGCGTGCTCGTGGCGCCGTACACGCCACCGGCGAGCGCTCCGAGCAGGAGACCCGCGGGCAGGGGCCACCAGCGCGGCACCTTCCTCGTGCGGGTGCCGATGCGGGCGGCCGACGGGCGGGAGGCGGTCCTCTCCTGGGTGGCTTCGGTCATCGCGTACTCACTCCTGGGGTCGGTGCGCCCATGGCGGCGGCGTACACCTCGGTGTGGCGCGCGGCGCTACGGGCGATGCTGTAGTGGTGGGCGGCCGGTGACGGGGCCCTGTCGCCCGTCGGCCGGTCCCGGACGTCCTGGATCCCCCGGGCGAACGAGGCGGGGGAGCACGGGACACGGACGGCGCGGGCGGTCACGTCCGCGGGCAGGTCGTCGACGGCCGGGCAGGTCACGTGGAGCACGGGCAGGCCCGCGGCCAGCGCCTCCACCACGGCGAGCCCGAACGCCTCGTCCATCGACGGCGAGGCGAGCACGTCCATGGCCGACAGCAGGGCGGGCAGGTCGATGTCGTGCGGGGCGGCGGCGGTGTGCGGGCGCTCCCCGGCGAAGACGACGCGGTCGAGGACCCGCGCGCGGTCCGCCGTCTGCCGCAGCGCCTGTTCCTGCGGCCCGGTGCCGACGAGCAGCAGCCGTACGTCGTCGGGGAGGTGGCGCAGGGCGGCGACGAGGACGTCGAACCGCTTGCCCGGCACCAGGCGCCCCACCCCGCCGACGACGAAGGCGTCGGCGCGCAGCCCGAGAGCGGCCCGGGTCCTGGCCCGGGCCGCCGCGTCGAAGGCGAAGCGGTCGACGTCGACGCCGTTGGGGACGACGTGCACGCGGTGCGGGGCCACGCCCCAGCCGTGCAGCCGCTCGGCGACCGCGGGGGACACCGCGATGGTCGCCCGTCCCAGCCGCTCCCCCGCCAGGTACAGGGCGCGGACGCCGCGGGTCAGCGGGCGCCCCTCGATCTGCGCGTCGCCGAGTGAGTGCTCCGTCGCGACGACGGCCCGCACCCCGGCGAGGCGTGCCGCCGTGCGCCCGTACAGGCAGGCGCGGTAGAGGTGCGTGTGGACCACGTCGTAGCGCCCGCCGCGGACGAGCCGCACCAGGCGGGGCAGCGCGCGTGCGTCGCGGTTGCCCGCCATGCCGAGGTGGGCGACGCGTACGCCGTCGCGGACCAGCCCCTCGGCGACCTGGCCCGGCTCGGTCAGGGTCACGACGTCGTGTCCCGGCGGCAAGTGGCGCAGCAGCATCCGCAGTTGCTGTTCCGCGCCGCCCGCGCCCAGGCCCGTGATGACGTGCAGGACCTTCACCGGGTGCCCTCCCCGGTCTGCCATCCGCGTCGGCGTACCCGGTGGATACGGCGCTTGAGTTCGAGCCGCCAGGGGGTGTCGCGCTGGCCGATGTAGATGCGGGGCAGGGCGTGGACGCTCGTGAGGGGGCCGGGCGCGATGGCGCAGCCGTAGCGGTAGCCGGCCTGGCGGACGGCGTCGACCGTGCGGGCGTCGATGAGCCCGTACGGGTAGCAGAAGCCGTGCACCTCGCGACCGGTGATCTCCTCGGTGCGCACCTTGCTGTGGCGGATCTCGGCCCGGAGCTGTTCCTCGTCGACACGGGTGAGGTCGACGTGCATCAGGCCGTGCGAGCCGATCTCCATGCCGGAGTCGGCGACCGCCTTGATGCCCCGGGCGCTCAGCAGCGGTTTGCGCGGGCCCTCGGCGTCCCAGCCGTTCTCGCCGCCGAGCCTGCCCGGCAGGACGAAGACGGTGGCGGAGCAGCCGAACTGCCGGAGCAGCGGCAGGGCGTTCTCGACGAAGTCGCGGTAGCCGTCGTCGAAGGTGAGGGCGACGAGGCCGCGGTCGGTGCCCCGGGAGCGGGCGTCGAGGAGTTCGGCGACGCTGACGCCGCGCAGGCCGCGCGCCCGCAGCCAGCGCAGTTGCTGGCGCAGCCGGTCGGGGGTGACTGTCAGGTTGTAGGGGTCGTCCCGGCAGTCGTCCACGGAGTGGTACATCGCCACCCACGGGGAGCGGCCGGGCAGCAGGTCTCTGGTTCTGGAGGCGGGTGGTTCCTGGAGCGCTGTTTCAGCGGACATGGCGAAGCTTTCTGGTCGCGATGCGGACGGCCGGCAGGAACGCCTGGACGTGGAGGGCCCACAGGAGAAGGAGGAAGACGGCTCCGATGGCCAGGGAGCCGACGGTCAGAGCCGCCAGGGGGTGCTCGAACAGGGCCGCGCACGCCAGGCCCGCGCCCGCGGCGGCCACGGCCGCGAGCAGTGTCTTGCCGAGTTCGAGCGAGACGAGGGGCAGCCGTACGGGGATGCTGCGCCGGTCCATCGCCGTGAGCAGCAGAGCGGCCGTGAACGTGATGCCCAGGGCGTTGGCGGCGGCGATGCCCCCGACGCCCCATAACGCGACCGCCCAGATGCCCGCCCCGGCCGTGAGCGTCATGCCCGCGGCCATCGACAGGACCGGGTACCAGGTGGGCCGCCCGGCGGAGAAGTAGGAACGGACCAGCGCGCCGACCAGGCAGTGCCCCAGCAGGCCCAGCGAGTAGACGCGCATGATGTCCGCGGTCGCGGCGGTGTCCTCACCGGTGAAGGCGCCGCGCTGGAAGAGCAGTTCGATGATCTCGGGAGCGCAGGCGAACACCACGGCCGCGCCGAACAGGACGATGCAGGCGGCCAGCGCGATGTCGCGTTCCACCCGGTCGCGGGCCCGCTCGGTGTCGCCGCGGGCCAGCGCCTTGGCGACGACGGGGAAGGTGACGGTGCACAGCATCAGGGAGAGCACCATCGGCAACTGCGCCACCTTCTGCGCGTAGTTGAGGTGCGAGATGGCGCCGGACGGCAGGGAGGAGGCGAGGAAGCGCTCGATGAAGACCTGCGACTGCCGGCACAGCGCGAAGAGCAGGACGGTCGCGATCAGCGCCAGGTCCATGGCCGGCCGCTTCGCGGCCTTCGCGTCCGCGGACCTGTCCGTGGCTCCCCCGGACGCCGCGCCGCGCAGATGACGGCGGAGGACCGGCGCCTGGACGAGCACCATGAGAGCACCGCCCACCGCCACACCCACGGCGGCGGCGCGCACCCCCCAGCGGTCGGCGAGCAGCAGCAGCGTGGCGATGATGCCGGTGTTGTACGCGACGTAGATCGCGGCCGGGGCGAGATAACTGCTGTGGGCCCGCAGCGCCGCGCTGCAATACCCGGTGAGCCCGAAGGTCAGCAGGCAGGTGGCGGTCAGCCGGGTGCAGTCGACCGCGAGTCGCGGATCGGGCAGGCCCGGGGCGAGCAGGGCGACCACGTGGGGCGCCCCGATCACCAGGAGCACGGCGGAGGCCAGGAACGCCAGGCTGAGGCGGGGCAGCGATCCGGCCACCAGCGCGCGCACCGGGTCCTGGCCCGCCGCGGGCAGGGTGCCGCGCGCGGCGATCGCCGCGCTGAAGGCGGGGACGAGCATGAACGCGAGGCCGTCCTCGATCAGCAGCGTCGTGGCCACCTCGGGCACGGTCCACGCCACCAGGAAGGCGTCCGTCTCGCTGCCCGCCCCGAAGAGGTGGGCCAGCGCCTGGTCCCGGCCGAGGCCGAGCAGCGAACCGGCGGCCGAGAGCACGGCCGTGAGCAGCGCGGCGCGGGCCAGGAAGGTGTTCGAGGCGCCCTGGGGGTCCTGGGCCCTCTCGACGGCGGGTGGTTCGGCTGTCTGCTGCGACGGCATCGCGGGAGAGCGCAAGGTCTCTTCTTCGTCGACCGGGAGGGTGGGTTTCATCGCCGCGCCGCCGCCTCCTCGCCGAGGGCGGCCGGGGCCAGCGCCCACCAGGCGGCCAGCCCGAACACCACGGCGGTGAGCACCGTGGACGGCCCGCCGATGTCGGCGTACGCGAAGTCGATCAGTTGCCAGGTGAGCAGCCCGCAGGCGAGGAGCGCGCAATCCAGGCCGCGCGCCCTCCGGTGGGCCGCCGCGAGCCGCCGCATGCCGCACACGAGCAGCGCGGCCCAACTGCCCGCGATGGCGCACAGGCACAGCAGCCCCTGCTCGCTGAGGACCAGGAGGTACATGTTGTGCGGTGACAGCAGCGGCTGCCGGTGGAAGGCGGCCCCCGCGCCCGCGACGTCGCTGCCCGCGGAGAGCGCGATCGAGGCGTGGCTGTCGCGGTAGGCGGGGAAGTTCTTCAGGCCGACCCCGGTCGCGGGGTGCTCCTCCCACATGTCGATCGCCGCCGCCCACATGGTGTAGCGGTCGGTCACCGACTGGTCGGGGGTGGCCGTGACCTGCGTGATGCTGCTCAGCCGCTCCTGGAGCATGGACGTGCCCACGCCGAACCCGCCGACGAGCACGACCGCCGCTGCGGCCCCGACGGCGAGCAGCTTGGCCGCGCGCCGCGCCCCGGCGAGGACGATCTGGAGGACGCAGGCGACGGCCGTGGCGATCCACGCGCCGCGACTGAACGAGAGCGCCAGCGGCACGAGGAGCCCCAGCGCACAGGCCAGCGCCGTGAGCCGCGGGCGCGGGGAGCCGCTGCCGAGGGCGAGCGCCACGGCGCAGATCAGCCCGTACGCGACCACGGTGGACATGCCCATCACATCCGTCGCGCCGAACGTGCCGACGGCCCGGATGTCCTCCCCCGCGTACGAGGCACCCGTACCGGTCAGGTACTGGTACACGCCGATCGACCCCTGCCACAGGGCCAGCGCGATCAGCGCCCAGCCGACGAGCCGGAAGTCCTTCCGGTCGCGTACGAGCAACAGCACGGTGGCGGGGACCAGCACGAAGATCTGGTAGTACCGCACGAGGCCGAGGAGGGCGTTCGACGACGAGTCCGCGCCGAGGGCGGCCACCGCGACGGCGAGCACGGGCAGGCCGAGGACGACGTAGGCGGTGCGGGTCAGCGGGCGGTGTCCGCCGCGCACGGCACGCACGGCGCAGAAGACCACGGCGAGTCCGGAGACCGCGTCGGCCGGTGTCAGCGCGCTGCCCTCGTCACCGGCGCCCGGCCCGAGCGGCAGGGCCAGCATGCCGATCAGCAGCAGGACGGGGAGCACCGGGCCCGCCCGGCGCACGGCCCGCCACCACGGCGCCGCGGGGCCGGCGCGCACCTCGGTGAACGCGGGGACGGCTGTCACTTCGTCAACTTCCCGTCGGACGGAAGAACTCCGTCGCCGTGCGCAGCAGGATCGTCAGGTCCCGCCAGAGCGACCAACTGTCGATGTACGCGTTGTCGAACCGGCAGCGGTCCTCGATGGAGGTGTCGCCGCGCAGCCCGTTGATCTGGGCGAGGCCGGTGATGCCGGTCGGCATCCGGTGCCGCTCGCTGTAGCCGGGGTAGGTCTCGCTGAACTTCATGACGAAGTACGGGCGCTCCGGGCGGGGGCCGACCAGGCTCATGTCGCCGCGGAAGACGTTCCAGAGCTGGAGCAGTTCATCCAGCGATGTGCGGCGCAGGAACCGGCAGAACCAGGGCATGTGGTGCTCGTTGGCGACGCTCCAGCGCGTCGCCGACTCGATCGGGTCCGCCGGGCGGTGGGTACGGAACTTCAGCAGGGTGAAGGGCCGCCCGCCCCTGCCCACGCGCTCCTGCCGGAACACCACACCGGGCCCCTCGCTGAGCCGCAGCCAGAGCGCGCACACCAGCAGCACCGGGCTGATCAGCACCAGCAGGGTGGCGGAGACGGCCAGGTCGAGGGCGCGCTTGCCCGGGTGCAGCCGGTCGGCCGCCGCGCTCAGGGGGCGGCAGCGGAACCCGGCCAGGTGACTGTCCGCCGCGTGCCGCGCGGGGACGTACGCCGACGGGTCGGGGTCCAGCTCCCAGAACTCGCACCGCAGCTCCGCGAGGCTGTGCAGCCAGGGCCGGTGCTCCGGGGCGCTTGAGTTGCCCAGGACGATCGCGCGCCGCACCCCGTTCTGGATCACGGCCCGCCGTACGTCGTCCACGCTCGTCAGCACCGGGAGCGTCGGCTCCTCGCTCTCGGTGCGGGAACCCGCCGCGTCGGCGCCGACGATGCCGACCAGGCGGATGCCGCTGGGCCGGTGGCGCTGGAGGGCGGCGGCGACCCGCGCGGCCGTCGGCTCGGGCCCCACGAGGAGGGTCGCGCAGGGCCTGCGGACCAGGGCCACGCGGCGCCGCCACAGGACGAACGCGCGGGCCGTGACGGCGAGTGCCCCGTGGGCGGCGCAGCCGGTGAGCACCGCGCGCGGGGAGAGGGGTTGGAGGAGGGGCAGGCTCGCCGCGGCGGCGGTCAGCACGCACCACGCGAGCACGACGCGCCCCGCGAGGGCCGGGCAGTCGTCGAGGACGTGCCGCCCCTCGACCGGCCGGTACAGGCCCGCGGACCGGTGCAGGGCGAGGACGAGCAGCACGAACCCGGTCACCAGCAGCGGTTGGCGCTGGACGGACGGGAGCGCGGCGGTGGCGAGCAGCGCCGCCGTACTGTCCGCGGCGAGCAGGAGGGTGCGGGTGGAGTGGCCCCAGGCGGGACCACCGCTCAGGGTGAGCCGGGAGCCGTGGGCGGTCCGCTGGGAGACGACCATGGCGGGGGCAACGGTTTGTTCCTGGGTCACGTCGTGATCGGCTCTCTGTGTGCGGTGGTCTCCAGACCCAGAAGTTCGCCGTACACCTCCGCGACCGCCTCGGCGGTGCGCCGTACGTCGTGGTGGGCGTGCACATGGCGGTAGGCGTCCCGGCCGAGGGCGCGCAGACCCTCGGGGGCGCGCAGCAGGCTGACGAGCGCCCGGGCCAGGGCCGTCGCGTCCTCCGGCGGGACCACGCAGGTACGGGCCAGAGAAGAAGGCAGGCTCTCGCGGGCCCCGGCCACGTCGGTGACGAGCACCGGGCTCCCGCAGGCCATGGCTTCGAGCGGGGCGAGCGCTATGCCCTCCCACCGCGAGGGCATGACGACCAGGTCCGCCGCCCGGTACCAGGGGACGGGATCGTCGACCGCCCCGGCGAACGAGACGGAGCGCGGCGCCGCCGCCCGCAGCCGCGCCGCGTCGGGCCCGTCGCCGACCAGGACCAGCCGGGCGCCCGGCAGTTCGCGCAGGACGTCCTGCCACGCCCGGACGAGGACGTCCTGCCCCTTCTGGCGGCACAGCCGGCCCACGCAGACCACGAGCGGCCCCTCACCGCGCGCGTGCGGCACCGTTTCGGAGGACCGGGCGGGGTGGAAGCGCTCCAGGTCCACCCCGTTGGGGACGAGCCGCCAGGGCGCGTCGATGCCGTGACCGCGTCCCGTCTCCTGCTCGGCGCGGCTGACGCAGACGAGGCGCGACGTCCAGCGGGCGCCGAACCGCTCCCAGTGCAGGGCCATGCGCGCGGCGGCCCCCTGGACCGCCTCGAAGGACCAGGCGTGCGGCTGGAACACGGTCGGCACACGGCCCCGCACGACGAGCCGGGTGATCAGGCCCGCCTTGGCGCTGTGGGCGTGGACGAGGTCGGGCCGGGTCCGCGCCACCACGTCGGCCAACCGGCGCCCCTCCCGGATCAGCCCCTTCCCCGGGGACCGCGACGCCTGCCACTCCAGGACCTCGCATCCCGAGTCCAGGAGGCGGGGCAGGTTCCCGGCCGCGGGGCAGGCCACCGAGACCCTCATCCCCGCGGCGAGTTGCCCGCGTACGAGGTCGGCGACCACGCGCGCGACACCGCCGTCGACCGGTTGCGTCACGTGGAGAACGTGCGGCGGCAAGGGTGCAGACGTCACAGACATCGCCCTTTCCTTGGCTGGGGAGCGGAGAACGGCTAGGCCCGGACGTCGACGGCGCCGAAGAGCACGCCGATCCAGGCCGCGTCCTTGGCGGACACCAGCCGCAGGCCGAGGTCTCTGGCGCCCCGGCCGACGGCCCGGCCCAGCGGGAACACGTCGGAGTCGTAGCCGAGCGTGTTGTCGTACGCGGGGTCGCGCTTGGACGGTCGCGCGCCGGGTTCGCTGATGGTCGAGTTGAGGACGTCCCGCGCCGGGTTGGCCCGGTCGGCGAGGAGCACCGGCGCGCGGCGGCCGGACGAGATCGTCAGCGAGTCGCCGCCCCGGCCGCGGTCACCGTTGTAGGCGACCAGGCCGACATACCCGCCGGTGCCCCGGGCCGGCGCGGTCCGCTGGTGGAAGCCCCGGCTCGGGTCCTGCCGGGTGAAGGTGTCGAACCCGTCCCGCAGGAACAGGTGCCGCAGCGGCTCGGACTCCTTCTCGTACGCGGCCACGAGCGTCCAGCCGCCCCAGGCACCGGCGGCCGTGCGCCCCATCGCGATGTTCACCTGGGCCACGGTGTAGAGGCCGGACCCGCCGGACCGCACCAGATCGGTGACGTCCGCCGACGCCTGGTACGCGTCGGCGCCGTTGGCCACCCGGTGCCCGATCTCGCTGTCGGCCAACAGCTCCTTGTACTGGCCGCCCGGCTCCGCCACGAGGACGCGGCCGTTGTCGCGCGGCGGCTTCTGCTCCCCGACCCTGAGGTTGCCGCCCCAGTACAGGCGCGCGTAGGCGACCCGCGCGCCGGCCGGGACGCGCAGCTCCGCCCGGGTCGAGTTGTAGGTGTTGGGGTCGCTGTCGACGTCCGTGTAGAACATGTCGAACGCGCCGTTGCCCACCGCCGCGCCCGCGCGCGCCCCGGAGCAGCCCACCTTCGCCGTCGACTTGGCGTCCCTGCACGTGATCGACGCGTTGGCCGCGCGCACGAACCCGCCGTGGAGCACGGAGTCGTACCGCGTGGTGAAGGGGATACGGGACTTCTCGGCCGCCTGCGCCGGCGCGGTGGCGGTCGACTGGCCGGGCAGGGCCACCGCCGCCAGGGACAGCAGGCCCACGGTCATGCGCCGCAGGAAACAGCCTTTGACATTTGGCACGGCCGACTTCCCCTTCAGGAATGAGCAGGATCACCGCAGTGTTCTCCGCAACGCAGAGGAACAAATAAGAAAGTCACACTTATCTGCCGACTCTCCCCGGCGCATATCGCCCCAAAAGGGGAGCGGCTCACAGTAGCGACTGGCAAGCCGGAATCACTTGATACAGGATGTGTGTTGGTGTTGTGAAATTATGGCCCACTATCCGGCGACTCCCGGTGACGCGCTTCAACGCCTTGACGGTCATTCACCCGTTCGGACCCGCAACCCAGAGGAACACCTCACCGTTGCACCACAAGCCGGGCGCCTGCCCCGGCCGAACAGAACGACCCCCAAGGAGCATGTTCATGTCGCGTACCGCCAAGGCAGTCGTCTTTTCCGCTGTGGCTGCCGCCGCCATGGCCGGCAGCGCCGGCATCGCTGCCGCCGACAGCGGCGCGCAGGGTGCCGCCACCGGTTCGCCCGGCGTCATCTCGGGCAACGCCGTGCAGGTCCCCGTGCACGTGCCGGTCAACGTCTGCGGCAACACCGTCGACGTCATCGGTCTGCTGAACCCGGCTTTCGGCAACACCTGCGCCAACGACTGACCGGCCCAGACCGGCTCTTCCGCAGCCGCCTCCTCTCCAGGGGGCGGCTGCTTCGCGTCCACCTCCTCCGAGGCCTCACCGGCGTTTCCGCCGGCGGCGGTGCTCGTTGAGCAAGCAGAAGCTCAGGCGATGACGGACAGTCATCGAGGAAAGGAAGAACCATGAAGGCTTGCAAGGCCGCCGCTGTCGTAGCCGGGTCCCTGGCGATCACCGGCGCCGCCGCCCCCGCCTTTGCCTCGGATCTCACGCCCACGAGCCTGAACGGCGCGGTGAACACGATCACCAGCCAGCGGACGCTCGACGTGAACCCGGTCGACACCAACCTCCTCGACCCGAAGAACGAGCACGGTCTGCTCGGCGCGGTCTCGGACGCCGTCCACGGGATGGACTCCAAGGCCGACAGCACCAACAATTCCGGAAATCTGCTCGGCGGCCTTCCACTCGGCCGCTGACCGCTTTTCCGTTCGAATTCCACAAAGAAATCGGCTCCGGGAACATCTGTTCCCGGAGCCGATTTCTTCGTTCCATTCAGCGGAGAAGTACCTACCCGAACGTGTGGTCACCGATCGACCGATCGAGTGAGATCGCGGTACATCCGCTTCTCCCGTCGCTAGGGTTGCCCGGTGACTTCTACGTCGAGCATTGACACCACGTTCCGGGCCGCCGATCTGGGAACTCTGGCCGTCATCGCCTGGAGCGGTGAACAGGCGGAAGAAGAAGGCGCCGTACCTTTCCTCCTCGCCTACTCCCTGGGCGATTCCCCCGCGGGCCCCGAAGCGGGAGAGGCAGCCGTCCGCGCCCTCCTCGCCAATCACGGGCTGACGGTCGGCACGACCGTGCACAGCGGCGTGCGGCAGCCCAGCTTCCCCGTCTCGCTGCTCGTCGAAGCGGGTCAGGCCGTCGTCTCCCTCCCGCCGATCAACGCGCAGTGCCCGGTGCCCCCCGAGTGGCTGGAGGCCGCGGAGGCCGAGGGGACCGTCTACTTCATGTTCACCACGCGTCCCTGGCCCACGGCGACGCCCGGCCGCCTCGTCACCGAGGAGGAGCTGCGGAGCTTCGTCGGCGACGAGGCGACCCTGACCGCCGCCGCCCACTGCGTCCTGCCCGTCCGGCACATCCGCGGCTGACCGGGTGAGCACCGACCAGCAGCGGATCTCCCGGTCCGTCCCGGCCCAGACCGGCCACCGGGGCGCCGGCAGCGCGCCGGCCGCCAGGGACACAGCCCGCGCACTGCCCCTGGCGCTCGTCCTCGTCCTCACCGGGGCCGCCGGAGTGCTGGCGTCCTGGGTCATCACGCTCGACAAGTTCAAGCTGCTGGCCGACCCGGACTTCACGCCGGGATGCAGCCTGAACCCGGTGGTCTCCTGCGGCAACATCATGAAGAGCGAGCAGGCGGCCGTCTTCGGCTTCCCCAACCCCATGCTGGGCCTCGTCGCCTACGGCGCGGTGCTCTGCGTGGGGATGAGCCTGCTGGCCGGTGCCCGGTTCCCGCGCTGGTACTGGCTGACCTGCAACGCGGGCTGCCTGTTCGGCGTCGCCTTCGTGTCCTGGCTCCAGTTCCAGTCCCTGTACCGGATCAACTCCCTGTGCCTGTGGTGCTGCCTGGCCTGGGTGGCGACCATCGTCCTGTTCTGGACCGTGACCTCGTACAACGCCCGTGACGGCTACCTGCCGGTGCCGCGCGGGGTGCGTTCCTTCGCCGCCGAGTTCCCCTGGGTGCTGCCCGTCCTGCACATCGGCGCCGTCGGCATGCTGATCCTGACGCGCTGGTGGGACTTCTGGACGAGCTGACCCCCATCGCAGGACACGAGGAGACGGCCGTGCGACCCGACATGTTCCCGACCCGCCGAAGCGCCGCCCTGGTCCTGCTGGGCGCCGTCCCCGCCGCCGCGGCCGTACTGCGGCTCCGGTCCCCCGCCGCACCGGTCCAGGAGGCGGCACCCGCCTCGTTCGACGAGACGTACCGGGGTCGGCGGATCTCCGGAGTACGGCTGCCCGATCCGGATGCGCCAAGCGGCGGTTCGTGGCAGGTCACCGTGGACGGCCGCCCCCTGCACCTGATGCGCCGGGCCGACGGTACGTACCTGAGCATGGTCGACCACTACGAGTCCTACCCCGGCCCGCTGGCCGCGGCGCGAGGAGCCGTCGCGGAACTCGGCGACCAGGGACTGCGGACCCACGACGACCGGCCGGAGCCCGCCCGAGACCGAAAGGTGTGAGGTCCGGTGGTCCCCACCCGCCAGAACCAGAGCACGCTCAGCAAGGCCGGCAAAAGGCGTTTCGTGGACGCCGTCCTCGCCGTCAAACGCTCGGGCCGCTACGACGAGTTCGTCCGGACGCACATCGACTTCTACACGGGCGACGGCGACGGCAAACTACGCGTGGCGCACATGGCGCCGTCGTTCTTCCCCTGGCACCGCAAGTTCCTGCTGGAGTTCGAAAGGGCGCTGCAACGCGTCGATCCGGGGGTCACGGTCCCGTACTGGGACTGGACCGTGGACCGTACGCCGGCCGCCTCCCTGTGGGGCGAGGACTTCCTCGGCGGGAACGGCCGACGCTCCGACCGCCGGGTCACCACCGGCCCGTTCGCCCATGCGCACGGCCACTGGGACATCAAGGAAGCGGTCACGGACGGCGATTTCCTGATGCGGGACTTCGGCCGCCCGCAGGACCCGGTCGATCTGCCCGGCAAGGCGGAGCTGGCCGCGGCGATGCGGGAGACCGTGTACGACAAGGATCCGTGGAACTCGCTCTCCCCCGCCGGGTTCCGCAACAAGCTGGAGGGCTGGCCCACCCGTCGCGGCGACCGCACCTGGTTCAACCACAACCGCGTCCACCGCTGGGTGAGCGGGCACATGCTGGGCGCCGGATCGGTGAACGACCCCGTCTTCTGGCTGCACCACGCCTTCGTCGACCTGTGCTGGTCACGATGGCGGCAGCGCCACCCGGAAGCCGCGCCCTACCTCCCCACCGAGCGGCCCGGGGCCCGCGAGGCCCAGCGCCATCGCGTCCTCGCCCTGGACGACACGATGCCGCCCTGGGACACACCGCTGCGCGACATGCTCGATCACCATGCCCTGTACCGGTACGGGTGAACGGGGCGAACGGGGCGAACGGGGTGCACGGGGTGCACGGGGGTGAACGCCGGATGGCCCCCGCACCGCCGTGCCGAGGGCCATCGTGGGGAGTGAGCCGCGCGCGTCAGCCGCCGTAGCCGCCGCCGTGCTCACCGTTCTCGCCGTCGTCGCCGTGGTGACCGTGGTGGCCGTGGTGGCCGTGGTGACCCTCGTGGTCGTCCTGGTCGCCGTTGGCGCAGGTGTTGCCGAACGCCGGGTTCAGCAGGCCGATGACGTCCACGGTGTTGCCGCAGACGTTGAGCGGGATGTGGATGGGGACCTGGACCAGGTTGCCCGACAGGACGCCCGGCGAGTTCGTGGCCGCACCCTGGGCACCCGCGTCGGCCGAGGCCAGACCGGCGCCACTGAGCACCACGGCGCCCGTGCCGAGAGCGACAGCGGCTGCCTTCGCGATGCGCGACATCAGGTTCTCCTTCTGCTTGGCTCGGCGGCCGCGTGGTCGCAGCCGTCGGCGTGTTCAACGGCATGGCCCACGGCCAGTAACGGCCGAAACAGGGATACATGCTGAAAAGGAGAAGAATCCGGGCCGAATGGCGGGTCCCGCAGGAACCACCGGAACAGCACGTCGTTCTCCGGGCAACACCTGCGAGGAGGAACCGGATGAAGGTGCTTTGTGTGGGCGGAGGGCCCGCGTCCCTCTACCTGGCCATTCTCCTGAAACTGCAGGACCGCCGGCACGAGGTCAGCGTCCACGAGAGGAACCCCGAGGGCGCGACCTACGGATGGGGCGTCACCTACTGGCCCGACATGCTCGACACCCTCAAGGCGCACGACGAACCCTCCGGGCGCGACATCGAGGACCAGTCGGCGCGCTGGCGCGACGGTGTGGCACACGTCCGCGACCAGCTCACGGTCCACCGCGGCGACGAGGGCTTCGCGATCGGCCGCCACCGGATGCTGGGCATCCTCACCGAACGGGCCGTCTCCCTCGGCGTCCGCGTCCACTTCGACCACGCGGTCTCCCCCCAGGACCCGCCCTTCGACGCCGACCTGGTCGTCGCCGGCGACGGGGCCCGCAGCGCACTGCGCGACCGGTACGCGGACCACTTCGGCACCCGGCTGACGGCGGGTCACAACCGCTTCATCTGGCTCGGCACCACGAAGGTCTTCCGCTCCTTCACCTTCGCCTTCGTCGAGACGGAGCACGGCTGGCTCTGGTGCTACGCGTACGGCTTCGACGGCGAACACAGCACCTGCATCGTCGAATGCTCGCCGCGCACCTGGTCGGGGCTCGGCCTCGACGTCATGGAACGCGCCGACGCGCTGCGGCTGCTGGAGAAACTGCTGGAGCGACCGCTGGAGGGCCACCCCCTCATCGGCCGGACCGACCTCGACGGCCCCGCGCAGTGGCAGACCTTCCACACCGTCACCAACCGCGTCTGGTCGCGCGGCAACCTCGTCCTGATCGGCGACGCCGCCCACACCACCCACTACTCGATCGGCGCCGGCACCACCCTCGCGATGCAGGACGCCATGGCCCTCGCCAGATCCCTCAAGGACCCCGGCCCCCTCCACAGCGCCCTCGGCCGGTACGAACGCGTACGCAAACGCGAACTCCTGCCCCTCCAGAGCGCGGCGAGGCACAGCGCGGGCTGGTACGAGAACCTGCCGCGCTACGTCGGTCTGGCACCGCATCAGATGTTCGCGCTGCTCGGCCAGCGCCACTCGCCCCTGCTCCCGCACGTGCCGCCGCAGCTCTACTACCGGGTCGACCGGGCGATCGAACGGACCCAGGCCCTGCGCTCCCTGAAACGCTGGATCGGCCCGCGTATCGCACGCGTTCTGCACAACGACTGACGGTTGTCGCGGCCCGACGTTGCCCCGGCCGATGCCTTTCGTTGAGCACGTCATGGAATCGAGGAGAAAAGAGCCGGCGAGCGCGTCGTATCGCCCGACGGACACTCCGATCTACGACGCCATGGTGCGCCTGTGGCAATCCCGCGGACGAACGGTCCCGAGTCCGGCCAAGCCCGTCCGGCCCGCTCGGGGCTGGGTCCGGGTGGATCCGGCGCCCGGCCGACACCGCTGAATCGCTCCCGCCCTTTCGGGGCGCGTCCCCTAATGGGTCAATTCGACGAGCCGGGTCGGTCAGGGCGGGGTGATAGTCGAGTCGTACCCCTTCAGCCTCACAAGGAGATTCGATGCGACTTCGCACATTCGCAGCCGCCGCGGTGCTGGCCGGGACCTCGGTGCTGGGCTCCGCCGCCATGGCCTCCGCGCAGGACGGTCCCGACGGGGCCAACGCCACCGGTGTCGCGCAGAACAGCCCGGGTGTCCTGTCCGGGGACAACATCCAGATCCCCGTGCACGTACCCGTCAACGTCTGCGGCAACTCGATCGACGTGATCGGGCTGCTCAACCCGGCGTTCGGCAACTCCTGCGAGAACGACTAGTTCGCGGCCGCTCATCGAACCGCCCCCACCCGTGGCTTGCGCCGCAGGTGGGGGCGGTTCTCGGTCGGTAGACCCTGTGGGACTCGAACCCACAACCAATGGATTAAAAGTCCACTGCTCTGCCAATTGAGCTAAGGGTCCACACACCGGCCTCGGCCGACGCACCCCTGAGCATAGCCGGACAGCGCCGGGACGCCGATCGGGTATCCGGATCTCGGGGTGTCCCGGCGCGGGCGGGTGCCGGGAGGAGGGTCAGAAGACGCCCTTGTAGCCCTGCCAGCCCGTCGCGATCTTCGTCCGGCCCGTGAACGAGCCGTTGCCCTTGCCGTCGTTGCGGTAGAGGTTGCCCGCCGTGTCCCGCTCCACCAGATCGGGCTTCCCGTCACCGGTGAGGTCACCGACGCCGACGATCGCGTTGTATCCGGCGCCCCACTTGGTGAACACGGTCACCCGGTCCTTCAGCGTCCCGTCGCCCTTGCCGTCGTAGCGGTAGAGCGTCCCGTCCTTGGCCCGGGTGAGAACATCCCCGAGCCCGTCACCGTTCAGATCACCGGCCCCGACGACATGCGTGAACGCAGCCCAGGCCGTCCGGATCTTCTTGCCCCCCAGCAGCTTGCCGTGGCCGTCGTCGGCGAAGACGTAGACGTCGCCGGTGGAGGCCTTGCGGCCGAGCAGGTCCGTGCGACCGTCACCGGTCAGGTCACCGGGGGCCGTCAGCACGTTGTAGGCGTTCCAACCCGTGCCCAGCGAGGTGTGGCTGTTGTTCGGGGCGTAGGCGCTGCTGCCGCACTTGCCCGCGTACCGGCGCAGCTCGCCTGCCGGAGTGCGCACCAGCAGTTCGGCGCAGCGGTCGCTGCCCATGTCGCCGAACGGCACGGCCAGCGTCCCGGCGGGCCAGCCGGAGCCGGACTGCTTCCGGTCGAGCGTGCCCTTGCCTTCGGTGTAGTGCAGCGTCAGGCCACCGGAGGCGTTGAGGGTGACCACTTCGCCGAAGCGGAAGCCACCCAGGTCGTGATGGCCCTGGAGCCCCCCGGTGAGGCCGATGGTGCCCGTGGTGGTGAAGGTGCCGGAGCCGTCGGCGCCGGTCGCGGCCAAGGTCCAGGAGTAGCTGTCGTTGTAGGCGTACGTGCCCGCGTCCGTCTTGCCGTCCCATTCGACCCGCGCCGAGGCGCCGTCCTCGCCGCGCAGGGTACGGACCACCTTGCCGCGACTGTCCTTGACGGTGAACGTCCAGGCGGCGGGCTTGTTGAACTGCCAGGTGCTGTCCCAGGTGGTGGACGCGCCGTAACGGCCCTTGGCATCCAGGGTCTCGCCGTCCACAACCGACTCGATCTTCGCGAGGCCCTGCGCCGGTACGCCGCTCTGCACGATGTGGACGGCGCTGTCCTGGCCCAGGTACGCGATGTCGCCGCCGAACCGGTCCACGGCCCAGGTCAGCCGCCGCTGATCCGCGGTGCCACCCGTCGGCAGGTCCGCGACGGCCCGGGGGGCTTGCGCGGTACCGGTGTGGAAGTCGGTCAGCTTCAGCTTCCCCGCGGTCCGATCGTGCTGGACGAGGTAGCCGTCACCGACGAGCGCGGGCCCGGACGGCACGGTGATCTTCTTCTTCGCGGTGAGGTCGTAGACGCCCGCCGCGCCGGTGGGCCCGCAGTTCCAGTACAGCCAACGCCCCGTCACCTGGAGCTCCTTGGCCGTGCACGGCGCCCCGGTGGACACCGTCGCGACGGTTTTCTTCGTCTTCAGGTCGTACGAGGTGAAGACCCCCGCTCCGGATCCGGGCGTCCACAATCGTGTTCCCCACACGGACGCGGCGCTCGTGGTGCGGGTCAGTCGGACGTCCGCCACCCAGTGCGTCGGTGTCGCGTCGACGTACTGCTTGCCGGTGGAGGCCGCGGAGTAGGCGAAGAAACGACCGCTGGCATCGGTGAACCGGCCGCCGGTGACGGCGGGTTCGGTGCCGTGGTACGTGTCCGAACTCAGCCAGACCTGCGCCCGTTGGGAGCCGTCGCTCCGCACGGCGAAGTAGCCGACGCTGCCGTTGCCGGTCGCGCGCAGCGGCACGCAGCCGCCCGCGTCGCACGGCACGCGCTCGGCATGCTGACCGACCGCGAACGTCCCCGCGAACCCACGCCACGACACGGCACCGACCGTGGCTCCGTCCGCCGAGACCGTGCGGCTGGTGACGTACGGATCCCCGTTGGGGGCCTTCTCGACGGTGCTGAGGTAACCGCCCGCGATATCCAGCCCCTGGACGCCGACCGTCGGGATGACGGTCTCGGCATCGGAGGCGCGCGCGGGCTCCGCGGAGGTGAGTGACACGGTGCCGAGCGCCATGAGCGCAGCCAACGACACCGACAGAAGACCCCGACGAGGCAATGCCCCTCCTTGAACAGGTGTGAGCCACGGAGGGTGTGGGGCCCCTCGGCAAAAAGTGATTGCCCGTTGCACGGGCCCCCGGAGCCTAGCAGCGTGCACACGACAAAGCGGGCCCACCCCGCAAGGGGATGGGCCCGCCTCAGTGGATCAGTCGGCGTCAGCCGTTGCGCTTCCAGCGCGGCTTCTCGTCGCGGCGGCCGAAGGACGAACCGGAGCCCGAGCCGGCGCCACGGTGGTCGTCACGGCGGCTGTGGGGACGGTGGCCGCCACCGGCCGCGGGGCGGTCGCCCTGGCGGTCGCGGTTGAACGGGCGGTCGCTGCCCCGGTGACCGCCGGACGGGCGGTCGTCGCGGCGGAAGCCACCACGGTCGTTGTCGCGACGCTCGAAGCCACCACGGCTGCCGCCACGGTCGTCACGGTTGAAGCCGCCACGGTCGTTGTCACGGCGCTCGAAGGGACGGCCGCCGGACGGGCGGTCGTCGCGGCGGAAACCGCCACGGTCGTTGTCACGACGCTCGAAGCCACCACGGCTGCCACCACGGTCGTCACGGTTGAAGCCGCCACGGCTGCCACCGCGGTCGTCACGGTTGAAGCCGCCACGGTTGTCGTCACGACGGTCGTCGCGACGGAAACCGCCGCCACGGCTGCCACCGCGGTCGTCACGGTTGAAGCCACCGCGGTTGTCGTCACGACGGTCGTCGCGGCGGAAACCGCCACGGTCGTTGTCCCGACGCTCGAAGCCACCACGGCTGCCGCCACGGTCGTCACGGCGGTCACGGCGCTCGAAGTTGCCCCGCTCGTCACGACGCTGACGCGGCTGCTCGTACGAGGACGAACGCTCCCCGCGCTCCGACTGCTGCGGCACCTCGGCGGCGGCCTCGGCGACCTGCGCCGCGGCGGCCTCCGCGGCGGCGGCGACGGCCGCGGCCACGCCCTCCTCGTCCTCGCCGCGCTCACGGGCGGCGCGGGCGGTGAGGCGGTCGGCCTCCTCGCGCAGCTCGGCGGCGCGACGCGTGGCGCGCTCCAACTGCTTGGTCAGGTCGGTGACCTCACGCTCGGCCTGCTGCGCCGCGTTGCCCGCCGACTCGGCCTGCACCTCGGTCATGGACCGGGCGCCGGTGATCTCCGCGACCTCCGGGTCGAAGGCGGCACCGCCCTGGATGATGTGACGCCCGGCGTCGACGCCCGCGTCCTCCATCAGCCGGAAGATCTGGCGGCGCTGGTGCGGCAGGGAGAGGGAGACGACCGTGCCCGTACGCCCGGCACGCGCCGTGCGGCCCGCGCGGTGCAGGTAGTCCTTGTGGTCGCCGGCCGGGTCCACGTTCAGGACCAGGTCGATGCCGTCGACGTGGATGCCGCGGGCGGCGACGTCGGTGGCGACGAGCGCGTTGACGTAGCCCTTCTTGAAGTCCTCGAGGACCCGGGTACGCGCGCCCTGCGTCATGCCGCCGTGCAGCGCGTCGGCCTTCACGCCGGATTCGCAGAGCTGCTCGGCAATGCGGTCGGCACCGAGCTGGGTGCGGACGAAGATGATCGTGCGGCCCTTGCGGGAGGCGATCGCGGCGGTGACCGGCGCCTTGTCCTTGGGCTTCACGATGAGGATGTGGTGGGACATCGTCGTGACGTTGCCCTGCGCGCTGTCGACCTCGTGCGTGACGGGGTTGGTCAGGTAGCGCTTGACCAGCGTGGAGATCTCGTTCTCCATCGTGGCCGAGAACAGCATGCGCTGGCCGCCGGCCGGCACCTGGTCGAGCAGCTCGGTGACCTCGGGCAGGAAGCCCAGGTCGGACATCTGGTCGGCCTCGTCGATGACGGCGACCTCGATGTTCTCCAGGGAGCAGGCGCCGCGGTTGATGAGGTCGCGCAGGCGGCCCGGGGTGGCGACGAGGATGTCGACGCCGCGCTCCAGGGCGTAGATCTGGTTGCCCATCGAGGTACCGCCGCAGACGACCTTCATCTTCAGGCCGACCTGATCGCCGTAGGGCTGGAGCGCGTCCGCGACCTGCATCGCGAGCTCACGGGTCGGGGTGAGGATGACGGCGCGCGGCTTGTGCTTCTCAGTGCGGCTGCCGGCGAGGCGGGCCAGCACGGGCAGGCCGAAGGAGAGCGTCTTGCCGGAGCCGGTGCGGCCACGGCCGAGGATGTCCTTGCCGGCCAGGGCGTCCGGGATGGTCGCGGCCTGGATCGGGAAGGGGGTCGTCACACCGTTCGCCGCGAGCTTGCGGACGACCGGCTCGGGCAGACCGAGGTCGGCGAAGGTGAGGGTGGGCTCGGCGTTCTCGTCGGCCTCGACAGCCGCTTCGGTGTTCTCGACGGCCTCGACGGCCTGGGCGTTCTCGACGGTCTCTACGACGTCGGCGGCCTCGGTGTTCTCGGCGAGGTTCTCGGCGAGCTGGGTGTTCTCGATGGTGTGTTCAGCAGAAATGGACATGCGAAATGCGAAACCTTCCGGAGTTTCGGCACGCGCCCGTCAACTCCGTGTATTCGCTCATTCGCAAATTCGCAAATCGACCGCCTCAATGCGGTCCAGCCACGGCAAGGGAGAGTACGCGCCACGCGGCGCTCCTGTGCGGCGCCGGGCAAATGGGATCAAACGATCTACCACCATACGCACCTACTACCCCCGGTGGCAAACCGCTCCCGTGAGACGCCGCTCACACAGGCGCCCTGCGCGCCGACGCTACGCCGGGCTCCCCGCCTGCGGCGCCGGTTCCCTCAGCAACCGCGACCCGGCCTGCTGGGCATGCGCGGACGACGACGGCTCCGCGGTCGTCGGGGACGGCTCGGGGGTGGGCGTCGGCGGTGGCGGCGGTGGCGGGGCCGGGGTCGACGGCGTGGCGCGCGGCGTGCTCGGCTTCTCGGGCGGCGCCCCCCGGGAGGGCCGCGCCGAACGGGGCGGGCGCGAGGTCTCCTGGGCCGACGGGGTCGCCCCGCGCGGCGTGGCGGCCGCGGGCGACGCGGACCCCGAGGCCGCCGCGGAGGCGTCCCCGCTCGCCGCCGCCTTCCCGGCCCGCGCGCCGACACCGCCCACACCGTCGGAGATCACCGTGCCCCCGTCGGGCGCGGCCCGCCCGCTCCGGTGCGCCGCGGGGTGCGAGGGCGCGGGCGGGCGCCCGTCGTCGGCCACGCTCATGCATCCGGCGGCCGCCGCGACGGCCACCGTGGTCGCGGTCAGGCAGCTCAGTCGACGGACACAGGGTGGTACGGAAAGCTGGCGCACGGGCGAGCACCTCCGGGCACGTGACAGGGACACCTGTCCCAACTCCGGCGCCCCGCAAGAGGACACGCGCCGCGCCCGCACCGCACAAAGCCCGCACAAAGAAGCGCCCCGGCCTCTCACCCGTACCCGAGCGCGTGCAGCCGCTCGTCGTCGATGCCGAAGTGGTGGGCGATCTCGTGCACCACGGTGATCTCCGTCTCCGCGACCACGTCCTGCCGGGACTCGCACATCCGCAGCGTCGGCCCCCGGTAGATCGTGATGCGGTCCGGCAGGACCCCCGCGTACCACTCACCGCGATCGGTCAGCGGAGTCCCCTCGTAGAGCCCGAGCAGTTCGGGATCGTCGCTGGGTGGCTCGTCCTCGACGAACACCGCGACGTTGTCCATGAGCCGCGTCAACTCGGGCGGAATCCGGTCGAGCGCCTCGGCCACCAGTTCCTCGAACTCCTCGCGCGTCATCTCCAGCACACGGCCATTGTCCGGCACGACCCCGCATATCCACCCGTCCACTTGGGCATACGGCAGCAATGGCCCGACCGCCCGCTGTCGCCATACGCCGCGCCCTGCACCGGATACGAGGCACCCGCACCGCCCCGGCGGCCCTCCTGCGCCGCCGCACGCGGCGTCCGCACCAGGACCTGCCGACCCCGCTCCTCGAACCCGTCCACCGGCCCCACCCCTTCGTACGTGCCCTCGGCCTGATCGCCGTCGTCCTGCTGGGCGCCTGGCTCGGCCTCCTCGTCGTCGGCAGCGTCCGCGCCCCGGTCGGCCCGATGGACACCCGGATGACGCTGCGCCCGTCCGTCTCCGGCGGCACGAAGATCAACGTGTCTCCGCTCGGCGCCCTGGAGCTGAAGTCCCACACGGCCCCGATCCGCCTCGACGTCGACGTGGACCGCCTGGACCCGATCCGCTCCCGGGCCCTCGTCGACCACCCGGAGCGCATCTCGGGGCTCCAGGACGAGGTGGCCCGCGACGTCGAGCACGGCACGCTCGACCTGGCCGTGCGCTCCTGCGTGGCGGTGGTCTCCGGGGCGACGGCGCTCGGCCTCGCGGTCTACCGGCGCCCCCGCCGCGCCCTGGCCGCCGGCGGTCTGGCGCTCACCCTCCTCGCGGCGTCCGGCGGCACCGCGTACGCGACCTGGAACCCGAACTCGGTCCTGGAGCCGAAGTTCTCCGGACTGCTCTCCTCGGCCCCTTCCGTGGTCGGCAACGCCCGCTCGATCGTCACCGAGTTCGACGTCTACCAGCGCGAGTTGGCCCGGCTCGTCACCAACGTCACCAAGCTCTACGACGTGACGTCGACGCTGCCCACGTACCGCCCGGACCCCTCCACGATCCGCGTGCTGCACGTCTCCGACATCCACCTCAACCCGGCGTCGTGGAAGATCATCGCCTCGCTCGTGGAGCAGTACCGGATCTCGGTCATCATCGACACGGGCGACACCATGGACCACGGGTCGGCGGCCGAGAACGCCTTCCTCGACCCGATCAGGGACCTCGGCGCGCCCTATGTGTGGATCCGCGGCAACCACGACTCGAAGACCACACAGAAGTACCTGTCGGACCGAAAGCGCTTCAAGAACGTGCGCGTGCTCGACGACGGCAGGGCCGTGACCGTCGCGGGCCTGCGCATCGCGGGCACCGGCGACCCGCAGTACACCCCGGACCGCTCCACGGCGGCCCTGGGCGACCCGGCGGAGCGCATGGCGGGCATCCGTCTCGCCTCGGCCCTGCGCGACCAGCGGGCGGCGGGCACCCCGGTCGACATCGCGCTGGCCCACGAACCGGCGGCGGCGCGCGAGACGGACGGCGCGGTGCCCCTGGTCCTGGCCGGGCACATCCACCGCCAGCAGATGGAGGTGCTGCCGCTGGGCACCCGGCTGCGCGTCGAGGGCTCGACCGGCGGCAGCGGCCTGCGCGCGGTCGACGACAAGGACCCCGACCCGGTCGAGGTCTCCGTGCTCTATCTGGACAGCGCCACCAAGCGCCTCCAGGCCTGGGACGAGATCAGGCTCGGCGGTCTGGGCCTGACGCGGGCCGAGGTCAGCCGCCATCTGCCGAAGGAGAACCAGCCGGGGGCGACGCCCTCGCCGCCCGCCTCCGATCCCGCCTCGCCGGGGCCCGGGTAAACCGTTTTGGCGATAGCTCCCCGCATCCCATATGCTTCTCACGTCCCCGACGCGCTGCGAAGCGCCCAGGCGGGCCGATAGCCCTCATCGTCTAGCGGCCTAGGACGCCGCCCTTTCAAGGCGGTAGCACGGGTTCGAATCCCGTTGGGGGCACGCAAGATCGTGTGCAACACTGTTGCACACAACAGCTTGGTCCTGTGGAGCAGTTTGGAGTGCTCGCCACCCTGTCAAGGTGGAGGCCGCGGGTTCAAATCCCGTCAGGACCGCTGAAGTTCCTCGTGGACTTCGTGGCTGGGTAGCTCAGTTGGTACGAGCGATCGCCTGAAAAGCGATAGGTCGCCGGTTCGATCCCGGCCCCAGCCACAGGAATTAGGCCCCGTCCTCGGACGGGGCCTATTGCGTGTCCGGGGCGCCTCACACCGGGGCGGCGTGCAGCGGCTGTGTGCCGCGCCCGCCCGGGTGCCTGTGCCGCCAGAACCAGAACAGGGCGCTCGACACCAGCCCCCACCCGGCCAGCACCAGGAACGGGAACGCGTGCTGGTGGCCCTGGAAGTAGACGGCCGTGTGCTGCGCGTTCACCGACGCCCCCGGCGGCAGCCACTGCCCGAGACGACCGAGGAACGTCGGCAGCAGCGGGGGCGCCACCGCCCCGCCGGACGCCGGATTGCCCACCAGGACGAGCAGCCCCCACGTCGGGATCATCGCCCAGCGGTGGAAGAACGTGTTGAACATCGTGAAGACCATCCCGCAACTGAACATCGTCAGCGCGAGGATCAGCCAGGACTCGACGAAGGGCAGATCGAGCGCGCCGAGCCCCCAGTCGACGACCGCCGCGATGGCGAACCCGCCGAGCAGCGCGTACGCCACCGTGAACGCGATCCGCTCGGCCGGGTTCAGCCCGCGCGCGTGGACGCTGAGCTGGATCGCCCCGACGAACCCGATGATCACCGCGGCGAGGGAGATGTAGAAGATCGCGAGGCCGCGCGGGTCGCCGCTCTGGAGCGGGTGCAGGTCCTTGACCGCCACCGGGATCCCGGTCTTCTCGCTGACCGCCGGCGCCGACTCCGCGAAGACCTGGGCCACGGAGACTCCGGACGCGCTGGAGACGTCCAGCTCGACCCTGGCGCCCCCGTCGCGGACGTCGAGCACCGCGAAGACCCGCTGCTCGTCGATGGCCTTCCTGGCCGCCGCCCGCGAGTCGTAGTGCTTGAGGTCGAGCTGCGCGTCGAGGGCCTTCTCCATCGCGTCGACGAAGGCGCTGCGCCGCGCCGCGTCCGGCTCCCCGGTGACCGCCGTCGGGATGTCGTGCGGCGTCGGGTTGGCCATGGAGTACGTGTACGAGGCCGCGAACAGCGCCGCCGCGGCGGCCAGGATGATCACGAGCACGCAGGCCGGGAAGAAGGGCGACTTCTTGTACGCGGCCCAGCGCTCGGCCCCGGTCGGCGGGCGTCCGTGCTCACCGTGGGGCGGGTGCGGGCGCGGCTGCTCCTGATCGGACAAGGACGACATATCTGAACGCTAGAGCAGACATACGAGACGTACACCCCGAAATACTCCTCGCCTACTCCGCTACTCCGCGCCACGCGTAGTCCTCGTCATGGCCCCCGAACCGGCCGCGGCAAAACCGTTCGCCACGGATTTCCCGGAGGTGAGATCCTGGAGGACGTATGTCTACGCAGCCTGCCCCCGCCGCCGACCGGATCGCCGCCGTAGCGCGGCGCCTGTCCGAGCTGTCCCTCCGTGACGCGCACCGACTGGGCCGCAGGCTCGAAGGCGCGCGGAAGATCCGTAAGCCCGAGGCCCGCGCCGCCGTGATAGCCGAGATCGACGCCGAGGCCGCCAAGGCCGAGGTGCGCACGGCCGTCCGCCGTGAGCGCCGGGCCGCGCTCGACGTCACGTATCCCGAGCAGCTTCCCGTCAGCCAGAAGAAGGACGAGATCGCCGCCGCCATCCGCGACCACCAGGTCGTGATCGTGGCGGGCGAGACCGGCTCCGGCAAGACGACGCAGATCCCCAAGATCTGTCTCGACCTCGGCCGGGGTGTGCGCGGCATGATCGGGCACACCCAGCCCCGCCGGATCGCGGCCCGCACGGTCGCCGAGCGCGTCGCCGACGAACTGCGCACACCGCTGGGTGAGGCCGTCGGCTGGAAGGTGCGCTTCACCGACCAGGTCGACCAGGACGCCACGTTCGTCAAGCTGATGACCGACGGCATCCTGCTCGCCGAGATCCAGACCGACCGCGAGCTGCGCGCCTACGACACGATCATCATCGACGAGGCGCACGAGCGGTCCCTGAACATCGACTTCCTGCTGGGCTATCTGGCCCAGTTGCTGCCGAAGCGCCCGGACCTCAAGGTCGTCATCACCTCGGCCACGATCGACCCGGAGCGCTTCGCCCGGCATTTCGGGGACGCCCCGATCGTCGAGGTCAGCGGCCGTACGTACCCGGTCGAGGTGCGGTACCGCCCGCTGCTCGAAGACGACGGCGACGACTCCGACCGCGACCAGATCACCGCGATCACGGACGCCGTCGAGGAGCTCCAGCGCGAGGGCGACAGCGGCGACATCCTCGTCTTCCTCTCCGGGGAGCGCGAGATCCGCGACACGGCGGACGCGCTGGAGAAGAAGAAGTATCGGTTCACCGAGGTGCTGCCGCTGTACGCACGCCTCTCCCACACCGAGCAGCACCGCGTGTTCCAGCAGCACACCGGCAGACGCATCGTCCTCGCGACGAACGTGGCGGAGACGTCCCTGACCGTCCCGGGCATCAAGTACGTCATCGACCCGGGCACCGCCCGCATCTCGCGCTACAGCCACCGTACGAAGGTGCAGCGGCTGCCCATCGAGGCGATCAGCCAGGCCAGCGCCAACCAGCGCAAGGGCCGCTGCGGGCGGACGTCCGACGGCATCTGCATCCGGCTCTACTCGGAGGACGACTTCCTCGCCCGGCCCGAGTTCACGGACGCCGAGATCCTGCGCACCAACCTCGCCTCGGTCATCCTCCAGATGACGGCGGCCGGCCTCGGCGACATCGAGAAGTTCCCGTTCATCGACCCGCCGGACCACCGCAACATCCGCGACGGCGTCCAGCTCCTCCAGGAACTGGGCGCGCTGGATCCGAGTGAGAAGGACGCGCGCAAGCGCCTCACCCAGCAGGGCCGCAAGCTCGCCCAGCTCCCCGTCGACCCGCGCCTGGCCCGCATGGTCCTGGAGGCCGACAAGAACGGCTGCGCCCGCGAAGTCATGGTCATCGCGGCGGCCCTGTCGATCCAGGACCCGCGCGAGCGCCCCTCCGACAAGCAGCAGCAGGCGGACCAGAGCCACGCCCGCTTCAAGGACGAGACCAGCGACTTCCTGGCGTTCCTGAACCTGTGGCGCTACGTCCGCGAGCAGCAGAAGGAGCTGGGCTCCTCGGCGTTCCGCCGGATGTGCAAGCGGGAGTTCCTCAACTTCCTGCGCATCCGCGAATGGCAGGACATCTACACGCAGTTGCGCACGGTCGCCAAGCAAATGGGCATCCACCTCAACGAGGAGGACGCCCCCGGCGACTCCGTCCACATCTCCCTGCTCTCCGGCCTCCTGTCCCACATCGGGATGAAGGACGTGAAGGAGACGAAGGAGTCCGCGCAGAAGGACCCGAAGCAGCGCGAGCGCGGCGGTGGCCGCAACGAGTACATCGGTGCCCGCAACGCCAAGTTCGCCATCTTCCCCGGCTCGGCCCTCTTCAAGAAGCCTCCCCGGTTCGTGATGTCGGCGGAGCTGGTGGAGACCTCGCGGCTGTGGGCCCGCGTGAACGCGAAGATCGAGCCCGAGTGGGTCGAGCCCCTCGCCGAGCACCTCCTCAAGCGCACGTACAGCGAACCGCACTGGGAGAAGGACCAGGCGGCCGTGATGGCGTACGAGAAGGTCACGCTGTACGGCGTCCCGCTCGTCGCCCAGCGCAAGATCAATTACGGCCGGATCGATCCCGAGGTCTCCCGCGAGCTGTTTATCCGCAACGCGCTGGTCGAGGGCGACTGGCGTACGCACCACAAGTTCTTCGCCGCGAACCGGGCGCTGCTCACCGAGGTCGAGGAGCTGGAGCACCGGGCGCGGCGCCGCGACATCGTGGTCGACGACGACACCCTCTACGACTTCTACGACCAGCGAGTGCCCGCGGACGTCGTCTCCGGCGCGCACTTCGACTCCTGGTGGAAGAAGAAGCAGCGCGAGGAGCCGGAGCTGCTCGACTTCGAGCGGTCCATGCTCATCCGCGAGTCCGCGGAGGCCGTCACCAAGGACGACTACCCGGACGTGTGGCGGCAGCGGAACCTGAAGTTCCGGGTGACGTACCAGTTCGAGCCGGGCGCGGACGCGGACGGCGTGACCGTCCACATCCCGCTCCAGGTCCTCAACCAGGTCACGGACGAGGGCTTCGACTGGCAGATCCCGGGTCTGCGCGAGGACGTGGTGGTCGAGCTGATCCGCTCCCTGCCCAAGCCGATCCGCCGCAACTACGTACCCGCGCCGAACTTCGCGAAGGCGTTCCTGGACCGGGCCGTGCCCCTCCAGGAGCCGCTGCCGACGACGCTCGCGCGCGAGTTGCAGCGGATGGTCGGCGTCCCGGTCTCGGCGGACGACTTCGACCTGAGCCGCGTACCGGACCACCTGAAGATCACGTTCCGGATCGTCGACGAGCGGCGCCGCAAGATCGCCGAGGACAAGGACCTGGAGGCGCTGAAGCTCCGGCTGAAGCCGAAGGCCCGCCAGGCCCTCTCCAAGGCCGCCGCGGCGACCGCCGAGCGCTCGGGCGGCGAGTCCGTCGAACGCACCGGCCTCACCGACTGGACGATCGGCACGCTCTCCCGCGTCTTCGAGACCCGCCGCGCGGGCCAGCCGGTCAAGGCGTACCCGGCGCTCGTCGACGACGGGAACACCGCCGGCACCGTGTCCGTACGCCTCTTCGACACCGAGGCCGAGCAGGCGCAGGCCATGTGGAAGGGCACGCGCCGGCTGATCCTGCGCAACATCCCGGTCAACCCGGGCAAGTTCGCCTCGGACAAGCTGAGCAACGCCCAGAAGCTCGCCCTGTCCGCGAACCCGCACGGCACCGTCCAGGCCCTCTTCGACGACTGCGCGATGGCGGCGGCCGACAAGCTGATCGCGGACTTCGGGGGCCCCGCCTGGGACGAGGAGTCGTACCGCAAGCTCTACGACAAGGTGCGGGCCGAGATCGTCGACACGACCGTGCGGACGGTCGGCCAGGTGCAACAGGTACTCGCCGCGTGGCAGGCCTGCGAGCGCCGCCTGAAGGCCACGACCAGCCCGACGCTGCTGCCCAACCGGCAGGACGTACGCGCCCAGTTGACGGCCCTCGTGCACCCCGGCTTCGTGACGGACACCGGCCTGCGTCGGCTGCCCGACCTCATGCGGTACCTCGTCGCCGCCGACCGGCGGCTCCAGCAGATGCCGACCGCCGTCCAGCGGGACACCACCCGCATGGAGAAGGTCCACGAGATGCAGGACGAGTACGCGTGGCTGCTCGAACAACTGCCGCAGGGGCGGCCCGTGCCGCAGGAGGTCCTGGACATCCGCTGGATGATCGAGGAGCTGCGCGTCAGCTACTTCGCGCACGCGCTCGGCACGGCCTACCCCGTCTCGGACAAGCGGATCGTGAAGGCGATCGACGCCGCGGCGCCGTGATCGTCCGTGCGCGGGGAGTGAGTTCGACCGGCGGGCCTGCACTGCTGTAGAGTCCTGCTCGCAGCGCAACGCGGTAACAGCGCGGCAGAGCAAGGTCCTGTGGAGCAGTTTGGAGTGCTCGCCACCCTGTCAAGGTGGAGGCCGCGGGTTCAAATCCCGTCAGGACCGCAGTAGATGAGAAGCCCGCACCGATCCGGTGCGGGCTTCTTCGTGTGCACGCCCCGACGGCGCCCTTGACGCCGGCCCGGCCGCTCGGTACCCCGGAACCAGGACACGGGCGGGAGCGGACGCATGGCCACACCGATACGACGGCACGAGACCCGCGCCCTGCTGCGTGCCCACCTCTCCGCGGCCTCCGGTTACCGCCACCTGACCCGGCACTGCCCGATCTGCCACCGCCTCCTGCGGCTCGCCCTGGACCCCGCGACAGAGGCCCAGGAGGGCCGTGAGAGCGACTGGGAGGAGAGTGAGGGCGAAAGTCCCCCTCGGGGGTGACCAAAGCCGCCCCACGCGGCCCTGGTCCGGTGGGAGTCTGGAGGGGAGCGACCCTCCTCGGCCCCTTTAGCGCACGGGCGTCACCAGCAACAAGGCGCACGCCGTGTGACGGGTGTCACGGAAGCAGTTTTGGAAACACCGTTTCTTACACCCTTCCTACAACTGCTCAATTTAATATGTGCAATTGCACCAGTCTCACAGCCACCGATCAGGTACCCACCAGAGGGCGACCAAGCCCCCACAAGGACGCACACGGAACACCGCCGACCGGACCGGACCGCCGGTGTGGGCGCACAAAAAAGATCGCGCTGGACCCGGCGGAGTCCAGCGCGATCGACGACGCACCCGTGATGCTGTGGAGATGACGCTTCAGTGGGCGTGGGGCCTGTTGGGGCAGGACCCGCGTCGTGTGGAGCCAGTGGTGGGCGCGGAACGGGTTGGGGGACCCGAAACGCCCGGTAAAGCTGCGTTATGCGGTGCCTCAGGCCTCGCTGCGCTGCTGCGGAATGCCCGCAAGCAGTGCGCGGACCTCGGCCTCGCGGTAACGGCGGTGCCCGCCGAGCGTACGAATCGACGTGAGCTTGCCAGCCTTTGCCCAGCGCGTGACCGTCTTCGGGTCCACGCGGAACATCGTGGCGACCTCGGCGGGGGTCAGCAGCGGCTCGGCATCAGGGGTGCGAGCGGTCATGAGCGGCCTCCTCGGGAGAACCGAACCTTCTCGGTTCTTTCCTTTAAATTCTGCACCTTGACCCGCGTTGCCCGAAATGGCGGACACGGGTCGAGTCGGTTATAGGACGAACGGCTTGTCCTCGGCACTACAACTACACCATCCGTCCAGCCTCGTCGGCCAAACCGATGGAATTGCCCTCCCAGGTGTTCATCAGCGACGGAAGCCGATGGACCATGCCATAGCGGACAGTCACGCCACAGTGACGATCAGTCACACAGTGATCAGGAGTCGTCAGACCCCCCAGCGACAGTGCAATGCTGAGTAGTCCGTCCATAGATAGGCATAGCGGTACATGGGTGCCCATACATGAACGGATGGAGCCCTCCCCGGACTCCTTGTCCTATTTTGGCACGAGGAGGGGCGATGGGCGCAAGGGTGAACTTAGTGCAGTCCGTCACGCTTGAGCCAAAAGCCCGGATCAGGACGTAGGTCCCTAAGGAGCCCCGGGCCCGCGAGAGTTGGCGCCGTCAGTTGGCGTGAAGTCGATCCCGTACCGCCCGCCAGCGTTCCACGAGCCGGGCGTACGCCTCCCCCGCCGCGGCTCCGTCACCGCGCCGCAGCGCCTCGATGCCCTCGGCGACGTCCGCCGCCGAGTGGTCCTCGTCCAGGAGGCCGGGCGACAGGGTGTGGACGAGCCCGCCGTAGTCCAGCTCGACGTACGAGCGCGGGTGGAACTCCTCCAGCCAGCGGCCCACATCCATCAGGCCCTCGATCAGCGGCCCCTCGTCGATCGCGTCCCGCAGCGCCCTCAGCCCGCGGGCGACCCGGCGCCGCGCCTGCACCATCGGCGTGCGGTAGCGCAGCGAAGGCCCGCCCGCACCGCCCTCGCCCGTCTTCGCCTCGTACGCGCGCTCCTCGTCGGAGACGAGCACGAACCAGTGCAGCGGCACCTGCCACGTCGACGTACGGATCCAGGGCCGCGCGTCCGGATTCCGCTCCAGCCAGCGCTCGTAGTCGTCCGACGCCTGCCGGCGCACCACCGGCGGGAGCACCGCGTCCAGCACCGGCGCCGGCAACTGCCCCGGCAGCTCGTCCAGCGCCTGCCAGCCGCGCAGCCGGGTGCGCCACGGGCAGACGCAGAGCACCCCCTCGACCTCGATCACGAACGCGTCGTCGCTCTCGTGCACCGGCACCGGGACCGGCGGAGTGGGCAGCAGGTCGGCCAGCGAACGGCGGAGTTCGTCCTGGTAGGAGGGGTGGTGCTCGCGCTTCGCGTACCGCTCCCAGTGATCCCGCTCCGGCTGCGGGAAGGCCGCGAGAGGTTCGTACACGCGCAGGTACGCCGCATACGGGACGGACACCGACGACACCTTGGGCACGGCTGCTCCCCTCCCCCGCCCATCGGATGGAAACACTGCAAATCGTCCCACGGCGGGGGCGCGCGGGACGCGGCGGATTCGACCGTACTTCCGCCGCCCCTGCACGCGAGAGAGTGATCCTCGGCACTGCGGCCGTGGCGGGCCCGTACACGTTCTAACCTCGTGCCCACGAACGACGGAAGGCCCGCCACCCGCACGGGATTCCGCCCAACCGCCGCTATGTACTTGGGAGTCACCACAGTGACCGATGTGACCGGCGACGCTGTCACCCCCTCCGGCCCCTTCGCCGCCCGGGACGTCCTGCACACCCTCTTCCACTCGGATCAGGGCGGACATGAGCAGGTCGTGCTCTGCCAGGACCGCGCGAGCGGCCTCAAGGCCGTCATCGCCCTCCACGACACCGCCCTGGGCCCGGCCCTCGGAGGTACCCGCTTCTACCCGTACGCCTCCGAGGCCGACGCCGTCGCCGACGCGATGAACCTGGCGCGCGGCATGTCCTACAAGAACGCCCTGGCCGGCCTCGACCACGGCGGCGGCAAGGCCGTGATCATCGGCGACCCGGCCGTGCTCAAGAGCGAGGCGCTGCTGCTCGCGTACGGCCGGTTCGTCGCCTCGCTCGGCGGCCGGTACGTGACGGCCTGCGACGTCGGCACGTACGTGGCCGACATGGACGTGGTCGCGCGCGAGTGCCGCTGGACGACGGGCCGCTCCCCGGAGCACGGCGGCGCGGGCGACTCCTCCGTGCTCACCGCCTACGGCGTCTTCCAGGGCATGCGGGCCAGCGCCCAGCACCTGTGGGGCGACCCGACGCTGCGCGGCCGCAAGGTCGGCGTCGCGGGCGTGGGCAAGGTCGGGCACCACCTGGTCGGGCATCTGCTGGCGGACGGCGCCGAGGTCGTGGTGACCGACGTGCGCCCCGAGTCCGTGCGCCGCGTCACGGACCGGCACCCCGAGGTCTCGGTCGCCGCCGACACGGACACGCTGATCCGCCTGGAGGGCCTGGACATCTACGCCCCCTGCGCGCTCGGCGGCGCCCTGGACGACGACACCGTCCCGGTCCTCACCGCCAAGGTGGTGTGCGGCGCCGCCAACAACCAGCTCGCGCACCCGGGCGTCGAGAAGGACCTCGCCGACCGGGGCATCCTCTACGCCCCGGACTACGTGGTGAACGCGGGCGGCGTGATCCAGGTCGCCGACGAACTGCACGGTTTCGACTTCGACAGGTGCAAAGCCAAGGCCTCGAATATCTTCGACACCACGCTTTCCATCTTCGCGCGCGCAAAGGCGGACGGGATTCCGCCGGCCGCGGCGGCGGACCGGATCGCCGAACAGCGGATGGCTGAGGCACGTTCGGGGCGCTGATCGCCGTGTCCACGTAACGAGAGTCACGCCGATCGGCGGGTCGCTCGCCCAGAAGAGGTTAAAATCGCTGCTGACCAGCGAGGACAGGGCTCCTTGCTGGTCCTGCGCACACGCGCGTCCTGCGGGCGACGTACCGTATGGGCGTGGGCTCAGGTACCGTGGAAGCCCTACGGACCGAGCTCCTTACGGGGAGCCCGTTCCAGTTCATGAACGCGTGTCAAGACTCTGGGGCCGTCGAGCCCCGTATCCGAGGGGGTCGAGCCATGGGGCGCGGCCGGGCAAAGGCCAAGCAGACGAAGGTCGCCCGCCAGCTGAAGTACAGCAGCGGCGGGACTGATCTGTCGCGTCTGGCCAATGAGCTGGGCGCATCGACGTCGAACCCAGTATCGAATCAGCCGCCTAACGGCGAGCCTTTCGATGACGACGACGAGGAAGACGACCCGTACGCCCGCTATGCGGAGCTGTACAACGAGGGCGAGGACGAGGACTCCGACGAGTCCGGTCCCTCGTCTCAGCGCCGCGGCGCTTGACCTCGTAGCACTGTCAGCACGTAACTGATTTCTGCGTTTTTGATCTCTGCTTACTGCTGCACTCACCCGGTCCGGGGTGGTCACCACGCCGGACCGGGTTTTGTGCTGTCCGCACCGCCCCCGCGCGGGCTTACTTCGCGTAGTCGCCGGTGAGTTCGGCGCCCGTCGTGTGCGCGCCGCGCTCGGTGATCTCGCCGGCCACCCAGGAGTCCACGCCGCGGTCGGCGAGGGTCGTGAGGGCCACGTCGACCGACTCCTGCGGCACGATCGCCATCATGCCGACGCCCATGTTCAGCGTCTTCTCCAGCTCCAGGCGCTCCACCTGACCGGCCTTGCCGACGAGGTCGAAGATCGCGCCCGGGGCCCACGTGGAGCGGTCCACGGTGGCGTGCAGGCCGTCCGGGATCACCCGGGCCAGGTTCGCCGCGAGGCCGCCGCCGGTGATGTGGCTGTAGGCGTGGACCTCGGTGGTGCTGGTGAGGGAGAGGCAGTCCAGGGAGTAGATCTTCGTCGGCTCCAGAAGCTCCTCGCCCAGCGTCCGGCCGAGCTCGTCGACCTGCTGGTCCAGCTCCATCCCGGCGCGGTCGAAGAGGACGTGGCGGACCAGCGAGTACCCGTTCGAGTGAAGTCCCGAGGACGCCATCGCGATCACCGCGTCACCCGTTCGGATGCGATCCGGGCCGAGGAGGTTGTCGTACTCCACGACGCCCGTGCCGGCGCCCGCGACGTCGAAGTCGTCCGGGCCGAGCAGGCCGGGGTGTTCCGCCGTCTCGCCGCCGACGAGGGCGCAGCCCGCGAGGACGCAGCCCTCGGCGATGCCCTTCACGATGGCGGCGACGCGCTCGGGGTGGACCTTGCCGACGCAGATGTAGTCGGTCATGAACAGCGGCTCGGCGCCGCACACGACGATGTCGTCCATGACCATCGCGACGAGGTCGTGGCCGATGGTGTCGTAGACGCCGAGACGCCGGGCGATGTCGACCTTCGTGCCGACGCCGTCGGTGGCGGAGGCCAGGAGAGGTCGCTCGTACTTCTTGAGGGCGGAGGCGTCGAAGAGGCCGGCGAAGCC
This sequence comes from Streptomyces sp. NPDC102406, assembly GCF_044765725.1. Taxonomy (NCBI): domain Bacteria; kingdom Bacillati; phylum Actinomycetota; class Actinomycetes; order Kitasatosporales; family Streptomycetaceae; genus Streptomyces; species Streptomyces sp. NPDC102406. Next base: position 332,299 of record NZ_JBIWKP010000006.1, on the reverse strand, counting down.
GCCGAGGCCGCCGAGGACCTCGGGGCGCCGCGTCTTCTTCACCCACTCCTTCATCAGCTCGACGGCGTGGTCGCCTGCCTCGATGTCCACGCCCGCAGAGGCATAGCTGGCACCGGAACCCGCGTGCGGAGCACGCTCGGAAGACTCAGTAGACATGGTGATGGAGAGCTTTCGTGTCGATGCTACGGAGGTCTGCGGGACCTACGGACGACGGATCGCGTCGTTCGCGGCCGTGGCCGCCGGACCGGCTGCCAGTTCCGTCTCCAGGAGCTGCTTGCCGAGCAGCTCGGGGTCGGGCAGGTCCATCGGGTACTCGCCGTCGAAGCAGGCGCGGCACAGGTTCGGCTTGGCGATGGTGGTCGCCTCGATCATGCCGTCGATGGAGATGTACGAGAGCGAGTCGGCGCCCAGCGAGGTGCCGATCTCCTCGACCGTCATGCCGTTGGCGATGAGCTCCGCGCGGGTCGCGAAGTCGATGCCGAAGAAGCACGGCCACTTCACGGGCGGGGACGAGATCCGGATGTGGACCTCCGCCGCGCCGGCCTCACGGAGCATGCGGACCAGGGCGCGCTGCGTGTTGCCGCGGACGATCGAGTCGTCGACGACCACGAGCCTCTTGCCCTTGATCACTTCCTTGAGGGGGTTCAGCTTCAGACGGATGCCGAGCTGGCGGATCGTCTGGGAGGGCTGGATGAAAGTACGGCCCACATAGGCGTTCTTCACCAGACCGGCGCCGAAGGGGATGCCGCTGGCCTCGGCGTAGCCGATCGCGGCGGGGGTGCCCGATTCCGGGGTCGCTATGACGAGGTCGGCCTCGACCGGCGCTTCCTTGGCGAGCTTGCGGCCCATCTCCACGCGGGAGAGGTACACGTTCCGGCCCGCGATGTCGGTGTCGGGGCGGGCGAGATAGACGTACTCGAAGACACAGCCCTTGGGCTTTGCTTCGGCGAAACGGGACGTTCGCAGGCCGTTCTCGTCGATCGCGACGAATTCACCGGCCTCGATCTCGCGGACGAAGGAGGCACCGCAGATGTCGAGCGCGGCGGACTCCGAGGCGACGACCCAGCCGCGCTCCAGACGGCCGAGGACCAGCGGGCGGATGCCCTGCAGGTCGCGCGCCGCGTACAGGGTGTTCTCGTTCATGAAGACGAGCGAGAAGGCGCCCTGGACCTGGGGCAGCACCTTGGGGGCCGCCTGCTCGATGGTCAGCGGCTTGCCGTCGTCGTCGACCTGGCCCGCGAGCAGGGCGGTGACGAGGTCGGTGTCGTTGGTGGCGGCGACCTGCGTCGCCCGCCCGTTCTCCTTGGGGAGTGCGGCGACCATCTCGGCGAGCTGCGCCGTGTTGACCAGGTTGCCGTTGTGGCCGAGCGCGATCGAGCCGTGCGCGGTGGCGCGGAACGTCGGCTGGGCGTTCTCCCAGACGGAGGCCCCTGTGGTCGAGTAGCGGGCGTGACCGACCGCGATATGACCCTGGAGGGAACCGAGGGAGGTTTCGTCGAAGACCTGGGACACGAGGCCCATGTCCTTGAAGACGAGGATCTGGGAGCCGTTGCTGACCGCGATTCCCGCGGATTCCTGACCCCGATGCTGGAGGGCGTAGAGCCCGAAGTAAGTGAGCTTGGCGACCTCTTCACCCGGAGCCCAGACACCGAAGACGCCGCAAGCGTCCTGGGGGCCCTTCTCGCCGGGGAGCAGATCATGATTGAGTCGACCGTCACCACGTGGCACGCCACCGAGTGTAGGCGAGATCGACCACTGGTCCGAATTGGGGACCGTGGGTTCCTACGTCCGCGAGGACCGGCCGCGTCTGTCGGAAGACACGGGACGCGCGTAGCGCGGGGTGGCCCCGAGGGCTTCGTGACCCCCGCAACGCCAGGCCCTGACGGGGTCGGCGGGGGTTGCGCCCAGCCGGACACGGGGCGGGTCCCGCTCCGGCGCACCGACCGCTTCGAATGTGACGGGACGCACTCCGCACGTCCGCACTGCGGACGGGCCGTTGACAGGTGTACGTCGCCCTCGGCATGGTCCTGGATCATGCAGCAGCCCTCAGGTGACCGCACGGTCACCCTCGTGGCGCGCCGGCACGTCGACCTCGTCCGTGTCGCCAGCGCGATCTGTCGCCGCGCCTGAGCTCTGCCCCTGCCCGCATTTCCCGCAGCGTTCCGCAGTGTTCCGCTGCTCCGCTGTTCCGCTGTGTTCCGCTCCTTCGCGCCGGAGGAGCGTGACCCCTTCTTTCCTCCTCCTCAGCTCATCCGGAGCCCCTTCATGTCCTCGCATGCCTCGAACCTGTCCCGGCGCGCCTTCGGCGGGGTGATCGGTGCCTCGGCGACCGTCGCCGCGCTCGGCACCACGGCGGCGCCCGCCGAAGCGGCGCCCTCGGAACGTCCGTTCCGGGCCGCGGCCCACCGGCCCGCCAAGCGGCCCAACATCCTGTTCATCCTGGGAGACGACCTGGGCTGGGCCGACCTCTCCTCGTACGGCGCTCCGCACATCAAGACGCCGAACCTGGACAGGCTGGCCCGGCAGGGAGTGCGGTTCACCGACGCGTACAGCGGCTCCGCGACCTGCTCGCCGACCCGGTTCAGCCTCTACACGGGCCGGTATCCGGGGCGCACGAAGGGCGGGCTCGCCGAGCCGATCGCCGACCGGTCCGTCGGCCTCGACCCGAACCACCCCACCCTCGCCTCGCTGCTGCGCGGCGCCGGGTACGCGACCGCGCTCATCGGCAAGTGGCACTGCGGCTATCTGCCGGACTACTCGCCGACCAAGTCCGGCTGGGACGAGTTCTTCGGGAACTTCGGCGGGGCCCTGGAGTACTACTCGAAGCTGGGGCTCGGCGGCGAGTACGACCTGTACGAGGGGGACGTGAAGGAGGGGGACGCCGAGTACAAGGACCTGCGGTACTACACGCGGATCCTGACCGAGCGGGCGAGCGAGTACGTGCGGCGCGACCACCGTGACAAGCCGTGGCTGCTCAACCTGAACTTCACCACCCCGCACTGGCCGTGGATAGCCGACGGGGACGAGGAGGCCAGCGCCGAGATCGTACGGAAGATCAAGGCCGGGGACGGGCGGGCGCTGTTCCACGACGACGGCGGCTCCGTGGAGAAGTACGCGGAGATGGTCCAGGACCTGGACCGGTCGGTCGGGCAGGTGCTGAAGGCGCTGAAGGACTCGGGGCAGGAGAAGGACACCCTCGTCTTCTTCGCCTCCGACAACGGTGGTGAGCGCTTCTCCTACAACTGGCCGCTGTCCGGCAACAAGTCCTCCCTCCAGGAAGGCGGCATCCGCGTCCCGACGATCGTGCGCTGGCCCGCGCGGCTCGACGGCGGGCAGGTCAGCCACGAGCCCGTCTTCACACCCGACTGGACGGCCACGCTCCTGGAGATCGGCGGGGCCAGGCCCGACAAGGCGTACCCGCTCGACGGGACCAGCCTCGCCGGGTATCTGCTGCGCGGTGAGAAGCTCGCCGAGCGCGACCTGTTCTGGCGGGTGCGCGGGGAACGGGCCGTGCGGCGCGGCGACTGGAAGTACTACCGCGGCAAGGGCGGCCCCGATCAGTTGTTCAACCTCTCCGCCGACCGACGCGAGCAGGCCGACCGGGCCGCCGACCGGCCGGAGCTGCTGGCCGAGCTGAAGGCCGTCTGGGAGAAGAAGGACAAGGAGCTGCTGCCGTACCCGGCGTGATCCCCCGGGGTGGGGCGGTCCCGGCATCGGTTCCGTCCGGCGGGCTTCACGCCATGATCGGCAGGACCGCTGTGAGATCGGCCCGTTCACCGCTCGCGCTGACGAGCGCGTCGTCGATCGCCACCGACCAGCGTGTACGTCCCGTGGCCAGACGGATCCAGGTGAGCGGGTCCGTCTCCACGACGTTCGGCGGGGTGCCCCGGGTGTGCCGGGGGCCCTCGACGCACTGGACGACGGCGAACGGCGGGATCCGCACCTCCGTCGAGGCGCCCGGCGCCTTCACGGCGAGCGCGTCGGCGAGCAGCCGGGTACAGGCGGCCAGTGCCTGCCGGTCGAAGGGCACCTCGACTCCCGGCACCGCGTCGTTCAGGTCGTCGGTGTGGACGACGAGCTCGACGGCGCGGGTGACCAGGTAGTCGGCGAAGGACATCGCCCCGGCCGGCACGGGAAGAACCCGGGTGTCGCCGGTGGTCCCCAGGATCTCCCTGAAGCGCTCCTCGGTCCGGGCGAGCAGCGCCGACACATCGGAGTTGTCCCGGGCGAGGGAGCGGCTGCGGTCGTCGATCGCCACCGCACCGGCAGCCGTGGCGAACGGCCAGTCCAACGCGGCGACCTCGGCTTTCGTCGGCTCCGGCGACGCGAGGAACCGGTCGAGCGCGCCCAGGGCCATCGACAGGTGCGCGAGCAGGTCCCGGACGGTCCATCCACCGAGCCGCGTCGGCCCGTCGAGCTGCTCGGACGTGAGGCCCTCGGCCGCCTTGCGTACGTTCCCGAACTGGGTCAGGACGGCGTCACGGATCTTGGCGGAGGCGTAGGCACGCGTGCGCTTCTTGGCCGAGGCGCCCGCGCCGCTCCCGGTCGGCGAATGCGGCGAAGGTGTCATGACGGCGACCCTACGCCCGCCGCGCACCACGGTTCCGGCCACCCGCACCCGCGCCCCGAGCCCTGAGCCCTGAGCCCTGAGCCCCGGGGGCCGCTAAGCCCGCTCGGACAGATTCCGGTTCACGGTGAATATCTCCTTCCCTCTCGGCACCCCCACCCCGCTCCAGCGGAACGGGATCCCCGTTGCCGAGTCCAGGTCGGCGCCGTCCATCAGTTGGAAGTGGACGTGCGGCTCCGAGGAGTTGCCGGAGTTCCCGCACCGGGCCAGCATCTGACCGGCCCGCACCCGGTCACCGGGGCGAACCATGACGGAGCCGCGTCGCACGTGGGCGTACAGGGCGTGGACCCCGTCGCCCAGGTCGAGCACGATGTGGTTGCCGACGATCCAACCCGCACCGACGACCTCCCGTATCGCGCTCTCCACCAGCATCAAGTAGGCGAGCCCGGCCAGGGAGGTGCGGCTGAGGTGGTCGCGGCGCCAGTCGGAGGCGTGGACCACGGTGGCATCGGCGACGGCGTACAGCGGCTCGCCGAACGCGGGGAAGTCGCGGGGCCGCCGGGCCACCGGCCACACCGCGGCGGACTCGGGGCGCCCCCGCTCTCCGTCGGCCTGGACGGTGTCGCCCTCCGCCACGATGTCTATCGCGTACGTCTGCCCGTACGCGTGCGTGCCGTGGCTCGGCACCTTGTCGGCCGGGCTGTTCAACGCGGACCAGCGTCCACGGACGGGCGGGGCCACCTCGACCGGTTCCCGCCCGGCGGCCTCACGGCACGGACGAGGCCGGGACCGGCCGATGGCGAGGGCCAGCACCAGGGCGAGCCCTCCCGGCACGAAGGCCCAGCCCCAGGGCAACGGCCAGCCGTCGAACAACTCCCCGACGATCATGGTGAAGAACGCGAGCTGAAGCAGCCGGTAGCACACCATCGCGGCCTTGCGTACGGTCATGACTCCCCCAGTGGTGCGGCCCGTTGTTCGTCCCGTTGTTCGTCCCGTTGTGCGGCCCGCTCGTCCGTGTCCTCAGACGGGTCGGGCCGCCGTCAGTGCCACCAGGAGCGGCACGACCCTCCCCGCCGGTACCTCGTATCGCCCGCGCCCCGCGGAGCGCAGCCACCCGGCGGCGGTCAACTGCCGTAGGTGGTGGTAGATCTGGCCGCTGGTCCCCACGTCGTCGAGCTCGGCCAGCTCGGTGGCGGAGGTCCGGCCGCCGAGGACCTCGCGCAGCAGCCGGAGCCGCAGCGCGTGCCCGAGCGCGGCGAACGCCTCGGCCATGTCGGTCCAGTCGGACGCGAGCAGTTCGTCGGTGACAGCCCCGTACTGCCACTCGTATCTGCGGCCCTCCTCCGCGTCCCCGCCCGGTAGCCGGACCGCGCCGGTGAACAGCACACCGCCGCTCGCGACCTCGCTGAGCTGCTCCTTCAGCCCTTCGAGCGCCCAGAACGTGCCCGGTGCGACCGTCGGGGCCGCCGGGCCGCTCTCCAGGACGTCGAGGCGCCGCTCCAGCTCGGCGACCCGTCGCTCAAGTTCCGTCATGCGTCGAGATTACGTAATTACGTAGAAGCCGACAAGACCCGCATCCGGTGACCACTCGTTCGAGGGACCCGTGCGTGGGATTCGGACCGGGCACGGCAGAGCCCCCTGCCCAGCACGGGCAGAGGGCTCAGAACCTGTCTTCGGGACTTGCGGCCCCGGGGAAGGGGGTCTCAGGCGAGCAGCGCCGGGATCGTCCCCTCGTGCGCCTCACGCAGCTCCGCGAGGGGCAGGGTGAACTCGCCCTGCACCTCCACCGCCGCGTCCGCGCCCGAGCCGTCCACGACACCGATGCGGGTGACGGGCAGCCCGCGCGCCCCGCACATGTCGTTGAACCGCAGTTCCTCGCTGCGCGGCACGGCGACGACCGCGCGGCCCGCCGACTCCGAGAAGAGGAACGTGAACGCGTCGAGACCGTCCGGGACGACCAGCCGGGCACCCTTGTCGCCGAGCAGCGCCGACTCGACCACGGCCTGGATCAGGCCGCCGTCGGAGAGGTCGTGCGCGGCGTCGATCATGCCGTCGCGGGACGCCGAGATGAGGATGTCGCCGAGCAGCCGCTCGCGCTCCAGGTCGACCTGCGGCGGCAGCCCGCCCAGGTGGTCGTGGATCACCTGCGACCAGGCCGAACCGCCGAACTCCTCGCGGGTGTCACCGAGCAGGTAGAGGAGCTGGCCCTCTTCCCGGAACGCGACCGGCGTGCGCCGCGCCACGTCGTCGATGACGCCGAGGACCGCGACGACCGGCGTCGGGTGGATGGCGGCCTCGCCCGTCTGGTTGTAGAGCGAGACATTGCCGCCGGTCACCGGGGTGCCGAGCTGGAGGCAGCCGTCGGCGAGACCGCGTACGGCCTCCGCGAACTGCCACATGACGGCCGGGTCCTCGGGCGAGCCGAAGTTCAGGCAGTCGGAGACGGCGAGGGGCTTGGCGCCGGTCGTCGCGACGTTGCGGTACGCCTCCGCGAGGGCGAGCTGCGCGCCCGTGTACGGGTCGAGCTTCGCGAACCGGCCGTTGCCGTCGGTCGCGATGGCGACGCCGAGACCCGACTCCTCGTCGATGCGGATCATGCCCGAGTCCTCGGGCTGTGCGAGGACGGTGTTGCCCTGCACGAAGTGGTCGTACTGCGAGGTGATCCACTTCTTGGACGCCTGGTTGGGCGAGGCGACGAGCGCCAGGACCTGCGACTTCAGCTCGTCACCGGTCGTCGGCCGGGGCAGCTTGTTCGCGTCGTCGGCCTGGAGCGCGTCCTGCCACTCGGGGCGCGCGTAGGGGCGCTCGTAGACCGGTCCGTCGTGGGCGACCGTGCGCGGGTCGACGTCGACGATCTTCTCGCCGTGCCAGAAGATCTCCAGGCGGTCGCCGTCGGTGACCTCACCGATGACGGTCGCGATGACGTCCCACTTCTCGCAGATCTCCAGGAAGCGGTCGACCTTCTCCGGCTCCACGACGGCGCACATGCGCTCCTGCGACTCGCTCATGAGGATCTCCTCGGGCGAGAGCGTGGAGTCGCGCAGCGGTACGTCGTCAAGCTCGACGCGCATACCGCCCGAACCGTTGGACGCCAGCTCGCTGGTGGCGCAGGAGATACCGGCCGCGCCGAGGTCCTGGATGCCGACGACGAGCTTCTCGGCGAACGCCTCCAGGGTGCACTCGATGAGCAGCTTCTCCTGGAACGGGTCGCCCACCTGGACGGCGGGGCGCTTCGACGGCTTGGCGTCGTCGAAGGTCTCGGAGGCCAGGATGGAGGCGCCGCCGATGCCGTCGCCGCCCGTGCGGGCGCCGTACATGATGACCTTGTTGCCCGCGCCTGACGCCTTGGCGAGGTGGATGTCCTCGTGCCGCATGACGCCGATGGCACCGGCGTTGACCAGCGGGTTGCCCTGGTAGCAGGCGTCGAAGACGACCTCGCCGCCGATGTTCGGCAGGCCCAGGCAGTTGCCGTAGCCACCGATACCGGCGACGACGCCGGGCAGGACGCGCTTGGTGTCGGGGTGGTCGGCGGCGCCGAAGCGCAGCGGGTCCACGACGGCGACGGGGCGCGCACCCATGGCGATGATGTCGCGCACGATGCCGCCCACGCCCGTGGCCGCGCCCTGGTAGGGCTCGACGTAGGAGGGGTGGTTGTGGGACTCCACCTTGAAGGTGACGGCGTAGCCCTGGCCGACGTCCACGACACCGGCGTTCTCACCGATGCCGACGAGCATGGCGTCGGACTGCGGCGCCTTCTCGCCGAACTGGCGCAGGTGGACCTTGGAGGACTTGTACGAGCAGTGCTCGGACCACATGACCGAGTACATGGCGAGCTCGGCGCCGGTCGGGCGGCGGCCGAGGATCTCCACGACCCGCTCGTACTCGTCCTTCTTCAGGCCGAGTTCGGCCCAGGGGAGCTCGACGTCGGGGGTCTTGCTCGCGTTCTCTACGGTGTCGAGGCTCATGAGGCGGCGACCAGCTTCTTGAGGATCGAGGTGAAGAAGGGGAGGCCGTCGGTGCGGCCGGAGCCGACGAGGGGCTCCACGGCGTGCTCCGGGTGCGGCATCAGGCCGACGACGTTGCCCGCCTCGTTGGTGATGCCGGCGATGTCGCGCAGCGAGCCGTTCGGGTTGACGTCGAGGTAGCGGAAGACGACGCGGCCCTCCGCCTCCAGCATGTCGAGCGTGCGCTCGTCGGCGACGTACCGCCCGTCCATGTTCTTCAGCGGGATGTGGATCTCCTGGCCAGCCTCGTAGTCGGCGGTCCAGGCGGTGTCCGCACTCTCCACGCGCAGCTTCTGGTCGCGGCAGATGAAGTGCAGGTGGTCATTGCCGAGCATGCCGCCGGGAAGCAGGTGGGCCTCGGTGAGGACCTGGAATCCGTTGCAGATGCCGAGGACGGGAAGGCCCGCCTTCGCCTGGTCGATCAGCGTCTCCATGACCGGCGAGAAACGCGAGATGGCACCCGCGCGCAGGTAATCGCCGTAACTGAATCCGCCCGGCAGGACGACCGCGTCGACCTGCTTCAGATCCTTGTCCTTGTGCCAGAGGGCGACCGGCTCGGCACCGGCAAGACGGATCGCGCGCTGGGTGTCCCGGTCGTCGAGGGAACCCGGAAAGGTGACGACGCCAATACGAGCGGTCACTTTTCGGCCCCCACCGCGGACGGTGCGGTCTCTTCCACCTTGACGGTGAAGTTCTCGATCACCGTGTTGGCGAGGAAGCTTTCCGCGAGCTCGTGGATACGGGCGAGGGCGGCTTCATCCACCGGCCCGTCCACTTCGAGCTCGAATCGCTTTCCCTGACGAACGTCGGAGATGCCGTCGAAACCGAGGCGCGGCAGCGCACGCTGCACCGCCTGGCCCTGGGGGTCGAGGATCTCCGGCTTGAGCATGACGTCGACTACGACGCGTGCCACTGGCACTCCCGGTGTGTGGTGCTGAGCAGGTCCGTTCAGCGTACCCGCCCAAAACTTCTACTCGCGTAGACAGTAGGAAGCTACGAGAGCCGGATCACGTTACGGCAACGACAGGAGATCCACGCGGAAAATTCAGGGAAAGAGTCCGGATAACCCACCCGGCGGACACGCGGAGGTTTTTAGCTGGGCTTCCCAGCGCATTGCCGGGCAGGGTAAAAAGGAAATGGCGCATACAGGCAACCCGCCTGAACTCGGGGCACGATATTGCCCGAGCTTTGCTCGACAAGAGCTGGACAGTCGACATCACCGCACGTCAAAGCGGGGATGCCGGACGAAGGGACCGATATTCGTGGCGCAGCGTGTCGTGGTCACTCTCTTTGACGACATCGACGGCGGAGAAGCGGCGGAAACGGTCGTCTTCGGGCTCGACGGCAGGTCGTACGAGATCGACCTCAATCAGGCCAATGCCAAGGAACTCCGCAAGGCCCTCGCCCCGTACCTCCTGGCGGGGCGCAAGCGCTCCGCCAGGACCGGCAAGGCCTTCACCCGCACCGACCTCAGCCCGGACCCCGCGGCGGTACGCGCCTGGGCCCGCTCCAACCGCTTCGACGTCCCGCCGCGCGGCCGGATCCCGAAGCGGGTCTACGAGGCGTTCGCCGAGGCCAACTGAGGAGTCGGCGGAGCATCCGGCCCCGCCGTCAGGAACCCCGTCAGGAACCCCTCGGGGCAACCGACTTGCGCTGCACCCCCGGCGGTCAGTTAGAGTCTGGAGCACGCCGAGGGGCAAGGCCGAAAAAGCCGCACCTCACGGGGTCACGCGGGTGTAGTTCAGTAGTAGAACATCCCCCTTCCAGGGGGAAGGCGCAGTGTGCAATTCCTGTCACCCGCTCCGCATCGCGTACCGATCACTCTTCTGGGTGCGGTAGGCTGATGCTCGCGCCGATCGGGCCGCTTCTTCGGGAAGCGAACTGGTCGGAGGCAATGCGAACGTAGCTCAGTTGGTAGAGCGCAACCTTGCCAAGGTTGAGGTCGCCGGTTCGAACCCGGTCGTTCGCTCCATATCGAAGCCCCGAATCCCATTGGATTCGGGGCTTTCGCATGCCTCGACGGCTTCTGACATTTGTCATGTGCGCCGATGACACCGCGCACTGCCACCGCGCCCCGGCCGCCGCGAGGCTTGACACATGACCAGCAACGAGCGCGTGATCGACGTCACTGATCTGCGCCGCGTGTACGGGGACAGCCGACGGGGTTCCTTCGAGGCGGTGCGCGGAGTCAGCTTCTCCGTGGGCCGCGGCGAACTCTTCGCGCTTCTCGGCACCAACGGCGCGGGCAAGACCTCCACCGTCGAACTCCTCGAAGGACTCGCGGCGCCCGCGGGCGGCCGGGTACGGGTTCTCGGGCACGACCCGTACACCGAACGCGACCGGGTACGGCCGCGCATCGGCGTGATGCTCCAGGAAGGCGGCTTCCCCGCCGAGCTGAACGTCGCCGAGACCGTCCGCATGTGGGCCGGCTGCACCAGCGGCGCGCGGCCCGTGGCGGAAGCCCTGGACATGGTCGGACTCACCGGCCGCGGCACGGTCCGCGTCAAACAGCTCTCCGGCGGCGAGAAGCGGCGGCTCGACCTCGCGCTCGCGCTGTTGGGACGCCCCGAGGTGCTGTTCCTCGACGAACCGACGACCGGACTCGACGCCGAAGGGCGCCGCGAGACCTGGGAGTTGGTGCGCGCGCTCCGCGCCGACGGCACCACCGTCCTGCTGACCACGCACTACCTCGAGGAGGCCGAGGCGCTCGCCGACCGGCTCGCCATCCTGCACGAGGGCCGGATCGCCGCCGAGGGCCGCGTCGACGAGGTCGTCGCCGCACAGCCCTCGCACATCACGTTCGAACTGCCCGACGGCTACCACCTGGGCGATCTGCCGCCGCTCGGCCCGCTCGGCGTGACCGGGCACGAGCTGACCGGGCGCCTCGTCCGGCTGCGTACCGACGAGCTCCAGCGGGCCGCCACCGGCGTGCTGCTGTGGGCCAGGGACGCGGGCGTCGAACTGCGCCGGCTCGACGTGCGCGGGGCCTCACTCGAAGAAGCCTTCCTGCGGATCGCGCGGGACGCGAAGGACGAGACCGGGCAGCGGGACGAACAGCGGGCCAAGGAGATGGCGGCATGAGCACGGTGACGATGATGACGACCCCGGCCGGGCGCCTGCGGGCCCTCGCGCGCGCCGAGCTGACGCTCATCGGACGGAGCAAGGGCGTGCTGTTCAGCGCCGTGTTCGTACCCCTCGTGCTGCCGTTCAGCGCCGGCATGTCGCTCGACGAGAAGGCGCTGAAGGGCACCGGGCTCAGCGTCGGTGTCGTCGTCCTGTCCTCGGCGATGGGCTTCTCGCTGCTGTTCGCCGTCTACAGCGCGCTGGTCAGCGTGTACGCGGCACGGCGCGAGGAGTTGGTCCTCAAGCGGCTGCGCACCGGCGAACTGCGCGACGCCGAGATCCTCACCGGAGCCGCGCTGCCCTCCGTCGCGATCGGGCTCGTCCAGTGCGTCGTCCTCGCGGTCGCCTGCACCGTGGCGCTCGACGTGGGCGCCCCCCGGGCGCTCCACTACGCCGTCCTCGGGCTGCTCCTCGGCATCCCGCTGTGTGTCGCGCTCGCCGCGGTGACCACCGTCTTCAGCCGCAGCGTGGAGAGCGCCCAGGTCGCCGCGATGCCGATGCTGCTCGTCTCCATGCTCGGCTCCGGCACGGTCGTCCCGCTGGAGGTCATGCCGGACACCCTGGCCTCCGTCTGCGAACTGCTGCCGCTCACCCCGGCCCTCACTCTGATCCGCGGCGGCTGGAGCGGCGAGCTGACCGCGTACGACGCCCTGGGCGCCGTCGCCACGGCGGTGGCCTGGATCATCCTCGCGGTGTTTGCTGTACGACGGTGGTTCCGGTGGGAGCCGCGGCGGTGAAGCGGGCGGGAGCGTAGCGGTGCGGACATGGGGCCGGTGGCGGGAGCGCAGCAAGGTCGAACGGGTCGAGTGGCAGAGCCGGCTCATGCTGCGCTCGGTGAACTGGCTGTACTTCGTGGCCTGGTCGGGGCCGACGCTCGCCGGGTCGCTGCGCCACGACGGCCCGGCGCTCGTCCTCGGCGCCGCGCTGGCCGCCGTGAGCGTCGCCCAGTGCGTCGTCGGCGACTTCCATGTGCGCAGCGCCCTGGACCAGTACCTGGGGCGCGGTCCCGTGCCCCGCGTCCACACGCGCGCGGCGGGCGGGCTCCTCGTGGTGGCGCTCGGCCTGATCGCCGCGCTCATCGCGACCGACAGCGTGAAGGACAGCCTGGTCGTCCTGCCGCTGCTGTTCGCGCCGATGCCGTTCGGCTGCGCGTACGTGCTGACCGTGCCGATGCGGACGTTCCTCAGGCGCAGCGGCCTGGGGATCGCTGCGGCCCTCGCCCTGTTCGCCGCCGTGGGCGCCGGGATCGGCCAACTCATCGGGATGGGCGCCGTGCTGGGCCTCAGCGTCCCCCTGGAACTGCTGTGCGCCCGGTGCAGCGCCTGGAACCTCTCCGTCATGTGGGAGTCCGAGCACGCCCGCGAGGTCGAGGCGCGGCTCGCCGTCGCCGAGGAGCGGCTGCGGTTCGGCCGCGATCTGCACGACGTCATGGGCCGCAACCTCGCCGTGGTCGCCCTCAAGAGCGAGCTGGCCGTGCAACTGGCCCGGCGCGGAAGGACCGAGGACGCCGTGACCCAGATGATCGAGGTGCAGCGCATCGCGCAGGACTCGCAGAAGGAAGTGCGTGAGGTCGTACGGGGATACCGCGAGGCCGATCTCGGAGCGGAACTCGCGGGAGCGCGGGGCGTGTTGAGCGCGGCCGGGATCGACTGCTCGGTGACCGGGTCGGCCGCGGGGCTGCCACCCGAGGTGCAGTCCGCGCTCGGCTGGGTGGTGCGGGAGGCCACGACGAACGTGCTGCGGCACGGCGCCGCCGAGGTCTGCTCGGTCGGGCTGGACATCGGGGCGCGAGGAGTGGTGCTGACCGTGGAGAACGACGGGGCCGGGGCGGTCGACGCCGCGGTGGGCGGATCGGGGCTCGCCGGGCTGCGGGAACGGCTGGCCGTGCTGGACGGAACACTGGAGGCCGGGATGGTGCGGACGGGCGTCTTCCGCCTGGTCGCGGCCGTGCCGGTACCGGCGGCGGCGGTGTCGGCGCCCCGCGCGCGGGAGGCGGTCCGATGACGTTGCGCGTCCTGCTCGCCGACGACGAACACCTCATCCGCGGCGCCCTCGCCGCCCTGCTCGCCCTGGAGGAGGATCTGGTCGTCGTCGCCGAGGCGGCCAGCGGGCCCGAGGCCCTGGCGATGGCGCGGGCACACGCTCCGGACGTCGCCGTCCTCGACCTCCAGATGCCGGGCGCCGACGGTGTGAGTGTCGCCACAACCCTCCGCGCCGAACTCCCCCACTGCCGGACCATGATCGTGACCAGCCACGGCCGCCCCGGGCACCTGAAGCGGGCCCTCGCGGCGGGGGTGCGCGGCTTTGTGCCGAAGACCGTGAGCGCCCAGCGGCTCGCCGAGATCATCCGGACCGTGCACGCGGGAAACCGTTACGTGGACCCGGAGTTGGCTGCCGACGCGATCTCCGCCGGGGACTCGCCGCTCACCGCGCGCGAGGCCGAGGTGCTGGAGCTCGCCGCCGACGGGGCGCCGGTGACGGAGATCGCCGAGCGGGCGGCCCTCTCGCAGGGGACCGTACGGAACTATCTGTCCTCGGCCGCGACGAAGCTCGGCGCCGAGAACCGTCATGCGGCGGTGCGGATCGCACGCGAGCGAGGTTGGGTATAGTAGGCGTCGCGCTTCGGCGCACGGAGCACCGCGAAAGCGGCGCTTTGCGAACGTAGCTCAGTTGGTAGAGCGCAACCTTGCCAAGGTTGAGGTCGCCGGTTCGAACCCGGTCGTTCGCTCCGAGAAGCGAGAGCCCCGGTCCTGATCAAGGACCGGGGCTCTCGGCGTCTCCCGGGGGCTTCCCGGTGCGCGTGCTACGCCCAGGGGACCCCGGTCAGCAGCTCGTACGCCTCGATGTACTTGCCGCGCGTCGCGGCCACGACCTCCTCGGGCAGGGGCGGCGGCGGCTGCTCGCTCTTGCGGTCCCAGCCGGAGGCGTCGGACGTCAGCCAGTCCCGGACGAACTGCTTGTCGTAGCTGGGCTGGGCGCGGCCCGGCTGCCACTGATCGGCCGGCCAGAAGCGCGAGGAGTCCGGGGTCAGCACCTCGTCGGCGAGGACCAGCGAGCCGTCCTTGTCGAAGCCGAACTCGAACTTCGTGTCCGCCAGGACGATGCCGCGCTCCCGCGCGATGTCCCGGGCCCGGCCGTACACGGCGAGGGTCGCCTGGCGGAGCTGCGCGGCGGTCTCCGCGCCGACCCGGCGGGCCACCTCCTCGTAGCTCACGTTCTCGTCGTGCTCGCCGACCTCGGCCTTCGTGGCGGGCGTGAAGATCGGCGCGGGCAGCTCCGAGCCGTCCTCCAGCCCTTCGGGCAGAGCGAGACCGCAGACCGTACGGGACGCCTTGTACTCGACGAGGCCGGAGCCGGTGAGGTAGCCGCGGGCCACGCACTCGACCGGGACCATCTCCAGCGACTTGCAGACGAGCGTGCGGCCCGCCCAGTCGGCGGGGGCACCGGCCGGCAGCTCCGTGGAGACGACGTGGTTCGGCATGAGGTCCTGGAGCTGCTCGAACCACCACAGCGAGAGCTGGGTCAGGACCCGGCCCTTGTCCGGGATGGGGGTGGGCAGGACCCAGTCGTAGGCCGACATGCGGTCACTGGCGACCATGATCAGGTCACCCGCGTCGTTCTGGTACAGCTCGCGCACCTTGCCGGTGTGGAGGTGGACCAGGCCCGGGACCTGCGCTGGTTCGGGCTTTTCGACGAATCCGGACATGGTTCCTCCCGGTGGTTCTCTACATGTGCTCTGATTCTCCCGTACCGGGGGACGAGTTCTGGCCATGGGTCCGCCGACCGGCCCGGTCGGCGCGGTCCGCTCGGGCCGTCTCAGTCCCGTCCGGGCCCCGTCTCAATCCCGTTTGCAGATGCGGTCGAGCAGGTTCGCCGTCGCCCGTTGGACCCGCGCGTCCACGTGGCCCGGACGGTCGAGCGCCGGGGACCAGGCGAACGTCCCGGACGCGAAGACCAGCGCACCCGACGGCGCCCGGTACAGGGACGTCTCCTGGTGGCGGCGGGCCTTGTCGCCGTCGCGGTACGGGGAGTGGGCCAGCAGGATGCGGTCCTGGTGCTCGGGCAGGGCCGTGCGCGGGAAGTAGCGGTCGGCCTCGCCCGCGACCAGGCCGTCGATCTCGTCGCCCTCATGGGCGCCGGTCGCCTCCCACAGCCAGTGGTCCGCGTTCCGGACGACCAAGGGGTGCGGCTCGGGG
The DNA here is from genome assembly GCF_044765725.1 of Streptomyces sp. NPDC102406. NCBI lineage: Bacteria > Bacillati > Actinomycetota > Actinomycetes > Kitasatosporales > Streptomycetaceae > Streptomyces > Streptomyces sp. NPDC102406. The sequence continues at coordinate 316,409 of NZ_JBIWKP010000006.1, read as the reverse complement.
ACACGGCCCGCGTACTGGATGCCCAGGAGCTGCTGCTCGGGCTTGTCGATCTCCCGCCAGAGCGCGGGCTTCCCCGGCCCCCTGCGCTTGCGGCAGGTCAGCAGGCGGTCCGGCACCCCGGACGCGGACGGGCCGAGCTCCACCTGCCAGTACATGGTGTTGGCGGAGAGGAAGACGAGGGAGGTGCCCTTCTCGCGGGCCAGCTCGGTGGTCCGGCGCATGTTCGCCGACCAGTACTCGTCGTGGCCGGGGAAGACCAGGCCCCGGTAGCGGGTGGGGTCGACGCGGCCCGCGTGCAGATCGCGGGCGTCGGCGTACGCGAGGTCGTAGCCGTAGCGCTCGGCCCAGCGGATGAAGTCGTAGGCGTGGCCGACGTGCAGGGGCAGGCCCGCGCCCGCGTACGGCCGGTCGAAGGAGACCGTCGTCGCGGCCTCGCTCTCGCCGAGGAGGCGGCCCTCGTCGTCCCAGGCGTGGTAGAGGCTGGCGCCGGTACGGCCGTCCTCCGGGTAGAGGTTGTACGCCTGCCAGGTGATGTCCGGGAGCAGCAGGAGCAGGTCGGCGGGCTGGGAGTCGCGGACCGTGAAGGGCACGTGCGAGCGGTAGCCGTCGAGCGTGGTGAGGACGGCGACGTACGCCCCCACGTTCCAGTACGACGGGATCTGGAGCCGCCAGGACAACCACCAGTGGTGGCAGGAGACGGTACGGTCGGCGGTCAGCGGGGCGGGCTGCACGATGCCGGACAGGCGCGGGCTGGTGGTGATCTTGCGGGCGCCGTCACCGGCGTAGTGGCCGATGCGGTAGATGTCCACGCTGAACTGCTGCGGCGGATCGACCGTGATGTGGAAGTCGATCGACTCACCGGGGGAGGCGGCACCGGTCGAGGCGAAGCCCTTGATCTGGCGGCGTACGTCGTCGGCGGTGCGGGGGCCGCTGGTGCGCGGCGCCGGGAGACCGCCCGTGCCGGACTGCACGGCCGGATCCACGTACCAGGGGACGACCTGGCCCGTGTCGTCGAAATACAGCTCGCTGCCGCGCAGCCACGGCAGCGGTCCCTGGCCGAACGGGTCGCTGACGGCGTGCGCCATCGCCCCCGACTCCCAGCGCAGCGTGCGCGGGCGGGGTGGCGGTACGGCGCTCCGCGCTGCCGCGTCCTCCGGGTGCCCCACGCTGTCCGGCCCTACGCTCTCCGGCCCCATGGCTGCTCCCCTCCCTCGCCCCGAGCCCTGGTGCGCGGTGTTGTTCCGCCACCGATCCCAGCACATCACATTACGCACGCACTCCGTCACCGTTCGTCTCGAATTGGCGAGAGTGGAACGTTTACCTCCGGATACGGCGGGGTCAGACGAGGCGCACGGGTTTCTCCGGGCGGATGCCGAGCCGGGCCAGCCAGCCCTTCAGCGGTTCGGGGTCGCCGTCCTCGACGAGGCTCAGGACGCGCGGTGCCAGGTCCCCCGCCCGCTCCCCGCCGACCAGCAGCGCCGGGCCGTCGAGCCAGTCCAGGCCGGGGGCGGCGCCGGCCGTGTCCACAGCCGCGCAGCACACCATCGCGGTGACGTGGTCGGCCAGCAGCTCCCTGCCGCTGCGCGGAGGTTGCAGCGGGAACAACGGCAGCGCGCCCTCGTCCCACAACGCGTCGTCCGGGCCGCTGCTGGTCGGCGCGGACGGCGTCGGACGCGCCCCCTCCTCGCGTGCCAGCTCGGCGCTGAGCCCGGCGGAGAGCGAGTCGGCCTCGGGGCGGGGGGCCGGGGAGAGCAGCGCGTCGAGTTCGGCGTCGGTGTACGTCTCCGGCGGTGCGGCCGGGATCGCCGCGGGGGCCAAGGGAACCGAAGACACCGATGAGGCAGAGGGGGCCGATGGGGCAGAGGGGGCGGAGGGCGACCGGTCGGCCGCGGGGGGCTGGTCCTCCGGGCGGGGGGCGGGGTCCGTGGCCAGATGGTCGAGGACCCGGGCCAGGGTCGGGCCCTCGGCGGCGGTGGGGGCGTCGGCACGGGCGCTGCGCACACCGAGATTGTCCAGAACCCGGTGCAGGCGGGCGGCGTCCGTGCGCCACGTACGGTCGACCACCTCGTCCGGGTACTCGTGCCAGTCCACCGGGGCCCAGTCGGGCCCGGATTCGGCGGGTCCGCCGTGGAAGAGGCGCGCGGCGAGCAGGGAGGCGGCCTCGTCCACGGCCCCCGGCTCCTCCAAGAGGTCGCAGGCGGGGCGCTCGCCGAGCCGGGACGCAAACCCCTCCGCGAGCCGGTCGCGGCGGGACAGCTCGGTCAGGGCGGCGACCACACCCACATCCAGGCGGGACGGCCAGCGGCCCATGCGCCAGGCGGGCAGCGCGACCCGGGTGAGCAGCCGGTCCCAGCCCGCGTACGCGAGCCCGACCTGCTCCTGGGCGACGATCCTCAGCCCGTAGTCCACGGCCTGGGCGCGCTCGGCACCGGCGGCGGCGACGCCACGCTCCATCTCGGCGGCGTGCACCCGGCAGCCGCGCAGCATGAGGCGCGCGACCCGGCCGACACCGCTCAGCGCGGCTCTGGCCACGGGCCCGCGCCCGGGGGCGGCGGCGACCGCGACGGCGGCGTCGAGGCCGCGCACGAAGCGCCGGGCCGCCGCTATGTCGGGGTGGGCCGAGGGCCCCGTACCGGCGACGACCGGGGCGAGGACGGCGCGCAGCTCGGCCACCCGCATCCACCACAGGAACGGGGAGCCGATGACCAGGACCGGCGCCACGGGCAGCTTGCCGCCACCGCCCGCCGAGGTCCGCGGCGGGCCGTGCGCCGGATGCGTACGGTCCTCCAGCCAACTGTCGCAGTCCGGGGTGAGCGCTATGGCCGACGGCGCCGGAACGTCCAGCCGGTCGGCCAGGTCACGCACCAGGCGGTACAGGTCGGGGGCCGTCTCCTCGGCGATCGGGACGGTCGGGCTGAGAGCGGGCCTGGCACGCGCCACGACCAGCGCGACAGCCGCGGCGGCGAGCAGGACGAGCACCGCGAGAACGGTCACCACGAACCGCGCGGCGTCCCAACCCCCGCCCGTCAGATGCCCGGTGGCGCCGCCCGCGAGCAGGATCACCGACGCGGCGGCGGGCAACAGGGCCAGCGCCGTGGCCCTGCCGCGGATGCGCAGCACGGCGACGGCCCGGGAGCGCGCAGCCTGCGCACCCGCTTCCACACCCATACCGGACACGACCGATGTCACCCCCTGCTGCCCGTACCTTTTGCCCGACCGCGGGCCGAGACCCGCGGCAGGACACTGGTGGCGTTGCTCACTCCCCCACTGTGGCACCCGCCACTGACATCGCAATGCCGGTGGTCCGTCTGGTTCTGTCCGTCACCGGGACGATTCCCGACGGGCCGGGGGTTCACTACCTGGGGGTCCGAACTCCGTGCGCCGCACCCTAGTTGGGGTCGGGAGCATCGTCAGCCGGATGGGGGATCGGTCACTCGATGGAATGGCTTTGGGCAAAGGTGGCTGACATGGGAGCGCCGGGCGAGAGAAGGTGACACTCGCCCGGCGCTCCGCTGAGGCCTGTTTCGGCCACCGGTGCTCAGCTCCCGTCGGGAGCCCCGCTCAGCTCTCGGCGGCGGCCTTCGCGGCGATGTCGGTGCGGTGCTGCGATCCGTCGAGCCCGATGCGGCCCACCGCGGTGTAGGCGCGCTCGCGGGCCTGCGCGAGGTCCGCGCCGGTCGCCGTGACGGACAGCACCCGGCCGCCCGCGCTGAGGACCGGTCCGTTCTCGCTCTCCCGCTTGGTCCCGGCGTGCAGGACGTACGCGTCCGGGGCATCCTGTGCCGCCACCGCGTCGAGCCCGGTGATCGGGTCGCCGGTGCGCGGGGTGTCCGGATAGTTGTGCGAGGCGATGACGACGGTGACGGCCGCGTCGTCGCTCCAGCGCAGCGGTTCCAGGTCGGCGAGGGTGCCGTTCGCGGCGGCGAGCAGGATGCCGGCCAGCGGCGTACGCAGGCGGGCCAGGACGACCTGGGTCTCGGGGTCGCCGAAGCGGGCGTTGAACTCGATGACGCGCACGCCGCGGCTGGTGATGGCCAGACCGGCGTAGAGCAGGCCGGAGAAGGTGGTGCCGCGCTTGCGCATCTCGTCGACGGTGGGCTGGAGCACCGTGTCGAGGACTTCCTGGACCAGCTTCGGGTCGGCCCACGGAAGCGGGGAGTAGGCGCCCATGCCGCCGGTGTTCGGGCCCTCGTCACCGTCGAGCGCGCGCTTGAAGTCCTGGGCGGGCTGGAGCGGGACGACCGTGGTGCCGTCGGTGATCGCGAAGAGGGAGACCTCGGGGCCGTCGAGGAACTCCTCGATGACGACGCGCTCGCAGGCGTATCCGTGGGCGCGGGCCTTGTCGATGTCGTCGGTGACGACGACACCCTTTCCGGCGGCGAGGCCGTCGTCCTTCACCACGTACGGGGCGCCGAACGCGTCGAGCGCCTCGTCGACCTCGGCGCGCGTCGTGCAGACGTAGGAACGGGCGGTGGGTACGCCCGCACCGGCCATGACGTCCTTCGCGAACGCCTTCGACCCCTCAAGGCGGGCGGCCTCGCCGGACGGGCCGAACACCGGGATCCCGGCGGCACGGACGGCGTCGGCGACGCCCGCCACCAGCGGAGCCTCGGGGCCCACGACGACGAGGCCGGCCTCCAGCTCCCGGGCGAGGGCGGTGACCGCGGCGCCGTCGAGCGCGTCGACGGGGTGCAGCTCGGCGACCTCGGCGATGCCTGCGTTGCCAGGGGCGCAGTGCAGGGCGGAGACGGCGGGGTCGAGGGACAGAGAGCGGCACAGGGCGTGTTCGCGGGCGCCGCCGCCGATGACGAGGACCTTCACGCGGTCAGCCTATCCGCCTGGGCCCGGTGCTCTTGTACGGGCTTCCCAACGGGGGGCGTCGCCGTGGTTGTGCGTTCCTCCAGGCGGGGCGGTTCATGGGACGCCGAGTTGCGCTCATGGGACCCGGACCGCCATGGGGACGGGGGTGCTACTCGTTGGTGAACTCCTCGACCACGGTCGCGCCCAGCTCGCGGACGATCAGGTCGTGGCCGGACAGCGCGTTCTCGTCCAGGTCCGGATCGTCGTCCTCGGGGATGTCGTCCTCCACCGAGACCGGGCGGCGAGCCGGGGCGGGCGCCGGGGCCGGTGCCGCCTGAGGGGCCGGGGCCGGTGCGGCGGGCGCCGGGGACGAGGCGGCCGTCGGAGGCGTGGAGGGCTGCGGCGCGGGCGGCGGGGCGGGGGCCGACTGGTAGCCACCCCCGTGACCGCCGCCCCCATAGCCGCCAGGTGCCGGCGGCGCCGGGGCGTCCCCACCGGCGTCGACCACCGCGTCGACCTTCCAGTGCACGCCGAACTGCTCGGTCAGCGCCGCCTTCAGTACGTCCTCGCTGCCGCTGCTCACGAAGTTGTCGCGGGCGCCCGCGTTCACGAAGCCGAGCTGGAGTGTGGTGCCGTCGAACCCGGTGACCTGCGCGTTCTGGCTCAGCAGGATCCAGGTGAAGCGGCGCTTGTTCTTCACCGCCTCCAGGATGTTCGGCCAGAGGGTGCGGGGGTCCGGGCCGCCGACGGGTGCCTGGGCCGCGGGCGCGGCAGCGGGCTGCTGCGGGGCCGAGGCGCTCGGCGCGGGGGCCCCCGACGGGGCGGGCGGGCGGCCCGTACCGGCGGAGGCGGCCGTGGGCCAGCCGCCGGGCCGACGGGCTCCACCTGCCTGACCCGCGCCGCCGGTGGGAGCGGCGGTGGGCCAGGCTCCGGGGGTCGGGGCGGCGGGGGCGGCCGGGGCGGCTTCCGGGGTCGGCGGGGCGGGAGGCGCGGTCGGGGCCGCGGCTTCCGGGGCGGGGCCGCGCACGGCTGCGCGGGCCGCCGCGGGCCCACCCCCCGGGGCGACCGGGTCGACCGGTGCGGCCGGGGGGTACGCGGCCACGGGCCCGGGCGAGGGCATCGGCGCGGCCGGAGCGGGTGCGTGGGCATCGGGCCCGGGAACGTACGCCATGGCGGGACCCGGCCCCTGGCCGCCCGGGGTGAAGGCGCCGCCGCGCTCGATGCGGTCGAGGCGGGCCATGACGGAACGGGCGTCGTCGTACGCGGCGGGCAGCAGCACGCGCGCGCAGATCAGTTCGAGCTGGAGGCGTGGCGAATTGGCGCCACGCATCTCGGTCAGGCCCTCGTTGACGATGTCGGCGGCGCGGCTCAGCTCGGCGGCGCCGAACGTCGATGCCTGCGCCTGCATCCGCTCCACCACATCGGCGGGGGCGTCGATGAGCCCCTTCTCCGCCGCGTCCGGGACCGCGGCCAGGATCACCAGGTCCCGCAGCCTCTCCAGCAGGTCGGTGACGAAACGGCGCGGGTCGTTGCCCCGCTCGATGACGCGGTCGACGACCTCGAAGGCGGCGGCCCCGTCACCCGTGGCGAACGCCTCGACGACGGAGTCGAGCAGCGAAGCGTCCGTGTACCCGAGCAGGGCCGTCGCCATGGCGTACGTCACCCCGTCCGCACCGGCACCGGCGAGCAACTGGTCCATGACGGACATCGAGTCACGCACGGACCCGGCACCGGCCCGCACCACGAGCGGCAGCACACCGTCCTCGACGCGGCTGTCCTCCTTGGCACACACCTCGCCCAGGTACTCGCGCAGCGTCCCCGGCGGCACGAGCCGGAACGGGTAGTGGTGCGTACGCGAGCGGATCGTCCCGATGACCTTCTCGGGCTCGGTGGTCGCGAAGATGAACTTGAGGTGCTCGGGCGGCTCCTCGACGACCTTCAGGAGCGCGTTGAACCCCGCCGACGTGACCATGTGGGCCTCGTCGATGATGTAGATCTTGTACCGGCTGCCCGCCGGACCGAAGAAAGCCTTCTCCCGCAGGTCACGGGCGTCGTCCACACCACCGTGCGACGCCGCGTCGATCTCGATGACGTCGATCGAACCCGGCCCGTTGCGCGCGAGGTCCTGGCAGGACTGGCACTCACCGCAGGGGGTCGGCGTGGGACCTTGCTCACAGTTCAGACAGCGGGCCAGGATGCGCGCGCTGGTCGTCTTGCCGCAGCCGCGCGGACCACTGAACAGGTACGCGTGATTGACCCGGTTGTTCCGCAGCGCCTGCTGCAACGGGTCGGTTACATGCTCCTGCCCGATGACCTCGGCGAACGACTCCGGGCGATAACGGCGGTACAGCGCGAGAGACGACACGCATACGAGGTTATAGGCGCCCACTGACAACCGGCCCCGCCACAAGGCCCCCGCCCGGCCCGCCCGCGAACGCGGCATCCGACCCGGCATCCGCCACGGCCTCCGCCACGGCATCCGCCACGGCACCGGATGCGGCATCCGACCCGGCATCCGACTCGGCGCCCTGGGAACGCAGACGCCCCCCACGCACCCGCCAGAGCCAACCTACCCTTGCTGCCTTCCGGCCCTGGGGGAGTTCAGTCAGATAGCGCCACGTGAGGGGCTGCGCCAAGAGTACATGCTCCGGGCCGGTGGGAACGAGTTCGCGAGCACTCCTCAACGTCTTGTATTGTTTGCCGCGGAGGATTCGCCTAGAGGCCTAGGGCGCACGCTTGGAAAGCGTGTTGGGGGCAACCCCTCACGAGTTCGAATCTCGTATCCTCCGCCAGTGCCTCACCGGGCACTAACGTCGAAGGCCCCGCTGCTCGCAGCGGGGCCTTCGACGTGTCCGGCTCGGTTTCCGTCTCAGTCGGCTTGTTCCTCTGTGCCGGGCAGCATTCAGAGTGCGACTGCTGGGCGACCTTGGGGGCATCGTCCCCGTCGCAGCGGCTCCCGGCCCGAGAGCGAATCGACCACGGCATCCGGGATACGCGGTCCCGTGGCGCACACTGGTAAGGGAGGCAATACCGAGAGTATGGTCTCTTGTATGGCGACGACCAAGAAGGTGACGGTGACGATTCCCGAGGATCTTCTGGACGAGATCCGCGGGGAGGCGGCGGAACGCGGGTTGTCGGCGTACGTCGCCGAAGCGCTGCGCTTCAAGCGCGACCGCGACCGGCTACTGGAGCTCTCCGACTGGCTACAGGAGGAGCACGGCCCCCTCAGTGAGGACGAGCGCACGGCAGCGTTCGAGGAACTGGAGGATCTCGACACCGAGCACGAGCGCCGCCGCACCACCGGCAAGCACGACGCCGGAGAGGCCGCGTGAAGAAGCGGGCCGGTGAGCAAAGGCAGCGGCCACTGCGCGTCTTCGTACTCGACAGCGAAGCCCTGTCCCTAGCTGTACGAGGCGACCGGAAGATGATCGCCTGGATCGACCTTGCGGCTCGAGGCGAAGCCGAGGTGGTGACGTCTCCGATGACGTTGGTCGAGGCGTACGACGGCAGAAGCACCGAGCAGCGCTGGGACTGGGTGCTCTCCAGGCTCAAGGTCGCCGACATCGGAAAGGACGAGGCGCGCCAAGCCCGCCGCCTCCTGGCTGGCGCCAAGCTGCACGGTCACAAGTACGCGATCGACGCCGTACTCGCCGTCGTCGCGCGACAGCAGAAGGGGCAGGTCACCGTCTTCACCTCCGACGTGGACGACCTCGAGCTGCTGGTCCCGAACTCGATCGTCGTCAAGAAGGTGTGACCAGGCGTTGAGGGAGGAGGGGAGCGGTGTGCGGCCGGAGAGCCCCTTGGGGCCGCCCCGGAAGATCGACGTCACCGGGGTCCAGCCGGTGTCGCCCATCACCAGGTCGTCATATCCGTCGCCGTCCCGGTCCCCTCCTGTCATCTCCTGTCATCAAGTCGCCGAACTCGGAGTACCGGTCCGCGGAGGCCGAAGCATCGGTCAGCACCTGGTGCCGGGAGCCGCTGAGGCCCGTCTTCGTCCCGTACATCACCACGGCATGGCCGTTCGCCGAGATGCCCAGGTCGCCGTAGCCGTCGCCGTTGAAGTCGGCCGACTTACCGGCCGCCAACGTCTGGAGCCCGTCACCGCATCGGCGGGAGAGCCCGCGCCCAGCACGATCGTGCCCATCGACACAGCCGTGACCGTGGCCAGCGCGGCCAGTCTTCGAACCCCGCGCATACGTCCGTCTCTTCGCCGCACATCAACCCATGGACCTCTGCCGTTCAGATCAGGATTGCGCCTCCAGGAGACCGTCAAAGGTGGCGAACGGTTGTCCGGCACATTCGGGGCTCTCCTCCGCTCACGAGACCCAGACGTTACGGCGAAGGGCCCCGCCGTGAGGTGGGGCCCTTCGCCGTTGTCCGTGTCAGGTTTCGTTTCGGTCGGTCGGTCGGCCGCCGCCCGTCAGGCCGTCAGGCCGTCAGGCCGTCAGGGGGATCCGGACTGTGAAACGCTCGACGCGACCTGGCCCACCACGTTCAGTACTCCTTGGCCGAAGTCTGTCGGGGCTATGAGGAGGCCGAACACCGTCACTATGGCCACCGTCAGCCACTGGTCGGATCTGCTACGGGCCTGGACTCGGCGGCGTATACGTAAGTAGATGATGACGGCGAGCAGGACCGCCAGATTCAGTGTCAGCACCATGGGGCCCCCTTCGGGCCGGGTTCACCGGCACGCCTCCATATCTGTGTGCATGACAGCACGCATCTACGACGGTACGTAAGAGCGCTCTTGCGGGAAGCGACCGGTTTTCGGTCAGCTCGTGAGGGCGGCCAGTGTCAGTCGGCTTGCGTGGGGGTCCGCAGTGTCGGGTAGTCCGTGTAGCCCTTCGCGCCGCCGACGTACATCAGGAACTCGTCGCGTACGGGGTTCAGCGGGGCGCCTGTGCGCAGGCGTTCGACCAGGTCGGGGTTGGCCAGGAACGGGCGGCCCAGGGCTATCAGGTCGGCGCCCGCGGCGAGGAGGCGTTCGGCGGAGGCACGGCCGCCGTCGGCGGGGAGGGTGGGGAGGGGCTGGACCGGGTTGGCGATGAGCGTGCCCGGCCAGGCGGCGCGGATGTGCTGGAAGAGCGGGGAGGACGGGTCGGCGTAGACGATGTGCAGGTACGCCAGCGGGCCCACCGTCTTGAGCGAATCCAGCAGGGCCGGGTAGATCGCGTCGGTGTCGCCCTCCTCGATGCCGTTGACCGTCAGGCCCGGTGAGAGGCGTACGCCCACCCGCTGCGGGCCGATCGCCTCGGCGACCGCGCGGACGACCTCCACGGTGAAGCGGATGCGGTGCGCGACCGGGCCGCCGTACGCGTCGGTGCGCTGGTTGGTGTTGCGGGCCAGGAACTGGTGGAGCAGGTAGCCGTTGGCCGAGTGGACCTCGACGCCCTCGAAGCCCGCGTCGATCGCGCGGCGCGCGGCCGACGCGAAGTCCGCGATCGTCGCATCGATGTCGTCCCGCGTCATCTCGCGCGGCACGGCGCCGGGTTGGTGGCCGTTCGGGGTGTGGATGCCGTCCGGGAGCGGTATCGGGGACGGGGCCAGCGGGGTCAGGCCGCTGGTGTCCGGGTGCCCGACGCGGCCCCCGTGCTGCAACTGGAGGAACATCCGGCCGCCCGCCGCGCCCACCGCCTCCGTGACCTGCCGCCAGCCCTCCTGATGCGCGTCGGTGTGCAGGGCGGTGATGTTCGGGTACGTCCGGCCGACCTCGTTCGGCGTCGACGCCTCCGCGATGATCAGACCCGCCGTCGCGCGCTGGGCGTAGTACGTCGCCATGAGGGGGGTCGGGGTGCCGTCGGGCAGCGCTCTGTTGCGGGTCATCGGGGCCATGACCAGGCGGTTGGGGAGAGGGAGAGCGCCCAGGTGGGTCGGGGTGAGGAGGGGGTCGGCGAGAGGATCGGGGAGGGGATCGGGGAGGGGGTGGGTGAGCAGGTGGGGAGTCGCGGGCGTGGTCGCGGGCGTGGGTGCGGGCGTGGGTGCGGGCGTGGGTGCGGGCGTGGGTGCGGGCGTGGTTGCGGGCAGTGTCGTGGGGTTCGTCGTCGTCATCGTCGTGCTCCTTCTGTTGCCGTCGTTTCAGGCGTCTCAGGCGTCTCAGGCGTCTCAGTCGACGTGGTCGTCTTTGTGGTGGGTGCGGTCGGTGCGGGTGGTGTCGGTGTCTTGGTCGTGGGGGTTGCGGGCGTGGTGGGGAAAGCGTGGTGGCGGGCTGCCAGGACCGTGGCCAGTGCCGGGGCCAGGAGCAGCAGTACCGCCCACGGGAACGAGTCCGAGCCCGCCGCGTCGAGCAGGACGCCGCCGGCCACGCCGCCGCCCGCCATCGCCACGTTCCACAAGGTCACGAGCATCGCCTGGGCCGCGTCGGCCTGGGCGCCGCCCGCCCGGCCCGCGGCCGTCTGCAACAGCGTCGGGATGCCGCCCCAGCCGAGGCCCCACAGCACCGCGGCGACGTAGACGAGCGGCGTGCTGTCCGCGAAGAGGGCGAGGAGTGCGGCAGCCGCGGCGACCAGGAGCGTGCCCGTGACGGTGAGGGCGCGGAGTCTGCGGTGGATCCGCGCCCCGACGATCCAGATGCTCACGAGCGACGCCGCGCCGAACACCAGCAGGATCACGTCCGTCGAGCCGCCCAGGCCCAGGTCGTCGAGGAACGTGGCGATGTACGCGTAGAGGATCGTGTGCGCAAGGACGAAGATCAGCGTGACGGTCAGGACGGCGGTGACGCCCGGGACGCGCAGGGCGCCGCGTACGGGGAGGCGGGCGGCGCGTTCCTGGCCCGGGTGGTCGGGGACCGTCAGGCGGATCCACAGCAGGAGGGCCACGGTCAGCGCGGTCATCGCGAGGAACGCCGTTCGCCAGCCGAGCGCCGTGCCGAGGAACGTGCCTGCCGGCACACCGAGCGACAGGGCCACCGGGATACCGGCCATGGCGATCGCGATGGCCTTGCCCTGGAGGTGGGGCGGGGCGAGGCGGCGGGCGTAGCCGGCCAACAGCGCCCAGGCCAGGCCCGCCGCGACCCCGGCCGTGAAACGGGCCGTCATCGTCAAGGCGTACGAGGAGGAGAGCGCGGTCACCGTGTTGGCGGCGGCGAAACCGGTCATCGCGGTCAGCAGGAGCCTGCCGCGGCGCCAACCCGCCGTGGCCGCGGTCAGGGGGATCGCGGTGAGGAAGGTGCCGACCGCGTAGACCGTGACCGTCTGGCCCGTGGCCGACTCGCTCACGCCGAGCGCCCCGCTCATGGCCGGGAGCAGGCCCGCCGGGAGGGTTTCGGTGAGGCTCGTGATGAAGACCGCGGTCGCCAGCGCCAGAAGCGCCGGGAGGGGGAGTTTGGTGGCGGGCGTGGGGGATGTGGGAGGGGCGGCAGGTGTGGGAGGGGTGGGGGGTGTGGTGTCCACCGGGAGTTCGGTGCCTGAGGTGAAGCGGGCGTCCGTGGCGAGGAAGAGGGCCGCTCGGGCCGCCTCGTCCGCCGAGCCGCGGCGTTGCATGACGTCGTCGTCGTGGCCCGCGGCGACCGCGTTCACGCGGACTCCGCTCGTCGCGGCCTCCTGAGCGCAGGCGCGCAGAGCGGGTTGCGTGTCCGGGCAGCCGCTCAGGACGACGGAGCCGTCCGGGGCGAGCAGGGGCAGCAGGGCGTCCAGGGTGGCACGGGCCTCCGCCGCCGCGCTGTGCGGCGAACTGTCCTGGCTGCCCGCGTGGACGAAGAGGTGGTCGATGTGGCCCAGCCGGGCCAGCACCTCGGCCCGGGGCGGGGTCGTACCCGTCAACAGGTGGGCGCCGCTGCCCAGTTCGCGCCTCGCCCGCTCCAGAGCGGTCGGGTCGGGAGACGTCACCAGGACCCGGGCGCCGCCCTCGACCAGGCGCTTCGCGATGGCCAGCCCTGTGCCGTGGGCTCCGCCGGTGATCACCGCGGTGCGGCCGGTGTATTTGGTCATGGGAGGACTCTGCGGGGCGGGGCTTCGGGTCGGCTGAGGGTTTGCTTACGGTCGGCCGAGGGTCTGGTTACGGTCGGCCCAAGGTCTGGTCACGGTCGGCCGAGGGGTGCTTACGGAGGTCGGGCCTCGTCGGGCCTCGTCGGGCCTCGACAGGCCTCGTCGGGCTTCGTCGTAGGGGCGTTTTCCGGGGAGCGGGCAGGTACCGTGCCCGCATGTGGTTCGGGGTGTTGGGGGCGCTCGTCGTACGCGGGCGTGACGGCGGTGTGGTCGAGGTGCCCGAGGCGAAGGTCAGGGCCTTGCTGGCCGTGCTGCTCGCGGAGGAGGGGCGGGGCGTTTCCGTCGACCGGCTCGTCGAGGAGCTGTGGGGCACCCGGCCGCCCTCGAACCCGGTCAACTCCCTTCAGGCCAAGGTCTCGCAACTGCGCCGGGCCATCGGTCGCGAGCGCGTCGTACGGCAGGGCGCGGCCGGGTACCGGGTGGTGCTCGACGATGCCGAGGTCGACGCGGTGACGTTCCGGGGGCTGGTGGAGCGGGCCCGCTCCGAGTCCGACGCGAGCGAGCGGGTCCAACTGCTGCGGCGCGGAATTGAGTTGTGGCGGGGTCCCGCGTTCGCCGATTTCGCCGACGCGGAGTTCGTGCGCGGGCCGGGCGGCCTGTTGGAGGAGGTGCGGCTCGTCGCGTTGGAGGAACTGGCCGACGCGCGGTTGTCGCTGGGGCAGCATGACGTGGTCGCGGGTGAGCTGGGGTCACTGGTCGAGGCGCACCCCCTGCGGGAACGGTTGCGCGGGACGCAGATGCGGGCCCTGTACCGGGCCGGGCGCCAGAGCGAGGCCCTCGCCTCGTACGAGCGGCTGCGCAAGGTCCTCGCGGACGAGCTGGGCGTCGATCCGTCCCCGGAACTCACGGCCCTGCACGCGGCGATCCTCCGGCAGGACGACGGGGCCATCGGTGGGGGTGAGGGTGGAGGTGGCGCCGTCGGGGCGGTGGCACCCGGCGCCCCGAGTGCCGCCGTCCCAGGTGCCGCCGCCCCAGATGCCGCCGCCCCGGATGCCGCCGCGTCGGGCATCCCAGAGGCCCCCGCCTCGGCCTCCTCCTCCGCCTCCTCAGCCTCCCCCACCCCCTCCCGGCTCCATCTGCCCGCCCCCACCACCCCCCTGATCGGCCGCGCCGCCGCCCTGCGCTCCCTGAGTCGGTTGCTCCGCGATCACCGGCTGGTCACCCTCACCGGGCCGGGAGGTGTCGGGAAGACGCGGATGGCTGTGGAAGCCGCGCGGCAGGTCGGCCCTGAGGTGGCCGACGAGGTGTGGCTCGTCGAGTTCGCCGGGACTGTGGGCGACGCCGATGATCTCGCGGGGGCCGTCGCCGTCACCCTCGGGCTGCGGGACGAACCCGTCCGGGGCGGCAGCCCCACCCGGCGGCTCGCGGAGGCGTTGCGGGAACGGTGTGCCCTGCTCGTCCTCGACAACTGCGAGCACGTCATCGACGCCGCCGCCGAGTTGACCCAGGCGCTGCTGCGTACGGCGCCCCGCCTGCGCGCCCTCGCCACCAGCCAGGAGCCGCTCGGCCTGGCCGCTGCCGGGGAGACGGTGTTCGCCGTGGAGCCGTTGGCACCGGCTGACGCCATCGACCTCTTCACCGCCCGCGCCGCCGCCTCCGCGCCGGAATTCGATCCCGGCCGCCCTGCCACCAGCACCCCGACCGGCCCCCGCCCCCACTCCCACCCCGACTCCGACGCGATCGCCGAGATCTGCCGCCGCCTCGACGGCCTCCCGCTCGCCCTCGAACTGGCCGCCACCCGCGTACGCGCTCTCGGCGTACGGGAGTTGGCGGAGCGGATCGACGACCGGTTCCGTGTCCTCGGCGTCGGGGCGCGGGCCGGGCAACGAGGGGCGCCCGCGCGACAGCGGACGTTGCGCGCGATGATCGACTGGAGCTGGGAGCTGCTGTCCGCGCCCGAGCGGATCGTGTTGCGGCGGCTCGCCGTGCACCGCGACGGCTGCACCCTGCGGGCGGCGGAGGCCGTGTGCGCGGGGGACGGCGTGGAGCGCGCGGACGTCCTCGACCTCGTGACGCGGCTCGTCGACCGGTCCCTCGTCGTCCCCGTCCCCACCCCTGCGGGGCCGCGCTACCGGCTGCTCGAATCCGTGTCCGCGTACGCCCTGGAACGCCTCGACGAGATGGGGGACACCGACGCCGTACGCGACCGGCATCTGCGGTACTACCTCGGCCTCGCCGAACAGGCGGCGCCCCACCTGCGCGCCGGCGGGCAGCGGGAGTGGCTGCCCCGGCTCGACGCGGAGGCCGGGAATCTGCGCGCCGCGCTCTCCACGGCCACCCGGCACGATCCGGCCGCGGCGGCGCGGCTCGGTTCGGCGCTGGCCTGGTGGTGGCTGCTGCGCGGGCGGCTCACGGAGGCGTACCGGGCGTTGTCCGCGGCAGTTGAGGAACAGGCGGCGCCCGGACCCGAACTCCGGTTGCTGCGCGCCGCGTTCGGGCTGCTGACCGGCGCCACTACGTTGTCCGAGGCCGCCACGTTGTCCGAGGCCACCACCACCTCGTCCGAGGCCGCCACCTTGTCCGAGGCCGCCACCGCCTTGTCCGAGGCCGCCGCGCTGACCGACACCACCGGCCTGGCCGACGCCGCCTCCCCGCCCGACGTGGCCTCCCCCGGTGGCACGGGCTCCTCCGCCCCCACCCAATGGCTCTACGCCTACGCCCTCTTCAACGGTGGCGACCCCGACGCCTGCGGGCGGCACCTCGACGCCCATCCCCCGCACCCCGACGACGCCTGGTCCACCGCCGCCACGCTCGCCCTGCGCGCCATGCACGCCCTCATCCGCGGTGACCTCGACACCGTAGGGCGCGACGGGCTCCGCTCCGCCTCGATGTTCCGGCGGCTGGACGACAGTTGGGGGGAGTTGCAGACCATCCAACCGCTGGCCGCGCTCGCCGAGATCAAGGGCGCGTACGCGGAGGCGGAGCGGCTCGGCCGGGAGGGGCTGCGGATCGCGGAGGAGCTCGGGCTCGCCGCCGAGGTGTCCGCGCGGCTCTCCGGGCTCGGCCGCCTCGCGCTCTTGAACCAGGACTGGGAACGCGCCCGTGACCTGCACGAACAGGGTCTGCACCGGGCCGTCGAGCAGGGCTACAAATACGGCGAGATCCACGCCCGGATGGGCCTGGCGCTCGGCGCCAGACGCTCCGGTGACCTCGACGAGGCCGAACGTCTCCTCGTCCTGCTCCGCGATCGGCACGGCGACCTGTCGTCACCCGCGGGTGATCACCTGTTGGCCGCCGAGTTCGGGTTCCTCGCGGAGTTGCGCGGCGACGCGGCGCACGCGCGGGCCCACCATCTGCGGGGCCTGGATGCCGCCCGGATTCTCGGCGAGCCGCGTGCCTTCGCGCTCACGCTGGAGGGGTTGGCGGGGGCGCTGTCCCTGGAGGGGGCGGCTCGCGACGCGGCGCTGTTGCTCGGGGCAGCGGACGCGGCGCGGCGGGGGGTGGGGGTGCCGTTGCCCGCGGCCGAGCGGGGTGATGTCGACCGGGTGGCCGCGCGGGTTTCCGCCGCGCTGGGGCCGGACGCGTACGCCGGGTTCTTCCGGGAGGGCGCGGCGCTCGACCTTGAATCGGCGCTCCAACGGGCCCTACCGGAACGCCGCCCCGAGCCCCGCCGAAGCGCCGAGCCCTCCCTATGAGCCGCCCTTTCGCATGAGCCGCCCCTCCGCGTGAGCCGCCCCTCCGCGTGGACCGCCCTCCGTGTGCGCGTGTCTCAGGCGGCCATCACGGCGGTCAGCAGGACCACCGCGTCCGTCAGCGCCAGAAGGCCGTGGCGTTCCTGGGGGATCTCGCGGAGTTCGTGTTGGGCGAGGTCTGTGTCGCCGGAGACCGCGGTCAGGCGGACCCGGCCGCGCAGGACGAGGAGGGTCGCGGCCTGCGGGGCGTTGTGCTCCTCCAGGGCGCTGCCCTCGGTCAGGGCGATGACGCTCTGGCGCAGCGGGTCCTGGCGGACGAGGAGTTCGGCGCTGCGGCCGTGCTCGGAGCGGTGGGCGGCGGCCAGGTGGTCGTCGGCCAGGGCGGTGAGGTCGTACGTGGTCGTCGTCATGGACCCAGGGTGGCCCGGCCGACCGCCGAACGCGACGTGACACCAGCCGATCGGTTCCGGCCGCGGACGGTGACCGGTGGCCGCTGACCGGCGACCGGTGACCACCCACCACCGACCGCCGACCGCCGACCGCCGACCGTGACCGGTGACCGTGACCGGTGACCGTGACCGCCGACCGGTGGCCGCTGACCGCCGACCACCCGCCACCGACCGCTGACCACCGACCACCCACCACCGACCGCTGACCGCTGACCGCTGACCGCTGACCGGTGGCCCATAGTCGGTGGCGGCCCCCGTTCAGCACCGGCGTCCCGGGCAGCTTCGCCGTACGGTGTCCGCGAAGGCTCGGGCCAGGGGGGACAGCGCGGACCAGCGGCGGACCGCCCAGCCGACCTGGAGCGGGGGCAGGCAGGGGATCGAGAGCAGGGTGAGGCCGGGCCAGGGGTCGCCGCCGGGGCGGCGCAGGCCCGGCAGGTCGGGGACGACGGCGTGGCCGAGGCCCAGTTCCGCCAGGTGCACGGCGGTGTCCCAGTCGGCGATGCCGGTGCCGGAGGCGGGGCCGTGGGTGAGGCCGAGTTCGGTGAAGTGCTCGTCGAGGTGGGCCCGGGACGTGGAGTGTTGGGGCGGCAGGATCAGTTGGGCGGATGCCCGCAGGTCGTCCGGGCCCGCCGTTCCCGCCGCGGCGAGGTCGTCGTCCTCGCGCACCGCCAGCACCCAGGGCAGTTCGACGACGGGGCGCAGTTCGATGCCGCGCTCGGGCGGGCCCATGGTGATCCACGCCAGGTCGAGGTCGTGCGCGGCCAGCGCCTCGAAGCAGCTCCGGCTGGAGCTGACCGTCTGAAACTCCAGGCTGACCTGGGGGTGCGTCCGGCGGAACTCGACGATCGCCTCCGCCATGAAGTGGCGTACCGAGGTGGCGCCCGTCGTCACCCGCACCGAACCGCTCTCGCCACGCGCCAGTTCGTCGAGGCGGCGCAGGGCCTGGTCGAGGGTGCCGAGGCCGTCGGCCGCGGCGGTGTGCAGGATGCGGCCCGCGGGGGTGGGGACGACACCGCGCGGGTGCCGTTCGAGGAGGCCGATGCCGACCTCCTTCTCCAGCCGTTTGACGTGCTGGCTGACCGCGGACTGGGTGCAGGACAGGTCGCGTGCGACGGCGCTGAGGCTGCCCGCGCGGCACACGGCGACGAAGACGCGGAGGTCGTCGAGGGTCACGATCCTCAAGCTACAACTTGGGTGTGCGCAAGGAAATCCGATGATTGACTTGGGTGCGGGCCCGGAGCACGATCACAGCGGGACGGCCCAGGGCGGCAACCCGTCGCGGAGGTCGCGAACTCCCGTCGGGTGCCGACCCGTCCCGGCCCTTCACCTCATGCCGCACATAGATCCCTAACTCCAAGATCCCAAACTCCATAGATCCCCTCCCCTCCCCTCCTCTCCCCCACCCCTCCCCCTCGCACGGAGTGAACCTCGTGGACCCAGTCGAAGCAGTGGCGATCGGTGCCGCCGGAATCGCCGCGGGCGGCATGAACGCCGTGGTCGGATCCGGCACCCTGATCACGTTCCCGACGCTGCTCGCCTTCGGCTACCCGCCGGTCCTCGCGAACGTCTCCAACAACGTCGGTCTGGTCCCGGGCGTACTCAGCGCCGCCTACGGCTACCACCGTGAACTGCGCGGCCAGCGCGAGCGGTTGATCCGCTTCGGCGCCGCCTCCCTGCTCGGCGGGTTCGCCGGGGCCGTGCTCCTGCTGCGGCTGCCGGACGCCGCGTTCCGCGCCGTCGTGCCCGTCCTGATCCTGACGGCCTGTGTACTGGTCCTGCTCCAGCCGCGCCTCAACCGCTGGATGCGCGACCGGGAGCACGCCGGTTCGCGCGCCGACGGCGGTGTTCCCATGTGGCTCGGGGTCCTCGCCACCGGCGTCTACGGCGGCTACTTCGGCGCGGCCCAAGGCGTGCTGCTCATGGGGATGTTCGGCGCGGTGCTCCGCGATGACCTCCAGCGCCTGAACGCCGCCAAGAACGTCCTCGCCTCGCTGGTCAACGGCATCGCCGCCGTCGTCTTCATCGCCGTCGCCGACGTCGACTGGGCCGTGGCGGCGCTGATCGCGGCGGGCTCCACGGCGGGCGGCCTGATCGGCGCCCGCGTCGGCCGGCGGCTGCCCCCGATCGCGATGCGGGCGGTCATCGTCACGGTCGGGGTCACGGCCTCGGCCCTGCTGATCATCCGCCCGTGACGCCCTCCCCGAACGTCACCGGCCACATCGACTACCGCGACTTCCGCGGCTACCGCGGCTACTGCGACTACCGCGACTACCGCGACTACCGCGACTACCGCGTATAGAAGGCCAGTCGCGCCCGCTTCTCCGCCAGATGCACCTCGGGCAGGTCGATCTCCGGGAGCACGATCTCGCCCGCCGGTTCGAACCCCGCGCGGTGGAACAGCGCGACGGCCTTGTCGTTGCGGGCATCCGGCTCGGCCACCAGGCGCTTCTTCCCCAGGCCGTCGAACGCGTACGAGACGAGGACGCCCACCAGCGCCCCGGTGAACCCGTGGACGGCACCTGATCCCGCCGGGCCTATGAGGAGATGGACGCCGAGGTCGCCGTCCTGCACCTCGTAGCACTCGCTGACCCGGTCGGCCTCGGGCTCGTACGTCTGGAAGAGGGCGACGGGAGTGCCGTCGAGCCGTACGAGGTACGCGTGATGGGTGTCGAGGGAGTCGAGGTGCGTGTATATCTCGCGGACCTCGTCCCGGCCGACGCCGGTCATCCCCCAGAACCGGGCGCGTTCCTCGCTCACCCACGCGTGCACCACGTCGATGTCGCTGCCGGTGGGGTCGAGGCGCGTGAGCCGGAAGGCGCCGAAGCCGTCGACGTGCTTCTCGTACTCGACGCCGACCGCGGCGGTCACACCGGTCACACCGGTCGCGCCAGTCGTCGTCGTGGGGATGTCGGGCATCGTGTCGGGGGTCGTGTCGGGGGTTGTGTCGGGGGTCGTGTCGGGGGTCGCGTCGGGGGTCGTGTCGGGCACGAGAGTCTCCTGGGTGAGGCGGTCGAAGTCGGTGATCACGGGGGCCAGTTCGCCACGCGACCACATCGGCAACTGGTCCCGGTGGTGCGCGGAACCCGGCGTCCCGGACGCGCCGAGCGGCACGATCCAGCGGCTGTCCTCACGCCGCGCCAGGTCCCACACGTAGCGGGCGGCGGGTCCCCGCGCGCTGAGGTCGGTCAGCCCCGGCACGCTCGACGTGGACAGGACGCAGTCGTGGTCCCCATCCAGGGCCGGCCAGTCGGCGTCCGGGTCGGGCAGCGCCTGCCAGGGGGCGAGCCGGTGGAGCTCGCCCCAGGTCACGTCGGCGGCGGCCGTCGCCGTCTCCTCCAGTGCCGCGCGGACGGCGGCCAGCCGGTCCTCGTACGGCAGCCGGTCCTCGGTCAGCAGCCGCTCCAGGCCGAACGCTATGCGCGGTACGAGCGCGAGCCACGGCCGGAACACCTCCGGGTAGGCGGGCGCGAGATCCGTCAGCGGCGCGAACAGTTCGTGCCGGGCGAGGCGGCGTACGACATGGGACCGCACGCGCGCGTACGCCGCGGCCCGCACACTGCCCGCCGCCATCCGCCGGTCCCAGTTCAGGAGCCGCTCCCGCAGCCCGGCTGCCGCGGGGGACAGCCCGTCCAGCCGCTCGACCAGCTCCAGCAGGGGCGTGCAGGAGGCGAGTTCGGTGTCCATGTGCACGGCGCTCATGTCCTCGGCGCCCCACGTCGGCCGCTCTTCGAGCAGCGTCCGGATACGGCGGGCCCGGTGCGGCGGCGCGAACTCGACACCCAGCGGCGCGGCGAGCGAGCGCTCGTTGGCCATGACGGCGATCCCGTCCGCCTCGGCGCGCGGCAGGGGCCCGTACGTGCCCCGCCAGGCGTGCCGCTCCTCCCAGGCGGGCACCACCCGCAGCATGTTCTCCGGATCGCGCACGGGGACGGTGCCCGCGACGCGGTGCAGCAAGCCGCCGTCGGTGTCGGCGGCCAGGACGACGTTGACCGGTTCGGCCCAGCGGTCGAAGGCCCGGTCGACGTCGGCGACGGTACGGGCCCGCAGCAGGTCGGGCAGTGCGGCGAAGCCCAGGTCGGCGTGGACGCGGGCGGGCTGGCGCAGGCTGACGCCCTCGCCCTCGTCGGGGCCGCCGATGACGACGACGCCGCGCTCGGTCTCGACCACCTCGACGGGTTCGCCGTCCGTCAGCCGTTCCACGTGCACCTGGGCCGCCCGCCACCCGTCGGGTCCGAGCGCCTCCACGCCGCCGCCCGGCACCCGCCGCAGCCGCTCCCGGTACAGGTCCTGGTAGTCGGCCATGGCGTTGGTGATGGCCCAGGCCACCGAGCCGGCGTGCCCGAAGTGCCCGATGCCCGGGACCCCCGGCACGGCGAGGCCCACGACGTCGAACTCCGGGCAGGCGAGCCGCACCTGCTGGTACACGCCCGGGTCCTCGACGAACCGGTGCGGGTCCCCGGCGATCAGCGCGCCCCCGCCCGCGCTCCGCGCCGCGTCGACGAGCCAGCCGTTGCTCCCCGAGGTGGCGGGCCCGTCGGTGGCGAAGAGGCCGACGGCGTCCGCGCCGAGCCGCCGCGCGACCTCGTCCCGCCAGAGCTTCGCCGGGAACCCCGCGAACAGCACGTGCGTCGACAGCCACACCCCGAGCGGCGTCCACGGCTCCCACCGGCCCGGTTCGACCCCGGACCGCCCGAACTCAGGCGCGCGGGCACCGTGGCGGGCGAGCCCGTCGTTGACCCCGTCGACGTAGGCACCCACCCACGCGCGCGTCTCCTCGTCCAGGGCCTCGTGGCAGCGCCGCGCGGTGTCCGCGAGGCGCGCCCGCCGCGCGAACGCGTCCCAGCCGAGTTCCTGGGCCCCGAGCGGGCCCGCCGACGTGCCGAGCAGGCGGTGCCGCTCGACCTCCAGTTGCCAGGCGCGGTCGACGGCGGTCACGTACCCCTGCGCGTACGCGAGCGCCGACGCGTCGGCCGCCCGCAGGTGGGGTATCCCCCAGGCGTCCCGGAAGACCTCGAAGTCCGCTGCGCCACCGACGGTCACGCGCCCTCCACTCCCTCTCCACAATTTCTTAGGGGAGCCTAACCTAAGCCGCCCTGGCCTCGGCGCCCAGGTCGATTCGGCAGGAGCGTCACCCCGAGACCCGGTCGCAGCGCGCCCCCGGCGGCGCGATCATCGACGTATGGACGTCACCCTCCACCTCGCCCAGGACCCCGCCGCCGACGAACTGCTCGGCCGCAGCCCGCTCGCCGCGCTCGTGGGCATGCTGCTCGACCAGCAGGTGCCCATGGAGTGGGCGTTCGCGGGGCCGCGCACGATCGCCGACCGCCTCGGCACCGACGACCTCGACGCGCACGAGATCGCCGCCCACGACCCGGAGGCCTTCGCCGCCCTGCTCTCCGCCAAGCCCGCCGTGCACCGCTATCCCGGGTCGATGGCCAAGCGCGTCCAGCAGCTCTGCCAGTACCTGGTCGACGAGTACGACGGGGACGCCGGCGCGGTGTGGGAGGGCGTCGGCACCGGCGACGAACTGCTCCGGCGGCTCACCGCCCTGCCCGGCTTCGGCAAGCAGAAGGCCCAGATCTTCCTCGCGCTCCTCGGCAAGCAGCTCGGGGTGCGACCCGAGGGCTGGCGGGCGGCGGCCGGCGCGTACGGCGAGGCCGGGTCGTACCGCTCCGTCGCCGACATCACCGGGCCCGAGTCCCTCACGAAGGTCCGCGCACACAAGCAGGAAATGAAGGCGGCAGCCAAAGCCGCCAAAGCTGCCGCAACCACTAAAACCGCCAAAGCTGCCAAAGCTGCCAAATCACAGGCATAAGCACGGATATCGGCGTAGGCACAGGCTCAGGCACCGGCACCCGCACCCACACCGGCACCCGCACCGGCACAGACACCGGCACACGCACAGGCGTCGCCACCTGCGCGTCACACCGCCGCCCGTTCCGTAGCCCATGAGGGCGGATCTGGCGGCTCGGAGCGCGGGTCACGGGCGCGGCCGGGGACAAGACGATGCATGAGCGTCGCCACGTCCCCCGCGACCCCGGGCCGCCCCGCCCGGGCCTGGGCCCGTGCGCTCGCCCTGGTGCTCGCCCTCGCGCTCGCCCTGCTGATCGCGCCGTCGGCCACGGCATCGGCGGGGACCCCCGCGCCGCCTCCGGCCGCCGCGTCCTCCGCCGAGCCCGGCGAACTCCTCCAGGACGGCCCCGACACGGCCCTCCGCCTCCCGACGGGCCACCCCACACGCCTGCCCGCGAAGCCGCGCCGCCGCCACCCGGCCCCGGCGCTCCCGCCCGGTACCGGCCCCGGCCCGCACCTCATCGCCCACCCCGCACCCCAGTCCCACCGCGCCCTGCGCACCGTCGTCCTGCGCTGCTGACGATTCCCGGCCCCCGGGAACGTCACGTACGCACGACGTGACGATTCCCGGCCCCCGGAAACGTCACGTACGCACGACTTCGGAAGGACACCCCCTCATGCCCAAGGACCCGTACGCGCTGTTGCGCGCCCTGCTGCGCGCGGAAGCCGCGCGCGACGCCCGAGCGGCGCAGGCCCCGGCGCCCCCGGCGAGGAACGACCGGCAGACTCCGGCCCCGCAGGACAAGAACGGACGCTGACGGAGGGCGGGCCGACGGTCCCGAAGGCGGCCGGCCCGCCACACCCCTCACACGAACCCCTCCGCACAGCCGGTCGTCAACCTGGTGACCGTCGCTCCCCCGGACGAGCCCGCCCCGTTCTTCGACCCGTCCGCCAACGGCTAGCCGTCACTCCTTATCCGGCCTCGGGCCCCGCACGGAGTCTTCCCACTTCATCCACATTCAGGACGGTATTTCCCAGAGGCGCACTCCGTCTCCATGGCTGCGCCCGGCAAGCCTCGCCCGGTAGGCTTTCCGTGTGATCTTCAAGCGCATCGGAAACGGCCGGCCGTACCCCGACCACGGCCGGGAAAGCACCCGGCAGTGGGCGGACGTCGCGCCGCGCCCGGTCCGCCTCGATCAGTTGGTGACGACCAAGGGCCAGCTCGACCTCGAAACACTGCTCGCCGAGGACTCCACGTTCTACGGCGACCTCTTCGCGCACGTCGTGAAGTGGCAGGGGGACCTGTACCTGGAGGACGGCCTGCACCGCGCGGTCCGCGCCGCGCTCCAGCAGCGCCAGGTGCTGCACGCCCGCGTCCTCGAACTCGGCTGACCGCGGGCCCCGGGCCCGCGCCCCGGGCCCGCATTGGCCCTTTTGGGTTGGCCTGACCGCCGAGCCGTGATCATTTAATAGGCATCACCGCGACGCGGCATTACGCTGCGCTCATGAGCATGCTCACTCCCCCCGGCATGGGCGGCAAGTACCGCATCACGGGGGACAAGTACCCCCGGATGCGTCGCGGTCGCCCGCGCAGCAGGATCGTGCTCGCCGTCGTCGCGTCGGTCGCCGTCATCGGCCTGATCGGCTGGGGATCGCTCCAGCTCGTCGACGTCTTCACGGGCGGCGGCAAGGCCACGGCCGCGGCCTCGGCCACCGCCGCCTGCGCCAAGCGGGCCGGTGCGTCGCCCACGCCACCCGGCGCCGCGGACGCCAAGCTCCCCGCGCCCGCCCGGATCAAGGTGAACGTCCTCAACGCCACGCCGCGCGGCGGCCTGGCCAAGAAGACCGCGGACGAGCTGAAGAAGCGCGGCTTCACGATCGGGAACGTGGGCAACGCCGCGAAGGCCTACGACAAGAAGGTCAAGGGCGTCGGCATACTCCTGGGCGCGAAGACGGCGACCGATGCGGCGCTGCCGGTGCTCGGCACCCAGCTCGCGGGCGCCGAGCAGAAGACGGACACCCGCGCCCGGCCCGCCGAGGTGGACCTGATCATCGGGACCGCCTTCAAGGCGCTGACGGCCAAGCCCGAGGCGGACAGGGCGCTCAAGGCGCTGAACCGGCCGAAGCCGAAGCCCTCGTCGCCGAGCTGCAAGAACACGTAAGAAGGGGCGGGGCCGCCGCGCGGCGGCCCCGTACCGCTATTCCGCGGCCCCGTACATCCGGTCACCGGCGTCGCCGAGGCCGGGCACGATGTAGCCGTTCTCGTTCAGCCGCTCGTCGACCGACGCGGTCACCACGGTCACCGGCGTCCCCGCCAGCTCCCGCTCCATGATCTCGACACCCTCCGGCGCGGCCAGCAGCACCACGGCGGTGACGTCGTCCGCGCCGCGCTTGATCAGCTCCTGGATCGCCGCGACCAGCGTGCCGCCCGTGGCGAGCATCGGGTCGAGGACGTAGACCTGGCGCCCGGACAGGTCGTCCGGCATCCGCGTCGCGTACGTGGAGGCCTGCAACGTCTCCTCGTCGCGCACCATGCCGAGGAAGCCCACCTCGGCGGTCGGCAGCAGCCGGACCATGCCGTCCAGCATGCCGAGACCGGCCCGCAGGATCGGCACCACAAGGGGGCGCGGGTACGACAGCTTCACGCCGGTCGTCCGGGAGACGGGGGTGTCGATGTCCACCTGCTCCGTGCGCACGTCCCGGGTCGCCTCGTAGGCGAGCAGGGTGACCAGCTCGTCGGCGAGGCGCCGGAAAGTGGGGGAGTCGGTGCGCCGGTCGCGCAACGTGGTGAGTTTGTGCGCCACCAGCGGGTGGTCCACGACATGAATCCGCATGTCGTCAACAGTAACCGGGGCCCACGGCCCGGGCTCCCCCGCGCGGTGGCATCAACGGCCGGGACCGGGGGAAAG
The DNA here is from genome assembly GCF_044765725.1 of Streptomyces sp. NPDC102406. Classification (NCBI taxonomy): domain Bacteria; kingdom Bacillati; phylum Actinomycetota; class Actinomycetes; order Kitasatosporales; family Streptomycetaceae; genus Streptomyces; species Streptomyces sp. NPDC102406. The sequence goes on along the minus strand of NZ_JBIWKP010000006.1, from coordinate 290,844 downwards.
TGGAGGGAACTCGTCGGCAGCGAGGGACCGGGGTGGTGGTGAGGCGATGCCCGACCAGGAACAGCAGCGAAGGCCCGTCGGCGGGCCGGCGCCCGAGGGCCCCGTGCCCGGTGAGCCCATGGAGTCGGACGCCGAACGCAGGCGCCGGCGCGCCGTGTTCCTGCGCGAACTGACCGAGGCGCGTGAACTGCGCGCCCGCGTCCAGCCGCGCCGCGCGCGGGCCGCACGGATGCGCCACCAGATGCGGATGCGCACGTTTCGCTGGTGACTCACCGGTTACGTACAGGTGACGCGCCTCACACCGTCCACTCCCGCCGGGGGCGCGCCGCGAACACAGCGCGCGGAAGACCTCTCTTGGAGCCGCACTTTCTGCCACGATTCCGAGTGGGCGGGGCGTGAACTGCGCTCCCCGTCTCCAAGACTCCGCCGGGGGGACCCCCGACCGGCACCTGAGACCAGTGGGAGAGTCACGGTGTACTTCGCCGCACTGCTCGCGCGCACCGAAGACGGGTGGGAAGCGAGCGATACAGAGCTCGACGACGTGGAGACCCTGTCGGACCTGTCCGACCTGGCCCGCGAGGCGTTGGTGGAAGCCGGCGCCGAGGACGACACCGTCCTCGTTTTCATCGAACAGGAGGACGCGTGGTTCGGCGTCGTCCGCGTGGACGGCGAGGACGACCCTCGTATCTACGTCTCGGACGCCGCCGCCGCCGCACGCAGCAGCTACGGCGAGATCCTGCTCACCGACGAACTGCTCGGCAAGGAGCCGGACGTCGTCGGCGACGATCTGGAGGCACTCGACCTGGACGGCACGGAGGACGGTGATCCCGAGGCGGTGGACGAGGAGGTCGACGACGGGGCCGGGGCGGACGCGGTCCCGGGCGCCGAGGTCGTGCCCGCCGGCCCCCTCGGGGACACCGGCATCCTCGCCGACCTGGGCGTCCCCGAGAAGGAACTGCTCGCCCTCGACGTGGACGCGCTGAGCGAGATCGCGGACGCGCTGGGCGCCTCGGAGGTGCTGGAGACGGTGCGCTGAGCGGGCGGGGATAGATTCCTGCCCGTGACACCCCCCGACCCCGAACCCCAGCACGCCCCCGATCCCGTACGGGATCCCTGGAAGCCGGCCATGCGGCAGGCCCTGGCCGAGGCCGGGCTCGCCGCGGCCGGCGGCGACGTACCCGTCGGCGCCGTACTCCTGGCGCCGGACGGGACGACCGTGCTCGCCACCGCGCACAACGAACGCGAGCTGACCGGCGACCCCACCGCCCACGCCGAGGTCCTCGCGGTCCGGCGGGCGGCGGAGGCCGTCGGCCGGTGGCGGCTGACCGGCTGCACGCTTGTTGTCACCCTGGAGCCCTGCACCATGTGCGCGGGCGCCCTCGTCCAGTCGCGTATCGACCGCGTCGTCTACGGAGCCCGCGACGACAAGGCCGGGGCGGCCGGCTCCCTGTGGGACGTGATCCGCGACCGGCGCCTCAACCACCGGCCCGAAGTCGTCTCCGGCGTACTCGCCGAGGAGTGCGCGCGCCCCCTCACGCGTTTCTTCCGGGACACGGATTTCAGACCACGGCCCACCTTGGGCTAGGATCTCTCTCGGTAGCGTGTCCGAGCGGCCGAAGGAGCTCGCCTCGAAAGCGAGTGTGGGGAAACTCACCGAGGGTTCAAATCCCTCCGCTACCGCTGACAACGCCCCTCTTCCACGGGTTCACCGAGGAAGAGGGGCGTTCTGCATGTCGGTTGGCCGTGAGGGAACGGCAAAGGGCTTGTGCACAGGGGCCGTTGCCCCGTCGACCACCGCTTCGAACAGGCCGGTTGAACTGGTGTCCGAGATACACTCACGCCCGGCAACAGGGGCCACACAGGGCACGGACGTGGCGCGGGCGCGGGCATGGGGAGGCCGAACGTAGTGCAGCCGAAGAAAATTGGTCTGTTCGTCGTGGTCGTCTTCGTGCTGTACGTGATCATCACCGATCCCGCCAAGGCCGCCGACTACGTGCAGATAGGGTTCGAGGGCGTCTCGTCCGCCGCGCAGTCCGTCGGCGACTTCATGACCTGGGTCGCCAACGGCGGCAAGTAGCCACCGAGCCCCCTGAGGGAGAGCACAGCCGTGATCCGCCATCTGGTCCTCTTCAAGCTCAACGACGGTGTGAGCCGTGACGAACCGCGCGTCGTCGAGGGCGTCGCCGCCTTCCGCGCGCTGGGCGGACAGATCCCCGAGCTGACGTTCTGGGAGTGCGACTGGAACATCACGGACCGCCCCATCGCCTACGACTTCGCGATCAACTCGGCGGTCGAGGACACCGAGGCCCTGAAGCGCTACCTCGAACACTCCGCACACCAGGCGGGTGTGGCGCTGTGGCGGGAGTTCGCCACGTGGGTGATCGCCGACTACGCGTTCTGAGCCGTACGGCCAAACGGCCCCCCGCCCTGACGGCGGGGGGCTTTTTCACGCCCTTGACCCCAACTGTCCCAACTTGCCCGTCAACACGTAGTTATAAGGTGCTTGCACACAGTGCACATGTCTTGTGATGCTATGACCGCTTTTGACCGATGAGTTGACGGATACAGAGGTGGGGTTGACCGTGCCGGCCAGTACTGCGCCTCAGGCACCGCCCGCGAAGTCCACGCGCGGAGCCGATACACGGGCCCTCACGCAGGTCCTCTTCGCGCAGCTCAAGAACCTTCCGCCGGGCAGCCCCGAGCACTCCCGGGTGCGCGGCGCGCTCATCGAGGCCAACCTGCCGCTCGTGCGCTACGCGGCGGCCCGCTTCCGCAGCCGCAACGAGCCCATGGAGGACGTCGTCCAGGTCGGGACCATCGGACTGATCAACGCCATCGACCGGTTCGACCCGGAGCGCGGGGTGCAGTTCCCCACCTTCGCCATGCCGACCGTCGTGGGCGAGATCAAGCGCTACTTCCGCGACAACGTGCGGACCGTGCACGTGCCGCGCCGCCTGCACGAGCTGTGGGTGCAGGTGAACGCCGCGAGCGAGGACCTGACCACGGCCTTCGGGCGCTCCCCCACCACCGCCGAGATCGCCGAGCGGCTGCGCATCGCCGAGGACGAGGTGCTCGCCTGCATCGAGGCCGGGCGCTCGTACCACGCGACGTCCCTGGAGGCCGCGCAGGAAGGCGACGGGATGCCGGGCCTCCTCGACCGGCTCGGCTACGAGGACCCCGAACTGGACGGCGTCGAACACCGCGACCTCGTCCGGCACCTGCTGGTCCAGCTCCCCGAGCGCGAACAGCGGATCCTGCTGCTGCGCTACTACAGCAACCTGACCCAGTCACAGATCAGTGCCGAACTGGGTGTCTCCCAGATGCACGTGTCAAGACTCCTCGCCCGCAGTTTCGCGCGACTTCGATCCGCAAACAGGATCGATGCGTAGCTGAAACGGGTAGACCGTCCCCACGGGGATTTCCTGCGGAAAACCCCGTGCACTTTGGCCACACCCCCTGCGTCCTGCGGTGATTCGCCCCTTCCATGTCGACATGTCACTACAGCGTGTTGCCGACATGTGACATTCTGCTGGAACGGCGTTTGGCGCGGCCCCACGTCCGGTATTCAGGTGGAGGCTGCGCTCCTACCTGACGGGAGCGCCCGCCGCGACCGTCCGCGACCTCAAGGGGGTGGCATGTCCGCAGACCAGGGCAGCTCGAAGGTGCTCACGCTCACGCCCGGCGCGTCCGATGACGCGAGTGCGTCCACGACCGCCGCGCTGATCGACACTCCTGTTTTGGCCTCCCTCCCGGTACAGGCGCCGCAGGACCCCGAGCCCTCCGGGCCTGCGGAGTCCACCCCGCCGGCCGCCGTGACGGTGCCGTCGGGAGCCATCGACACCCGCACCCTGTCCCGCTCCCTGTTCCTGCGCCTTGCCGCGCTCGACGAGAACAGCCCTGAGCGGGCCTACGTCCGCGACACCCTCATCGAGCTGAACCTGCCGCTCGTGCGCTACGCGGCGGCCCGCTTCCGCAGCCGCAACGAGCCGATGGAGGACATCGTCCAGGTCGGCACGATCGGGCTGATCAAGGCGATCGACCGGTTCGACTGCGAGCGCGGGGTCGAGTTCCCGACGTTCGCCATGCCGACCGTGGTCGGCGAGATCAAGCGGTTCTTCCGTGACACGTCCTGGTCGGTCCGGGTGCCCCGGCGCCTCCAGGAGCTGCGGCTCGCCCTCACCAAGGCCAGCGACGAGCTCGCGCAGAAGCTGGACCGCTCGCCCACCGTCCCCGAGCTCGCCGCCGTGCTCGGCGTCTCGGAGGAGGACGTGGTCGACGGCCTCGCCGTGGGGAACGCGTACACGGCGTCCTCGCTGGACTCCCCCGCCCCGGAGGACGACGGCGGCGAGGGCTCTCTCGCGGACCGGCTCGGGTACGAGGACACGGCGCTCGAAGGCGTCGAGTACCGGGAGTCGCTGAAGCCACTCCTCGCCAAGCTGCCGCCGCGCGAGCGCCGGATCATCATGCTGCGCTTCTTCGCGAACATGACGCAGTCGCAGATCGGCGAGGAGGTCGGCATCTCGCAGATGCACGTCTCCCGGCTGCTGACGCGCACGCTGGCGCAACTGCGCGCGGGGCTCATCGCGGACTGACGCCCGCCGCTTCGCGGGGCACGCGGGGTTCCGAATTGACGGCCCGTCAGACACACTGGCGCGATGCTGCGGACGTGGGTGAGAGGACGTCGCGGGGCCGCTGCGGGGGCCGCCTGCGCCACTGTGGTCTGCCTCGGCACTGTCGCCGCCTTCGGCGGGGGCGACGGGCCGGACGGATACGCCGCCGTGGGAGCCGCGGGAGGCTCCCCCGCCGCCCGCGGGCCGAGCGCCGCGCCCACCGGCGAAGTACGGCTCGTGCCCCTGGACCCGGCCGAGCCGGGATCACCCCGCTCACCCCGCCCGTCCTCGCCCACGGCTTCGGCCTCCCCGGGCGCGGGCGCGCAGGACCCAGGGCCCGCCGACGCCGCCCCGGCGACGGGAGCAGCCGACACCGGTTCGGCCCCACAGGGGAGCGAGGGCACCAGGGGCAGTAGCAGAGGTACTGGTACTGGTACGGGTGCTGGTTCCCCTTCCGGTTCCGGGAGCAACGGAACGGGCGGGGCGGGGGGTTCAGCCCCCTCGGACCACCCGGCGCCGCCCCCGGCCGGCCCCGCCGTCCTCAAGGTGAGCGCGCCCGTCCTGGAGGGCGCCGACAAGCGCTGGTGTCAGGACGTGACGCTGACGCTGCGCAACTCCGGTGGCAGCGCGGTGCGTTCGGGAACCGTGACGTTCGGGACGCACATCATCGGCGCGCTCGGGATCGACTGGGCGACCGTCGAGTCGACCGAGAAGCTCCCCGTGCCCCTCGGGGCCGGGGAGAAGAGAAAGAAGACCTGGACCGTGTGCGTCGCGTCCTGGCGGGTCCCGCTCGGGATGCATGTCGAGACCCGCGTCGTCTCCGTCGACTGGAAGTAGCGGACCGCCGCTACTGCGGCGTACGTCCTACTTGAGCGCCAGCCACGCCACCGCCGCGATGACGACGACCGCGACCACGATGCCGATGATCAGACCCGCGCCGGGGCCGGACTTCGCCGGAGCGGCCTGCGCGCGCACCGTGGGGGTACCGCCCTCGTCGACGAAGGCGCGGAACATCTGCGTGCTGCCCGCGGGGTCGTAGTTGCCTTCGGGGTTCGGGCCCTGGGGGTTGTTTGCCATGGGCCAGGACCCTAGCGAATCGGCGCGACCGGCGCCACAGCCCTCCCGGACCTCCCCTGAGCTGCTGCTTTACCCGCACACACCTTGCCTTTGCCGCGATTTTAGGGTTGATCGTCCCTTTTAGTTTGCCTGCGGCAACCAACTGGTTCTATGGTTGCCCTAAGCAACGAATCCCATTCTGGTCAGGAGGTGCTGTGGCCGCACAGCGTCATTACGACGAGCTGGCCCGTCAGCTCAGTGCCTTCGGCGCCGTCAAAAGGGATATGGCACGCATCCTGCCCCACGACTGCCCGGCCGGCTCGGCCGCCGTCCTCACGCTCGTCGAGCGGTACGGCGACATGCGGATGAGCAGGCTGGCCGAGCTCCTCGCGGTCGACATGTCCGTGGCCAGCCGCCACGTGGCCCACGCCGCCGACCGCGGCTGGATCGAGCGTCGCCCCGACCCGGCAGACAAGCGCTCGCGCATCCTCACCCTCACCGCCGAGGGCCATGCGCAGATGGAAGACCTGAACCTCCGGACGACCGAGCTGCTCGCCGACCGGCTGAGCGACTGGTCCGACGACGAGGTCAGTCAACTGATCACTCTGATGACGCGGCTGCGCGACAGCTTCGGGGACTGCCGGACCACGGCGTCCCGCGGACAGTTCCCCCTCGCCGCGCAGGCCCCGGCCTCAGTTCAGACCACCCGTACACCCGCGTAAACGTAAGAAAAGGAATCCCATGGCAACATCCACACCGTCCGGTGTGCGGGGCAGCCATGCCGCCAAGCACGGAGGCGCCGCCCCCGACGCCGGCGCACCGATGACGCACCGGCAGATCATGGAGGCACTGTCCGGGCTGCTGCTCGGCATGTTCGCCGCCATCCTCTCCTCGACGGTCGTCACGAACGCCCTTCCGGAGATCATCGGCGACCTCGGCGGCGGCCAGTCCGCCTACACCTGGGTCGTCACCGCCTCGCTGCTCGCGATGACGGCCACCACGCCCCTGTGGGGCAAGATGGCCGACCTCTTCAGCAAGAAGGCGCTCGTCCAGATAGCCCTGATCGTCTACGTGGCGGGCTCCGTCATCGCCGGTCTCGCGCAGAACCCGGCCATGCTGATCTCCGCGCGTGCCGTCCAGGGCATCGGCGCGGGTGGTCTGTCCGCCCTGGCGCAGATCGTCATGGCCGCGATGATCTCCCCGCGCGAGCGGGGCCGTTACTCCGGCTACCTGGGTGCGACGTTCGCCGTCGCCACCGTCGGCGGCCCGCTCATCGGCGGCGTCATCACCGACACCAGCTTCCTCGGCTGGCGCTACTGCCTCTACGTCGGTGTGCCGTTCGCGATCATCGCCCTGATCGTGCTCCAGAAGACGCTGCACCTGCCGGTCGTGAAGCGGAAGGTCAAGGTCGACTGGGCCGGCGCCTTCTTCATCACCGCCGCGGCCTGCCTGCTGCTCCTGTGGGTCACCTTCGCCTCCGACAAGTACGACTGGCTGTCGTGGCAGACCTACACGATGGTCGGCGGCGCGATCGTTCTCACGCTGCTGTTCGTCCTGGCCGAGTCCAAGGCGTCCGAGCCGATCATCCCGCTGCGGCTGTTCAAGAACCGCACCATCACGCTGGCCTCGGTCGCCTCGCTGTTCGTCGGTGTCGCGATGTTCGCGGGCACCGTGTACTTCTCGCAGTACTTCCAGCTCGCCCGGGACAAGTCGCCGACGATGTCGGGCGTCATGACGATCCCGATGATCGGTGGCCTGTTCATCTCGTCCACCGTCTCCGGCCAGGTCATCACCCGGACCGGCAAGTGGAAGGCGTGGCTGGTCGCCGGCGGCGCGTTCCTCACCGCGGGCCTCGGTCTGCTCGGCACCATGCGGTACGACACCCCGTACTGGCGCATCGCGATCTTCATGGCGCTGATGGGTCTCGGCGTCGGCATGATGATGCAGAACCTCGTGCTCAGCACGCAGAACCAGGTCGCGCCGAAGGACCTCGGTTCCGCCTCGTCCACGGTGACCTTCTTCCGGTCCCTCGGTGGCGCGATCGGCGTCTCGGCGCTCGGCTCCGTGATGACCACCCGCATCACCCACTACGCCACCGACTCGATCGGTTCCCTCGACCCGAAGGAGCAGGCGGCGGCAGCCAAGTCCATGGGCGGCAGCTCGATCCCGGACATGGATCTGCTCCCCGAGCACATCCGCACCTGGCTGGAGAGCGCCTACGGGCACGGCATCGCCGACATCTTCCTCTACGTCGCGCCGATCGCCTTCCTGGCCTTCCTCGTCACCCTCTTCATCAAGGAGGTTCCGCTGCGTACGTCCGGTGCTCTCCAGCAGGCCGCCGAGGCCACCGCCCCGGCCGGTGACAGCGCCGCCGCCCAGCCCGCGCAGGGCCAGGGCGAGCGTGTGCCGAGCCTGGTCGGCGCGGGTCAGCCCGTCGCCGACACCGGGACGCAGCCCCTCGCGGCGGTCGCGTCCGTCGCCGGTGACGCTCCGGCGCAGTCCCTCGGCGGTGGCACCCCGGGCACCCCGGTGACCGGGTTCGTCCGCGGCGCCGAGTCCGCCCCGGTCCCGCGGGCCGCGGTCACGCTGATCTCCCTCGGCGGTCGCCAGCTCGGCCGCGCGGTCGCCCAGGGCGACGGCTCCTACGGGGTCGATGCCCCCGGTGCCGGCTCCTACGTGCTGATCGCCTCGGCCGACGGCTACCAGCCGCAGGCCTCCACCGTCGTCGTCGGCGACGAGCCGGTCGCGTACGACATCCTGCTCAGCGGCACCAGCGGCCTGAGCGGTGTCGTCAAGGCCGCGGAGACCAAGGCCGCCGTCGTCGGCGCCATGGTCATCGTGACCGACGTCCGCGGTGACGTGCTCGCCACCGGCCTGTCCGGCCAGGACGGCGAGTTCACCTTCGCCGAGCTGGTGCCCGGCGCGGTGACCGTCGCGGTGAACGCCGCGGGCCACCGTCCGCTGGCGCTGCCCGTCGAGGTCGGCGGCACGGGCGTCACCCGCGTGGAGATCGAGCTGAACTCCGGTGCGCAGGTACAGGGCACCGTGCGCGCCGCGGGCCGTTCGCTGAACGACGCGCGGGTCACGCTCATCGACGCCGCGGGCAACGTCGTGGCGACGTCCACCACCGGTGAGGACGGCGCGTACGCCTTCACCGACCTGGACGGCGGCGAGTACACGGTCATCGCGACCGGTTACCCGCCGGTGGCCACGCACCTCAGCGTGCAGGGCAGTGGCGTCGACGGCCACGACATCGAACTCTCGCACCCCGGCGAGTAGTTCGCGCAGTCCCTTCAAGACCCCGGACCGGGCGGCCCGCGCCTCGAGCGGAGACGCGAGCCCCCGGACCGGTTGTGGGAAATGGGCCCCGGACCCGGTGGCGTCGTTAACGGCAGGGGACGGCCGCAGACGTCACGGGCCGGGGCCCGTTCACGTCCGGGATCATCCCGATTCCCTTACGTGTGTGAGAACTTGAGCTAGGAGTGGTGACTGATGGGACTGAGTGCGCGGATCCGTACGCGGGACGGCTGGGCCCTGCCGCACGCCGTCGTCACGGTGACCGACATGACGGGCGCGCAGGTGCTGCGGGCCGAGGCCGACGACGAGGGCGCCGTGCACGACGCGGCCGTCCTCACGCCCGGCCCCTACACCGTGATCGTGACCGCCGTCGGGTACGCCCCCGCGGCCTCGACCGCGCTGGTGACGGCGACCGGCCGCGCCGAGGTGGGCACGGTCGTGCTGGCCCGGCAGGGCGGCGCCGAACTGCCGCCGCCCGGACCGTGGACGGTCGACCCGGCGCACTCCTCGGTCGCGGCGACCGCCCAGCACCTGGGGATCACCAGCGTGCACGGCCGGTTCACCGACTTCACCGCCCGCGTCGACATCGCGCAGGACGTGGAGAAGTCCCGCGTCGAGGCCGTGATCAAGGCCGCGTCCATCGACACCGGCAACGGCATGCGCGACGGCCACCTGAAGTCGCCGGACTTCCTGGACGTCGAGACACACCCCGAGATCACCTACCGGTCCACCGGACTGAGCCCGGCCGGCCCGGACCGCTGGACGGTCCACGGCGAGCTGAGCCTGCACGGTGTCGTGCGCCAGGTCGACCTCGACCTGAGCTACCTGGGCACCGGCGCCGACCCCTGGGGCGGCACCCGCGCGGCGTTCAAGGCGACGGCCGAGCTGAAGCGCGAGGACTTCGCGATGAACTACAACCAGGTCGTGCAGGCCGGTATCGCGGCGATCGGGGCGACGCTGAAGGTGGAGCTGGACATCCAGGCCGTCCAGGGCGACGCGCTGCCGCAGGTCTGAGCGCCTGCCTGACGGAGAGCCGGTCTCAGCCGGGGAGGCGTTCGGTGAACCCGCCCCGGCGCGGCGGCGCCCCGCCCACCCGGGTCACCAGACGGGAGCACAGCTCCCGGAGCTTGACGTTCTCGTCCTGGGAGCGGCGGCGCAGCAGGCCGAGCGCGGCGTCCGCGTCGCACCGGCGCTGCGACATCACGATGCCGATGGCCTGGTCGATGACGCTGCGCGAGAGCATCGCGGCGCGCAGGTCGAGGCCGATCTCGCGCTCGCGCTCGATCCGCAGCGCCACGGCCACCGCGCCGGACGCCTGCGCGGCGAGCCTGCGGGCGCTCTCCCGCCGGTCGCGGAAGGCGTCGCGGACGCCCGCGTAGAAGTTCAGGGCGCCGTAGACGCCGTGGTTCAGGGTGAGCGGCAGGGCCAGCATGGACTGCACGCCGCGCTCCCGGGCCTCGTCGGGGAACGGCGCCCAGCGCTGTTCCGCCGCCAGGTCCGGGGCGTGCTGCTCGGCGCACTCACGGGCGGCCGTGACGCACGGGCCCGTGTCCGCCTCGTACTGGAGCTCGTCGAGCCCGCTGACGAGCCCCGCGCTGGCCGCGACGGTGCGCAGCCGGTTGGCGCGGTGCAGCGTGACGCTGCACTCGCCCGGCTCCACGACGTGCGCGGCCCGCTCGGTGAGTTCCTGGAGAAAGCCGTCGAGACCGTCGCTCTCGGCGAGGGCCCGGTAGAGGGCCCCGGTGTCGAGGGCCCGCGGTTCGAGCGGGCTGTTCACATGGTGTCCGGCGGGGATCTCGGCTGGACTGTTCATTCCCTACAGATATCCCGTAATCGGGTGCTCACGCTTCGCGGGGCCGCGCCGCGGCGTCCACGTACCGCTGCGCCAGCTCTCTGAGCTTTATGTTCTGCTGCTGCGAGGCCCGTACGAGATGGTCGAACGCCTCGGCCGCGTCGACCCCCTCGCGCGCCATGAGCAGCCCGGTGGCCTGTCCGATCAGGTCCCGGGTGCGCATGGCCTCCGTGAGCTGTTCCTGCACGGTGGCGGAGTCGTGGGCCAGGGAGACGTGCGCGGCGAGGATCCGCCCCATCCGCAGGCTCGTCTCGTCGTGGCCGCCCGGTTTGCGCCCGTACAGCATGAGGGCCGTCAGATGGCGCCGGTCGGTCCGCAGCCGCAGCGCGAGCACGGAGCGCACGCCGAGCACGGCCAGGTTCTGGCCCGCGCCCTGCACGGTGGCGGTGTCCTCGACGGTGGCGACGGGCGCCGCCCACAGCTCCTCCCAGAAGGCGCGGTGGCCCGGCATCCCGGTGAGCGCCTGGGCGCTGGAGGCGACGTCGTCGCTCCAACTGACCGACTCGGGCACGAGGTCACGTCCGACCGTGACGATGCCCGCGTGGTCGGCCCCCGGGACCAGGTGCACGGCGAGCCGTACAGCGGTGCGCAGAGTGGCACGGGGGCCGGTCTGCTCGTGCAACTGGCGAGCTGCAACGGTGAATGCCTCGGCCAGCCGGAAATCGGCAGCCGAGGGCGGCACTTCGGAAAAACTGGGCGCAACCACCACGAACCTCTTCAGCGAGCATGACCAAAAGGCCATGCGCGGGGAGAGCTCCGCAGCACATTCCCGACTGCGAGCGCAGGACGGACCAAACTCTATCCGTTTCCCCAACAAGACGTGGATTTGACGAGGAGGCCGACGCGGGGCATCCATCGGTGGTCCAATGGGAACGGGTCAGGAAGCGGCTCGACGTCCCCCGACCGACCACCAGCACCGGTCAGGCAGGTGAGCCCCTGTGGCCACGACCCTTCATCTGGCGCCCGTCGACATCGCGGACCGCACCCTCATCACGTTCCCGCCCGAGATCGATCTGAGCAACGCGGCGGTGCTGCTCGCCGAGGCCTGCGCCCTGGCGGACGAGCGGGCCGGGCAGCTCCGGGAGTTCGTCCTCGACCTGACCCGCACCGGGTTCCTCGACTCACAGGGCGTACGGCTCCTGCTCGACCTGCGCCGTCATCTGCACGACCGGTACGGCGCCCTGCTGCGGGTGGCCGCGCTGCCGGTCGGGCCGGTGCGGCGGGTACTGACCCTCTCCCAGGTGCGGCGGGACGTGCCCATGCACGACAGCGTCGAGGACGCGCTGCGCGCCGGCGAGCTCTGAGAGCCTGTCCTCGGGCGGCCCGGCGCGGGCGCGGCATACGCTGGCGGCATGGCTCCGAACATCGCGACCAACACCCGTGTCTCCCTCGACGAGTTGCTGGACTTCGTACGTCCCCGCCACCGCGCCCTGCTGATCACCGCCCGCGCCGACGGCACCCCGCAGGCGTCGCCGCTGACCTGCGGCGTGGACGACTCGGGGCGGATCGTCGTCTCCACGTATCCCGAGCGTGCCAAGACGCGCAACGCCAAGCGGAACCCGCGCGTGAGCGTGCTGGTCCTCAGCGACGACTGGAACGGGCCGTGGGTCCAGGTCGACGGCACCGCCGAGGTGCTGGACGTCCCCGACTCGGTCGAGCCGCTGGTGGAGTACTTCCGGAACATCTCGGGGGAGCACCCGGACTGGGACGAGTACCGGGCGGCCATGCTCAAGCAGGGCAAGTCGATCATCCGCGTCACCCCCGAGAAGTGGGGCCCGATCGCCACCGGCGGCTTCCCGGCACGGCTGGCCCCGCAGGACTGACACCGGCCGCCCGTGGCAGCGGTCCTCAGCGGGCCGCGGCCTCCTGGGCGACCAGGGCCTCGATGCCCGCCACGAGCAGGTCGAGGGCGACCTGGAAGTCCGCGTCGCGCATCTCCTCGACGCTCTGGCCGCCTTCGACCGCCGCCGCCATGTACTCGGCCTGCCGGAAGTCCTCGGCCATCTCCTCCGGTACCCGGAACACCGCCATCGCCTCGCGGAAGTACTCGTCCTGGGACAGCCCGGCCTCGGCGCACCGCTGCCGGAAGTGGCCCTCGATGGTCCCGTAGCCGTAGACGAACTGGAAGACGGAGGCGATGGCGCCGCGCTGGCGGGCCATCGAGAGCCCGGTGGCGGCGACGACCCGCTGGACCGCGCGCGAGAACCGCAGCGAGTGCGGGCCGATGTTGAGGTAGTTGCCCATCTGCGGGGAGATCCAGGGGTGCCGGACGATCAGGTCCCGGTAGGTGAAGGCCAGCTCGCGCACCTGGACCCGCCAGTCCCCGGCGTCGACGGCCGCCGGGTCCGGCACCACGAGCTCGCCGAAGACCCGGTCGAGGGCGAGTTCGAGCAGGTCGTCCTTGGTGTCGACGTACCAGTACACCGACATCGCAGTGACCCCGAGTGCGGACGCCAGGCGCCGCATGGAGAACTTGGCCAGTCCCTCGGCGTCGAGCAGCTTCACCGTCGCCTCGGTGATCCGGTCCCGGTCGAGCCCGCTGGGCTGCTCGTTGCGCCGGGTGCGCGGCGCCTTGGCCTCGGGATCCCCCAGCCAGACGCTCATCCGCGCTGCCTTCGCCATGGCGCACCCTCCCAGAAGTTCCTCGTGTGCGGGCGCGGGCGGACGCCCCGCGGAATCCGTCCGTCCGCCCGTTCCTGATGCTATGCGGAAGTCACCACGGCAGAGTCTGCCCTCTCCGCCCGCCGCAGCAACGCGGCGGCGAGCAGTCCGCCGACGAGCACGGCGACGGCCCCGACCAACTGGCTGGTCTCCAGGCCCGAGGCGAACGCGTCGGCGACCCGGGCCCGCTCCCCTTCGGAGCGGGCCGCCGCGAGCGCCGCCGGGAGCGAGGCCGCCGCGACCGGGACGAGCGCCGCGAACCGGGCGTTGAGGACCGCGCCGAGGACGGCCACGCCGAGCCCGTTGCCGAACTCGGCGAGGGTGCCGTTGACGCCCGCTCCCACGCCCGCCTTCTCCGGCGGGATCGCGCTCATGATGGCGTTGGTCATGGCCGGCATCGCGAGGGCGATCCCCGCGCCCATGACGATCAGGCCCGCCAGCATGCCGCCGTAGCCGTCCCCGCCGAGCAGCGCGATCATCGCGAGCCCCGCCGCCAGGCAGGTCATCCCGGAGGCGATGGTCAGCGGCGTGCCCAGCTTGGGCAGCAGGCGCGCGCCGACGCCCGTGAGGTTGAGCGCGACCACGGTCAGGGCGAGGGGCGCGGTCCGCAGCCCCGCGTCCAACGGTTCGTAGCCGAGCACGAACTGGAGGTGCTGGGTGAGCAGGAAGAGCGAGCCGCCCATCCCGAACGCGACCAGGACGGCACCGGCGACCGCGCCCGTGAACTTCTGGTCGCGGAAGAAGTGCATGTCCAGCATCGGGTGCGGGATGCGCAGCTCCCACAGCACGAACGCGGCCGTCACGAGGACGCCGGTCGCGGCGGAGGTGAGGGTGGTCGCGGAGGTCCAGCCGTCGCCGGGCCCCGAGATGATCGCGTAGACGATGCCGGTCATCCCGATCGTGGAGAGCACGGCGCCCAGCAGGTCGGGCCGCTCGCCGCTGGGGTTCTTCGACTCGGGTACGAGGGCCAGGACGGCGATGAGTGCGATGACGGCGACGGGGATGTTGATGAGGAAGATCGCGCCCCACCAGAAGTGGTCGAGCATCACGCCGCCGAGGAGCGGGCCGACGGCGAATCCGAGCGAGTTGACCGTCGCCCACAGGCCGATCGCCTTCACGCGTTCGGAGTCGTCGAAGATCTGGACGACGACGGCGAGCGTCGTGGTCATCAGCAGCGCGCCACCGACGCCCATGCCCGCGCGGGCGCCGATCAACTGTGCGGTGGAGCCGGCGAGTCCGGCGACGAGCGAGCCCGCGCCGAACAGCACCAGACCCGCCGCGAGCATCTTCTTGCGCCCGTAACGGTCCGCGGCGCTGCCCGCGGTCAGCAGCAGCCCCGACTGCACGAGCGAGTACGCGCTGATCACCCACTGGATGTCGGACGTGGAGGCGCGCAGTTCCTCGGTGAGGGAGGGGATCGCGACGTTCAGCACCGTGTTGTCGAGCAGCACGGTCAACTGCGCGAGACAGATGACGCCGAGGATCAGCCAGCGCTGGGGGTGGCCGGCGCCCGGGTCGGGCCGTGGCGTGTCCTGAGTGGTCGTCGTGGTCATGCGTCCCCCTGGCTTCTACGGTGTATGACTTGGCTCCTCTACACCGTAGAGGGCAAGCCTTACGCCGTACAAGCGGGTTTTCCGCATACGGTTTCCGGCATGCCGAAGCGCACTCGAACACTGCCTCCCCTGGCCCTGTCCGCGGCCCTGCTCGGACTCTTCGCGGCGGCCCAGCCCGCCCACGCGGCGACAGCGACCCGGCACCACGGCGCGGTCCCGCTCCGGATCGCCACCTACAACATCCACGCCGGGTCCGGCATGGACGAGGTCTTCGATCTCGACCGGCAGGCGGCGGCGCTCCGCGCGCTCGACGCGGACGTGATCGGCCTCCAGGAGGTCGACGTGCACTGGGGCGCGCGCAGCCAGGGCCTCGACGTGGCCCGCGAACTGGCCGGGCGGCTCGGGATGCGGGTGTCGTTCGCCCCGATATACAGCCTCGACCCGGCGACGGCCGGCGGGCCGCGGCGCGAGTTCGGGGTGGCGGTGCTGTCCCGGTATCCGATCCGGGCCGCCGTGAACCACGAGATCACGCGCCTGTCCACGCAGGACCCGCACCCCGAACCCGCCCCCGCGCCCGGCTTCGGCGAGGTCACGCTGAAGGTGCGCGGGGTCCCGGTGCAGGTCTTCGTGACGCACCTCGACTACCGGCCGGACCCGGCGGTCCGCGCGGCACAGATCTCGGACACCCGGCGCATCATGGCCGACGAACGCCGCGCCGTCCCCGGAGCCCGGCAGATACTGCTCGGGGATTTCAACGCCCCTCCCTCGGCGCCCGAACTCGCGCCGCTGTGGGGCGAGTTGCGGGACGCGGGCCCGGCGGAGGGCGGCACCTACCCGGCCGCCGCTCCGGTACGGCGGATCGACTACGTCGCGGTGGGGGCCGGGGTCCGGGTCCGGTCCGCGACCGTACCGGCCGAGGCGACGGCGTCGGACCACCGGCCGGTCGTCGCGGAGGTGTCGGTGCGCCGGTAGGAGCGGAGGCTGTACGCGGATCGGGCCCCGCCCCGGCCGAAGGCGCGGGACGGGGCCGGATCCCGGGTCAGCTCTTGGGCTGGGTCAGGTCGTAGAACGTGGCGCCGCCGACCGTCACCTTCTCGAAGGTGTCCGCCACCCACGAGGTGATCTTCGCCGACGAACCGGAGCCGGACGCTCCGGGGCCGCCCATGCCGCCACCGGAGCCGCTCCCGATGAAGTAGTGGATCTTCCCGTCCGCGACGTACTGCTTGAACTGGGCGAGCGTCGGAGAGGGGTCCGTCCCGTTGAAGCCGCCGACCGCCATGACGGGTTCGCCGGTGGCCAGTTGGTAGCTCGCCTGGTTCTGCGAACCGATCGCGGCCGCCACCCAGGTGTAGGAGTCGGCGTCCTTCTCCAGGAGCTTCTTGGCCTCGGAGCCGACCTGGGCGCCGTTGAGCAGTCCGCCCATGCCGCCACCGGCCCCGCCTTCGCCCGCACCGGCGGGCATCCCGCCCTTCTGCCGGGGGTTCACCGCGCCCTGGTTCTGCCGGTTCGGCTGGTTCGGCTGGTTCTGCTGGTTCGGCTGGATCGGCTGGTTCTGCTGGTTCGGCTGGATCGGCTGGTTCTGCTGGTTCGGCTGGTTCTGGCCGGGGGTGCCGCCGCCGGGGAAACCGCCGCCCTGCCGGCCCTGACCGGTGGGCGGTTGCGTACCGCCGCCGGGGCCACCGCCCCGAGCGCCGTCGCCGCCGCGGGGGCCGCCGCCCATCATGCTCGCCCCCGCCGGCCCGGCCGTCACGATCGACCCGGTGTGCCCGGTGTCCAGCGTGCTGAGGGTGTACGCGGTCGGCGCCGCCAGAGCGGCCACCAGGCCGAGACCGGCCGCCCCGAGGGCGAGTCGGCGGCCGAGTCGGCGCACGAGGACGAGGCCGAGCCCCGCCACGAGGCCCCCGACGAGCACGGTCCAGCGCAGCCACGACAGATAGTCCGGCACCCGCCCGAGCAGCACGAACGCCCACACCGCGGTGGCGGCGACGCAGCCGCCCAGCGCCGCGGAGGCGGCGACGCGCGCGCGTTCCTCCCACAGCACGGTGGCGCCCATGCCGATCAGCGCCGCGACGTAGGGGGCCAGGGCCACCGTGTAGTACTGGTGGAAGATGCCGGCCATGAAGCTGAAGACCAGGCCGGTCATGAGCAGCGAGCCGCCCCACGCGAGGAACGCGGCGCGCGCCGTGTCCGTGCGCCCCGACCGCCAGGTCAGGACGACACCGGCGACGAGGAGGAGCAGCGCGGCCGGGATCAGCCACGAGATCTGGCCGCCGATCTCGGTGTCGAACATCCGGCCGATACCGGTCTCGCCCCACTGGCCGGTGCCACCGCCCATGCCGCCACCACCGCCGCCGACCGAGCCCGTCTCGTCGCCGCTGATGCGGCCGAGGCCGTTGTAACCGAAGGTCAGCTCAAGGAACGAGTTGTTCTGCGAGCCGCCGATGTACGGACGTGAGGACGCGGGCCACAGCTCCACGACCGCCAC
Organism: Streptomyces sp. NPDC102406; assembly: GCF_044765725.1. NCBI lineage: Bacteria > Bacillati > Actinomycetota > Actinomycetes > Kitasatosporales > Streptomycetaceae > Streptomyces > Streptomyces sp. NPDC102406. The sequence continues at coordinate 273,330 of NZ_JBIWKP010000006.1, read as the reverse complement.
CCACCAGCCGCCCGCGACGATCATCGTGAGCCCGGAGAGGGCGAGCTGGCCGAGCCGCCTGCGCAGCCGCGTCGGCGCGAGGACCGCATAGAGGACGGCCAGCGGCGGCAGGATCAGGAAGGCCTGCAACGTCTTGGTGAGGAAGCCGAGGCCGACGGCGACTCCCGCGAGGACCAGCCACTTCGTGCGGGCCCGCTCCATGGCGCGCAGGACGCAGTGGACCGTGGTGGTCATCAGCAGCGCGAGGAGCGCGTCCGGGTTGTTGAAGCGGAACATCAGCGCGGCGACCGGGGTCGTGGCGAACACCAGGACAGTGAGCAGACCCGCGGCGGCGCTGAAGCGACGACGTACGGTCGCGTACAGGACACCGGCCGTGGCCAGGGCCATCAGGACCTCGGGGACGAGGATCGCCCAGGAGTTCAGGCCGAAGAGGCGCACGGACAGCGCCATCGGCCAGAGCGCGGCCGGGGGCTTGTCGACGGTGATGGCGTTGGCCGCGTCGGACGAGCCGAAGAACATCGCCTTCCAGCTCTCGCTGCCCGCCTGGACCGCCGCCGAGTAGAAGGAGTTGGCGTAGCCGGAGGCCGACAGGTTCCAGAGATAGGCGAGGCCGACGACGAGCAGCAGTCCGAGGAAGGCCGGGCGGACCCACCGCGCGTCCTCGGGCCTGCCGCGCCACAGGCGCCGGTGGAAGCGGTCCTTCGCGCGGCCGTGCCCCGTGCTCGCGGGCTCGTGAGGCGCCGCGGGAGCGGCGTCGTGGGAGTCGTGGGAGTCTTGGGAGTCTTGGGAGTCGTGGGAGTCGTGGGAGTCGTGGGAGCGGATGTCGGTGGTCATCGAAGACTCCCGGATTCGGTGGCGTCCCAGGCCTGTGCAGCCTGGGGAGAGGGGGCCGGGGACGGGGTGGCCGGCGCCGGGTGCGCCTGGTCGGGGAAGACCCAGGCGCGGAACAGCAGGAAGCGCAGCACGGTCGCCGCGAGGTTGGCCGCGATGAGTACCGCCAGCTCCGTGGAGTGCGCGGGGGCGCTGGACGCCGCGTGGAGCGCCATGAGGGAACCGCTGGTCAGGGCGAGCCCGATGCCGAAGACGACGAGGCCCTGCGCCTGGTGGCGCACGGCACGGTCACGGCCGCGCACGCCGAAGGTCAGGCGCCGGTTGGCGGAGGTGTTGGCGACCGCCGAGACGAGCAGGGCGAGCGCGTTGGCCACCTGCGCCCCCGAGAACGTACGGAAACCCGAGTAGAGCAGCAGATAGAACAGCGTCGACAGACCGCCGACGACGCAGAACCCGACGAGCTGGCGGGCCAGCCCCCTGGGCACGCCCGGGAGCCGGCGGTCGCGCGGATCGTCACCGAAGGGGCGCGCCAGGCGGTCCAGGGCGAGGGACCCGGTGGCGAGCGCCTTGCCGACGCGCCAGACGCCCTTGAGGTCCTCGGCCGCCGTCCGCACGATGTGGACGGTCGAGTCCGGGTCGTCGACCCAGTCGACGGGCACCTCGTGGATCCGCAGCCCGGCGCGCTCGGCGAGCACCAGCATCTCCGTGTCGAAGAACCATCCGGTGTCCTCCACGAGCGGCAGCAGCACCTGCGCCACCTCGCGCCGTATCGCCTTGAACCCGCACTGGGCGTCGGAGAAGCGGGCCTGGAGCGAGCCGCGCAGGATGACGTTGTAGGCGCGCGAGATGAACTCGCGCTTCGGACCGCGCACCACCCGCGAGCTGCGGGTGAGCCGGGAGCCGATCGCCAGGTCGGAGTGGCCGGAGATGAGCGGGGCGACGAGCGGCAGCAGGGCGTTCAGATCGGTGGACAGATCCACGTCCATGTACGCGAGGACCGGCGCGTCGGACGCCGACCACACGGTACGCAGCGCACGCCCGCGCCCCTTCTGTTCGAGCCGGACGTAGCGCACCTCGGGCAGGTCGGCGGTGAGCAGCCCTGCCTCCCGGGGTGTGGTGTCCGTGGAGGCGTTGTCGGCGATCGTGATGCGGAAGCGGTAGGGGAAGGTGTCGACCAGGTGGTCGTGGAGCCCGCGGACACACACGCCGAGGTCCTTCTCCTCGTTGTAAACGGGGATGACGACGTCCAAGATCGGGACGCCACCGCTGCCCGCGGGAAGGTGCTCCCGCGCCGGCAGCGTCCCGAACCTCGCGGTGGTGGGGCCGGGGCCCTCGAAAGAGTCGGTTCGCATGCCACCGACCGTCGTCAACTGCCCTGTCAGCGCTGTGTGGTGAGGCTTTGCCCCGCCTGTGAGTGCGGGACGGGCGCGACGCGTGCGGGCAGATGCACGGTGAACACGGTCCGGCCGGGCCCGCTGTCGACGCTCACACCGCCGCCGTGCGCGGCCACCACCGCCTGCACGATGGCGAGGCCGAGTCCGGTGGAGCCCGCCCTGCGCGACCGCGAGGAGTCGCCGCGCGCGAACCGTTCGAAGACGCGCGGCACCAACGCGGCGGGGATGCCCGGCCCGTCGTCCTGGACGTCGAGACAGACCCAGGGTCCGTGCCGGTGCACGCGGGCGGTGACGGTCGTGCCGGGCGGCGTGTGCGTACGGGCGTTGGCCAGCAGATTGACGAGGACCTGGTGCAGGCGCGCCGGGTCGGCGAGCACGGTGGCCGGTTCGTCGGGCAGTTCGAGGCGCCACACATGGCTCTGCCCCGCCGCGCGTGCGTCGCTGAGCGCGTCGACGACCAGCGGCGACACATCCGTCGGCGCGTACGACAGGGGCCTGCCCGCGTCGAGCCGGGCGAGCAGCAGCAGATCCTCGACCAGGCCGGTCATCCGGTGCGCCTCGGACTCGATCCGGCCGAGCGCGTGCCGGGTGTCGGGTCCGGTCGGCTCGCGACCGCGCCGGGTCAGTTCGGCGTAACCGCGGATGGAGGCGAGCGGCGTACGCAGCTCATGGCTGGCGTCCGCGACGAACTGCCGCACCCGCGTCTCGCTCTGCTGCCGCGCCTCCAGCGCCCCGTGCACATGGTCGAGCATCCGGTTCAGCGCGGCCCCCACCTGCCCGACCTCCGTCCCGGCGTCGGCCTCGGCATCCGGGACGCGCTCGTGGAGGGCCACCTCGCCGCTGTGCAGGGGGAGTTCGGAGACACGGGTCGCTGTCGCGGCGACCCGGCGCAGCGGCCTCAGGGCGACACCGACCATCACGGCGCCCGTGACCCCGGCGGCGAGGAGACCGGCGCCGGTCACGGACAGCTCGATGACGATGAGGGTGTTGAGGGTGGACTCGACGTCGTCGGCGGGCAGCCCGACGACGACGGTGCCCTGCGGGTTCGAGGTCACCCGGTAGTCTCCGAGCCCCGGCAGGCTGACGCTGTGGATCGCGCCGTCGCGCGGCACCGAGGCGAGCGCGTCCCGCTGCTCCTCGGTCAGATCGACGATGTACGAGGAGGAGGCGGCGCCGTCGGCACCACGGGCCGCCTGCAGAACCGACCCGTCGCTCTTGAGCAGGGCGCCCACCGGGTCGTCACGGCCCGGGCCGCCCAGGAACTGAAGACTCGGCGTGCCCCGCCCCCCGGGCCCCTGCCCGCCCGGCCCGCCCCCTTCGGCCAGATGGACCGCCTGCCCGACCTTGTCGTCCAACTGGCCGTACAGATAGGTGTGCAGAGCCAGCGTGGTCACCGTGCCGATCACCACGGCCACCAGGGCGATGAGCCCCACCACGGTCACGACGAGCCGGGTCCGCAGGGTGCGGGCCCGCCTCACGAAACCGTCGTCGCCGCGGGCTTGATCAGATATCCGGCGCCGCGCCGCGTGTGGATCATCGGCTCGCGCCCCGCGTCGATCTTCCGCCGCAGATAGGAGATGTACAGCTCGACGACGTTGGCCTGGCCGCCGAAGTCGTAGCTCCACACCCGGTCGAGTATCTGCGCCTTGCTGAGCACGCGCCGCGGATTGCGCATCAGGAAACGCAGCAGCTCGAACTCGGTCGCCGTCAGATGGATGTGGGTCCCGCCCCGCGACACCTCGTGGCTGTCCTCGTCGAGCATCAGATCGCCCACGACCAGCACGGACTCGCTGCGCCGGTCGGCCGCCCCGGTCCTGCGGATCAGCCCGCGCAGCCGCGCCACGACCTCCTCCAGGCTGAACGGCTTGGTGACGTAGTCGTCGCCGCCCGCCGTCAGACCGGCGATCCGGTCCTCGACGGCGTCCTTGGCGGTCAGGAAGAGCACCGGCACGTCGGGCAGCTCACGACGCAGCCGCCCGAGCACGCTCAGACCGTCCATGTCCGGCAGCATCATGTCCAGCACGACGGCGTCGGGCCGGAAGTCCCGCGCGCTCCGCACGGCCCCCGCCCCGTCACCGGCGGCCCGGATCTGCCAGCCCTCGTAGCGCAGGGCCATGGACAACAGCTCGGTGATGGACTGCTCGTCGTCCACGACAAGCACCCGGACGGGACTCCCGTCCGGCCTCAGCAGTTCGGTACGCCCCTGGGGCGAGGTCGTGGTCATGCCACCACCCTGCGAGGCCCCTCTGAGAGCACCCTTGCCCGAACCTGTGAATTCCCTGAGAAACACAGAACCCCGCGGGCACCGCCCCCTCCTTCCCTAGAACAACCCGCTCTGCACGACAGGCACCTCCCGCACCTCGAGCCCCACCCCCTTGGCTCCGGCCGGGGCCCGCTCCAGCGGCCAGCCGGCCAGCACGCGCGTGTCGACCACGAGCCGCCGCCCGGCCGGTTCCACGAGATGCAGATCGGGCCCGGCGGCAGCCACCACGGTGCCCGACACGACAGCCCCCCCGGCGAGCCCGCTCACCACGGCGTCCACCCGGTCGATCGCCGCGAGCCCGAACGCCTCCCCGTGATCGACGACCCGGCACGGCAACCGCTCCAACGACTCCGGCCACCCGCCCCCGAGCCCCACGGCCACGGCATGCGCCCGCACCAACTCGTCCCCCCGCTCCTTCGACCGCGCCACCGCGGCCCGCACCGCCCGCTTGCGCTCGTACGGAATACGGTCGGGCACCCCCAGCGCCACCCGCAGCAACTCCTCGGCCCGCCGAGCCGCCATCAGGGGCCCGCGCCCGAGCCACGTGAAGGCGATCGCCCCCTGCTCCAACAACCGGGCGTCCCCCCGGCCCACCCCGGTGATCCCCACCTTCACCAAGCCGTCCCCGAACCACGCCAGATACACGTGGTACGGCCGCGGATCATCGGCCACCGTGTCGGCCGCCACCGAACGCGCCCGGTCGATCCCCGCACACTCCCCGCACTGCGCCCGCGTCCCCCGCACCGGCACGGCCTCCCGCCCCGGACACGGCGTGCGCCGCCCCCCACGCCAGATCCCCGGACACCGCCGCGCCCCACCGACCCGAAAAGCCACCGGCTCCCCGAACCGCACCGTGCTCTCCCGCTCCCCACCACCCCCCGTCCAACCGAACCCGGGCCGCCCCCCGCCCCACCGCATCCCGCCGCACCACCACGTCATACGACCAGCATGCCCGGCCCCACTGACAACACGAAGAGGCCCCCGGATGATCTCCGGGGGCCTCTTACCTATGTGCACTCGGCAGGATTCGAACCTGCAACCTTCTGATCCGTAGCTCTATGTGAATCGGTCGTGAGCGGTCGTACCGGCCGCGCTACGGCCCTGGAGGAACGCTGCTGGACAGGGACGGTTGCTGTGGTTGCGGTACTTCACTGCTGTACTCGCTACGTCGTGATGAGTCGCGGACGGGCCTCCGGTCGCCCGTACGCCAGGATGCGCGGCAGTACTTCGCGCATGCGTGTCACGTCTGTTGCTGGAGCACGGAGCAGAGCCTCAACGATGGGATCGGCCAGGCCCAGGTCGTCCAATGCCGCAGGATCCAAGGTCACCCGCAGCACGTCTCCGATCAGTTCCACTTCACGTACACAGCCGTAAGCGGTGCCTTGGTCGGGCGTGACGAGACAATGCGTGTCCATGCCGAGGGACACTTCCTGCGCGTCGGGTTCGTCGAAGTCGCACATGAACATCAGGGAAAAGCCGTCTCCATCGTCCGACTCGGCCACACCTGCCATCATGCAGTCGTCTTCGCCGGGATTGTCCAGTCCGCAGGCAAGCCGTGCCGTGAATCTGTACGTCATGCACGCGTTCTAGCACCCGATACCGACAGCCGCGTTCACGTCCGACATGAAGCCAGCGGAACTTGCCGGTGTCGCCTCATCCTTATCAGGTCGATAGCGGGGGCCTCTCGACCTCGATCAACTCCGGCTGTCTCTGATCCGCCTGCCGCTGTGGTTCGGCGTTGATCGGCACTGTTCGGGCTTGTTGGTGTCAGCCGTTGATGTCAGCTACAGCAGCGACGCTTGACTCAAGCGACCAACAGGCATCCCTGCGGAGAACCCTCCAACCTGGTACTGGATCATGTCGCCATGTCCCTGACTTTCGGTCCCGACCGACAGACCCGCGAGTTCGAGTGCGAGTGCTGTAACGCCCCCATCGAGCGGGCGTGGAACTTCATCTACTCAGACGGTGCCCCGTACGCCGTCTACTTCGCGAACTGCTACCACCACCGTGACCGCGATCATGATGCCTGGATAGACGTGATCTTCGGAACGTGGGGGGACGGGCCAGACGCTTGGGATGATCACGTCGCGTTCGCATGCCGTGTCGGGCCCGTGGCTGGGCAGACGACCCCGGCTTCGACAGTCGTGGCTGCCGGGCTGGCCAACCCTGACGGACCACTGTTCGGCCTGAAACTCGATCGTGAAGCGGCTTTGCAGCATCCACGGTTGTCCGAATTCTGGGCAGCCTCCGACTTCGTGCTGGAGCACGATCCATTAGTTCGTGGCCACATCTACGGGAGCTGATACACAGAGAACGGTGGAGCGGTTTTGGGTCGAAAGCCCTGCGCGGCATCGACCGATCCGGTCGTTCCTCGTCGTCTGACCACCCCAGCCCACCACTCTCCCCAGCTCCCATCCCGTCCGTTGTCGACCCACACGCATGTGGAGCGGGCGTGGTTCAGGGGCGTCAAGGTGGAGCGCGCCACTGTACGAACGACCTGGACGCCATGGGCCGCGTCTGCTCGGCTCTGCCTGGGTCGACGGTGGACGGGATGGGAGCCCCCACGCTCGCAACGATGTGCCCGCGGCCGGGAACGGCGCCCCTCCCACCCGGTGCCGGCCGATCCCCCGCCGGAGGCATCGTCTGTGACCGTGGGCCGCGAACGTGTCGGGTGCTCGCCTCATGACCTCCGGGCCTATCCATCTGTGAGCGGGCGTCGGCTCAGCCGGGGCGGAGCGGGCCGAAGGCAGGAGCGCAGCCCCGAGCGGAGCCGGGAAGCCCGCCCGGCGGAGCGGAGCGCAGCCGGGTGCTTGAACCAGTAGAGAAAGTTGTAACTCAGTCTGGCCACTGGGACTTGAAGTCGTATGCGCATGCCGGGAGTTCGGCAGCTTGCCTGTGGGCGAGAGCCAGGAAGAGGACCGGACGTATCGTCCAGGTGATCCGAGGGTCGGCATGGGTCACCGAGACCGTGCACGACTCTGAGCGCAGCGGTTTGCGGCGGGTCTGTATACGCCCCTCATAGAGCCACCCCCAGGCTTCTTCGGAGGCGTCGGCATCGAGTGCCGGTGAGACGGTCCGCAGCGCGATCGCCACCCACCTGTCCGCTTGGGCCACCGAGTAGGCGTCGAACGATGCCCGCAGCCTCGGAGGTGCTGCCCCGGTGTCGGTGAGGTCTTCGGTCCAACATTCGCACCAGAAGCCGGGCCATGGCCGTGGCCGTGCTTGGTCGGCTAGCACGAGCGGGCCTCCGGATGCAGGCCGACGAAGAGTTCCGCCATGACCGTGTGGCCCCTGTCGCCCTCGTGGACCACGACTCGGTGCGCAAGGAGGCTGACCATCCCCAGGCCCCGGCCACGCTCCGCCTCCTGATCCTCCTGCTCGGCCTTGGGGGTCGACCCGGCACCTCCCTCGTCCGTCACCGACAGCGCGACCATCTGCGGCGTCACCGCGACAGAGAGATGGAAGCTGCCGCACGGAATCCGACCGCTCGCCGTATGCAGGACCGCGTTCGCACTCAGCTCGCTGACGATCAGCTCGGCGTCGTCCACCAGGGGGCGAGCCCTGAAGGATGTCCCGCGTCCAGCGTCGGGCCCGGCTCACCTCGACTTCCTGCCCCCGCCGGCGCTCTGCCTCAAGGCTCTCCGGATGCGCCGCGCTCAGCAGACCGGGGACCGGAAGGCTGCCGGGAGCTCTGGCAGAACAGTCATGACCTGGTCTTCACCACGAAGTCACGAAGTACGGCACGCCGATCGAACCGGGCAACATGACCCGCATGTTCGCCCTGCGGGCTCGACGGGCCGGGCTCCGGGTCATCCCGCTGCGGAACACGCGGCACACGTGCAGCTCGCTCCTGGTGGCGCTGAAGGTGCACCCGAAGGTGGCACAGCGCATCCTGCGGCACTCGCAGATCGCCATGACGATGGAGGTCTACGCCGAAGCGAGCGAGGAACAAGTACGGGCCGCGATCAGCAAGCTGTCCGACGCGATGGGCGGTACCGGCTGACCCGGTTGCTGTACTTCGCTGCTGTACGGCCCTGAAACGCAAGAGGCCCCGGATCTCTCCGGGGCCTCTTACCTGTGTGCACTCGGCAGGATTCGAACCTGCAACCTTCTGATCCGTAGTCAGATGCTCTATCCGTTAAGCTACGAGTGCTTGTCTTTAGTTTTTGTCTTCGCTCCCCGGCCTTTCGGCCCGCTCGCGGCGACAGGAAGAACATTACATGACTGCCGCCGCCATGTGAAATCCGTTAGCCCCACCCGTTGTGACCTGCGGAAACGTGCCGCCGGTCGGGAGGGAACGACGAAGCCCCGGTCCGTGTGGACCGGGGCTTCGGATCTTGCTGCGGAGGCGGAGGGATTTGAACCCTCGATGGGATTTAAGTCCCAAACCGCATTAGCAGTGCGGCGCCATAGACCGGACTAGGCGACGCCTCCAGCACAACCGCTCGCGCGAACGCGAATCGGTGCGTGCAGATGATGACACAGCTGAGCGCCGCCTCACCAATCGCCTCCCACGGTACTAGGCGGGCAGGCCGGAGGGCAAAGCCCCGACGCGGGGCGCAACGCCAGGTCGGTCCGCGCGTTAGGCAGGGCATGTTGATGCGACGTTTCTCCTCCCGTCCCTCCGTCACTCCCTCCGTCACTCCCTCCTCCCGTCCCTCCGCGCGGCCGGTCTCCCGCCTGCTGGTCACCGCCCTCGCGTCGGCCGCCGCGCTGGCCGCCGTGCCCGCCGCCGCGCAGGCGGACACCGGGCCGACCCGGATGCCGCCGCCCCCGTTCGGCTCCCTCGACGCTCCCGGCCTCGGTGACCTCGGTGACCTCGGCGGCCTCGGTGGCCTCGGCGATCTCCGTCGTGACCACCTGACCGTCTCCGTCTCCGACTCGGGGACCCGCGGCGACGGCACGTACGAGCTGGAGTGCGGGCCCGCCGGCGGCACCCACGCCGATCCGGAGGCCGCCTGCGCCCGGCTCGACGAGCTGGCGGGCAGCGGGCAGGACCCGTTCGCGCCGGTGCCCAAGGGGGCGTACTGCACGATGCAGTACGGCGGGGACGCCACCGCGCACATCACCGGGACCTGGCACGGGAAGGCCGTCGACGCCTCCTACAAGCTGACCGACGGCTGCGAGATCTCCCGCTGGCGGCGGCTCGTCCCCGTGCTGCCCGCGACGGCCTCGTGACCGTGGGTCCGACGGTCACATCGCCGTGACGGCGCGCGCACCGGGTCCGCACATCCTCTACGTGGGCTCCCTCTCATCCGGCGCCGCGAGCGCAACCACTGCCCGTAGACTCCCTCCAGTGACACGCTGCGGGCCGCGAGGCAAGATGGCCCGCACGGTCGGCAAGTCGCGGTGAATCAGGGAGGAAGCGTCGTCGTGAGCAGCAGGCCATCCCGAGGCGCTGCTCGCCTCGCAGCCATACTCGATGCGCTCCCCGATGCATTGGTGCTGGTCAACACCAACGGGACGGTCGTCAACGCCAACTCCATCGCTCTCGAAACCTTCGAGACGCCGGGCACGGCCCTGGTGGGGCGCGGACTCCTCGATCTGCTGCCGGAGTTCGACTCCCGGCTGATCCCCGGGTCCATGCGCAGGCCCGACACGGCGACCGACGAACGCGGGCGTACCAAGCCGACGCGGATGATCGCGAGGCGGACCGACGGCAGCGAGTTCCCCGTCGAGGTCACCAGCGCGAACGTCGCCGACGGCGCTCGGGACGCCGTGGACCCGTACGGTGCGGGCGGTGGTTCCTACAGCGGGTCCGAGCTGTTGATGCTCGTCGTCCGCGATCTGTCGGGCACGCTCGACACCGAGGCCGAACTGGCCCGGTCCCAGCGGCAGACCGAGATGATCCTGCGGGCCGCCGCCGAGGGGGTCGTCGGCACCGACACCGACGGCCGGATCGTGCTCGTCAACCCGGCCGCCGCGCAGATCCTCGGCTTCCGCGCCAGCGACCTCGGCGGGCAGGAGCTGCACCCGCTCGTCCTGCACTCGCGGCCCGACGGCGAGCCCTTCCCGTACGCCGAGTCGCCGCTCGCCGACACCCTGCGCTCCGGGCGCAAGCACCGGGTGCGGGGTCAGGTCCTGTGGAACAAGAAGGGCGAGAAGGTGCCCGTCGACATGACGACGGCACCCGTGCGCGACGGCGACCAACTGGTCGGCGCCGTCATGACCTTCACCGACCGGCGCCCCTACGACCAACTGGTCACCGAGCACGCCGAGGAGCTGGCCCGGCGCGACGAGGCGGCGGAGCGGGAGCGCGAGGAGCACACCGCCGAGCTGGAGCGCGTACGCGAGGAGCTGACCGGCGAACTCGCGGCGACCCGCGAGGAGCTGGAGGCGGAGCTCGCCGCCACCCGCGAGAAGCACGCCGAGGAGCTGTCCGCCGAGCGGGAGCGGGGCGCCGCGTTCGCCGAGCGCGAGAAGGACCGCTTCGAGGAGCTGGCGGCACGCCACACGCAGCTCCTCGCCGTCCTCGGCCAGTCGCTGCGCGGTCCGCTCGACGAGCTGCGGCGCGAGCTGGGGCAGCTCGCCGCGGACGACGCCGGGCAACTGTGGCCCGAGGCGAACCAGGTCCTGCACCACCTCTCCGCGGGCTACTCGCGGATCACCACCCTCGTCGACAACGTCCTCGCCTACCAGCTCCTCGACGCGGGCGGCGAACAGCTCGTCCGTACGCCGGTCATGCTGGACGCCGTCGTCGCCGCCGGTGTGGACGGTGCCGTGGAGCTGATCGGGCCCGGCCGCGTCCAGTTCGCCGTGCACGCGCCGCCGATCGAGGCCGAGGTCGACGCCGGGCGGCTCGCCACCGCGCTCGCGCATCTGATCGCCGATGTCGCCGGGATCGACGCCACGGGCAACGCGCGCGTGCCCGCCGGTGCCGCTTACGTCGACTCGACCGTCGTCGTGGCCGCCGCGCAGCGCGGCGAGAGCGTACGCATCGAGGTCCGCGGCCCCTACGCGGGCGGCGACCCGGTGCACGAGCCGATCGTGCAGGGCATCGTGCGCGCCCACGGCGGCGTGCTGCAAACACACGAGATGCCCGGCATGGGCGGCAGCGCCTATGTGCTGGAAGTGCCGATCGGAAGCGGTGCCGGGGTCGTCGCGGCGCCCGCCGAGCCGGTGGACGAACCGGTCGCCGAGGCCGTTCCGAACCTTCCCGAGCAGGCCACCGCGGCCGGTGGTCGGCGCAGGGCCAGGCGTCCGTCCGGGCCCTCCGTCGACTCCTTCCTGGACAGTGGGCTGCCGGCCGACGAGCAGCCTTCCGGTGGTACGGGCCGACGACGCGGGCGACGTGCCCCCGAGGAACCGGGAGTCGCCGCGCGGCCCGAGCCGCAGCCGGAGCTGCCCGAGCCGGTGGCGGACGGTCCCGAGGGTTCTGCCGGGGGTACCGGACGGCGCCGGGCACGGGCCGCGCAGGCGCAGACCGGTGCCGCCGAGGGTTCCGTCATGACCGCGGCCGAACACGCGGCGGGCTCCCCGGCGCTGGGTCAGACGGTGCCGCCGCAGGGCGTGCCCGCGCCGACAGGGCGGCGGGCCAGGCGCTCGGGCGACTCGGAGCAGGCGGCGCTGCCCGCGCTGCCGTCCGGGCCCGCGCAGGAGAGCGGCAGGAGCGGTTCGGGCCACGGTGAGCTGGAATGGGCCGGTGCCGGTGCCGGTCAGCCCTCGGGGCGTCGGGCGCGGCGCGCGCTCGGTGCCGCGCAGGCACCCCCGGCCACGGAGGAGGCGGCGCCCCGTGAGGCGTTCGCGCTGCCGCCCGCGCAGGCCGACCGCGTTCCCGAGCCGGTGCTGCCCGAGGCGGCCCGGCCGGTCCAGCACGGGCCCGCACCCGCTGACGTAGCAGGCGTGCAGGGTGAAGAAGGGACGCAAGGCGCACCGGGCGCGAGCGTGCCGCAGGGCGTCCCCGGCGACGTGTCGCAGGGCACGGTCGCGGGCGGCGCGGTGCGGGCCGGTGGGGCGCAGACCTCGCCGCTGCCGGAGGCGGCCCAGCAGCACGAAGCCGCCGTGGGGGATCCGGCGGAGGACCACACACCGCCGCAGCCGCACCCGGCGCAGAGCACGCCCCCGCAGGGCACGCCCGCCCCGGCCCCCTTGCCGCCGGAGAACGCGCCGCAGCCGCGTGTCGCTCAGCCGTTGCCCGCCGAGGCGCCGCAGCAGCCGACCGGTGACACGAACTCGACGCAGGGCCGCGCCTTCAGCGTGCGCACCCTGGGTCAGGGTGTCCCGTTCGGGCGGCAGGCCACCGACCAGCAGCGGCGTCCGCAGGTTCCCGCACCGGCCCAGCCTTCCGCCGCCCGTCCTGGGACCACGCCTGCGCAGGGCGTGCCGCAGGAGGGGCAGACGCAGGGCGGCGGTTCGGGACGGCGGCGCAGGCTGGGCACCCGGCAGGAGCAGTCGGACGCCGCCGGATCGCAGACACCGGCCCAGGGGACGGCGCAGACCCCACCCGGCGGGATGCCGCAGGCCCCGGCCCGAGGGACGACGCCGACGCCTCCGCCCATGTCACCGCCTCCGGCGACTCCGGCGACTCCGGCGCGGGGGACGGCGGCCCGGCCGCATCCTCAGTCTCAGTCGCCTCTGCTGTCGCCGAACGCGTCGCACTCCGCGAACTCCTCGGAAGGGCGGGGTCGGTCCTATGCGATCGGCGCGCCCGCCCACGACGCCGATGAGGGTCCCGAGCCGCTGGACGGTCCGGGGGGCGCGGTCGAGATCGCCAACCGGCCTCAGCCGCGGCCCATGGACGACGAGCTTCCCCCTGAGCCGCTCGACAACCCGCGTCGGCTTCTCGTGTGGCCCGCCCCGGACGTGTCGACCCAGCAGGCGCTGAGCGACCGCGGCTACCGTCCGGTGACCGTGCACTCGCGCGAGGAGGTCGACGCGCAGATCGCGGCGTTCCCGGCCGCGCTGTTCGTGGACCCGCTGACCGGGCCGATCACGCGCACGGCGCTCCAGTCGCTGCGGCAGGCCGCTGTCGCGGCCGAGGTGCCGGTCCTGGTGACCGCGGGTCTCGGGCAGGCGACGCGCGAGGCGGCGTACGGGGCCGATCCCGCCGTGCTGTTGAAGGCGCTGGCGCCGCGCGACAGCGAGCAGCACCCGCCGCGGGTGCTGCTCATCGAGGAGCACGAGGAGATCGCGCTCGCGCTGACCGCCACGCTGGAGCGGCGCGGGATGCAGGTCGCGCGGGCCGCGAGCGACGCGGACGCGGTGACGCTGGCGTCGCAGATGCGGCCGAACCTGGTGGTCATGGATCTCCTCCAGGTACGTCGTCGGCGCGCGGGCATCATCGACTGGCTGCGGGCGAACGGGCAGTTGAACCGCACGCCCCTCGTCGTCTACACGGCCGCCGTCGAGGGCGCCGACCTGCCGCGGCTCGCGGCGGGGGAGACGGTGCTGTTCCTCGCGGAGCGGTCGACGAGCACCGAGGTGCAGAGCCGGATCGTGGATCTGTTGGCGAAGATCGGTACCAACTGACACCTACGGGCGGCCCGTTGAGGGCCGCCCGTGTTTCACGTGAAACAGCCGCCGCCGAACGGCGCGTATCGGCCGCTCCTCACAGCTTGGTGACGGTCAGCTCTCCAGCCGCGTACTGCTTGCGCAGCACCTTCTTGTCGAACTTGCCGACGCTGGTCTTCGGGACCGCGGGGATGATGGTCCAGCGCTCCGGCAGTTGCCACTTGGCGACCTTCCCGGCGAGGAACGCGCGCAGCGTCTCGAAGTCGGCGCTCGCTCCTTCCTTCAGTACGACGGTGGCAAGTGGCCGCTCGCCCCACTTGTCGTCGGGGACGGCCACGACGGCGGCCTCGGCGACTTCGGGGTGCGACATCAGTGCGTTCTCCAGGTCGACGCTGGAGATCCACTCCCCGCCGGACTTGATGACGTCCTTGGCGCGGTCGGTGAGGGTGAGGTAGCCGTCGGGGCTGATGGTGCCGACGTCACCGGTCTTGAGCCAGCCGTCCTCGCTGAACTTGTCGGCGGGTCGCAGCAGTGCGCCCTCCCCGTCGGCGCCCCCGTAGTACGCGCCCGCGATCCAGTTCCCCCGGACCTCCAGTTCGCCCGCGGAGGTGCCGTCCCAGGGCAGGTGCTCGCCGCCGGGGCCGCTCAGGCGTGCCTCGACGCCCGCCGGGAAACGCCCCTGGGTCAGCCGGTACGCGAACTCCTCGTCGCTGCCCGGTTCGACACCGGCCGGTGGGCGCGAGACTGTGCCGAGCGGTGACGTCTCGGTCATGCCCCAGGCGTGACAGACGCGCATGCCGAGGTCGTCGAAGGCCTTCATGAGGGAGGGCGGGCAGGCCGAGCCGCCGATGGTGACCTGGGTGAGCGTGGAGACGTCGCGCGGCTTGGCGGTCAGCTCGGCGAGCAGGCCCTGCCAGATGGTGGGGACGGCCGCGGCGTGCGTGGGGCGCTCGGCCTCGATCATCTCGGCGAGCGGCGCGGGCTGGAGGAACCGGTCCGGCATCAGCATGTTCACGCCGGTCATGAAGGTGGCGTGCGGCAGCCCCCACGCGTTCACATGGAACTGCGGGACCACGACCAGCGAGGTGTCGGAGTCGGTCAGGCCCATGGACTGGGCCATGTTCACCTGCATGGAGTGCAGGTAGATCGAACGGTGCGAGTAGACGACGCCCTTGGGGTCCCCGGTGGTTCCGGACGTGTAGCACATGGCCGCGGCCCGGCGTTCGTCCAGCTCCGGCCAGTCGTACGCGACCGGCTTCCCGGCGATGAGCGTCTCGTAGTCGTGGACCGTGGCACGGGAGCCTTCGAGCACCGAGCGGTCGCCGGGACCGGAGACGACGAGATGTTCGACCGTGGGCAGGGCGGGCAGCAGCGGCGCGAGCAGCGGCAGCAGGGAGCCGTTGACGATGATCACGCGGTCGGCCGCGTGGTTGACGATCCACGTCAGTTGCTCGGCGGGGAGGCGGAGGTTGAGGGTGTGCAGCACGGCGCCCATGGCGGGGACGGCGAAATAGGCCTCGACGTGCTCCGCGTTGTTCCACATGAGCGTGGCGACACGGTCGTCGTCACGGACGCCCAGGTCGTCCTTGAGCGCGTGCGCGAGCTGGGCGGCGCGGGCGCCCGCCTCGGCGAACGTACGGCGGTGCGGCTCGCTCTCCCCGGTCCAGGTGGTGATCAGCGAGGTGCCGTGGACCCGCACCCCGTGATTCAGGAGGCGGGTCACAGTCAGCGGTACGTCCTGCATCGTGCTCAGCACGGCGTCCTCCCGGTGGGCGCTACGGAGCAGTAGGGTTCCGCCGATTCTCACCGCATACCACTCGGTATGTCACTAGTCCCGGGAATGATCGATCAGCGCGCGGTGCTGCCGACGACCTCGCTCAACTGCGGGTGGGCACCAGTTCGGGGTCCTCGCGGAGCTTGCCGAGCGCCCGCGACACCGCGCTCTTGACCGTGCCGACGGAGACCCCGAGCACCTCGGCCGTCTGGGCCTCGCTCAGGTCCTCGTAGTACCGCAGGACGACCATCGCCCGCTGCCGGGCGGGCAGCTTCGTGATGGCGCGCCACATCGCGTCGTGCAGCGCCTGCTGCTCGGCCGGGTCCCCGGCCACCGGTGTCGTCGGTTCCGGCAGCTCGTCGCAGACGAACTCGTCGACCTTGCGCTTGCGCCACTGCGAGGTCCGGGTGTTCAGCAGGGCCCTGCGCACATAGCCGTCGAGCGCCCGGTGGTCCTCGATCCGGTCCCACGCGACATACGTCTTCGTGAGCGCCGTCTGCAACAGGTCCTCGGCGTCGCACGGGTTCGCGGTCAGCGACCTGGCGGTGCGCAACAGCACGGGCTGGCGCGCCCGGACGTACGACGCGAAGGACGGGTACGCCGAGGACGCGGGGTGCGCGGGGCGCGTCCCCGTGGAGGTGCGCGTCGCCTGCTTCGATGCGCTGGTGCAGACAGGCGCCAGGGTTGCGGTCATGGCTCCACGCTATGAGCGCCCTTCCTGCCGCGGATCGGCCGGAGGTCCCGAAGCGACCTCCGCCTCAGGTTGTACGAGGGGTGGTAACCCCACCTCCTGAAGGTGGAGGAGGGGATGAGGGCCCCTGCGGGTTCGGGTTCAGCCGATCCGCGCCACCGGGGCGTGCATCAGGTTCCGGTCGACCAGCAGGGTGCGGCCACCGTGCCGCTCCTTCACGTTCCCCGCGTACTGGTGGATCCGGCGCTGCGGGTGCCACGCGGCCTTCGGGAGCGCGGGCTCGCGGTACAGGTCGGGCTCGGTGTGCCAGCGGGCGAACCACATCACCGCCGGCAGGTCCCGCACCCCGGCCCGGCGGGCGGACTCCATGTGCCGCACCCCCGAGTCGGCGCTGCTGTAGAAGCCGGGGAGATAGCCGTGGCGCCGCACCTCCCTGTTCCATGCCCGCACGAACGACAGCGTCGTCTGCGCGCACGCCCGCTTCCGGTAGTTGTACGCCTCCATGTCCAGATAGAGGGGGCTGCCCGGGACGATGGCGAGCGCCCCGGCGCGACGGACCGCGTCCCGGGCCTCCGACGTCCCCTGCCCCCACGGGTCCCGCCCGATCGGCACGTCCTTCTTGTGCTGCGCCCCGACACAGGGCGACTGCGACCCGACGTAGACCGGCAGCACCCCCCATCCCATGCGGTCCACCGTCCGCGTCCACGTCCGGTTCAGCGCGGGCTGGTGCGCGCAGGCGCGGCCCCGGCCGCCGAAGTAGACGCCCACGGCCTGGTATCTCGATGTCCGCCAGCGCCCCATGGTGTCCTGGGACGGTGTCCTGCAGGCGTCGAACGCCCAGCCTTGGAAGGTACGCACCTGGGGCCCCCAGGGTGCGGAGTCCGCCGGTCTCTCCGTCGCCGCCGCCGGCAGGGCACCGCTTCCCAGAGCGAGCGCGATGAGCACCACCAGTCCAATGATCATTTTTTGCCGATGCATGAACCGAGTGAAGGGGCCGATCGCGCGCGCGGGCCGGGAAGACGCGCCGGGTTCAGCCGTCCGACCGCAGAATCAGACCCGATGTGGGGACCCCGGTGCCCGCGGTGACCAGAGCCGTGGCCGCGTCCGGTATCTGGTTCACCGCGGTACCCCGCAGTTGCCGCACCCCCTCCGCGATGCCGTTCATCCCGTGCAGGTACGCCTCCCCCAGTTGCCCGCCATGGGTGTTGATCGGCAACACCTCCTCGGCGACGAACCCGGCCGCCTCGCCGGGCGCGCAGAACCCGAACTCCTCCAGTTGCATCAGCACGAACGGCGTGAAGTGGTCGTAGAGGATCCCGACGTCCACCTCCCCGGGCCCGATCCCGGCCGTCCGCCACAACTGCCCGGCGACCACGCTCATCTCGGGCAGACCCGTCAGATCGCCCCGGTAGAAACTGGTCATCTGTTCCTGCGCGCGGCCCGCGCCCTGGGCCGCGGCGGCGATCACCACGGGCGGACGCGGCAGATCGCGGGCCCGCTCGACGCTGGTGACGACGATCGCCTGCCCGCCGTCCGTCTCCTGACAGCAGTCGAGCAGCCGCAACGGTTCGACGATCCAGCGGGACGCCTCGTGGTCGGCGAGAGTGATCGGTCTGCCGTGGAAGTACGCGGCCGGGTTGGTCGCCGCGTATCCGCGGTCCACCACCGCGACCTGGCCGAACACCTCGGGGCTCAGCCCGTACGTGTGCAGGTACCGCTGCGCCGCCATCGCCACCCAGGACGCCGGGGTGAGCAGCCCGAACGGCAGACTCCAGCCGAGCGCCGCGCCCTCCGCCGAGGGCTCCCGGTGCCGCACCCCCGCACCGAACCGTCTGCCCGACCGCTCGTTGAACGCCCGGTAGCAGACCACGACCTCGGCCACGCCGCTCACCACCGCCAAGGCCGCCTGCTGCACCGTGGCACAGGCCGCGCCACCTCCGTAGTGCACCCGCGAGAAGAACGAGAGCTCCCCCATCCCGGTGGCCTGCGCCACGGTGATCTCCGGGCTGGTGTCCATGGTGAAGGTGACCAGTCCGTCGACGTCGGCGGGGGACAGGCCCGCGTCGTCGAGCGCCGCGTGCACCGCCTCCACCGCGAGCTTCAACTCGCTGCGGCCGGAGTCCTTGGAGAACTCGGTGGCGCCGATGCCGACGATCGCCGCCTTGCCGCCCAGCCGGTCCCGGCCGCGCACGCTCACGACGGACTCCCCTCGCCGCCCGACGCCGTCCGCGGTACCGGCCGCGGCACGGTGACGGTCACCGTGCCGGTGACATGGCTGCCGATGCCGTTCTTCCCGACGACCCTCACCTGGGCCGTGTCACCGCCGTCCTCGCCCACGACCTCGGTCACCGTCCCTGTCAGCACCATGGTGTCCCCCGGGTGGTTGGGCGCGCCGAGCCGTATCGCGACCTTCCTGAGCCGGGCCGTCGGGCCGAAGTGGTCGGTGATGTAGCGGCCCACCAGCCCGTTCGTCGTGAGGATGTTCATGAAGATGTCGGGGGAGCCCTTCTGCCGGGCCAGCTCCGCGTCGTGGTGCACGTCCTGGTAGTCGCGGGAGGCGATCGCCCCGGCGACGATCAGGGTCCGGGTCACCGGGATCGTGAGCGGCGGCAGCTCCGCGCCCGCCTCCATCGGCACCACACCCCCGTTCATACGGGCTCTCCTTTCGCCCACCCGACACGCTCGGCCACCTCCGGGTCCCGGTCTGCCTCTACGCCCTCGACGGCAGCGGCGTCCGCCTCCTCCACCAGCACATCCCCCAGCTCCGCCAGGACCTGACGGCCCCCGCCGAGGTATCCGTCGAGCTGCCGACCCCACAAGAAGTGCCGGTGCACGGGGTGGCCGAGATCGGCGCCCGCCCCGCCGTGCAGATGCTGCCCCGTGTGCACGACGCGTCTGCCCGCTTCGGACGCCCACCAGGCAGCGGTCAGCGCATGACTGCGGTACGCGAGTCCCTCGTCGCGCCGCCAGGCCGCCTCGTACGCGGTGACCCGGATGGCCTCGATGTCCATATGGGCGTCGGCCGCACGGAGCTGCACCCCTTGCCTCGCGGCGAGGGGGCGGCCGAACTGCTCCCGCTCGTTCGTGTGCTCCACCGCTCTGGCCAGGGACCCGGCGCACACACCGGCCTGGAGCCCGGCGAACGCGGTCCGCGCCGCCGCCCGCACCTCCTCGTACGCCTGCGGGCCGCCGACTCGCTCCGCCGGGGCCCCGTCGAGGACGAGCCGCCCGGCCGACCAGGGCGCCGTGAGTTCGACCGGCTCGCAGAGCGCGTCCCGCGCCCGCGCCATCCACAGGCTGTGGGCAACCGCCCCGGGCCCGTCCCGCACCGCCACCAGGACGTGGGTCGCCTCGCGCAGCCACGGCACCCACGGCACGGATCCGGTCAGCCGGGCCCGCCCGGGCACGGCGGCCTCGCTCACCACGAGCCCCGTGTGCGCGGGAAAGGCCCCGGTCGCCACCGCCGATCCGTCCCGCAGAGCCGGCAGCAGCCGCTCCCGCTGCTCGGCGCTGCCGTGCGTGCCCAGCGCGAGCAGCCCGTAGACGCAGCTCGCCGCGAACGGGACCTGGGCCGTCACCCTGCCCTGCTCCTCCAGCATCAGCACGAGCCCGAGCAGCCCGGTCTCCGCCACGGCGCCGACCAGTCCGGCGTCCGCCAGCGCCTTCCACAGCGCGCTGTCCGTGGCCGCGCCGAGGGCCGCGAGCCGCTCCGGTACGGAGAGGTCACCGAAGATCCGCGCGGCCAGCTCCTGGGCCGCCGCCTGTTCGGGGGTGGGGGTGAAGTCCATGTCACGCCTCACCGTCTTCGACAGCCCGGAAGACCGGCAGCTCCAGGTCGTCGTCCGCGCGCAGGAAGGTGAGCCTGACCGGCATCCCGATGCGCACCTTGTCGTACGGCACCCCGATGACGTTGCTGACCATGCGCACGCCCTCCGCGAGTTCGATCAGTCCCACCGCGTAGGGCGGGTCGAAGGCCGGGAAGGGCGGGTGGTGCATGACGACGTAGCTGAAGACCGTGCCCTCGCCGCTCGCCCGCACGGTGTCCCACTCCTGTCCTCCGCACGCGTTGCACCCCGGCAGCCAGGGGAAGCGCAGGGTGGCGCAGTCGCGGCAGCGCTGGATGAGGAGCCGGTGGTCCTTGACGCCCGCCCAGAACCCGGCGTTGTCCCGGTTCACGACGGGCCGGGGCCGAAGGTCCCGCATCTCGCCCGCTGCCCGGTCACCCGCAGCCCCGGCGGGCGCGGCCGGCCCCGAACCTGGCGCCCGCGGCGCGTACTTCAGGATCCGGAACCGGTGTGTACCGGCGAGCCGGCCATCCGCCCGGACGTCCATCCGTGTGGTGACGAAGTGCCCCGTCCCCAGCTTCGTCGTCTTCAGCGGCGACACCGCCTCGATCACCGCGTCGAAAGTGATCACGTCCCCGGGCCGCAGTGGACGCAGATACTCCTGCTCGCAGTCGGTGGCCACCACCGAGGTGTATCCGGCGCCGTCCAGCAGCGCGAGCAGGTCGTCGTACGCCCCCGAGCGCCCCGCGTGCCCGGACAGGCCCGCCATCGTCCACGCCTGGAGCATGGTCGGCGGCGCCATGGCGTCCGGCCCCTCGTACGCCGGATTGGTGTCGCCCAGGGCCTCGCACCAGTGCCGGATCATCGGCGCGTTGACCGGGTCCCGGCCCTCGCCCGCCGTGGCCGCGGCACGCCCCTCGAACCCCTTCAGCTCCTCGTACGCCAACGCCCCCCGGCCCGCGCCCGCCACCGCGCTCACCGCCGGCCCCGCTTCATCCCGAGCCGCATCGTGGCCACGATCTCCCGCTGCACCTCGCTCACCCCGCCCCCGAACGTGTTGATCTGCGCGGCCCTGTTCATCCGCTCCAACTCCCCGTCCCCGCAGGCGCGTTCACCGTCGCCCGCGCCTGACGCGCCGGGTGATCCCCTCCGTAGCCACCCCGTCTCGCCCACGATCTGCTGACACATCTGGTACGTCTCGACCGCCGATTCCGTTCCCGCGAACTTCACGCCACTGGCCTCTCCAGGGGCCGGCCGGCCCGCCCCCACGGACCCGACCAAACGCCAGTTGAGCAGGCGCGTTGCCGCCAGCCGCGCATGCGCCTCGGCCACCTGGGAACGAATCCACGGCGCGTCAACCCTTCGCTCGCCCGTCACCGGATCGGGTGTGCGGGCGGCGGCGAGGGCCTGGTGGTAGAAGTCCTCGGCCTGCATCCCGATCGCCGCGAGCGCCATCCGTTCGTGGTTGAGCTGGTTGGTGATCAGCTCCCAGCCGCCGTTCTCCTCGCCGACCAGGTTCGATCCGGGGACGCGGATCGAGTCGTAGTACGTGGCCGTCGTGGTCAGGCCGCCGACCGTCTCGATCGGGGTCCATGAGAAGCCCGGCGCGTCGGTCGGCACGAGGATGATCGAGATGCCCCGGTGCTTGGGGGCCTCGGGATCGGTGCGGCAGGCGAGCCAGATCCAGTCGGCGTTCTGCGCGTTCGACGTGTAGATCTTCTGTCCTTCGATCAGCCAGTCGCCGGTGGCGTCGTCCCGCACGGCACGCGTCCGCAGCGACGCGAGGTCCGTTCCGGCCGACGGCTCGCTGTAGCCGATCGCGAAGACCAGGTCGCCACTGAGGATCCGGGGCAGGAAAAATGCCTTCTGCTCCTCGGTGCCGTACCGCATCAGCGTGGGGCCGACCGTGTTGAGCGTGACCATGGAGACCGGCGCACCCGCGCGGTAGGCCTCGTCGAAGAACACGAACTGCTCGTCGGGGCCCCGGCCCTGCCCGCCGTGGGCGACAGGCCAGCCGAGCCCCAGCAATCCCTCCGCCCCCATGCGTCGCAGCACCCGGCGTTGTGCGGCAGGGTCGTCGGCGTCGGGCGGGCCCTGCGGCATCAACGTACGGAAGTGCGCGCGCAGTCGGGCGCGCAACTCGCGCTGGCGCTCGGTGGGGGCGAGGTGCACGGCGGCGGCCCTCCCGGACCTCGTACGGTCAAGTTTTCTGACTGTCCGTCAGATGTCGTGGGGTGTCAAGAGATCCGCCGCGCCGCCCGGACCCCGCGTAAAACGCCTGCGCGGCGGTGCCGAAGCACCGCCGCGCAGACCGTGACACACCCCGAGGAGGGTCCCTGTCGAGCAGAGACCGCGAGGTCACCAGAGTTCGTCGAAGTTCACCACGACGTTCTCGTTGGTCTGGTGGATCGCCGTGAACGCCGATCCGTTCACCTGGGCGGTGTTGTTCTGGTTCGAGGCGCCGTTGCCGACCGCCTGCTGCTGCGTGGTGGACGAGTTGCCGCTGTTGTTGTGCCCGACCCCGCTGCCATTGACCGTCGCCACCCCCGCGTTCGATCCGTTGTCCGCGAAGGAGCCGTTGTCCGCGATGGCCACCCCGGAGAACAGGGCTGCCGCGAGCGGCAGAGCGGCGACGGCGGCGACAACGCGGGCGGTACGGATGGAAGCCATGTCATTTCCTCCAGAAGGCAGTGCACCGGGGGTACGGACGGTTGTCCGGCACCCGGCAAGTACAGGTTTCCCCGAGGCAGTTGGCCGACCGCCTCAGCGATGTTCACGACGTCGCGAGATCAGAGTTGCCCATCGAATCCCCGGCGAACCAGAGCGGAAGCCGCTATTCGCTCGCAAGCGTGATGACTTGTCGATAAACCTTCTTGCTGCCCATAGGCCCTCAGCTCAGCCGAAACCGGCATCCCCGGGCGATCACGTCCCAGTCCCCCCAGGCGCTGAAGCGTTTCGGCACAATCTCGGCGAACCGGCATCCCACACGGCCTAACCCCTTCCTTCTGTCGAACGCTTGTACGAAAATAAGGTCATGGCCACCACCGACCGGAACCCGCCGCCCTCCGTGCCGACCACCTCACCTGCCGACCGGGCCCTCGCCCACGCCCTCTCCGCCGCCGCGCGCGGGCTCGCCGTCATCCCGATCACCCGCACCAAACTCCCGGCGCTGCCCTCACCGCACCGCGTCGACCCGCCATCGACCCCGCGCTGCCACGGCGAGTGCGGACTGCCCGGCCATGGCGTGTACGACGCGACGACCGATCCGCGCCGCGTCCGCGCCCTGTTCGCCGCCGCGCCCAGGGCGACCGGGTACGGGATCGCCTGCGGCCTCCCGCCCCACCACCTCATCGGCATCGATCTCGACACCAAGACCGGTACGAACTCCTCCGCGGCCCTGCGTGAGCTGGCCCTGCGCCACCTGTTCACCATCCCCGAAACGGTGGTCGTGGCCACGCCGAGCGGCGGCCGGCACCTGTGGCTCTCCGGACCGCCGCACGTCGTGGTGCCCAACTCCGCGGGCCGCCTCGCACCCGGCATCGACATCCGCGGCGCGGGGGGCTATCTGGTGGGCCCCGGCTCCCGCACCGAACACGGTGTCTACGCCACCGTGCCCGGCACAGCCCATCTGTCTCCCGCGCCCTGCCCCCCGGCGCTCCTGCGGCTGCTCACGCCCCCACCGCGCGCCCGCAATGCCGAACCCACGCGCGCGGGGCAACACGGTGCGGGCCTGGTCCAGTTCGTCCTCGACGCACAGGAAGGGCAGCGCAACACCCGCCTCTTCTGGGCCGCCTGCCGCGCCTACGAGAACCATCTCGGTCCCGCCCTCACCGACGCC
This sequence comes from Streptomyces sp. NPDC102406, assembly GCF_044765725.1. Lineage (NCBI taxonomy): Bacteria > Bacillati > Actinomycetota > Actinomycetes > Kitasatosporales > Streptomycetaceae > Streptomyces > Streptomyces sp. NPDC102406. The sequence goes on along the minus strand of NZ_JBIWKP010000006.1, from coordinate 249,304 downwards.
CTGGTCGACGCGGCGATCCACACCGGCCTCACCGAACGGGAGGCCCGCTCCGCCGTCACCTCGGCGGCCCGCCTGACCTCGGAGCCGTAGCCGCCCCCTCAGTCCCCCTCGCGCAGGAGGCCGGTCACGCGCGCCCGCGACCAATGCCCCTCCGCACCGGGACAGGCGGCCAGGTAGGCGGCGATCTCCGACATCGTCCACGCCCCTGTCGCGAGCAGCCCGGACACCAGAACCCTGACGTAGGCGGCGGACGGCGCCACCCAAGGAACGTCGTCCAGCCCCCAAGGAGCCGTGAACGTCAGCACCGGCAGCCCGTCGACCTGCCCCGCGCACACGAGCGTCTCGTAGCGCCCGCTTCCCAGAACGGACCGGCCCGCCGCCAGGACCTCGGCAAGGTCGAGATCAGTGCCCGGCTCCCGGTACATCTCCTGGGCGGCGATGTCCGCGAACTGCTGAGGCGTCACCAGGTGCGCCCTGGCCAGTACGTGCCCCGCCACCCCGGGGTCGTAGAACGCGCGGCCCCCACCCCAGACGGGAGACTCCGTCGCGAAGTACAACCGCCCAGGCAGTGCGACAGGGAGCGACCGTGCCGGCATGGCGGTGTCACGGCAACCGGGATATTCCCGCCGCGCACCCTCCGGTCGGCCACCCCGCAGATACGCGGCGAGCCGGTCGAGCTGCATGTTCGAGCCGTACGACGTGTACCAGACCCGCTCGGGGGAGTGGCCGCACGGCAAGGCGGGGTCGATGGACCGGGGACGGGGGGTGGGCAACCGCGCGCGCTCCTGTGGACAGTGCTCATTCAGCCGGTGCGAGACGTGCACGAGTATGGCCGCTCCCCGACCACCGCCCACTCAAGTCGTGCTCCGGGCTTGCTCCGCGACCGCCTCTGAGACTGGTGCGGCTCCCGAGACCGCAACAGGAGCCCCATCGACCCCGGAGGTACCCCGTGAACCGTCAGGTCGCCAGAGGCATCGGCGTATCGGCCACCGCCCTGCTCGCCGCCACGGTGTTCAGCTCCCCCGCCACCGCGGCCCCGGCCGACAAGCCGCAGGTGCTCGCGTCCTGGACGCAGACCAGCGCCTCCAGCTACAACAGCTTCATCGCCGCCCGCAACAACCAGGGCGCCTGGGCGGCCTACGGCTTCAACTGGAGCACCGACCTCTGCTCGAGCTCGCCCGACAACCCGCTGGGCTTCAAGTTCGACCTCTCCTGCGCCCGCCACGACTTCGGCTACCGCAACTACAAGGCGATAGGCACCTTCGACGCCAACAAGTCCCGCATCGACAGCGCCTTCTACGAGGACCTGAAGCGCGTCTGCGCCCCCCTCGGCTCCGTACAGAAGGCCGCGTGCAACTCGCTGGCATGGACGTACTACCAGGCGGTCAAGGCCCTCGGCTGACCACCGCCACCGCCGCCCGACCATCTGCGGAACCTGGCAGAAGGCCCCTGACCGGTGTACCTGGTCAGGGGCCTTCGACATACGCGGTGGGTGTGGGATTTGAACCCACGGTGACTCGCGCCACGACGGTTTTCAAGATCTCTCGCCGATCACGGGCGATGGGCGCTCCGCAGCAGGTCAGACCGGTACGAGAGCCCCGGAGGACCCGTCGTCATCGTCGTCGTGCCCGCTACGTGCCCCCAGCTCATGATCGTGCCCGCTCAGCCAGGAGTCCGACGCTTCGGCCACCTGATCATCACGACCGGCGACCGGACGGGCGTAGTGCCGAGTCGTGACGCTCGCGTTCGAGTGCCCGAGCCGATGCGCAGCGGTCATCACACCGTACTTGTCGGCGACCCATGTTCCGTGTGAAGCGCGGAGATCATGCGGGGTCACGTCCGTCAGCCCGGCAGCCTTCACGGCCGGGTCGAAGTACGCCTTGCGCCACTGGTTGTACCGCAAGGGCTTGCCCGCGGGCGTGGTGAACAGGAGCGCGTCATCCCCGCCGGGAAGGGTCTCCAGGTACTTTCCGATCTTCTTCACGAGGGCCGGACCGACGCGGAGGAGCCGCTTCTGGTGAGACTTCGGGGTGTCGAAGACCAACTTGCCGTTCGCTTCAGCGAGGTTCTCATCCACAAGGACGAAGCCGCCGGCCACGTCGATATCGACTCGGCGGAGGGCGAACGCCTCACCGACACGCAGGCCCGCGTACGCAAGGAGCGCGATCAGCAGGTCATGGGGCTTGGCTGCGCTCCGCACCACCCTGGACGCTTCAAGCGGGGTCAGGATGTGCGGCTCGGTCTGGGGCATCCGTGGGAGCCTCACGCCCCGGCACGGCGTCATTGGGATCATGTCGTTGTCGACGGCAGACTGCATGATCTGTGAGAACACTCGGTATGCCTGCCGGATGCGGGAGGCGCTGAGCCCCTTAGTCCGCATCGAGCCGACCCATTCCGTAACCGTGATGGGCCGCAGGCTCGACAGCTCCCGGTCACCGAGTGCCGGATTAATCAGGGAGTTGATCAGAGACCGATATGTGGCTTGAGTCTTGTGCTTGAGCTGCGGGGAGACCGCGGCGAGCCAGCGCGCGGACCAGTCGCGTACGGTCGTCTGCCCTTCAGCAGGGTCGAGCCACCGCCCGTCTTCGATCTCGATGCGCTTCTTGTCGAGCCACCGACCGGCGTCCGTCGTCGTGGCGAACGTGCGGTCCGCGGGGCGGAGCACGCCGTCAGGGCCCGGATAGCGAGCTTGGAAGCGGCCAGAGGGCAGCTTACGGATACGGCCGAAGTTCCGGCGGGACCTGCGCTTATCAGCCATTACGCGGCCCTCCGGTAGGTCACTGCAACCGGCTCTACGGTGTGCTCCGTGATGAAGGACGCCAGGGCCCATTCCGGGATTCGAACGTGTCGGCCGACCTTCACGAAGGTGATGCGCCGTTCCTCGATGAGCCGTCGCGGGAAGCGAACTCCGGTACCGAGCGCTTCGGCGACTTGCTGCACAGTCAGTAGACGATCCATCGTCACCGCTCCCCTTGATCGTTGAGGTCCTCAAATTCCATGCGCGCTTCGCGGGCGATTTCGCGGTTTTGCTCTATGTCGCGGCGGACGTTGGCGGCGAGCCAGGATTCGCCGGGGGTGTGGCCATGTCCGGCGTAGACCCAGTGGGCAAGCGTGAGCGTGGTCCCCTCGGGCGCGTCGTCGGGATCGGGCAGGCCCAGGGCGGCGCGGTGCTGGGCGGCGCGGTAGTCGGCGCGGACCTGTCGCAGCGCTCCGAGGGTGGTGGAGTAGCGGCGGGACTTGCTGGAGAAGTGGCCGCGGAAGCCGAGCATGTGAGCCCAGTCGCGGAGCTTGCGGTCCGGGTAGAGCGGGTGCAGGTCCAGGCACGCTTCAATCAGGCGCCGGGGATGGTCGGGCACACCAAGGAGGACAAGCGCCTCTTTGTTGCCGACCGGGCGGTCCACGGTGCCGGTGGTCTCCGCAGCCTTGGTCGCGTACTTGGCGACATAGGAGGCAACTGCCTGTTCGGTGATCTCCGAGCCGTCGCCGAACGCCTCGATCGGGCGCACGTCGAGGCGGTCACCCCAGCACAGCGCGCGGGCCGGGTAGTCACCGGCGGCTTTCAGGTCGACGCGAACGCGGGCCGCCGCGGCGTGGATCGCATCGGTGAGCAGGGTGAGGGTGGCCCAAGGCGGGGGCGGGGTGTCGGCTCCTTCGGGCCCATCGAAGCGGATCACAGCGTGGAAGTGGATGGCACCGCGCTTTTGGTATTCGGCGACCTTGCCGAAAGACACCTTGGACTGCTCACGGGCGGCTTTCTGGGTGAGGCCGGCGCGGGCGGCGATCTCGCGGCGCAGGTAGATCGTGAAGTAGCGCCACAGCTCGGAGGCGTGGTTGTTCCAGAGCACGGCGCCCGCATAGTCGTACGTCTCGGGGTCGAGAGGGGTGCCCAGCTCGGGCGCGTTCTCGGGGTGGCGTGTACCGCAGCGGCAGGGCCGGTTGTCGGGCCGGTTGTGGACCGGACCGAAGGACGGCGCGGTGAGCGTGGCGAAGACGCGGGGGTGGTCGCGAACCGTGGGCGGGGTGCCTTTGGCGGGGTCGCCGACGAGTCCGGCGCGGATCAGGTGGTAGGTATCGCCCGCGTAGGTCCAGGCGCAGGACGGGCAGCGCGAGGCACGGCGGTTGCCGCACGCGATCCTCAGCCGGCCGTCCGGTTCGTCCGTGGTCGAGTAGGAGTACAGGGCCTGTCCGGTGGTGCGGTCGCGGGTGACAGTGCCGCCGGTCAGGTGGATCGGGTCGGAGCAGCCGCCGGTACGGCGGATCTGGTCCTGGATGCGGTCGAAGCCCGGTGACCCGGCCACCCTCAGCACGTCGGCGAGGGTGGTCGGGTCCAGGCCCGCCATGGTGGCGGTGTCGCTCACACCAGCACCTCCTGTCGGGCGGTCCGGAAGGCGGTGCCGAGCCAGCGTGTGTAGGCGGGCGGGATGGCTTCGGTCAGTTCCTCGGGCACGTCGGTCCAAGTGATGCCCATGGCGGTCTGCATTTCGCTGATCGTGGCCTTGCCGCCACCGTCTCCGTACGCGGCCACGTAGGGGCCGTCGCGGTAGACGCCGTGGCGCCAGCCGCGGACATAACCGCGGTGCTTGGGATGAGTCGGCATCGCGGTGGACCAGCGGCCCAACTCGAAGTTGCGGTGTCGGATCACGCCGAGCCCGAACATCTCCCCGCACAGGGACACGTCCTTGCGGATCACGGCCTGTCCGTTGGGCTGCTCGATGACGTACGGCAGCCCGGTCGCGTCGAGGAGTGCACGGGTGGGAGCCACGAGGTCTTCATGGGTGCCGCCCCAGCCCTGCGAGGCGTTCGTGCCCACGGTGAGCGCGCAGCCGGCTTGGCAGGGCGGCGAGGTGTGCACGAGTGCATAGCGCTTGATCTCGCCCGTGGTGATCAGGTGCGCGAGGTAGGCGAGCGCGTCGCCGCGGTGGTACGGGAACGGATAGCGGGGGCGTTCGACGATGTCGCAGCCGTCCACGTCGAAGCCGGCGAGCTTGTAGCCCCAACCGGCGCCACCGGAGCAAGAGAACAGGTCCAAGACCCGGAGCGTGGCGGTCACGATGCACCGTTCTTGCGGCGCTTGCGCGGCGGGTCGGAGTGGAAGCGGCCGGTCCCCAGATCACGGCCCTCGTGCTCGTGGCGCGGGGCGTTCGGGTTGCGCTCATTCCAGTCCTCCGCGCACACCTTGTGGGCGGGTTCACCGGAGTGCGCGCGCAGCGGGGTCGGCTTGCCGCACTGGGTGCAGGCGCAAGCGCCGGCGTGGTCGAAGTGCTGGCCGGAATTCCAGTTCAGGAGACCCATGACGGTTACCGCCCCACGCCGACGAGAACAGTGGTCGCACGGGCGGTACCGGTGCCCTTGCAGGTGGGGCAGGTGGCGGTGAGGGTCTGGCGGGAACCGTCGCGGTTACGCGGGCCGGTGGTGATCGTGACGGTGGGGAAGCCGTCGCAGTCCGGGCAGATGTGCGCGCGGGCAGGGGTGTGCTGGGTCATGATGGGGTTTCCCTTTCGGGTCCTTTGGATCTGGAAGGGGTGCAGGCGCCCGGAGCGGCGGAAGTTTGGCGACCGAGGCCGCTCCGGGGGCCGTTCAGCGGCGGCGACCGCGGCGGGGCGGGTTCACCGGGGGAAGCGCGTCGTAGGCGTCCTGGCCGCGCTGGAAGGAGGCCGCGTCGTTGTCGGTGCGGGCGGTGTCGCTGTACTCGCGGCCGATGCGGCGCATGGTCTTGCGGTCACCGTGGCGCCGGGCGATGGCGAACTCGCGGCCCATCTCGGTCATGGCCGGGTTGGTCGGCTCGGAAGTCTCCTTGCGGCTGAAAAGTCCCATGTCAGTGCTTCCTTTCGTGGTTGAGAGTCGAGCGGACGACGAGCGCGACGATGGCGAGCGAACCCGCGGTGATCGCGACGGCGAGGAGCATGGAAACCAGCACGGCGCCGACGACGAGCACGACCGCGGTGCCGCCGCCGACCAGCAGGAGCAGCGAGCCGGGGGTGAGCTGGACGGTGGGCCGGTTGGTCGCGGCCGGGGCGGGGGCCGTGTGCTGGCAGGAGCAGGCGGCCGGGGCGTGTGCGTGACCGTCCACGGCGGTGGTGGTCAGCGGGATGATCTGGCCGGTGGGCTGAGCGTTGACCGGGATTTTCGGTGTGAACACGGGCGGTACCTCCTTTCGGATCAGTCAGTTGATGAGGGCGCCGACGGTGGGGCCGAGGAAGCTCTGGGCGATGAGGTAGCCACCGAGCAGGAGCAGGACCACGAGCCAGATCGGCGGGCGGGTGAGCTTGATGCCCAGGACCCCGACGACGATCACGGCGAGCCAGAGCGGAACGTCCACGAGGTCTCCTAGGCCGGGCAGCGGTGGGTGCGGGCGGCGAGTTCAGCGGCGGAGCGGTTGTTGTACTCCGCGGAGAAGTCGCAGCGCGGGGCGGTGCAGGCAGCCGTGTGGCGTTCGTGGCCGTGGCCGTCGTAGAAGGTGGCGACCTGCACGGGGCCGAACTGGCGAACGTCGCGGAAGCGGCGGTATGCGGTCATGACGGATCGTCCTTTCAGGCAAGTTGCAAATGGGCGGCGATGGAGTCGACAACCGGTGCGGGAAGCCCGAGTTGGGCGCGCAGACTGGCGACAGGCAACGGGGCACCGGTGGTCGCGCGGTGGTGGTCGGCGAGCTTTCGGGCGTGGTCCAAAAGGGCCGGCGGGACGCTCACCGGAACCGGGGCCAGTGCAGGATCTGGGGCCGGCTCGGCCGCGGGCAGTTCCGGAGCCGGTTCACCAGCCTCCGGGGCCGTGTCGAGTTCCGGCGCCGTGTCGTCGGTGCGGTGCAGGTCGACCGCGGGCGCATCCTGGGTGGACTCCGGTGCGGTCGGCTCCGGGGGCGGGGCCGTGTCGGCGGGGGTGTGGACGAGGAGCGTGCCGCCGAGGAAAGCGAGTGCGGGCCATCCGGCGACGACGATCCGTAGCCAGGCCGGGACGGCGTGCAGGTCGAGGAGTCCGGCGGTGGCGATGTTGGCGCCGAGCGAGGCGAACAGGGCGATCACAAACCACGTCCAGGCGGCGCGGTCACGGCGGGCGGTGCGCAGACGCCGCCAGGCCGCAACCAGGAGCAGATCGACGCTGATCGGGTAGGCCCATGCCTGCCAGCCGGATTGTCCGGCGGCCTCGGCCAGGTCGTGCAGGTGGGAGAAGGACAGGGCACCAGCGATCACAGCTTGGATGAGTACAGCGTCCAGACGGATCGAGCGGTTCATGTCGCTTCACCTCCTTGGGCGTTGGGCCAGGGCGGGGCGGGGAGTCGAGTCCGGCCGCCCAGCCCCGGCGAGTCAGCGGCGGTTGATGCCGGGGTGGCCGTTGACCATGTGGTCGACGCACTGCGGGCAGTCCCCGCGCAAACCCCGGTGCGCGGCGGGGTCGTGGGCGTGACGCCAGCACTGCGGGCACTCGCCCCTAGGCGTCGACGTGGACGAACGGGCGGCACGCGGCGAGTTTCCGAACAGGCCCATCACGGAGTCCTCTCTTGTGGATAGCGAGTGATCAGTCGGTGGGTGCTTCGCCCGATCCCAGGCAGGTCAGGCAGAGCCCGACTTGCTGGCCGACGACGCGGTGCTTGCGGCCGACGCGGACGGTCCGGGCGACCTCCCCGGAGCCCTTGCAGGTCGGGCACTCGGTGCTCTGCGGGGCGGGGGCAGGCTTCTTGACGCGGGCCATGGGTGGTGCTCCCTTCCGGCTTTGGGCATGGGCGGGGTAGGGACCTGGCGCGAGGCGGTCACGCCGACCGGGAAGCGGGGTGCGTCAGGGGATGGCCGGGGCCGTGGTCGGCATGGGCGGGACCGTCGGCGCCGGGACCGGGGCGACAGTCGGGCGGAACGGCTCCAGGGCCGGGAGATCCGGGATCAGGTGGACGAACTTGCGGCAGACCGACACCGTCTCGTCGACCGAGGTCAGCGGGGTCCGGATGCGGCCCCAGCCGCCGGAAGCATCCGCGGCGACAGCCTGCCCGGGGCGGTCGGCGGGGATCGTGCACGCGGCCGGGACGGACTCCGGAGCGACGTCGTTCAGGCCCATTTCCGCGGTCTGCTTGTCGTTGACCCTGTGCACCACTCGGCCGGTGAGCTGAGCGCGGAGCATGGTCGCGCCCTTGCCCAGCTCGGAGCCGAAGCGCTGCCCGCAGATCTCCAGGAAGATGCCCGTTGCGCGGGAGAGCTGAGCCAGCCGGATCATCCCGGTGACGATCCGCTCGCGGCGATCCTCATCCCTCTTCGAGGAGATCAGGAACAGTTCCGCGATCTCGTCGACCAGGACCACGACCGGCGCCGGGCGCAGGTCCTCGGGCAGTTCCCACACGTCCGAGACGCCGTACTTGGCGAGCAGGTCGAAGCGGTCTTCCATCTCCGCGACCAGTACATCGATCAGCGAGGCGGCATCGTCCGGGTTCGTCGCCAGCGCCGACAGCCGCGGGGCGTAGCGGGACTGCTCGACACCGCGCTTGCAGTCGATCCCGACCAGGGCGACCGGCAGTTGAGCCAGCCCCTTGATCAGGTTGCGCTGATACATCGACTTGCCCGACTGGTTCGCGCCGAGGGTCAGCGCGTGCGGGATCTCCCGGTAGTTCCGCTCGTACGCGGTCCCGTCATCCCGGAGCGCGACCGGCACCACCAGATCACGCGGGGCTGCCTTCTTCGGCATCTGCACCCGGCGCAGCAGGTCGAAGCCCGTCATCCGCAGTTCCACAAACCCGGGCTTGGTCGGCCGGACATGAACCGAGTGGACACCCCAGGCATGCCGCAGCCGCTCAGAGGCCGCGGCCAGGTCGGCAGGCTCCAGACCGGCGGGCAGACGGAGCGTCACGCGCAGTCCGGTCGACGTGCCGCGCACCCGGCGGATCTTCGGCGGAACCGGCTGCACCTCACTGCGTACCCGGCGCGACATGAACGCCCGCAGACCCGACGGCTGCACCGTCAGCCCGCACACGTCCATGGTGTTCCGGTAGGAGATCGCGAACCGGCCCCAGGCCATCGGCAGACCCACCGCCGCCCAGTACACCCGCGGCGCACGGACCTTGGCGTAGCCGAGGCCACCAGCCGCCGTTATGGCGCCTGCCCCCTCAACCCACACGGTCAGGTCAGTCATGGCTCAGACCGCCGCCGTGATCGCGACCGCGCGGAACGAGATGCCGTGGCGCTTCTCACCGTTGAAGGTGTTCTCCCAGTCACGCGCCTTGAGCCCGATCACCTTGACCGGCGTGCCCGGCGTGAGGTCCTGCGGGTAACCCGTCTCCGGGATCGTCACCTGATAGAGGTTGCCCTCACCCTCGTCCGAGACCAGCAGGCCCACCGTGGAGAGCGGCGCGTTCGTCTCCCGGTCCACGGCCCGCTCACCCGTCTTCTGGTTCACCAGCTTCGGCGTCGGCGCAGTCGCCACGAACACCACAGCAGTCTGAAGGTCGATCTTGAAGGACGGCATTCAGTACTCCCTGAGTCGATGCTTTGGAGCAGCCCAAAGAAGGCCCTCCCACTCGCTGTCCTAGGACTGCAAGCGCGTTGAGACGACTATGGCGCGCAGTCCTGGGACTGTCAACAGTCCTAGGACTGTGTTTGACTGGACTCGTCGAGAGGAGACACGCAATGACGCCCAAGTGGCGGGAGCTGGCGGACAAGCTGGCCGAGGAGATCAAGCGAGGCGAACAGGGCAAATACCCCCCGGGTAAGCAGCTTCCGCAGATCAGGGAGCTGGTAGCGGCAGGTGAGGGCTCCAAGTCCACTGTGCATGCCGCCTACAAGGCCCTGGAGGCCGAAGGTCTGGTCACCTCGTCGCGAGGACACGGCACGGTTGTGCGGCAACGGGTTCCGCTTAAACGGCTTGGCATCGCCCGCTACGACAAGGCGAAGTGGCGCGACAGCGACGAGGTTGCGTTCATTGCGGACCGGGTCGCCTCAGGTCGCAGCTACCGCCGAAATGAGCAGACTCAGACAGTCAGCCTTGTCGAGGCCCCGCCCCTCGTCGCCGCCGCCCACGGGCTACGTGAAGGAGCAGAGGTATACGCCCGTGCTCGACTCGTGAAGGAAGGCGACCAGCCGACTCACACCTTGACCAGCTATTACCGACCCGAGCACGTTGAGGGCACACGACTCGTGGACCCGACACCAGGCCCAGCCGGACGTGGGGGCGGCTTTCGAGTGCTGTTCGACGCCGGGTACGAGATCGACCACATGAAGGAGGAGATCTTCGCGCGTGCTCCCTCTGCCGATGAAGTGAAGACCCTCCAGCTTCCCCCAGGCGAACCAGTCGTTGAGCTGCATCGAACCACCTTCACTGCCTCTGGCACTGTGGTCGAGTTCGCCATCGGGGTACACGCAGCTTCGCGCTTCGCCTGGGAGTACGACTTCAAGGTTCCGGACTCAGCGAAGGCCGAGAAGGGACAGGAATGATCTCGACGCAGGCATGGGCCGACACCCGTCGTCTGTGGGACTACCACCAGATGGGCCACACCCTGAAGCCGTGCTCAGTCGCGGTCGGCCTGGGGAGTCACGACCTGGGCGTGGCGGAGACGGCGGTAGACCTGTACAAGCGCGGTCTTGTCCCCCTGCTTGTGTTCACGGGAGCCACCAGTCCCACGACGCGCGAACGCATGCCGCGAGGCGAGGCCGTCCACTACCGCGAGCGGGCCATGGAGCTCGGCGTTCCCAGTTCGGCGGTGCTCGTAGAGCCTGAGGCGCGCAATACCGGCGAAAACATCCGCTTCTCCAAGGCAGTGTTGGAGGGAGCGGGCGTGGACGTTTCCTCCGTACTCCTGATCAGCAAGCCGTACGAGGAGCGGCGGGCTTACGCGACGGCGCGAAAGCTCTGGCCTGACGTCGAGATCGTCAGCGCGTCTACCCCAATGACACTCCACAAGTACGTCGACTCCATCGGGGACGCCCGCCTTGTGATTGACATGCTTGTCGGAGCCTTGCAGCGACTGCTGATTTACCCGGAGCAGGGATTCATGGTCGCCCAGCAAGTACCTGACAACGTGATCGCCGCGTACGAACGGCTCTGCCAAGAAGGCTTTACCAGTCGGCTGATAAGGAACGAGCAGGGTCAGGCTCTGAGCCAGACACGTTGATGACGCGCCACCGCGTACACCTGCTCCATCTCGTCCGGTTCGAGGACTCCGTGGAGCGGACCGAGCGCTGACACCTCGCGCTCTTGGTAGATGCGTACGACGTGTTGCGTCACCTCACGGTCAAGAGCCGCGATATCGACGAAGACCAAGACTGGCTGGACAGTGATCGAGAAATCACAATGCCGCTCCAGCACCCTGCTCACGTAAGAAGCCTCTGCCTTACTAGCAGCCACGTAGGGGTACGGCCGTCCTCTGTTGATCTTCACCATAGTGTCCCCGACCCAGACTGACGCGCCCGGGTGAGTCTTGGTGTTGATGCTGAAGACTCCGCCGGGGCCGATCAAGAGGTGATCAATGTCCCCACCGTTGCTCTTGGCAATCCCATGAAGAACTCGCCAGCCCAGCGTAGTGAGGCGTTCCAACTCTCGACCAACGCGGCGCTCCCCCTCTAAGCCGGTGTACCAACTGTCCCATTCAGAAGGGCGCCGCAGGAGCTTTGCCCGAAGCCGCTCCGCAGTTGAGGGGCCGCGCTCAGCGATCATCCCAAGGAGTCGTGAGCCCGGCCGATTGCGTGCCAGATCCTCTCCGGGGCTGAGGGGAGGTAGGGGTAGGGGCTTACCGCCGACGCGAGGGGGCCGGGGAGGTTCGTCAGAGACCGACGGACGCGCCGCGGACGATTTCCCTGGAGTCTGGGCAACTGTGATGCCGGGGCCGAGGTGTTGCCGGAGGAGTTCGAGCGCTTCTTCCTGATACCTCGGGACCATGATTGTTACGGCCTTCGTGGCGCGATCTGCCCAGGCAACCGCAGTCCTGTCTGGAAGGTTCACGTAGAGCCGGTCCCGCCCGTGCCGCCTCCACGAACTTACTGATAAGCCGCTCACCGCTCGCCCCCTCCTGACGCGTGCTGTCTCCACATATGCCACCAGCCGAAGACCAGGCCTACAAGACCGCAAGTCAGTGAGAGCTGTTACGAGTTTCTCTACCTCATCAAGCACCCGGCTGCGCTCCGCTCCGCCGGGCGGGCTTCCCGGCTCCGCTCGGGGCTGCGCTCCTGCCTCCGGCCCGCGCTGCCCCGGCTGCGCCGACGCCCGCCCACATGCGGATAGGCCCGGTGGCATGAGTCGAGACCCTGACGAACCCGGCCACCGGTCAAGGACGATGCCTCCGGCGGGGGATCGGCCGGCACCGGGTGGGAGGGGGCGCCGTTCCCGGCTGCGGGCACATTGTGGTGAGCGTGGTGGGCTCCCATCCCGTCCACCGTCGACCCAGGCAGAGCCGAGCAGACGCGGCCCATGGCGTCCAGGTCGTTCGTACAGTGGCGCGCTCCACCTGGACGCCATGAACCACGCCCGCTCCACGGTGTGTGGGTCGACGGCGGACGGGATGGGAGCTGGGGTGAGTGGTGGGTTGGGGTAGAGGATGCCGCCATGGCAGATGAAGCGAGACGCCCTCTCAGCGAGCTTCGGCAAGGCGAGACAGTCCAAGCAACGATCACTAGTCACCAACCGTGGGGCCTCACAGCACAGCTCGATGAGTACGACCCGGTGGGCGCCTCCCTGGACACAATTCGTCGCAGCAGTGAGCCGGGGGTGAAGCGACTCGCGCAGGAGCTGCCGCCCGTGGGAGCGACCATCGACCTGGTCATAGGCCAAGTACGCGATTGGCATCACAGGCCGTGGATATGGGTCGACCTCACCGCCCCCAGTCCCGCCGAAGATTGACCGTGCCCCCGGCGTGCCCGATAGACCGGGAACTCACGGGGAATCACGGTCGCCAACGGGCAACCTGCACGACGAAGGCCCCCGACCGTTGTTCCTGGTCAGAGGCCTTCAACCTGCGCGGTGGGTGTGGGATTTGAACCCACGGTGGCTCGCGCCACGACGGTTTTCAAGACCGTTCCCTTAGGCCGCTCGGGCAACCCACCCCGCGCCCCGACAGCCGTACGAACGGCTATCCGTGGCGCGGGACCAGGGTAGCGGGTCCGGCGGCGGGGTCCGTCAGCTGTCGCCCTTGCGCTCTCCGAGGGTGACGTCGGTGGTGTGTTCCTGGCCGCCGCGCGTGTAGGTGAGCTTCACCGTGTCGCCCGGCTTGTGCGTCCAGATCTGGCCGATCAGGGTCGGGCCCGAGTCGATCACCGAGTCGTCCAGCTTCGTGATGACGTCGCCGGGCTTGAGGCCGGCCTTGTCCGCCGGCCCGTTCGCCGTGACCGCGGCGGAGCCGCTCGCGCCCTGCTCGGTGATCTTCGCGCCGCCCGTGCCCTCCTCCAGGGAGACCGAGGCGCCGATCACCGGGTAGACCGGCTGGCCGGTCTTGATGAGCTGCTGGGCGACCATCCTGGCCTGGTTGATGGGGATGGCGAAGCCGAGGCCGATCGAACCGGCCTGGCCCGAGCCGCCGCCCATGCCGCCGCTGGAGGCGGACTGGATGGCCGAGTTGATGCCGATCACGTTGCCGTTGCCGTCGAGGAGCGGCCCGCCGGAGTTGCCCGGGTTGATCGACGCGTCGGTCTGGAGGGCGCTCATGTACGAGGCCTTGCTGCTGCCGCTGCCGTCGCTGGAGGCCACCGGGCGGTCCTTGGCGGAGATGATGCCCGTCGTCACCGTGTTCGACAGGCCGAAGGGCGCACCGATCGCGATGGTCGAGTCGCCGACGGCCACCTTGTCGGAGTTGCCGAGCACGAGGGGCTTGAGGTCGCTCGGCGCGTTCTTCAGCTTGATGACCGCGACGTCGTAGCCCTGGGCGTGGCCGATGACCTCGGCGTCGTACTTCTTGCCGTTGGAGAACGTCGCCGACAGCTTGCCGCCGTCGACGGCCTCGGCCACCACGTGGTTGTTGGTGAGGATGTGGCCCTGTTTGTCGTAGACGAAGCCGGTGCCGGTACCGCCCTCGCCGGTGTTGCCCTCCGCCTCGATGGTGACCGTGCTGGGCAGCGCCTTGGCCGCCACGGCCGCGACGGTGCCCGGGTCGCGCTTGAGGTCGGCGGGGTTGGAGGCGGAGACGGTCGTCGAGCCGGTGCTCGAGTCGTCGCCCCGCTCGGCGGCCCAGTAGCCGACGCCACCGCCGACGGCGCCCGCGATCAGGGCGGCGGCGACGACCCCGGCGAGCAGCCCGCCGCGCCGGTCGCCCGGCTTGGGCTGCGGCTGCTGGTAGGAGGCGCCCCATCCGGAGCCGCCGCCCCCGCCCGCGTAGGACGGGACCGCCGGCGGCGGAGGGGGCCAGTCCCCGGCGGGCGCGGGCCCGCCGTGGCCGGGGTCCGCCTGGGGTGCTCCGTGGCCGACTGCTGCCACGCCCTGGTGCACCGTGTCGTGGCCGCCGCCTTCGGGGGCCTGGGGCGGGGACCCGGCCGGTGCCTGGGCGGGAGCAGCGGGAGCGTCCACCGGCACGGGAGGTGCGGACGGGGCCGGGGGGACCGCAGTGCCCTCGTTCTCGGTGCTCACAGCTTTCTCTCCTCGATCCACGGCTGTCTACGTCGCCGGTCCGGACGGGGTGGCGATCGACGTCGTCCTCGATCGCCGGTCGGTCTCCACAGCGGCGCTTGCCGGCCGCTGCCACCCGCCGTTCCGGGCATGGTCCTGTCACGGTCCAGTTGTGCAGTTGTACGCGGTCAGCTTTTCCCATGGACCGTCAGGGCACCATAAGGCGTTCCTGTGCGTCCGTGGTCATCCTTTATGCCGGGCGAAACGGACGCATCCGCTAGGCCGAACTTTCTCGGTGGCCGGTCGCGCGGTGGCACCATGACGCGGTGACCCACGCACGACAGCAACGCATCCAGGTCGTCGCCCACCGCGGTGCTTCGCAGGACGCCCCCGAACACACGTTGGCCGCGTACAAGAAGGCGATCGAGGACGGTGCCGATGCCCTCGAATGCGATGTGCGGCTCACGGCGGACGGCCATCTCGTCTGCGTGCACGACCGGCGGGTCAACCGTACGTCGAACGGCCGCGGGGCGGTCTCGGCCCTGGAGCTCGCGGATCTGGCCGCCCTCGACTTCGGTTCCTGGAAGGACCTGAAGGACCTGGAGGAGAGCCCCGACTCCGACTGGGCCGGGGGGTCGGCCGACACGTCCGTACTGACCCTGGAGCGCCTTCTGGAACTGGTCGCCGACGCCGGACGCAGGGTCGAGCTGGCCATCGAGACCAAGCACCCCACACGGTGGGCGGGCCAGGTGGAGGAGCGGCTTCTGCACCTGCTCAAGCGATTCGGCTTGGACGCGCCCCCCGCGGACGGCCCTTCGCAGGTACGCGTGATGAGTTTTTCGGCCCGTTCCCTGTCGCGTGTCCGGGAGGCGTCGCCGACGCTGCCGACCGTCTATTTGATGCAGTTCGTCCTGCCCCGCCATCGCGAGGGGCGCCTCCCGGCGGGGGTCGGCATCGCGGGCCCCGGCATCCGGATCGTGCGCAACCATCCCGCGTACATCGAGAAGCTCACGCGCGCGGGGCACCAGGTTCACGTCTGGACGGTGAACGAGTTGGAGGACGTCGACCTGTGTGTCCGGCTCGGTGTCGACGCGATCATCACGAACCGGCCCGCGGCGGTGCTCCGCCACCTCGGCCGGGGGTGATTTCCAGCCACCTTCACGCCGTTTCCTCACAGGGAGTGCCCCGGCGCATTCACTCCGTGTTCGATCGTTACGAGTGCGTCACCGGACGTGGGTTGGCCGGTTTCCGGTCCAGTCCATTGGGGCATCCACACCGTGGCGTGGGGCAAAGGAGGTCTCGGGGGTGGCGTTGGTGGTGGCACAGGAGGTGCCGGCGTCGTCGAGCATGGCCGTTCCCCATGGCCCTGCGGGCGTGGGCGAAGCACGACACATGATGCGTGACCAGCTACGCCGTAGCGGGGTGTCGGACACGGTGGTGGACGATGCGGTTCTGATCCTTTCGGAGCTGCTCAGCAATGCCTGCCGGCACGGCAGGCCGCTGGGCGGCGACATGGCCGGCGACGGGAGCGTGAAGGTCGCGTGGCAGGTGGACGACCGGGGTTGTCTGACGGTCGAGGTGACGGACGGAGGCGGCCCGACCCGGCCGGTTCCGGCCACTCCGTCGGTGACCGCGCGCGGTGGCCGCGGGCTCAACATCATCACGGCCCTGGCCGACGACTGGGGCGTACGCGACGACGCGTGCGGTGAGGTCACGGTCTGGGTGGTCGTGCACAAGGACGTGCACGCCGAGGCGGACACACATCGGCGCGACGACTTCGCGGCCCGTATCGCCGCCCCGTCCGCCGCGGAGCTGGTGGGCCTCGATCTCGCGGACGTCCTGGACGACGCGGGCTGAGCGACGACCGGCGCGATCCCGACCCTCGCCGGGGAAGACCTCCCCGGCGAAGACGTCGCCGGGGAACGCCTTGCCGGGGAACAACCTTGCCGGGGGACACCCTTGTCGGGGACCGGCGGCACTGCATCACATCCTTGTCGGTACGAGCGGCTAGGCTCGCGCCCGTACGTACGAGAGCCGTATCCGGGAGACGTCCAAGATGGCCAAGAAGCGCCCGCAGACCAAGGGCAAGCCGCAAGTCACCAGTGGAGAGATCCCGGTTGTCGGTGCCCGCGAGCCCTGCCCCTGCGGCAGTGGCCGCCGCTACAAGGCGTGCCACGGCCGGGAGGCCGCCCACGCGGTGACCGAGCTGGTGCAGCGCCCCTTCGAGGGTCTGCCGGGTGAGGGCGACTGGGTCGCGCTGCGCGAGCTGGTGCCCGCGGCGACGGTCGAGCTGCGCCTTAAGGACGAGCTGCCCGAGGACGTCCCCTCGGTCACTCTGGCCACCGTGCTGCCCATGGCGTGGCCCGCGCTGCGCCGTGACGACGGCTCGGTCCTGCTGGGCCTTCAGAACGACACGTCGTCGGGTGACATCAGCCGCGATCTCGCCGACACCCTGCAGCGCGCGCTGACCACCGAGCCCGGCAGCCCGGTGCAGGCGCGCCGTGCGCCCGCCGACGGCCCGCGCCTCCAGGACCTCCTCGACCCGAACGGCACTTTCGAGCCGGTCGTGCACACGGGTTTCGAGTTCTGGGTGCCGGACGCGGAGAACGCCTCGGGTGAGGTCGCCGCCTCCCTGGAGCGGGCCAACGCCGCGGCCATCCCGACCGTGAAGCTCACCGGCGTGGACAGCGCCTACTGGTGCGAGACGCCCGACAAGAACCACCTGCGCTGGGTCATGCCGCACCCGGAGGAGAAGCTGCTCGACGCGCTCGCGCGGCTGCACGCGGCGGGCGCCTCCTCGCTCGGCGAGGGCACGCGCCTCGTCGGTTCGTTCCGTGCGCACGGGCTGACGGTTCCGGTGTGGGACCTGCCCAGCGCGGTGAAGGCGGAGGACGTCGAGAAGCCGGCCGCCGAGTTCGCCGAGCGGCTCGCCGCCGCGCTGGACACGGACGCGCCGCTGACCGCGGAGGAGCGCCGCGCGCGCGGGGGCCTCACCAACCGACAGGTGACACTGAGCTGACATAGCGGGCATGCCGGACAGGGCTCGACCGGGTCGAACGACCGTCCGCAGAGGCCCGTACAACCGTTCCGGAATCCGTGACTCCGGTCACAACTCCCAGTAGTTGCAGGTAAATCCATGTCCGAATAGAAGAGATCGAATTTGCTAACTGCCGATCTCTTGTTACCGTTCAAGTAGCCCGGTTGCTGGTGCATCCCCCGTCGCCAGCAACCGGGCGCTTTCATGCGCGCGTCCGCTCGACGAGCCTCAACGCCCGTACGCGGGCGCCGAGTTGCTCCCCGACCGCAGCAGCAGCGGCCCGTCGTCGTCCGTCGCGTACTCCGCCACGGCGGCGTATTCCGCGGGCTCGCCCAGGGTCCGTCCACGCGGTGTCTCACACAGGCCCGGCTCGTCCTCGGCGCCCACCGCGCAGGTGATCCGCACCGTGCGCCCGCCGGGCGCCATCAGGGTCAGAACGGCGCTCAGTCCGCCGCCCGTGGTGTTCCGGTAGTACGTACGCGCCCAGGTGCTCCGCCCCCGGCGCAACACGCAGGTCTGCGCTTCGATGCCCTCGGGGGAGGTGAGCTGCGGACCGCACTGCGGGCTGTCCGCGCCGCCGTTCGCCACACCGTCCCCCCTGCCGTTCGCACTGCCGTCCGACGCGTCGCCCTCCGTCGTGATGCCGGCCTCGTCAGCCGTCGCACCCGACCCGGACTCCGTTCTCGGTTCCGCCTCGGGCCCTGACCCCGTCCTCGGCTCCGACCGGCGCGCGTCCGCGTCGCCCACGGGCCCCGCGGACGCGCCCGTCAGCGGCAGCGCGGCGGCGAGCACCACCGCGGTGAGGAGTCCGGACAGCCGAAGGCGGGAAGGGGCCCGCCTGCCCTGCTCGAACCCGTGCGGGACCTTGGGGAGTGGGGGCGCGGCAGGCATGCGCCGAACATAGCGGCGCACACCCGTCGCGGCGGCGCGCCGCGCGCCCGATGGCGTTACAACTCGGGCGCGCTCACACCCGTACGAGTGAGTGCGTCCACGGCCGCGCCGACCACGGCCTCCACATCGGGTGTCCAGGGCGCCGCGGAACCGGGCAGCGGCGCGCGCTCCCAGCGGACCTGGCCCGCACCCGTCACGGACGGCGGCAGGGCGAGGTAACCGCCCTCGCCGTGGAAGCGGAGCGAGCCGGGCACGAAGTCCTGCGCGTACAACAACTCGCCGAGCTGCTCCAGGGAGTACGGCGCGACGAGGATCGCCAGCCGCTCCGGGGTGGCGATCACCGGGCCGAGCCGGACCTCGGCGCGGTCGAGCGCGGCGAGCGCGCGGGCGCCCGCGACCGCGGGCAGGCTCACGGCGCAGGGCGCGCGCCCGCCGGACGCTCCGGCCGAGGCGCCGGTGGCGAGGACGATCGGCGCCTGCGGCCGGTTGGTCCACCACCAGCGGATCATGCGCTCGTCGGTCGTCGCCGCCAGCAGGCCCGGGTCGAAGGGGTGGGCACCGGGCACGGAGCACTCCGGGTCGGGGCAGGCGCAGCGCACACCGTCGCGACGTCCCGCCGCCGCGAGCGCTATGCCTGGCAGAACCGGCCACTGCCATGCCGGCCCGAACGTGAGGGCTGCGCTGATCAGGTCGGACTTCCCGCTGTCACGCCTGGACAGGAGCTTGCGTCGCCTTCCGGGGATCTCGCGCATGAGCGCTCGTTCCTTTCCGTTGACCGAAGAGAACGCTGTGGGCCACAACACACCATGTGCCGAACAATCACTGTGCGTACGTGCAGGAACGCTTGACCTCAGCCTGGGCCGTCGGCCTGAGGCAGGGGTAACCCCTATAGTCCGAGCGCCTGCTGGGTCCTTCATAAGCCTGGCGTGGGGTGGCGGCGCCTGGCGTTTGCCGTCCCGCGTACTTCTCGTCGCCTCCCCCACGGGAGGATGGGGCACGGTCGTCGATGGCTATGACGCCCGGGTCCGTCACCAGGTTCCGGATGGATCCCAACTGCCCCTGGTCTTCTCCGAGTACGTACCCACCGCTGCCGCTATGACGCTCTGTCGAACAATGCCAGTCGACCTCAATATGCCGTTCCCCGAGTCGATTTTTGGCCAACATGGAACAGTCTGTTTCAGCACGAGAACGAGACGGAGAGCAGAGATCGCATTACCGCAGAAGTCACTTCAGCACCATGGACACCAGGAATCTCAGCAGGACAATGCTGGACATCCCCTCTCCACTGCGTGTAGATGTGGAGACATTGCTGGCGGCGCAGAACGACATGGGGGTTTGCGATGCTATTGAGCAATATGCGCCGGTCTGAAAGCCGGAAGCCATGACAACCCCGCGCCTGCCGAAAGTGGCTGGAATCGATTCCCCTCCTGGACAGGTGCCCCCTCCCGCCCACACTGTCGCGCCCGCGTCGGCCGCCTCACCGGTCGCTCCCTCACCGTTGGCCCCCGGAGCGGTGATCCAGGACCTGCTCGCGGGCTGGGTCTCCGACCTCACGACCCTGCACGAACTCACGGAACGACTGGCCCGCACGGCAGCACTCGAAGAAGCACTGCACGAACTCCTGCGCGCCGGAGCCGCCCTGGTGGGCGCGCGACGCGGCCTCGTCGTCCTTGAGCCCGGCGACGGGCTCGGCCCGAGCACCACCGTCGGCCTCGGCCTGTCCCGCCCCGACCTCGGCCACATCGAGACGGTGCCGCGCGGCGCGACGTCGTACGGGCGCATCCTCGACGGGTCCAGCACCGAGGACGAGGCCCACGGCGACCTGCTCTCCGAGGACGGGCTCGACCCGCGTCACCGCGAGGTCGCCGCGCGCCTCGGCTACGCGGCGAGCTACGCGCTGCCGCTCGCCACCGACGGGGCGGGCCGGCTCGGCGCGGCGGTCTGGCTCTACGACGAACCCGCCGCCCCCGTCGAACGCCGCCGCCACCTCATCGGCCTCTACGCCCGCTACGCCACCGAGCACCTGGCCCGCCTGCTCGAAATGGAGCGCACGCGCGCGTGGTCGCGCACAGTGGCCGACGAACTGCTGCCCGCACGGCTGCCCCGCGTCCCCGGCGTGCAGCTCGCCGTGCGGCACCGCAGCGGACCGCGAGGCGGCGGCGACTGGTACGACGCCCTGCCGCTGCCCGAAGGGGCGCTCGGCCTCGCGGTCGGCTCCGTCTCCGGGTCCGGCGCGAGCGCGCTCGCCGCCATGGGCCGGTTGCGCGCCTCCCTGCGGGCGTACGCGGTGATGGAGGGCGAGGACCCGGTCGCGGTCCTGTCCGACCTGGAACTGCTGCTCCGGCTGACCGAGCCCGCGCGGAGCGCGACCGCCCTGTTCGCCTACTGCGAGCCCGCGCAGCGCAGGATCGTCCTCGCGGGCGCCGGACACAGCCCGCCCCTGGTGCTCGGTGAGCGCCGCACGGAGTTCGCGGAGACGACGCTGTCCGCGCCGCTCGGGATGCTCGCCTGCTGGGAGGCGCCGAGCCTGGAGTTCACGACCACTCCGGGGGACACGGTGCTGCTGTACACCGACGGCCTCCTGCGCCGCACCGGCGATCCCATGGACCGCGCCTTCGCCCGGCTGCACGCGGCCGCCGCGGGCGTCCCGAAGGCGATCCGCGAGGACCCGGACGCGATCGCCGACCACGTACTGCGCGCGATGCTCCCGGACGGGCTCGACGCGGCCGACAGCGACGAGGACGTGGTGTTGCTCGCGGCCCGTTTCGCGTAGGCGCACCCGCACACCCGGTAAGAGGCCCTCCGGCCCTGGACCCCCTTCCGTACGCTCGTACGATGGAGGGGGTCCACTGCCATATCAGGCCATATCCCGGCCATTCAACGGACCCGCGTCGAGGAGGAACCGTGTCGGAGGAGCTCACCCCGGAGAACCCGGAGATGCCGGAGGCCCCTGAGGGCGACGAGCCCATCAAGCAGCGCAAGAACGGCCTCTATCCCGGTGTGTCCGACGAGCTCGCCGAGAACATGAAGTCCGGCTGGGCCGACACCGAGCTGCACGACCTGCGGCCGATCGCCCAGGCCGCGGAGACCGCCGCCCGCCGCGCCGCCCTGTCCGCCCGCTTCCCGGGCGAGCGCATCGTGGTGCCCGCGGGCAACCTCAAGACCCGCTCGAACGACACCGAGTACGCCTTCCGCGCCTCCGTCGAGTACGCCTACCTGACCGGCAACCAGACCGAGGACGGCGTCCTCGTCCTCGAACCCACGGCGGACGGCCACCGCTCGACGCTCTACCTCCTGCCGCGTTCGAACCGGGAGAACGGCGAGTTCTGGCTGAGCGGCGACGGCGAGCTGTGGGTGGGCCGTCGGCACTCCCTGGCCGAGGCCGCGAAGCTGCACGGCATCCCCACCGCCGACGTGCGCGAACTCACCGACAGGCTGCGCGGGGCGAGCGGCCCGGTGCGGGTCGTGCGCGGCTACGACGCCGGTGTCGAGGAGGCGCTGACCGACAAGGTCACCGCCGAGCGCGACGACGAGCTGAAGACCTTCCTCTCCGAAGCGCGGATCGTGAAGGACGCGTTCGAGATCGGCGAGCTCCAGAAGGCCGTCGACTCGACGGTGCGCGGCTTCGAGGACGTCGTGAAGGTCCTCGACAAGGCCGAGGCGACGAGCGAGCGCTACATCGAGGGCACGTTCTTCCTGCGCGCCCGCGTCGAGGGCAACGACATCGGCTACGGCTCCATCTGCGCGGCGGGCCCGCACGCCTGCACCCTGCACTGGGTCCGCAACGACGGCCCGGTCCGCTCCGGCGACCTGCTGCTGCTCGACGCCGGTGTGGAGACGCACACGTACTACACCGCCGACGTGACGCGCACCCTGCCGATCAACGGCACGTACAGCGAGATCCAGCGCAAGATCTACGACGCCGTGTACGCCGCCCAGGAGGCCGGTATCGCGGCCGTCAAGCCGGGCGCCAAGTACCGCGACTTCCACGACGCCTCGCAGCGTGTGCTCGCCGAGAAGCTCGTCGAGTGGGGTCTGGTCGAGGGCCCGGTCGAGCGCGTCCTGGAGCTGGGGCTCCAGCGCCGCTGGACCCTGCACGGCACCGGGCACATGCTCGGCATGGACGTCCACGACTGCGCGGTCGCGCGGACCGAGACGTACGTGGACGGCACGCTGGAGCCGGGCATGGTGCTCACCGTCGAGCCGGGCCTCTACTTCCAGGCCGACGACCTGACCGTGCCCGAGGAGTACCGCGGCATCGGCGTGCGCATCGAGGACGACATCCTCGTCACCGAGGACGGCAACCGGAACATGTCGTCCGGCCTGCCGCGCCGGGCCGACGAGGTCGAGGCGTGGATGGCACGTTTGAAGGGCTGATCCTCGGCATAGAGCGCTGAGCGGACAGACGCGGACGGACGCGGTCGGGCGGGGTCGTGGCCACGGTGGTTCACGGCCCCGTCCGCGCGCGTGGGTGCGGGGGTCACACCGCCAGGAGCGGGGTGTCCTCCCGCCATTTCAGGATCTTGTCGAAGCTGACCACGGTGCCCGCCCTGCCGGGTTTGTTGTCGACGCGCACGTGGTCGGTGAGTTCGTGGATGAGGCAGAGACCGCGGCCGTTCTCGGCGTCCATCGGTGCCTGGCGCGCTGGCGCGCGACCTCGGTGGACGGAGATGCCCGGCCCTGAGTCGGCCACCTCGATGCGGCACTTCTCGCCGTCCAGGTATGCGGTGACCCGGTAGGCGCCCGACGCCCCGCCCGTGGCCGCGCCGCCGCCGTGCTCGACGGCGTTCGCACACGCCTCACTGAGCGCGAGCGACAGGTCGTAGGAGATGTCCGGGTCGACACCCGCGGTCTCCATGGTGCCGATGAGAAGGCGCCTGGCGAGCGGAACGCTCGCGGCTTCGCGCCGCAGATGCAGAGACCACCAGATGCTCATGCTCCAGCCTCCCGGCCGCGGCTCGACATACCGATACGTATTGCCGCCCGCGCCCGCGCGCAATCGCTCGGCCCCCGTGATGCCGCCCAGATGGCCGACGCGGGAGCGGCACTCCGCGCGGTAGGGGAGATTTTGGACCTTGCGGACCTGCCGTACGGGACGGGCAGGGCCAGTGGGATGATGACCCCGCCATGTCTGCCCCCCACCAGCGCCAGGCGCGCAGCGCGGCCGGTCTCCGGCTGCTGAGGGCCGCGGTGTTCGCCGCGGTCTGCGTCGTGCTGTCCGCGGCGGGGCACGTGCTCGGTTCGACCGCCACCGTCCCCCTGTGGACGCTGTCGCTCGGCTTCCTCGCCGTCTTCTGTCTGTGCGTCCCGCTGGCCGGCCGCGAGCGGTCGCTGCCGGGCATCGCCCTGACGCTCGGGGCCGGGCAGATCGGTCTGCACAGCCTCTTCGCCCTCGGGCAGCACGGCCCGATGGCCATGGGTTCCACGGAACCGTCCGTCATGGAGCGGGCCGCGCGGCTCATGTGCGGGGCGGGCGCCTCGGCGCTCAGCCCGGTGCAGGCGCAGCGGATCCTCGACCAGGCGCGCGTGCCGTCCGGTTCCGCGGCCGGGGCGCACCACGACATGGCGGCCGTGGCGGGGTCCTCGATGCCGCTGCTGCCCTCCCTGCCGATGTTCCTCGGGCACCTGCTGGCCGCGGTCGGCGCCGGGTGGCTGCTGCGCCACGGCGATCTCGCCCTCGGCCGCATCGCGCGGCTCTCGAAGCTGTCGGCGCAGGGGGTCGTGGAGGGGGCGCCGATCCGTTCCCTGCGGGCGGCTCTCGCTCTCGTACGCCTGCTGCGGGCGGGTCTTCCCGGGGCGCCCGGGCCTCTTCCGCGTGCGGACCGCGCCGGGTTCCCGGCCCTGCCCGCCCTGCGGACGGCGGCACTTCAGCACTTCGTGATCCGGCGTGGGCCGCCGACCGTGGCCGACGCGTTCCTTCTCGCCGCCTGACACAGCATCCGAACTCCCGCGCGCCCGTGTGGTTCCGCTTGGGGTGAGGCGTGCTGTGCGGACGCGCGCCCCTCACCCTTTGCCGGATCCCGCTGAATGTGGAGTTCTCTGTCATGAAGAAGATGTCCCGCGCCGCTCTCGTCGGTGCCGCCGCCGTCTCCTCCGTCGTCCTCGTGTCCGCCCCCGCCTTCGCGCACGTGAGCGTGCAGCCGGAGGGCGTGGCCGCCAAGGGCGGTTACGCCGTGGTCGACTTCAAGGTGCCGAACGAGCGCGACGACGCCGCGACCACCAAGCTCGAGGTCAGCTTCCCGACCGACCACCCGCTCGCCTCGGTGATGCCGCAGCCGCTGCCGGGCTGGAAGGCGCAGGTCACGAAGTCGAAGCTCGACAAGCCGCTGGAGATGCACGGCGAGAAGATCACCGAGGCCGTCTCCAAGGTCACCTGGACCGCGACCGGTTCCGGCGCGGACAAGGGCGTCCAGCCGGGCTACTTCCAGAAGTTCCCGGTCTCCATCGGCGCCCTGCCGACCGACGCCGACGCACTCGTCTTCAAGGCGATCCAGACGTACGACAACAAGGAGGTCGTGCGCTGGATCGAGCCGCAGCAGGAGGGTCAGGAGGAGCCGGAGAACCCGGCGCCCACCCTCGCCCTGACGGCCGCCGCCGACGACGAGCACGGTGCGGCCGGCGCCGCCCACGACAAGGACGGCGAGGACGGCAAGGAAGGCGAGACCCAGTCCGCCGCGGCCTCCACCTCGTCGGACAGCTCCGGCAGTGACACCACCGCCCGCGTCCTCGGCATCGTGGGCATCGTCATCGGCGCCGCGGGTGTGGCGTTCGGCGTGCTCGCGGGCCGTCGGCGTACCACTGGCTGACCCCCTCCATGGCGGGTGCCGGGGTCGCGGTGGGCGACCCCGGCACCCGCCGGCACCTTTCACCTCTGGGACGTTTTTCCTATGCGCAAGACCATGCAGAGCAGCAAGACCAGCAACCGTACGAAGAGGGGCCGCAAGGCCCTGCTCGCCGCCGCCGGACTGGTCACGGCGGCCACCCTCACCCTGACGGCCTGCGGCGGCGGTGACGACAAGGGCGGCGGTTCTGTCGCCGACGTGTCCACCGAGGCCGGTGCACAGCAGGCCGCGACCGTTCTCGACAAGCCCTTCGATAAGCCGGACCTGGTCCTCACCGACACGCACGGCAAGAAGTTCGACCTGCGCGAGCGGACCAAGGACAAGCCGACCCTGATCTACTTCGGTTACACGCACTGCCCGGACGTCTGCCCGCTGACGATGAGCAACATCGCCGTCGCGAAGAAGGCGCTGCCCAAGGCCGAGCAGGACAAGCTCCAGGTCGTCTTCGTCACCACCGACCCCGACCGTGACACCCCGGCCGTGCTCGGCAAGTGGCTCAAGGCGCAGGACCCCGACTTCATCGGCCTGACCGGCGACTTCGCGACCATCCAGGGCAGCGCGCGCACGCTCGGCATCTCCATCGAGCCGACGGAGAAGGACAAGAACGGCAAGCTCGTGTCGATGCACGGCACGCAGGTCATCGCCTTCTCGCCGAGGACGAACGCCGGGTACGTCCTCTACGGCGAGGACGCCACCGTCGACGACTACACCAAGGACCTCCCCAAGCTCATCAAGGGGGCCCGGCCGTGAGGCGCACCCCGGCGGCGCTGGGCGCCATGGCGCTGGCCTGCGGGCTCGCGCTCACCGCGTGCGGGTCGTCCGACAGTTCCGGTGACACACCCCAGGTGAAGGTGGAGGGCGCCTTCATCCCCGAACCGGCCTCCGGTGACATGGCGGCCGGGTTCTTCGTCGTCCGCAACAGCGGCGGCGCGGACACCCTCTCCTCCGTCAGCAGCGCCATCGCCGGCCGCGTCACCCTGCACAGCACCGACAACGGGGTGATGAAGGAGCAGAAGTCCTTCACCGTGCCCGCGAACGGCGACCTCGACTTCGAACGGGGCGGCAACCACCTCATGTTCGAGAACCTGAAGCGGAAGCCGAAGGAGGGCGACAAGGTGTCGGTGGAACTGCGTTTCGCCAAGACCGGCACCGTCACCGTCTCCTTCCCGGTGAAGGCCGCCACCTACAACCCGACGGCGCACGCGTCGCACGCTTCACATTGAAGGGGCTGACCCGTACGTGAAGACCATCGCTCCCCGTTTCCGCCACCTGGTGCTGCTGTTTCTCGCCGTCACCGGCACGCTCCTGGCCGGTGCCGCCCCCGCGTCCGCGCACGCCGCGCTGACCGGGAGCGCCCCCCAGCAGGGAGCGGTGGTCCAGACGGCGCCCGAGCAGGTGTCACTGACCTTCTCCGAAGACGTCGCCATGTCGAGCGGTTCGGTACGCGTGCTGGACCCCGCGGGCAAGCGCGTCGACAGCGGCAAAGTCGGCCACCCCGGCGGCACGACCTACACGGTGGGCCTCCACTCGGGCCTGCCGGACGGCACGTTCACGGTGGCCTACCAGGTCGTGTCGGCCGACAGCCACCCCGTCTCCGGCGCCTTCACCTTCTCCGTCGGCGCCCCCTCCGCGACCTCCGCGGTCCTGGGTGACCAGAACGCCGGCGGGGGCGTCGTCGGCGGCCTCTACGGCGTCGCCCGCTATGTCTCGTACGCGGGTTTCATCCTGCTCGTGGGCGGCGCCGCGTTCGTCCTCGGCTGCTGGCCGCGCGGCGCCGGGCTCAAGCCGGTGCAGCGGGTCGTCGTCGGTGGCTGGACCGCTCTCACCGCCGCCACCCTCGCCATGCTGCTGATGCGCGGCTCGTACACCGGCTCCGGCACGGTCGGCGACATCTTCGACATGACGCTGCTCGGTCAGGTGCTCCAGACGAAGACGGGCGCCGCGCTCACCTCCCGTCTTCTGCTGCTCGCCGCGGCCGCCCTCTTCATCGCGGTGCTTTTCGGCGCCTATGTGAAGAGGACCGAGGAAGGCGACGAGAAGGAGGCCAAGGACCTCACGTTCGGGCTCGCCATCGGCGGGGCCGTCGTCGCGGCCGGGCTCGGCGCGACCTGGGCCATGGCCGAGCACGCCTCGACCGGTATCCAGGCCGGGCTCGCCATGCCCGTCGACGTCCTGCACTTGCTGGCCGTGGCCGCGTGGCTCGGCGGCCTGACGACGCTGCTCGTCGCGCTGTACCGGGCGCCCTCCATCGAAGGGTCGGCGGTGCGCCGCTTCTCGCGGGTGGCGTTCGGCGCTGTCGTGACCTTGGCCGTGACCGGGCTCTACCAGACGTGGCGCCAGGTCGGCTCCTGGTCGGCGCTGACCGGGACGCGCTACGGGCAACTGCTGCTGCTCAAGGTCGGGCTCGTCGTCGTACTCGTCGGCATCGCCTGGACGTCCCGCCGGTGGACCGGCCGGCTCTCCGAGCGACTGGCCCCCGAGGCCGCCGCCGCGGCCGTGGTGGAGCAGCGTACGTCCGCGCGGAAGAAGCCGCTGGTGGTGGGCGCCGGTGCCCAGGGCGACGACGCCGAGGCGGGCGGTGTCGGCGGCGACGAGACGGACGCGGGTGACGGCGACGGGCTCGACGGCAAGGAAAGCGGCTCCCGGACGAGCGGAGGCTCCAAGGACAGCGGCGACGGGGACAGCGGTGACGAGGACAGCGGCAGCGCGCGGGGCGGCACCGCCGGCAGCGACAAGGGCGGCGACAGCGAGGCGGACGATCCCGTGCGCGCCGCTCAGCTCGCCCGCCAGCGCGCCGCCGTCGCCGCCACCCGCGAGAAGCGCGTCCGCGACGCCGATCCGCACCGCTTCGGCCTGCGCCGCTCGGTACTCGCCGAGGCGGGCGTCGCGGTCGTCCTGCTCGCCGTGACCACCGTGCTGACGTCGACCGAACCGGGCCGCACCGAGGAGCAGGCCAAGTCCGCCACCTCCGCCGCACAGACCCAGTCCGGGCCGCTGTCCCTGAAGATGCCGTTCGACACGGGCGCCCCCGACGGCAAGGGCAGGATCCTGCTCGACCTCGACCCCGGTCGTACCGGCACCAACGAGATGCACGTCTATGTGGAGCGGCCGAACGGCAAGGCCTTCGACGTCCCCGAGGTGAAGGTCGCCCTCACCCTGGAGGCGAAGAAGATCGGCCCGCTGCCCGTCGTGCCCGACCGTATCGCCACGGGACACTGGAGCGCGAGCAACGTGCAGGTCCCTGGGGCGGGCGACTGGAAGATCGCCGTGACCGTGCGCACCTCCGACATCGACCAAGTGACCGTCACCAAGAACGCGAAGATCGGCTGAACCACCATGGCTGACACCGAAAGCCGTACGGCTCCGCAGGCGGACTCCGCGCCCGCCGCGGGCATCACCCGACGCCGTCTCATCGGGACGGCGGGCGCCACCGGCGTCGCCCTCGGTGCCGTCGGCGCGGGCGCGGGATACGCGGTGGCCTCCTCGGACGCGCCCGAGCGGCAAGCCGCGTTGACGTCTCTCGGCACGGACGAGGTGATGTTTCACGGGAAACATCAGCCCGGCATCACCACGCCCATGCAATCCTGCGGCCATCTCGTCGCGTTCGACCTGGCCGCGGGGGCGGGCCGCAAGGAGGCCGCCGCCTTGTTGCGCCGCTGGTCGGCGACGGCCGAGCGGTTGATGGCGGGCAAGGCGTCGGCGTCCGACGACACGGACGTCGCCCGGGACGCGGGCCCCTCCTCCCTCACCGTCACCTTCGGCTTCGGCCACAGCTTCTTCGCCCGTACGGGGCTGGAGAAGCAGCGCCCGACGGCGCTCGACCCACTGCCGGACTTCTTCTCCGACCACCTCGACAAGGCGCGCAGCAACGGTGACCTGTGGGTCCAGATCGGCGCCAACGACTCCCTCGTCGCCTTCCACGCGCTGCGCGCGCTCCAGAAGGACACGGGCGGGGCGGCGAAGGTGCGCTGGCAGATGAACGGCTTCAACCGCTCGCCCGGCGCCACCGGCCACCCCATGACGACCCGCAATCTGATGGGCCAGATAGACGGCACCAACAACCCGAAACCCACCGACCCCGACTTCGACAAGCGCATCTTCGTGCCGGGGTCCGGGGCGGGGTCCGGCACGCCCTCGGGCTCTCCCGCGTGGATGGCTGACGGCTCGTACGTCGTCGTACGGCGGATCCGGATGCTCCTCGACGACTGGGAGAAGCAGTCGAGGGCGGCGCAGGAGGACGTGATCGGGCGGACGAAGTCGACCGGCGCCCCGCTGACCGGGGGCGACGAGACGACCGAGCCCGACCTGGAGAAGACGGACGCGAACGGTGACCTCGTCGTCTCGATCAACGCGCACGCCCGCATCAGCCGCCCCGACCAGAACGGTGGCGCCGCGATGCTGCGCCGCCCGTTCTCCTTCCACGACGGCTTCGGCCCGGACGGCACCCCGGACGCCGGGCTGCTGTTCATCTGCTGGCAGGCGGATCCGCTGCGCGGCTTCGTACCGGTGCAGCGCAAGCTCGACCGCGGTGACGCCCTGTCGCGGTTCATCCGGCACGAGGCGAGCGGGTTGTTCGCGGTGCCGGGCGGCGCGCGGGAGGGCGGTTACGTGGGGCAGGAGCTGTTGGAGGGCTGAGAACGCGTCTTCGAGCGCCGCGGCTTGTCCCGTGCGGGAGGCGCGGGACCTCGGGACACGTCCACGAGACGCCCCGGACAGGGGCCACTAGGGTGACCCCATGCCAGCCAGCTACGCGTATCTCGGTCCTGAGGGCACCTTCACCGAAGTCGCTCTGCGTACGCTCCCGGAGGCGGCTACCAGGGAACTTATCCCCATGGTGTCCGTGCCCGCGGCGCTCGACGCCGTCCGCGGCGGCGAGGCCGAGGCCGCGTTCGTGCCGATCGAGAACTCCGTCGAGGGCGGCATCACCACCACCCTCGACGAGCTGGTCGCGGGCGAGCCGCTGATGATCTACCGCGAGGTGTTGCTCAGCATCACCTTCGCGCTGCTCGTGCGCCCCGGCACGAAGCTCGGCGACATCAAGACGGTCACCGCGCACCCCGCCGCCCAGCCCCAGGTCCGCAACTGGATGAAGGCCCATCTGCCCGAGGTGACCTGGGAGTCCTCGGCATCGAACGCGGACGGCGCCCGCCTCGTGCAGGAGGGCCGCTACGACGCCGCCTTCGCCGGGGAGTTCGCCGCCGCGCGCTACGGGCTCGAACCGCTGGTCACCAAGATCCACGACGCGGAGAACGCGCAGACCCGGTTCGTCCTGGTCGGCAGGCCCGCCCGGCCCGCGGCTCCGACCGGCGCGGACAAGACATCGGTGGTCATCTGGCAGTTCCACGACCACCCCGGCGCACTCATGGAACTGCTCCAGCAGTTCTCGATCCGCGGGGTCAACCTGATGCTGTTGCAGTCCCGGCCCACCGGCAAGGGCATCGGTGACTACTGCTTCGCCATCGACGCGGAGGGCCACATCTCGGACCGCCGGGTGGCGGAGGCGCTGATGGGCCTGAAACGGGCGTGCCCGCAGGTGCGCTACCTCGGTTCGTACCCGCGGGCCGGTGTGGCCCCCGAGGAGGTGCGTCCGCTGCGGACCGGGACGTCGGACGACGAGTTCGTGGCGGCGTCCGACTGGCTGGCCCGCTGCCAGGACGGCCGGTTCTAGCGGCTTCACTCACGGCGTCGCCCTGCCCGATCGCAGTTCTCCACCGCTCGGTACGGCTGGTCGCCAGCACGACACCCGGTCCGACCAGCGGATTGTCTCCATCCACAAAAGTTATCCACAGGGCGCTTCTCGACCTGGGGACAAGTCGACAGGAAGGCGTGACATGGTCGACAAATCGCCCTACAGCCCCCAAGTGGGTCCACAGCCCCACACGTCACCCGTCGTCCACTCTTTTGCCTTGATCAACTCTTTGGAGTGAAGCATTTACACCCGAAAGTGAGCATGTAGCGGGTTTGGAACGTGAATCCTTCGCGATACATGCGGCTTTCGGAACGATCTCTTCCGGTGTCCACAGATCTTCCTCACAGCCTGTGGATAACTGCCCAGAGCCTCACCCTCCTGTGGACAACGAAGCCTCAAGTCCCGGCCGCCGCAAGGGAGTCGGGTCAAGCCCTCACTGCGTATCTGCCCTTCGGGGGAAAGCGGGGGATTTCATTGACGGGCACCCGACCGGCACTCAAGCGTTTCTCATCGATCTTTTTCGGTCCCGTTCTGCCCTTAATTCGCATTCCGTCAAATAGGGCATAAAGCTACACAACGGATATCGGGTCGAGAGCCGGAACCCCGCACCGGTAGCCTGGAGGGGTGATTGACCTTCGCCTGCTCCGTGAGGACCCCGACCGTGTTCGCGCCTCCCAGCGCGCCCGTGGAGAGGACGTCGCGCTCGTCGACGCCGTCCTGTCCGCCGATGAGCGGCGCAGGTCGTCCGGGCTCCGCTTCGACGAACTCCGCTCCGAGCAGAAGTCGCTCGGCAAGCTGATCCCCAAGGCCTCGCCCGAGGAGAAGCAGGAGCTGCTGAAGAAGGCGGGCGAGCTCTCCGGAGCGGTGAAGGCCGCCGAGGCCGACCAGCGTGAGGCCGAGGAGGAGACCCAGCGTCTCGCCCTCCGGCTGGGCAACATCGTGCACCCCGACGTCCCGCGCGGCGGCGAGGAGGACTTCGTCGTCCTGGAGACGCACGGCACGATCCGCGACTTCGGCGCCGAGGGCTTCGAGCCCAAGGATCACCTGGAGCTCGGCGAGGCGCTCGGCGCCATCGACGTCGAGCGCGGCGCGAAGGTCTCCGGCTCGCGCTTCTACTACCTGACGGGCATCGGCGCGCTCCTCGAACTCGCGCTGGTGAACGCGGCGATCGCGCAGGCCACCGAGGCCGGCTTCACGCCGATGCTGACCCCGGCCCTGGTGCGCCCGCGCGCCATGGAGGGCACCGGCTTCCTCGGCCAGGCCGCCGAGAACGTGTACCACCTGGAGAAGGACGACTACTACCTCGTCGGCACCTCCGAGGTCGCCCTCGCCGGGTACCACATGGACGAGATCCTCGACGCGGACCAGCTCCCGCTGCGCTACGCCGGCTTCTCCCCCTGCTTCCGGCGCGAGGCGGGCACGTACGGCAAGGACACCCGCGGCATCTTCCGCGTGCACCAGTTCGACAAGGTCGAGATGTTCTCGTACGTCGCTCCCGAGGACGCGGAGAACGAGCACCAGCGCCTCCTCGACTGGGAGAAGCAGTGGCTGACCGGCCTCGAACTGCCCTTCCAGGTGATCGACGTCGCCACGGGTGACCTCGGCTCCTCGGCCTCGCGCAAGTTCGACTGCGAGGCGTGGATCCCGACGCAGGGCAAGTACCGCGAGCTGACCTCAGCGT
Organism: Streptomyces sp. NPDC102406; assembly: GCF_044765725.1. Classification (NCBI taxonomy): domain Bacteria; kingdom Bacillati; phylum Actinomycetota; class Actinomycetes; order Kitasatosporales; family Streptomycetaceae; genus Streptomyces; species Streptomyces sp. NPDC102406. The sequence goes on along the minus strand of NZ_JBIWKP010000006.1, from coordinate 216,665 downwards.
CGAACTGCGACGGCTTCCAGGCGCGCCGCCTGTCGATCCGGATGCGCGACGGTAAGAAGGTCCAGCCGCTCGCCACCCTGAACGGGACGCTGTGCGCGGTGCCCCGCACGATCGTCGCCCTCCTGGAGAACCACCAGCAGGCCGACGGTTCCGTGCGCGTGCCCGAGATGCTGCGGCCGTACCTCGGGGGACGCACCACTCTTGACCCCAAGTAACCGCAGCCTGGAGCCGATCACCAAGTGAGCCATCCCGCTCCCCCCGCCCCCGCCTTCCCGTACAGGCTCGTCGCGACCGACCTCGACGGAACGCTGCTGCGTCCCGACGACACGGTCTCCGAGCGGACGCGCGCGGCGATCGCCGCGGCCGGCGCCGCGGGCGCCGCGCACATCATCGTGACCGGCAGGGCCGTGCCCTGGACCCGCCACATCCTCGACGACCTCGGCTACGACGGTCTCGCGGTGTGCGGGCAGGGCGCGCAGGTCTACCACGCGGGGGAGCACCGGCTCCTCACGTCGGTGACGCTCGACCGGCAGCTCGCCGGGCTCGCGCTCTCCAAGATCGAGGCGGAGATCGGCCCGCTGGCGCTGGCCGCGAGCCGCGACGGGCTGGACGGCAAGGTCATCGTGGGTCCCGGCTACCGGGAGGGGGAGGGCCATCTGCCGGCCGACCCGTTCACGGACGTCGCGGAGCTGTGGGCGGCGCCCCTCAACAAGGTGTACATCCAGCACCCGGGGCTGAGCGACGACCAGCTCGCGGAGGTCGCCCGCACCGTGGCCGGTGATCTGGTGGGCGTCACGATGGCGGGCGAGGGCATCGTGGAGCTGCTCCCGCTCGGCCTCTCCAAGGCCACGGGTCTTTCGATCGCGGCCCGGCGCCTGGGGGTGAAGCCCGCCGAGACGATCGCCTTCGGCGACATGCCCAACGACATCCCGATGTTCGCCTGGGCCGCCCACGGCGTGGCGATGTCCAACGCGCACGAGAGCCTGAAGGCCGTGGCGGACGAGGTCACGGCGTCGAACGAGGACGACGGCATCGCGGTCGTGCTGGAGCGCCTGCTGGGCTGAGGTCGCTGCGGTGACCCGACCGCCCGGCAGGGGGCGCGGGTCGCTTGCGGAGGATGCGCGGATCGAACGCGCGCGGGGTGTCACCCCGACCACGGCTTAGCAAGCCGGTGCCTTTCCACTCGGCCAATCCTCCGGGTGGGCGGCCCGCGTGCCGCCTGAGGACACGCGCTCGAAGCGGCCGCCCCGGGCAACACCCCTGGGGCGGGGCTCGACGGAGCGAGTGGCTACTCCGGAGCCTGCCTCGGGCTGCCCCGCAGGGAGCTCGACGGACTGCTGACGGACATCGTCGCGCTCCTCTCCCGGTGGACGGGCGCCGGTGTTCGGCCGACGCGGTGTGACGACAACTACTCTGCGCCTGCGGCCCGTTCGACGCCACCGAATTAACCGGGGGGTACGCGTCGGTGGCGCGACGAGCGTGCGGGCGGCCCGCCCCGGCAGTCGTCGGCGCGGGCCCGGAGGACGGTTCCTACTCCTCCCCCGCCAGCTTCAGGGACCGCAGCCGCTGACCCGCGTACCAGGTCGCCAGTACGGTCACGGCCACCAGCAGCACCGTCGCGGCGGGCAGCCCCACGTCCGAGGTGACGAGGTCGCCGCCGGCCACCTTGTGCGCGACGGCGAGCGACCACTGCTGCACGCTCAGGGTGCGGGCCCCGGCGACCAGGGAGCCGAACAGCGCCTCCCACACGAGGGCGTAGACGAGGCCGAAGACGACCGCGTGGCGCGTCACCGTGCCCAGCAGCAGGAAGATCGCGGCGTACGCGATGGAGGCCACCAGGGCGGCGATCGTGTAGGCGACGGCGATCTGCTGCCCGTTCCCGTTCAGGATCAGGCCCGCGATCAGCGTCGGGACGGCCGAGAACACCATGGTCACGGCGACGGCCACGATGAGCTTCGTGAAGATGATCGTGGGCCGCTTGACCGGCTTGGACAGGAGATAGACCACGGACCCGTCGTCGATCTCGGGGCCGATGGCGCCCGTACCCGCGATGACGCCGATGAGCGGCACCATCGTGGCGAGCGCGAAGCCGCCGAGGACGTCGGACGCGGTCTGGTCGTCGGCTCCGGTGAGGCCGCGCACCAGCGCGGAGATCACGACGAGCAGCACGGGCAGCGCGAAGAGGATGAGGGCCCGGCGACGGCCGAGCAGGGCCCGGTAGGTAAGCCGGGCGACAGTGGGGTCGTACATCAGTGGCCTCCTACGCCGCGACGAGATACGAGAAGACGGACTCGAGGGACTCGTCGGACGGCGAGACCGTGAGCAGGCGGATGCCGTGGGCCCGGGCGACCGTCGGCAGCAGCGTCGTGAACCGGCCGAAGTCGACGGCCTGGACGCGCAACGCGCCTTCCTTGAGGTCGACCTCGATACCCGCTGTGGACGGGTCCGCGATCAGCGCGGCGGCCAGGGCCCGGTCGTCGCTGGAGCGGATCAGATAGCGGTGGGGGCGGTCCGTCATGAGCCTGCGGATCTTGCGGAAGTCGCCACTGGCGGCATGGCGCCCGGCGACGATCACCTCGATGTGGGAGGCGAGTTGCTCGACCTCTTCGAGGATGTGCGAGGAGAAGAGAACGGTGCGCCCCTCGTCCCCCATGCGTCGCAGCAGGTCCATGAGTTGCATGCGCTGGCGCGGGTCCATGCCGTTGAACGGCTCGTCCAGGAGCAGTACGGACGGTTCGTGGACGAGCGCGGACGCCATCTTCACGCGCTGGCGCATGCCCTTGGAGTACGTCGAGATCTTGCGGTCCTGCGCGTACTCCATCTCGACCGTGGCGAGCGCCTTGCGGGCCTCCTTTGTGCCCAGGCCGTGCAGTTCGGCGTTGGCGACGACGAATTCCTCTCCCGTGAGGAAGTCGTACATCGCCTCGCGCTCGGGGACGATGCCGATGTGGCGGTAGATCTGTTCGTTGCGCCAGATCGGCTGTCCGTCGAGCGTCACCGTCCCGTTCGACGGGGCGAGGAAGCCGCCCATCATGTTGATGAGGGTGGACTTTCCCGCGCCGTTCGGGCCGAGCAGGCCGGTCACGCCGGGGCCGATCGTCATCGTGACGTCGTTGACGGCCACGACGTTGCCGAACCAGCGTGAGACGTGGTCGATGTTGATGGCGGTCACAGTCCGACCTTCCGGTAGCGGCGCATCAGCAGTCCGTAGGAGCCGGCGATGAGCCCGAGTACGACGAGCAGATAGACCACGCCTTGGCCCGTGGAGGGGCCGTCGGCGCCGGGGAAGGCGGAGGTGGCACCGAGGAAGGCGGTCTGTACGCCGTCGATGAGCGTGATCGGTGAGAACAGGCCGAGCCAGGACACCGCGCTCCCGTTGTCCTGCGTGTCGGCGATCGCCTGGACCGTGGAGACCGCCCCGTAGGAGATGGTCAGGACGGCGATGACGGCGGCGATACCGAACCCGCGGCGGGGCGTGACGGCGGAGACCACGAGTCCGATTCCGGCGAAGAGCAGTGACAGCAGCGCCACGGAGACCAGTCCCTGGGCGAATCCCTTGGTCTGCTCGGTGAAGTCCAGCTTGGCGAGCAGAGAGCCTACATAGAGGACGAGCAGCGGGGCGGCCGTGAGGACGAACAGAGCCGACGCCATGGCGGCGTATTTGGCGGCTACGTAGTCCACTCGCTCGATGGGGCGCGAGAAGTACAGCGGCACCGTCTTGAAGCGCAGATCGCGGGAGACGGCCTGCGGCGCCTGCGAGGCGACATAGAGGCCGATCACCGCCTGGAGGACGATCGCGTAGCGCGTGTAGTCGACCGGGAGGTCCTTCGCCTTGGTGGCGACGGCGACCGCGACCATGATCAGCGCGGGGACGCACATCACGACGAAGAGGAGCATCGGCAGCACTTTGGACTTGGCCGAGCGGCCGAGTCCGTACGCGCCGCGCAGGCTCTGGGAGAACAGCGAGCGGCGGGCGTACGCGCGGCCCAGGCGGGCGCCGTCGTAGTGGCGGTAGCCGATGTTGTGGATCTGGGTGGACGCACGGTCCGTGGCCATGGGCTCAGTGGTCATCGCGCGAGCCTCCCGTCTGCTGTGCGGTGGGGCGGAAGACCTCCGCGATGTGGTGCCTGCGCTGCTCCATGCGGATCAGGCCGAGGCCGAGGTCGGCGACGACGTCCCGGACGATGTCGTACGTCTCCTCGCCCTGTGCGGTGATCAGCACGGTGTGGCCCGCGCCGGGCAGCTCACCGCCGGTGGTCGTCTCGATGCCGCGCCGGGCGAACGCCTCCCGCAGAGCGGCTGTCCCGTCCGGGTGTTCGTCGCTGTCGGTGACCTCGACGGCGAGCGTCGCCGTGTTCTGTGTGAAGTCGGTGGTGGAACTGGAGCGCAGGAGCTTGCCGCCGTCGATGACGACGACGTGGTCACAGGTGCGCTCCAGCTCACCGAGCAGGTGCGAGGTGACGAGGACGGAGATGCCGAAGTCGGTGTGGACGCGGCGGATGAGGTCGAGCATGTCGTCGCGGCCGACCGGGTCAAGGCCGTTCGTCGGCTCGTCCAGGAACACCAACTGCGGGTCGTGAACGAGGGCCTGGGCCAGCTTCACGCGCTGCTTCATGCCCGTGGAGTAGCCGCCGATGGGGCGGTAGCGCTCCTCGTACAGCCCGACGTGGCGCAGTGTGTCGGCGGTGCGCTCGCGGGCGGCGGTGGGCGGCAGCCCCGACATGCGGGCCATGTGGACGACGAACTCGGTGGCCGAGACGTCGGGGGGCAGGCAGTCGTGCTCGGGCATGTATCCCACGCGCTCGCGGATCTCACCGCCCTTGGTCGCGACGTCGAGACCCAGCACTTCGGCCCGGCCCTCCGAGGCGGGGGACAGACCGAGCAGAATCTTGATCATGGTGGACTTGCCGGCTCCATTGGCCCCGACGAGTCCGGTCACCCCGGGCCCGATGTCCATGGTCAGCCGGTCAAGTGCGGTCACCCGGGGGAACCGCTTGCTCAGGCTTTCGGTCGCGATCACAGTCACGGTTCGACCGTAGTGGCGCAGGACACTCGGTTTCGTCAGACCACAGGGTCGACCTGTATGAGACCTGAGTATTACGGGTCCCTAGGGATCCCCCCTGAGTAGCCCTCGGCCTGCGGATCTGTCACCCGTGACGGTGGCGGGTCTGTGCACAACGCGGTCGTTCTCCACAGACTGTCGCGGACCCCTTGACGCCGCCGCCGAGCATTGTCACATTCATCAGTGTCAAGTTACGAGCGCGTAGGGCGACGGCCCGGTCACGGGTGGCCGCGACACGGACGGACGGTGGCATGGCCTCAGCAGGGGTAGGGGAGCTCTCCGCGGATCTGCGGGGGTTCAGAGCGGTCCAGAGGCTCGCGTACGAGTGCGCGGAAGCGGTGGCGGCGCAGCTCGTCCCCGGTGTGACGGAGCGGGAAGCGGCCCGGATGCAGCGGAGATGGCTGCGCGAGCGCGGGGTGCGGGACTGGTTCCATCTGCCCTTCGCCTGGTTCGGGGACCGCACGGCGTTCGTGAACTTCCGGGTGCCGCTCCAGTTCTTCCCCACGAACCGTGAGCTCGAGCCGGGGATGCCGTTCATCCTCGACATGGCCCCGGTCCTCGACGGCTGCACGGCGGACATCGGGTACTCCGGCTGTCTCGGCCTCAACCCCCTGCACGACAAGCTGCTCTCCGACCTGGAGGCACATCGTGAGCTGCTCCTGCGCGAGGTCCGCGAGCGGCGCCCGCTGCGCGAGATCTACGAGGACGTCGACCGGTTGATGGCCCGCCAGGGATATGCCAACCGGCATCGCGCGTATCCCTTCGGTGTCATCGCGCACAAGATCGACCGGGTCAAGGTGCGGCGGGTCGACCCCACCCTGTTCGGTTTCGGCACACAGGCGTTGAAGGGGCTGGCGAGCGACGCGCTGCACGGGCACCGGGACGGCTGGTCACCCTTGTGGTCCCCGTACCGGTTCTCCGATCACCCGCCGCACCCCGGTCTGTGGGCGGTGGAGCCGCATCTCGGGTTCCGTGGGACGGGCGCCAAGTTCGAGGAGATCCTTGTGGTGACCGACTCGAAGGACCCGGTGGAGAGCGCTTTTTGGCTGGACGACGATCTGCCGCACGTGCGGCGCTGGGCGGAGGGCATCTGATGACGGACCTCATGAGGATCCATGGCGCGCGCGAGCGCTGGGTGCGTACGGGCGGGATCGTGCTGTGCGTCGTCGAGCTGGGCGACGCGGCCCGGCCGACGATCGTCCTCGTGCACGGGTATCCGGACTCCAAGGAGGTCTGGTCGGAGGTCGCCACGCGCCTCGCGGACCGCTTCCACGTCGTGCTCTACGACGTCCGCGGGCACGGTCGCTCCACAGCGCCGACCCCGTTGCGCGGTGGGTTCACCCTGGAGAAGCTGACCGACGACTTCGTGGCGGTCGTCGACGCCGTGAGCCCGGACCGGCCGGTCCACCTGGTGGGCCACGACTGGGGGTCGGTGCAGTCGTGGGAGTTCGTCACGGTCAGCCGCACCCAGGGCCGCATCGCCTCCTTCACCTCGATGTCAGGCCCGTCGCTCGACCACTTCGGTCACTGGATCAAGAACCGGGTGAAGCGGCCCACGCCCCGCAAGGTGGGTCAACTGCTCGGGCAGGGCGCGAAGTCCTGGTACGTGTACATGCTGCACACCCCGGTCCTGCCCGAGCTGGCCTGGCGCGGACCGCTGGGCAAGCGCTGGCCGAAAATTCTGGAGCGTGTGGAGAAGGTGCCGTCGGGCGACTACCCGACGCCCTCGCTGCCCTCCGACGCGGCACACGGGGCATGGTTGTACCGGGACAACGTACGGGCGAGGCTGCGCCGACCGCGTGACGACGCCTACGCGCACGCGCCCGTGCAGCTCATCACGCCTCTCGGGGACGCCTTCCTCTCCCCTCGGCTCTACGACCGGCTCGAACGGTGGGCGCCCCAGTTGACCCGCAGGTCGCTGCCGGCCAAGCACTGGGTGCCGCGCACCCGGCCCGACCAGCTCACGGCCTGGATCGGCGAGTTCGTCACGGCGCACGAGGAACAGGGGGCCGGTGTGTCCGGCGCGCGCAGAGCGGCCGACGGCAGGTACGCGGACCGGTTCGGCGGGCAGCTCGTCCTGGTCACCGGCGCCGGCAGTGGCATCGGCCGGGCCACCGCGTTCGCGTTCGCCGAGGCGGGCGCGCGCGTCGTCGCCGTCGACCGGGACGCCGAGGGCGCTTCCCGGACCGCCGAGATGGCGCGGCTCGTCGGGGCACCCGAGGCATGGGCCGAGACCGTGGACGTCACGGACGAACAGGCCATGGAGAAACTCGCCGAGAAGGTCGCCGCCGAGTACGGCGTCCTCGACGTCCTGGTGAACAACGCGGGGATCGGTCTGTCGGGGTCCTTCTTCGAGACGTCGCCGGAGGACTGGAAGAAGGTCCTCGACGTGAACCTGTGGGGTGTCATCCACGGCTGCCGCCTGTTCGGCAGGCAGATGGCCGAGCGCGGGCAGGGCGGCCACATCGTCAACACCGCGTCGGCGGCGGCGTACCAGCCCTCGAAGGCGCTCCCCGCCTACTCCACCTCCAAGGCCGCGGTGCTCATGCTCAGCGAATGCCTGCGCGCCGAGCTGGCCGGGCAGGGCATCGGGGTCTCCGCGATCTGCCCCGGCCTGGTCAACACCAACATCACCGCGACGGCCCACTTCGCCGGGGTCGACGCCGAGGAGGTGAAGCGCCGCCAGAAGAAGACCGCGCGCCTGTACGGCCTGCGGAACTATCCGCCGGAGAAGGTCGCCGACGCGATCCTGAGCGCCGTCGCGCAGAACAAGGCGGTCGTCCCCGTGACGCCCGAGGCCCGCGGTGCCCGCCTCCTGTCGCGCTTCGCTCCCGGGGCACTGCGGGCGATCGCACGGCTGAACCCGCCGCTGTGAACCCGGAAGGTGGCACGCGTGGTCATGCCCGGGCAGCGGGGTGCGACCGTGTGCCGGCCTGTGCGCCCGGTCGTACCATCGCTCGTGGAAGGATGCGCCGCTCAAGGCCGTCGACCGTGCGGCGGCGTCGTGCGGGTGAGCGGCCGGGGCTTCCGCGGGGACGAACAGACACGGCCAGGGGGTGTGAGGTGTGACGGAGCAGCAGTCGGTCCCCGAGTACCGGATCGAGGACCTGGCCCATCACAGCGGTGCCACGGTCCGCACGATCCGCGCCTACCAGGACCGCGGGCTGCTGCCCCGGCCCGAGCGCCGCGGCCGGGCCAACGTGTACACCTCCGCGCATCTGTCCCGGCTGCGCCAGATCGCTGACCTGCTCGACCGCGGCTACACCCTGGCCTCCATCAAGGAGCTCCTGGAGGCCTGGGACGCGGGCCGCGGCCTGGGCGGAGTGCTCGGCCTGGTCGCCGAGGTGGACGGGCCGTGGACGGACGAGCGGGCGGGGCGCATCACGCGCGCGGAGCTCGACGAGCGGTTCGGCGGTCACCCCGACGAAGCCGCGGTGCGGGACGCGCTCGACCTGGGCGTGCTCGAACCCGTACCCGGACGCGACGACGAATTCCTCGTACCGAGCCCTCAAGAGCTGGCCGTCGCAGCGGAGTTGTACGCGGCGGGCGTGCCGCTTCCCGCAATCTCCGGCCATCTAAGGGAGTTGCGCGGCCAGGTCGAGCACATTGCCGCCCGCTTCCTGGAGTTCACGACCGAGCACGTGTTCGCGCGCTATCTCGGTCCGCACCCGCCGACCGACATCGAAGCCGCAGAAGCCGCGTCGCTCGTACGGCGTCTGCGACCCCTCGCCCAGCAGTCGGTCGATGCCGAACTCGCGCGCGCCATGCGCCTGTTCGCGACGCGGCACCTGCACCGTCACCTTTCCGAAGGCGTCTCTCCCGCTCCTGGAGAAGAGCGGCAATCCGTGGCGATACCCGCCGACACAATGCGCGCGGTGCGGGAGCTGGTTGGTCCGGAGAACGTCGCCGCGTTCGTCGCCGCGGCCACTGAACGCGAGGTACAAGCAAGGACATTGGACGCCCTTGCGACAAAAGGGGCTTAGCGGTACATAGTTGGCCAACCCCCGCAGGATGGCGCCCAGTTATCCCCAGTTACGTCAACACGCCTGTGGATAAACGCACTTGGCTGTGGATCAAACATGCGAGTCCGATCGCGCGCGTGAAATGTGCGTGCACTGCGGATGACGCCCACCGGACCGGCTCACCCGCTTCCGTGTGAGCCGAGCCGAAGTGCCTCGGCGCCGTTCGTCCCGGGCACCTCAAGCACCACCCGCCCCTTCCGCATACGCTCGCAGGCATGACCGACACGGCCCGTACGCCCCAGACCCCGTTCCGCCTGAGCACCGTGATCCTGCCCTCTCGCCGCTGGCACGAGGGTGCCCGTGAGACATGGCGGCAGGCCGAGACGCTGGGCTTCCACACCGCGTACACGTACGACCACTTGTCCTGGCGCGTGCCGTTCCGCGACGGCCCCTGGTTCGGTGCCGTCCCGACACTGACCGCCGCGGCGGGCGTCACGGAGCGACTGCGCCTCGGAACCCTCGTGACGTCCCCGAACTTCCGGCACCCCGTCACGCTCGCCAAGGAACTGATCTCCCTCGACGACATCTCGGGCGGCCGGATCACGCTGGGCATCGGCGCCGGCGGCACCGGTTTCGACGCGAGCGCCCTCTCCCGCAGCGACCAGGAGGCATGGACGCCGCGCGAGCGGGCCGACCGCTTCGCCGAGTTCGTCCCCCTGCTCGACCGGCTCCTCACCGAGGACACCGTCTCCCACGACGGCACCTTCTACTCGGCGAGTGGCGCCCAGAACATCCCGGGCTGTGTGCAGCGCCCCCGGCTGCCCTTCGCGGTGGCCGCGACCGGGCCGCGCGGACTCCGGCTGGCCGCCCGCCACGGACAGGCGTGGGTGACCACCGGCGATCCGAAGCTGTACGAGACGGGCACCCCCGAGGAGTCGATTCAAGCCATTCGCGGCCAGGTGGAAAGGCTGACCGCCGCGTGCGAGGACATCGGCCGCGACGTGGCCGAACTCGACAAGGTCCTGCTCACCGGGTTCACCCCGGACCGCGGTCGTCCCCTGGAGTCCGTCGACGCCTTCGTGGACTTCGCGGGCCACCACCGTGAGCTGGGCTTCACCGAGATCGTCCTGCACTGGCCGATCCCCGACACCGTTTTCGCGGCCGACCAGAAGGTCTTCGAGGCCATCGCGACGCAGGCCCTCGCCCAGCTCGGCTGACGCTCTGGCCGTACCCGCCCCGGGGCGGCCCGCGACGGCCCGTCGCGACACAGGGCAGGCGGGGCGCATGCGCCAGGAGAGCACTCATCTGCGCGCCCCGCCGCACGCCCGTGCACCCGGATGAGCGACGATGGAGCGGTGACCTCACCGACTCCTGGGCCCCGGACCCCGGCCCCCTCCGCCCCCGCGCCCCGGCTGATCGCCACGGATCTCGACGGCACGCTGCTGCATGACGACAAAACCGTTTCCCCTCGGACGGTGGCCGCCTTGGCCGCCGCTGAGGAGGCCGGTGTCGAGGTCTTCTTCGTGACGGGCCGCCCGGCCCGCTGGATGGACGTCGTCAGCGACCACGTACACGGTCACGGTCTCGCGATCTGCGGCAACGGCGCCGCCGTCGTGGACCTGCACGGTGGCCCCGGGCACCACCGGTTCGTCAAGATCCGGGAACTGCCCGTCCCGGACGCGCTCGACGTCGTACGCCTGCTGCGCGCGGCGGCCCCCGGGACCTCGTTCGCGGTCGAACGGACCGGCGGCCTGCACCACGAGCCGACGTATCCGCCGCTGCATCTCGACCCGGGCGAGAGCGTCGCACCGGCCGAGAAGCTGCTCACCGCGGACCGCGAGGGCTCGGCCGTGGCCGACCAGCCGGTTCTGAAGGTGCTCGCGTTCCACCCTGAACTCGGCCCCGATGAGTTCCTGGCCCTGGCGCGCGCCGCCGTCGGCGACCTGGCGGTCATCACCCGCTCCAGCCCGAGCGCCCTGCTGGAGATCAGCGGCCGGTCCGTCTCCAAGGCCAGCACGCTCGAACTGTGCTGCGCGGAGCGCGGCATCTCCGCCGCCGAGGTCGTCGCCTTCGGGGACATGCCCAACGACATGGAGATGCTCGCCTGGGCGGGTACGTCCTACGCGATGGGCAACGCGCACCCCGACGTGCTGAGCGCGGCGACGGGCGTCACGGCGACCAACAACGAGGACGGCGTGGCCCGCGTCATCGAGTCCATCCTGGCCGCCCGCTGACGCGGCCGAAGGGGCGCACCGCCGCCCGCGCGTGCGGCAGGCCCTAAAGTCGCACGCCCCGTTCGGCGAACCACTGGACCGGATCCACCCCGGACCCCCAGTACGGCGTGAGCCGCACCTCGAAGTGCAGGTGCGGCCCGGTCGAGTTGCCCGTGGTCCCGGACTGGCCGAGCCACTGCCCTGCCCGCACCTTCTCGCCCTGGTCGACGGTGACGGCCGCGAGGTGCGCGTACTGCGTGCAGTAACCGCCCGGATGGCGCACGACGACCTCGATGCCGAAGCCGCCGCCGCAGGACACCTTGACCACGCGCCCGCCACCGGCGGCCCGCACGGGCGTTCCGATGTCGACCGCGAAGTCCTGCCCGGTGTGCCGGTGCGACCAGCGCCCGCCCGCCTCGTCGAAGCCCGCGGACAGCTCGTAGCTCTCCACCGGGGGCACCCACGCGCGCGGGGCGTGGAATCCCGGCTGGTCGAGTCGTACGGCACCACGGCACTGGCCGGCCGTCACCGACCGGTCGGCGGCACCCTGCAACTCCCCCTGCGCCTGTGCGAGTCGGCGCTCGATGCGCTTCTTCAGTTGAGCCAGCCGAACGGTGCGCTCCCGTAAGGAGTGCCATTGGGCGGTCGCCTCGCGCTGCCCTTCGGCGAGTTTCCGCTCGGCGCGACGGCTTCTGCTCACGGCATTGTCGAGTGCCAGGTCGGCCTGCCAGGCGGCCCGTTGTCCGTGCACCAGCTCTTCGGGGTCGGTGGACAGCAGCATCCGTGCCGTGAGGGGGAGGTCACCGCCGCTGCGGTACTGGGCGCGGGCGATACGGCCGAGATCGTTGTGGAGGAGTGTGATGCCGCGCCGCTCCCTTGCGAGCAACCGCTCCGTGCGTCGCGCCCTTGCCTCCTGGACGTGGGCCGCCCTGCGCCCTGCCTCATAGCGCTGCGTCGCAGCCGACGCCTTCTCGAAGAGACGCGCCACCCTGGTGCTCGCCTCTGGCTCCTCCGCCTTGGTACTCGGCTCTGGGCCCTCTCCGCCCTGCGCGGGCGCGCACGGCCCGGTGAGAGCGAGGAGCGTGAAGAACGCGCACAGCAGCACCGTGACGACTGAGGAGCGGCAAGGACGTGGGCGCATGACCGGGATGCCTGCCCGTGCCCTGCGTCCGCTCGTGCGCAGACTCGTACGGCTGGGGGAAACCTTGCCCCGTACGGCGCAGGGACGTACCGCCGAACCGGGTACCGACAGCGCCCTGCCCGTGACCCGCTCGGTCACCGGGGTCGTCAGTGAGGTGCCTGCCAGACGACGGCCGTGCCACCCCCGTCGGCGCCGGTCCCGGGCCCGTACCAACTGTCGCCACCCAGTGACTCGGCGCGCCTCTTGAGGTTCCTCAGGCCGCTGCGCCGACCGCCCTCCGGGATGCCGACGCCGTCGTCGGCGACCGTCAGGCGGACGCCGTGCGCGCCGTCCGGGAGGAGCGCGGTCGCGTCGACGACGACATCGATCCGTGACGCCTTGGCGTGCCGGAACGCGTTCGAAAGGGTCTCCCTCAGGGCCGCGATGAGGTTCTTGCCGGTGAGTTCACCGACGACCGCGTCGACCGGTCCCACAAAGCGGTGCGAGGGCGTGAACCCGAGCGGCACAGCGGCCATGTTGATCTCCCGCAACACGCGGGTACGCAGGTTCGACGGCGCCTCGGCAGGGCCCTGCTGGAGCGCGAAGATGGCGGTGCGGATCTCCTGGATGGTGACGTCCAGCTCGTCGACGGCCTTGCCGACGCCCTGTTGCACCTCGGGCACCACGGAGCGGCGCTGGGCCGTCTCCAGCATCATCCCGGTCGCGAACAGGCGCTGGATGACGAGGTCGTGCAGATCGCGTGCGATACGGTCGCGGTCCTCGAAGACAGCGAGCCGTTCCCGGTCGCGCTGTGCCTCGGCCATCATCAGCGCCAGCGCGGCCTGCGAGGCGAACTGCGTGGCGAGCGTGCGCTCCACCTCCGAAAAAGGACGCTCCCCACGCGCGCGGGGCGTCACCAACGTCCCCAGGACGCGCCCGTCGCTCCGGAGCGGCAGCAGCATGGCCGGGCCGTACCCCCGCGCGAGGTCGGTCATCGCCCTGGGATCGGTGGCGGAGTCGTCGATGAACACGGCTTCCCCGCCCAGGAGTTCGGAGATGATCTCGCTCTCAGGCGGGACGATCACGCCGAGCGCGGCGGAGGGCTCGTCCGAGGCGACGGCGACGATCTCCATGCCGCCCTCCTCGGTCGGCAGCAGCACTATGCCGGCGGCCGACTCGGAGAGCTTGCGTGCTTGTTCGGCGACCACTTGCAGCGCCTCGTCCGCGTCGCCGCCCGACAACAGCGCGGTGGTGACGGCCACGGACCCGTCGATCCACCGTTCCCGCTGTCTGGCCGCTTCATAGAGGCGTGCGTTGCCGATGGCGATGCCCGCCTCCGTGGCGAGCACCCTGACCATGTCCAGGTCGTGGTCGTTGAACTCGCCGCCCCCGCGCTTCTCCGTGAGGTAGAGGTTTCCGAAGATCTCCCCCTGGACGCGGATGGGCACGCCGAGGAAGGTCCGCATCGGCGGATGGTCCGCCGGGAACCCGCAGGAGCGCGGGTCGTCCGCGAGATCGGCCAGGCGCAGGGGTACGGGGTCGTGGATGAGCGCGCCGAGCAGTCCCCGGTGCCCGTCGGGCAGCCGTCCGATCCGGAGCGCGGTCCGCGCGTCGATGCCGTGGTACACGAAGTCCGAGAGTCCGTGGCCGTCCTCGGCGATGACGCCGATCGCCGCGTACGTGGCGTCGGCCAGTTCGGCGGCGGTCTCGCAGATCCGGTCGAGCGTGGAGTGCAGCTCCAGGCCGGTGCCGACGGAACGCATCGCCTCCAGAAGCTGCGGCACGCGCGCGGTCAGCTCCGTGGACAGCCCTTGCAGGTCGTGAGGGGCCGCGGTGGGTTCGCCCGGGTTCGGAGCGGAGGATGCCGGGGACGCTGCCATGCCCTTGAGCCTAGATAGTCCCGCTTAGGGTGGAAAGTCGGATTCCTTGCTCCGCCGTGCTCTCGCGCTCCCGGAGCTGCCGCAGCGGACCCTCCACGAGGGCCAGGTCGGCGTACGGGCCACGCTGGACGACCCGTCCGCCGTCGAGCACCATCACCTCGTCGACCGCTTCCAGACCGGCGAGCCGGTGCGTGATCAGCAGCGTCGTACGTCCCCGGGTGGCGTCCAGCAGATCCGCGGTGAGCGCATCCGCCGTCTCCAGGTCGAGGTGCTCGGCCGGCTCGTCCAGGACCAGGACCGGGAAGTCGGCGAGGAGCGCGCGGGCCAGCGCGAGCCGCTGCCGCTGCCCGCCCGAGAGCCGCGCGGCGTGCTCGCCCACCAAGGTGTCGAGCCCGTCGGGCAACGCGTCCACCCACTCCAGGAGACGTACGCGACCGAGCACGGCCCGCAGTTCCTCCTGGGTCGCGTCCTTCTTGGCGAGCAGCAGATTCTCTCGGACGCTGCTGTCGAAGAGGTGGGCGTCCTGGGCGCACAGCCCGACCAAGCGGCGTACGGCGTCTCCTTCGAGCGTGTCGGCCTCGATGCCGCCGAGCGTGTAGGTCCCGGCGTCCGCGTCGAGGAAGCGCAGCATGACCTGGGCCAGCGTGGTCTTGCCCGATCCGGAGGGGCCGACGACGGCGATCCTGCGACCGCGCTCCAGGGTGAGATCGACCCCGTCGAGTGCGGGCCGCGACTGCCCCTCGTACCGGGCGACGAGATCCCGCACGACGACCGGGAAGGGGTCCCGCGGCGCCTGTGCGGTCCGCTCCGGCTCCCGTACGGGTTCGGGGGCGTCCAGGACCTCGTGGACGCGCTCGGCGCTCTTGCGGACGCGGTGGCGGTACTGGACGGCGAGCGGCAGTCCGAGCACCGCCTCGAACGCGGCCAGCGGCGTCAGGACGACGACCGCCATGGTGACCCCGTCGAGCTGACCGGCGCGGACGCCCTGCACCCCGGCCAGTGCCGCGCCGGCCACGGTCAGGCCGGTGATCAGCGCGGTGAGTCCGTCCCCCAGCGCGGTCGCGGTGGCCGCGCGCGACGCGATCCGGGTGAGCACGGAGTCGGCCTCCGCGGCTTTCTTCGTACGGCGGGGGAGCGCACCGGCGACGGTGAGTTCCGCGGTGCCGGTCAGCAGCTCGGCCACCCGGGTCGCGAGCACCCCGCGCGCGGGGGCCAGCCTCCGTTCCGCACGGCGGGCCACAGCCCCGGAGAGCAGCGGCACACCGACCCCGGCGAGCAGCAGTCCCACGGCGAGTACGGCACCGGCCGCGGGCAGCAGCCATGCCGTGAACGCCACGGAACCCGTCCCTACGAGGGCCGCGACCGACGCGGGCAGCAGCCAGCGCAGCCAGTAGTCCTGGAGGGCGTCCACGTCGGCGACGAGCCGGGAGAGCAGGTCACCGCGCCGGGTCGCGCGAAGGCCGGCGGGCGCGAGCCGTTCCAGGCGCCGGTAGACGGCGACCCGGGTGTCGGCCAGCATCCGCAGCACGGCGTCGTGCGACACGAGCCGCTCCGCGTACCGGAAACAGGCCCGGCCGATGCCGAACGCGCGCGTGGCCGTCACCGCGACCATCAGGTACAGCACGGGCGGCTGCTGCGAGGCCCGCGAGATCAGCCAGCCGCTGGTCGCCATCAGACCGACCGAGCTGCCGAGCGCGAGCGCCCCGAGCAACAGCGCGAGAGCCAGGCGCGAGCGGCGCGGACGCGCGGCGGCCCGGAGGCGGGTGAGGACGTGACGCCGCCGGTCGTCGGGCACTCCCGGTGTTCGACGGGCCGCGGGAACAGCGGGGGCCGCCGCGGAGACATCACCGGTCGCGGGGACGGCAACGGTCGCGGGAAGGGCGTCGGCCGTACCCGGCTCGCGCGTCCCCGACGCCGCCGCGAGGGGCTGACCTGACGACTGAGCCGCGCCGGGGATCTCCAGACGGACCACCCGATCATCCGCGCCGGGCGCCTCCAGACGGACCACCCGGTCGGCGACGGCGAGCAGGGCCGGCCGGTGCACGACCAGCACCACGGTGCGGCCCACGGCCAGCCTGCGTACCGCCTCGACGATGCCCGCCTCGGTCTCGCCGTCGAGTGCGGCCGTCGGTTCGTCGAGCAGCACGACCGGCCGGTCGGCGAGGAAAGCCCGGGCCAGCGCGAGCCGCTGCCGCTGCCCCGCCGACAGGCCGGACCCGTCCTCGCCGAGTTCGGTGCGCATCCCGTCGGGCAGCGCCTCGACGAATGCCAGCGCCCCGGCCTCCCCCAGTGCGGCCAGCACCGCCGCGTCGTCGGCGTCGGGGCGGGCGAGCCGCACGTTGTCCGCGATCGTCCCCGCGTACAACTGCGGTCGTTGCGGAACCCACGCCACGCGCGCGTGCCACTGTTCCCGCTCCAGTGTGGACAGCTCGGCACCCCCGACAAGCACCCGCCCGGCGCAGGGACGTACGAAGCCCAGCAGAGCGCCCAGGAGCGTCGACTTGCCCACCCCGCTGGGTCCTACGATCGCCACGGTCTCCCCGGCGGCGACGGCGAAGGAGGCATGGGAGACGGCGTCGTCGGTGCGTCCCTCATAGCGGACACAGACGTCGTCGAACACGATGTCCATGGCGGCCGGGACCGGCTCCGTCCCGGCCGGCGGCAAGGGCGTCTCCAGGACGGCGAAGATCTCCTCGGCCGCCGCGAGCCCCTCGGCCGCCGCGTGGAACTGGGCCCCGACCTGGCGCAACGGCAGATACGCCTCGGGCGCGAGGACAAGGATCACGAGTCCTACGTAGAGGTCCATGGAGCCGTGGACGAGCCGCATGCCGACGGTGACGGCGACCAGGGCGACGGACAGGGTCGCGAGCAGTTCCAGGGCGAAGGACGACAGGAAGGCGATCCGCAGGGTCCGCATCGTCGCCCTGCGGTACTGGCCCGTGATCGTGCGGATGGACTCCGCCTGCGCCTTGGCGCGGCCGAAGACCTTCAGCGTCGGCAGACCGGCGACCACGTCGAGGAAGTGCCCCGACAGCCTGGACAGCAGCCGCCACTGCCGGTCCATGCGGGACTGGGTGGCCCAGCCGATGAGGATCATGAAGATCGGGATGAGAGGCAGGGTGCCGACGATGATCGCGGCCGACACCCAGTCCTCGGTGACGACGCGGGCGAGCACCGCCACGGGTACCACCACCGCGAGCCCCAACTGCGGCAGATAGCGGGAGAAGTAGTCGTCGAGGGCGTCCACACCGCGCGTGGCGAGGGCGACCAACGAGCCGGTGCGCTGCCCGCTCAGCCAGCCGGGACCGAGCAGCGAGGCCCGCTCCAGCAGCCGGCCCCGCAGCTCCGACTTGACCGCCGCGCTCGCCCGGTGCGCGGCCAGTTCGGTCAGCCAGGAGACGAGCCCCCGCCCGGCCGCGACCACCACCAGCAGCAGCAACGGCGTCCGGAGCTGAGCGACGTCGAAGCCGTGCTGGAAGGCCCCCACCACCACCTCGGCGATGAGCATGGCCTGAGCGATGACCAGACCGGCCCCGGCGGCGCCGAGGACGACCACGGCCAACAGGAAGAGGCGGGTGGCCCGGGCGTACCGGAGCAGGCGCTGGTCGATCGGTTTCACGTGAAACACACCCTCACGGAGGCACGTCGGCCCGAAGGCACGGAGGCAGGTCGGGTTCAGTGCGCGGCGTCGGCGATGTGCTTGGTGCCGATCCGCTTGCGGAACACCCAGTAGGTCCACGACTGGTAGAGCACGACGAGCGGTGTCGCGATCACCGCGAGCCACGTCATGATCTTCAGGGTGTAAGGGCTCGACGAGGCGTTGGAGACCGTGAGGCTCCAGTCCGGGTCGAGCGACGACGGCATGACGTTCGGGAACATCGTCAGGAAGAGCATCGCGAAGGCCGCCGCGATGGTGATGCCGGAGAAGGCGAACGACCAGCCTTCACGCCCCGCCTTGATGGCGCCGATCGCCGCGACGAGCGCGACCAGGGCCACGACCAGCGCGATGAGCGAATCGCCGTCCCCCTTGTCGGCCTGGGTCCAGCCCAGGAACGCGAGCGCCAGCACCGCGGTGACCAGCCCGAGCGTGAGCGCGAACTTTCGTGCCCGTGCCCGGATGTCGCCGAGGGTCTTGAGCGAGGCGAACACCGCGCCGTGGAAGGTGAACAGCGTCAGCGTCAGCAGGCCGCCGAGGATCGCGTACGGGTTCAGCAGGTCCCAGAGGTTTCCGGCGTACTCGAAGTCCCTGTCGATCTTCACACCGCGCACGATGTTGCCGAAGGCCACGCCCCACAGCAGCGCCGGGATCAGCGAGGTCCAGAAGATCGCGTGTTCCCAGTTGGTCTGCCACTTCTCCTCGGGTCGCTTCGCGCGGTACTCGAAGGCGACACCGCGCACGATGAGGCAGACCAGGATGAGCAGCAGGGGCAGGTAGAAACCGGAGAAGAGGGTCGCGTACCACTCGGGGAAGGCCGCGAACGTCGCGCCGCCCGCCGTGAGCAGCCACACTTCGTTGCCGTCCCAGACCGGGCCGATCGTGTTGATCAGGACCCGCCGCTCGGTGCGGTCACGGGCCAGCAGCTTGGTGAGGACGCCGATCCCGAAGTCGAAGCCCTCCAGGAAGAAGTAGCCGATCCAGAGGACCGCGATGAGGACGAACCAGACGTCGTGGAGTTCCATGACTGAAGCGCTCCCTTGGCCCTAGTAGGAGAAGGCCATCGGCTTGTCGGCGTCACGGTCGCCGCCGATCTTGGTGGGCGGGTTGAGGTCGTCGTCGGTGAGCTCCGGCGGACCGGCCTTGACGTACTTGACCAGCAGCTTGACCTCAATGACGGCGAGCACCGCGTACAGCAGGGTGAAGACGGACATCGAGGCGATGACCTCCCCCTGCGAGACGCTGGGGGAGACCGCGTCGCGGGTCTGGAGGACGCCGTAGACGACCCACGGCTGACGGCCCATCTCGGTGAAGATCCAGCCCCAGGAGTTGGCGATCAGCGGGAACCCCATGGTCCACAGGGCGACCATCCAGTAGAGCTTGGTGAACTTCGGGCTGAGGACCTTGCTCTTGAAGAGCACCAGGTTCGGCGCCTCGTCCTCGCCCGTCCTCAGGTGCTGCGGCAGCATGAACTTCTTGCGGGTGAGCCAGAGTCCGGCGAGGCCGAGGGCGAAGGACGCCATGCCGAAGCCGATCATCCAGCGGAAGGCCCAGAAGGTGACGGGGATGATCGGCCGGTAGTCACCGGGCCCGTACTTCTCCTGCTCGGCCTTGTTGGTGTCGTTGATGCCGGGGATGTACGAGGTGAAGTTGTCGTCGGCGAGGAACGAGAGCACACCAGGGACGGAGAACTCGACGGAGTTGTGGCCCTTGCTCACGTCCCCGTAGGCGAAGATCGAGAACGGCGCCGAGTTCTGTCCGTCCCACAGCGCCTCGGCCGCGGCCATCTTCATCGGCTGCTGCTTGAACATGACCTTGCCGAGCTGGTCGCCGCTGATCGCGGTGAGCATGCCGGCGATGACGACGGTGATCAGACCGAGCCGCAGCGAGGTCTTCATCGTCGCGATGTTCTTCTTGCGCGCCAGGTGGAAGGCGGCGATGCCGACCATGAACGCGCCGCCGGTGAGGAACGAGGCGGACAGCGTGTGGAAGGCCTGGGTGAGCGCCGTGTTCTGGGTGAGCACCTGGAGGAAGTCGGTGAGCTCGGCTCGTCCGGTGGCCTTGTTGTACTTGTAGCCGACTGGGTGCTGCATCCAGGAGTTGGCCGCGAGGATGAAGTACGCGGACAGGATGGTGCCGATGGACACCATCCAGATGCAGGCCAGATGGATCTTCTTCGGCAGCTTGTCCCAGCCGAAGATCCACAGGCCGATGAAGGTGGACTCGAAGAAGAACGCGATCAGTGCCTCGAAGGCCAGCGGCGCCCCGAAGACGTCACCGACGAAGCGGGAGTAGTCGGACCAGTTCATGCCGAACTGGAACTCCTGCACGATGCCCGTCACGACGCCCATCGCGATGTTGATCAGGAAGAGCTTTCCCCAGAACTTGGTGGCCCTGAGGTACTTCTCCTTCTCCGTACGCACCCAGGCGGTCTGGAGCCCGGCGGTCAGCGCCGCGAGCGAGATCGTCAGAGGAACGAAGAGAAAGTGGTAGACGGTGGTGATGCCGAACTGCCATCGCGCCAGGGTCTCCGGCGCCAGAGCCAGGTCCACTGCGTCATCTCCTTACATCACCGCCGCCGAGCAGCGGTTTGCCCCTTTAATCCCGCGCTTATCCGGAGGAACCGGGACGCGCTTGTGAACGCGTTCACATTCACAAGCATTATGTCGTACTGGTGGTCGGAATCCGAAGGGGGGTCCCCTTACTGCGAGCAACGCCACAGTGGGCCACGTCCGGGGCGCCTGAGGACACAAAGACGCGCGAGGCGCCCCGTGCCGCCTCGCGCGTCGTCGCGCCCCCTCCCGCGAGCTCAGAGCTCCTTGCGGAACGCCTCCGCCGCGTGCAGGAAGACGTCATTGGCCTCGGTCTCCCCGATCGTGGCCCGCACCCCTTCACCGGCGAACGGCCGCACGACGACCCCGGCCCGCTCGCACGCGGCGGCGAAGTCCATGGTCCGCTCACCCAGCCGCAGCCACACGAAGTTGGCCTGCGTCTCCGGCACGGTCCAGCCCTGCGCCCGCAGCGCCCCGAGCACCCGGCCGCGCTCGCCGACCAGCGAACCGACCCGGCCGAGCAGTTCGTCCTCCGCGCGCAGCGAGGCCACCGCCGCGTCCTGCGCGAGCTGGCTGACGCCGAAGGGGACCGCCGTCTTGCGCAGCGCCGCCGCCACCGGCTCGTGCGCGACGGCGAACCCGATCCGCAGCCCCGCCAGCCCGTACGCCTTCGAGAAGGTGCGCAGGACCGCCACGTTCGGCCGGTCCCGGTAGATCTCCACCCCGTCCGGCACATCGGGGTCGCGGATGAACTCCCGGTACGCCTCGTCGAGGACGACCAGGATGTCGGCGGGCACACGGTCGAGGAATCGTTCCAACTCGGGGCGGCGAATGGCGTTGCCCGTGGGGTTGTTGGGGTTGCAGACGAAGATGAGACGCGTGCGGTCGGTGATCGCGTCGGCCATGGCGTCGAGGTCGTGGTCCTCGTCGGGCGTGAGCGGCACCCGCACCGACGTGGCCCCGCTGATCTGCGTGATGATCGGGTACGCCTCGAAGGACCGCCACGCGTAGATGACCTCGTCCCCCGGGCCGCTCGTCGCCTGGAGCAGTTGCTGGGCGACACCGACCGAGCCCGTGCCGGTGGCCAGGTGCGAGACCGGCACCCCGAAGCGGTCCGCCAGCTCGGCCATCAGGCCCGTGCACGCCATGTCGGGGTAGCGGTTGAAGCTCCCGGCCGCGGCGATCGCCCGCTCCATGACACCGGGCAGCGGCGGATACGGGTTCTCGTTGGAGGACAGCTTGTACGCCGCCGGCCCCCCGGCGGCGGCCGGCTTGCCCGGCTTGTAGGTGGGGATACCCGCCAGCTCCGCGCGCAGCTTGGGGTTGGTCTCGCTCACCGCAGTCCTCCTCGTGGCCACCGATCCAATACTGCTTACCTTATGAGGATTGGCCGCCCGCCCCAATGGGTCAGGACCTTCCCGCGCGCGCCAAGGCCGAAGGAAGGCGTACGGGGTGGGGGGAGCGCTCCGCGTCCTCGCGCGCGCCGGTGGCTCGCGCCGTGGCGCGCATCACCCGTGAAGGTGAGTTGAGACCTACTCGCAACATCGCCGACTTGGCAGGCTCGCACGTACCAACAAGTGACGTAGTACCTTCGGGGCCGCCAACTCCATTGTTTTCCAAGGTCATTGACGGCCAATCACCTTGCAGAAACGTGCCTGTCAACGCGTGCATATGCACCCCCGCCATGCAGCCGCATGAGCCCTACTATCGGCTCGCCATGACAGCAGCAGGGAAGCACCAGGTGAGCCGGGCGGAGACCCCCCGCAGGGGCACCCGGCCGGGTCGCGCAGGCATCAGAGACGTTGCCGCCGCCGCCGGGGTCTCGATCACAACTGTCTCCGATGCGCTCAACGGCAAGGGCCGGCTCCCGGACGCCACCCGACGCCATGTCCGCGAGGTCGCCGACCGGTTGGGCTATCGCCCCTCCGCGGCCGCCCGCACGCTCCGTACCGGCAAGTCGGGCCTGATCGGCCTGACCGTGACGACCTACGGGGATGAACCTTTCACCTTCACCGAGTTCGCCTACTTCGCGGAGATGGCGAGAGCCGCGACATCCGCCGCGCTCGCCCGCGGCTACGCCCTCGTCATCCTGCCCGCCACCTCACGCCACGACGTGTGGTCGAACGTCGCCCTCGACGGCACCGTCGTCATCGACCCCTCCGACCACGACCCGGTCGTCAGCGAGCTGGTCCGCCAGGGCCTGCCCGTCGTCTCGGACGGACGTCCCGCGGGCACCCTGCCCGTGACCGCCTGGGTCGACAACGATCACGAGGCCGCCGTCCTCGGCATCCTCGACCACCTCGCCGAGGCCGGCGCCCGCCGCATCGGCCTGCTCACCGGCACCACCACGGACACCTACACCCACCTCTCCACCTCCGCCTACCTGCACTGGTGCGAGCGGATCGGACAGGAGCCCGTCTACGAGTCCTACCCCGCGCACGACCCGTGCGCGGGCGCCGTCGCCGCCGACCGGCTGCTCGCCAGGCCCGACCGCCCCGACGCGGTCTACGGCCTCTTCGACCCCAACGGCACCGATCTGCTCGCCGCCGCCCGCCGCTACGGCCTGCGCGTCCC
The DNA here is from genome assembly GCF_044765725.1 of Streptomyces sp. NPDC102406. NCBI lineage: Bacteria > Bacillati > Actinomycetota > Actinomycetes > Kitasatosporales > Streptomycetaceae > Streptomyces > Streptomyces sp. NPDC102406. The sequence goes on along the minus strand of NZ_JBIWKP010000006.1, from coordinate 193,647 downwards.
GGACGACCTGCTGCTCGTGTGTTGCAGCGAGTCGACGGTGTACGCCACCACCGAGCCGCCCATCACCACCCTCTCGCTCAAACCGCGCCGCATCGGCACGGCCGTCGTCCAACTGCTCATCGACGCCATCGAGAGCGTCGACTCCGACCGGCCGGTCGAGCAGGTGATACCGACCGAACTCATCGTGCGGACCTCCTCGCAGCGCCGTCCACCCCGCACCACGGTCAGCCCGCCCCGCTCCTCGGGGCAGGGCTGACCGCCCGTCCGCCCGAAGTCGCTCCCGGCGGACGAGAGGAAAAGTCCACACCAATTCGGGAGAAAAGTGTGGTGAACAGCCGCCCGTCACCGATTCACCACCCCTGGTGCATCACACAGCGCGAGCCGCATTCCTATGATGGGCGGACGACACCGCGGGCCGCTGCGACCAGGCAGTCCGATCCGGTGCACAGGCGGCGCAATGGTGGAGGGGTCGATGACTCAGGGGGCCGGTCAGGGACCCGCAGCGCGCACGGAGACGCTGCGTGACTTCCGCGTTCCCGCGTACGTCCATGACGTACCGGCGAACGTGATGCCGACCGATCCTGTGCCCGGCTCCCCCGAGGCGGCGGACTATCCGGACGGATACACGCCGACGGAGCGCGACCTGCCGGTCATCAACCGGGGGGACACGGTGCAGGTGGAGGTCGTACAGCCGGTGCAGCGCACCGCCGACGAGATGGGCCCGCTGTTCGTCGTCGGCGACGTGCACGGCTACCTCGACGAGCTGCTCGCGGCGCTCCACGAGAAGGGCCTGGTCGACACGGAGGGCACCTGGGCCGCGGGCAACGCGCGGCTGTGGTTCCTCGGCGACTTCACCGACCGGGGACCCGACGGGATCGGCGTCATCGACCTCGTGATGCGCCTGAGCGCCGAGGCCGCCGCCGCGGGCGGCTACTGCAAGGCGCTCATGGGCAACCACGAGCTGCTGCTGCTCGGTGCGAAGCGGTTCGGCGACACCCCCGTCAACTCCGGGGCGGGCACCGCCACCTTCCAGGCGGCCTGGTTGCTCAACGGCGGCCAGAAGGCCGACATGGACCGCCTCCAGGACGTACATCTCCAGTGGATGTCCCGGCTCGACGCGATCGAGATCGAGGACGACCACCTGCTCATGCACTCGGACACCACCGCCTACCTCGACTACGGCGACTCCATCGAGGCGGTCAACGACACGGTCCGCGAGACGCTCACGCGCAACGACGCGGACGAGTGCTGGGACCTGTTCCGCAAGCTCACCAAGCGCTTCGCGTTCCGGGACGGGGAGTCGGGCCCCGGCGCCGTACGCGAACTCCTCGGCACCTACGGCGGCTCGCGCGTCGTCCACGGCCACAGCCCGATCCCGTACCTCCTGGGCGAGGTCGGCACCGAGGACGCCGACGGCGAGGACAGCCGGCCCGTCGTCGAGGGCCCCCATGTGTACGCGGGCGGACTGGCCATCGCCATGGACGGTGGCGTGACCATGGCCGGAAAACTGCTGGTCCAGCAACTGCCCATGGATATCTGAGAGTTACTTGGGCAGTCGCGGTAAACGGAGGATCCGGCTGGCCGGCGGGCCAATTTCCGGAAACCCCCTGTCACCGCCTGCCGTGACCGCTCTACCATCGGCCTATCCGTAGCAGGCTCCCCTCCGTTTCTGCCCGACGGCTCGTAACCATGCGGGCCACCAAGCCCTACGGAGCATCGGGGGATGCACATGAACAGCGCTCCGCATTTGCTGAACGAGGACCGCCCCGAGTTCGAGCGGATCCTCGATGAGGCGCTGCGTACCGCACCCAACCGCCCGGATCTCGCCGCAGTGGGCCAGCGGCTCAACCGCGAACAACTGCGCACCATGGCACTCAACGCGGCGGCACTGATAAGCACCGCTGCCGCCACCGAGTACGAGCACTACACCAAGGTCCGCGACGAGCTGCGCACCGCCCCGCGGTCCGCCCGTCCGCTACGCGAAGGAGGCACTTCCGGCACGGCCGAGTCCGGTGGCAGCTCGCTGGGGTTCGCCGCCACCGTGGGCGAGGTCGCGGAGACCACGGGACCCGGGGTCGCCGCGGTCGCCGTCGTGCTCGCCCCGGTCCTCGCCGGGACCGCGGCCGCGATCTTCCTGCTGGTCGGCTGCATCCTGAAAATGCTCAACCCACCGCCCGACTTCGCGGACACCCTGCTGTCGGTCGGCTGGGTCTTCGGCGCACTCACCGCGGCGGGCATCCTCGTCGCCGCGGTGTGCCTGCTCCTGACGGCCCTGCGCAACGGTTCGACCTCGCTCCAGGCAGGCGCCGACAGCGAGGCCAACGAGGAGGTGACGCGCGCCAGGGAAGCCTGGGGCAAAGCCCTCCTCGAACGCGGCATCGTGCCGTTCCTCCGGGATGCCCAGGCGGGCCCGCCCACAGGCGGCACCTCGCTGGGCGGCGGCCCCGCCAACCGCATGCCCCAGCTCGGCTACAACAGGCCGGGGTTCAGCAGCCCCGACGGCGGCGGTACGGCCACGGGGCAGCGCGCCGGCTTCTCCAGCCCGGACTTCACCAGCCCGGACTTCGGCGGTCCGGAGCACCAGCCCGACTGAACCGCCGACCCCCGGCGAAGCACGGAGCCATGACGGGGCTCGGGGCGAATCACGGCCCCGAGCCCCGCGTCATGCCGATGCGCAGGACGCCGGTACGCCGGTCAGTCGGCCAGCGGCAGATAGACGCGGTTGCCCGCCTCGGCGAACTCCTTCGACTTCTGCTCCATGCCTGCCTCCACCTCGGCCTTGGTGGAGCCGTGCTCGCGGCGGATGTCCTGGGAAATCTTCATCGAGCAGAACTTCGGACCGCACATCGAGCAGAAGTGCGCGGTCTTGGCCGGCTCGGCGGGCAGCGTCTCGTCGTGGAACTCCCGTGCCGTGTCCGGGTCGAGCGCCAGGTTGAACTGGTCCTCCCAGCGGAACTCGAAGCGGGCGTCGGAGAGCGCGTCGTCCCAGTCCTGCGCGCCCGGGTGCCCCTTGGCGAGGTCCGCCGCGTGGGCCGCGATCTTGTACGTGATGACGCCGGTCTTCACGTCGTCGCGGTTGGGCAGCCCCAGGTGCTCCTTGGGCGTGACGTAGCAGAGCATCGCCGTGCCCCACCAGGCGATCATCGCGGCACCGATCCCGGACGTGATGTGGTCGTACGCCGGAGCGACGTCCGTGGTCAGCGGGCCGAGCGTGTAGAACGGCGCCTCTTCGCAGATCTCCTGCTGGAGGTCGATGTTCTCCTTGATCTTGTGCATCGGGACATGGCCCGGGCCCTCGATCATGGTCTGGACGCCGTGCCGCTTGGCGACGGAGTTGAGTTCGCCGAGCGTCCGCAACTCCGCGAACTGCGCCTCGTCGTTGGCGTCCGCGATCGAGCCGGGGCGCAGCCCGTCACCGAGGGAGTACGTGACGTCGTACGCCGCGAGGATGTCGCACAGCTCCTCGAAGTGCTCGTAGAGGAAGCTCTCCTTGTGGTGCGCCAGGCACCATGCGGCCATGATCGAGCCGCCGCGGGAGACGATGCCGGTCTTGCGGTTGGCGGTCAGCGGGACATACGGGAGGCGGACGCCCGCGTGGACCGTCATGTAGTCCACACCCTGCTCGGCCTGCTCGATGACCGTGTCCTTGTAGATCTCCCAGGTCAGTTCCTCGGCCTTGCCATCGACCTTTTCGAGGGCCTGGTAGAGCGGCACGGTACCGATGGGGACGGGGGAGTTGCGCAGCACCCACTCGCGCGTGGTGTGGATGTTCCGGCCGGTGGAGAGGTCCATGACGGTGTCGGCGCCCCAGCGGGTCGCCCAGGTCATCTTCTCCACCTCCTCCTCGATGGAGGAGGTGACCGCGGAATTGCCGATGTTGGCGTTGACCTTCACCAGGAACCGCTTGCCGATGATCATCGGCTCGATCTCCGGGTGGTTCACGTTCGCGGGGAGGACCGCGCGGCCCGCCGCGATCTCCTCACGCACTACCTCAGGCGCGACGTTCTCCCGGATGGCCACGTACTCCATCTCCGGGGTGATCTCTCCACGCCGGGCGTAGGCGAGTTGGGTCACGGGCTCGCCGTTCCTGCCGCGACGCGGCTGGCGCGGGCGACCCGGGAAGACGGCGTCGAGGTTGCGCAGCCCGCCGCGCGGCGACGTGTGCTTGATGCCGTCGTCCTCGGGGCGGGCGGGGCGGCCCGCGTACTCCTCGGTGTCCCCGCGGGCGATGATCCAGTTCTCCCGGAGAGGGGCGAGCCCCCTGCGGACATCGGTGTCGACGGTCGGATCGGTGTACGGGCCGGAGGTGTCGTACAGCGTGACGGCCTGGCCGTTGGTGAGGTGCACCTGGCGGACCGGCACGTTGAGGTCGGGCCGTGAGCCCTGGATGTACCCCTTGTGCCAGCCGATGGACTTCCCGCCCTCCGGCTCGGAGCCGTTGGAGGCAGGCGTGCGTGTGTCCGTTGTGGTCATGAGACCTACTCCCTACGCCGGCATTACCCGGTAACAGGTTCGGCGGTCGACGCAGCGATGTTCGTCGTCGGCGCTTCACGTTGTTTCACGTGAAACGCGCTGGGACGAAGGTCAGCGCCCTCTCAGCCCGGTGCTCCGAGCTCCCGCGTTTGCAAAGGTGCCTCCACGCTAGCGTCCCTTCGGACGCGTTGAACAGAGGGCCCCTGCCGTTCTTGCGATGATCGGGCGGTGACCACCACGCAGCAGCCCCCGCCTCCGCCGCCCCAACCGCCGCACGGTTCCACTCCGTCCGGCGCCGGTCACGGCCCGGCCGGCCATGGCCACTCGCACAGTCACGGCCCGGCCGCGCCCGTCTCCCGGCATCTGCGCAAGGTCATCGCGGCGATCCTGGTGCCGTTCTCCGTGGCGGTCGTCGTGGGGCTCGTGGTGCTGTGGCCCGGAGGCGCTCCTGCCCATGAGCGGACCGGTGTCGGCTTCGACCGGCAGACGCAGCAGGCCACGGTCGTCGGGGTCGAGAAGGTCGACTGCGCGTCCGTGAGCGCTCCGGGTACCGCACCTTCCGGTGACGCGTCCCAGGCCGCTCCGTCGGCAGGTTCCTCGGCCGAGCGGCAGGCGTCCGGTACGTGCGGGAAGGCGTCCATCCGGATCGACACGGGCAAGGACGAGGGCCGTACGTTCACGGAGGTCGTCCAGCCTGATTCACCCCGGCAGTTGCGCGAGGGGCAGAAGGTGATCGTCGCCTACGCTCCCGACGCCCCGAAGAACCTCCAGTACTCGGTCACCGATGTGAACCGGAAGTTCCCCATGGCGCTGCTGGCCGGGATCTTCGCCCTGGCCGTGGTCGTGGTGGGCCGTCTGCGCGGCGTCATGGCCCTGGTCGCGCTCGCGGTCAGCTTCCTGGTGCTGACGCTCTTCATCCTGCCGGCGATCCTCCAGGGCTCGAACCCTCTGGTGGTGGCGGTGATCGGGGCGAGCGCGATCATGCTGATCGCGCTCTACATGTGTCACGGTCTGACGGCCCGGACCTCGGTCGCCGTGCTCGGCACCCTGGTGTCGCTGCTGCTCATCGGCCTGTTGGGCTCGTTGTTCATCGGCTGGGCGGCGCTGACGGGCAACACGGACGACAGCACCGGTCTGATCCACGGCCTGTACCCGCACATCGACATGAGCGGTCTGCTGCTCGCCGGCGTCATCATCGGTTCGCTCGGCGTACTGGACGACGTGACGGTGACCCAGACGTCGGCCGTGTGGGAACTGCACGAGGCCAACCCCTTGATGGGCTGGCGCGGCCTGTACCGGGCGGGCATCCGCATCGGCCGGGACCACATCGCGTCCGTCGTCAACACCCTGGTCCTCGCGTACGCGGGCGCGGCGCTGCCCCTGCTGCTGCTCTTCTCGATCGCGCAGAGCAGCGTGACGGACGTGGCCAACAGTGAGCTGGTGGCCGAGGAGATCGTCCGCACGCTGGTGGGCTCGATCGGGCTGGTGGCCGCCGTTCCGGTGACCACGGCGCTGGCGGCGCTGGTCGTCTCCGCCGACCGGCCGAGCGGGCACAAGCCCGCACAGTCCGCTCCGGCCCGCGGTGGCAGGGGGCGGCGACGCAAGCGCTGAGCGGCACGGAACGCTCGGGTGCACCGCGCTGCTGAAGCGTTACGTCAACTGCCCTGCCGGGCCCCTGTGCTCAGCCGGCGTTCTGCTCCTCGCCGAGGATCCGGTCGAGGGCTTCGTCGAGTTCGGCCTCGTAGTCGGCCAGTGCCTGTTCCTGACCGAGCGGGACGATCCTGTCGGTGCGGTCGAGGAAGGCGACGAGGGGCGCGACGCCGACTCGGAACAGTGCGTGGTCGCCGCCCACCTGGAGCCGGATGTGCACCTCGCCCGGCATCTCGTCGCCACACCCGGCGAAGAGCACGGGAGAGATCCGCACATCGCCGTCACCGGTCGCCCCGTTGACCCCGTCGACGAGGAGTTCGCGGCCGAACGCCCAGGTCACGGGGGCGTCCCCGGGGAGATGGAAGGTGAGTCGTACCGCGTACGGATCCCCGGCCTCGTACCGGAGTTCCACCGGGATGCGGAAGGACAGCTCCTCGGAGACGAGGAAGCTCATCATGACCTCTGCCTGTACTGCTTGGACCGACTCGCGCATCGCCTACCCCGTCAACTTGCCGTCGATTGGCCAGGAATGACCTTCCTGACACTGGTGGCATCTTGCTCAACGTACACGAGGGATTACAAGGAGTGAGTTTTCAGATGCTGATAGAGAAGCCGAGTGTCCCTACGAGGCTGCCGATCTCGTCCTGCAAGCGGCGTGCCGCGGGCAGCAGTCTGTCGGCCTGACGAGAGGGGAGAGAGATGGCCAGAGCCGCCGCGGTGGAGCCGATGGTGACCGGGAACGCGGCGCAGGCCGTGCCGAGCGCGTACTGCTGGCACTCGATCAGGGGCTCCATCCGCCCCACTGTTCGCAGCTTGCGCAGCAGCGTCCGGCCGTCACGCACCGTGTACGGGGTGATGGACCGGACCGGGTAGCGGTCGAGGTGGTCCCGGCGGGCCTCCTCGTCGAGCTGGGAGAGCAGGCACTGGCCGATCGCGTGGGCGTGGCCGGTCTCGCGGAAATCGGCCCACTCCTCGACGGCCGGGCTGGCCGGGGAGTCGGCGACGGCGACGATCTCGATCTCACCGTCGCGGTAGATCGCGAAGTAGACCGGAACACCGAGGGCGTCGCGCCAGCGCCGCAACGCGTCGGTGATCATGCCGCGACGATTCTGCTGTGCTCCACTGCTGCTCAGCCGCTCGGCCGCGTCCCCGAACATGAAGACGCCTTTCTCCTTGCGGAGGTAGTTCTCGTGGGCGAGCGTGCGCAGCAAGTGGTACGCCGTGGGGAGGGCGACTCCGGCCTCCCGGGCGAGTTGCTTGGCCGGCGCCCCCTCGTCGTGCGCAGCGACCGCTTCGAGCAGCCGCAGGGCGCGCTGGACGGAGCCGATGAGCGTCTGCGGGGCTGCGGAGGCGGGGTCAGCCGTGGCCAAGGTTCACTCCCGGTACGCGTGCGTCCCCCGCGCACCCCTGGCTCACGGGGGTGGAGCCGTCGGATTCCGGACTTTAACCCTTGGCCACCGGTCGGTGCGGGCCCGGAACGGAAACTTCCCCCGGTCGTGCGAACGGTCGCACCGCACAACCACCGCGCCCGCTGCCCGCCACCGCGCCGCGGCTCACCAGTCGCCGCGCGAGGACGAGCCCGTCATGAACTTCCGTACGACGTAGACGAGTCCGCCCACGAGGGCGGCGAAGACCAGCACCTTGAACAGCAGGCCGATCACGAATCCGACGACGCTCGCGATCAGCCCGCCGAACACGACCAGGGCGATGACCGGCACCGCGACCCACTTGACCCACCACGGCATGCCCGCGAATATCTCTCGCACAGCCATCGCTCCTTCGCTTGTGAGGCCCTTGACGGGACTCTTCTGACGTCCTGCCTCGATGCTGGCACGTCGAGGGAGCGAAAGGGGCTTCGCGATCCCTTGTCCTCCCCTGACCCACCCCTTAGGGAACCCCGGGGTCCGGGGTCAGCTCTCCGGGGGAGAGAACACGACCAGAACCCGCAGGTCCTCGCTGATGTGGTGGAACTTGTGAGCGACACCGGCCGGTACATAGACGACGCTGCCGCGGCCGACCTGTGTGGTCTCCATGCCGACGGTGATCGAGGCGCGCCCGCTGACCACGAGATAGACCTCGTCCTGCCGGTGCGGTTGCTGCGGGTCGTGCTCCCCCGCGTCCAGCGCGTACAGCCCGACCGACATGTTCCGCTCACGCAGGAACTGCAGATACGCGCCGTCGTTGGCGGCACGCTCCGCCTCCAGTTCGTCCAGCCGGAATGCCTTCATCGCCCTCGTCGACCTCACTGTCCCCACTCGTCACCGGTGTGCCACCGGTCTCGTCTGCCACGATCAGACACATGTTGAATTTCGTAGTCAAGACGGTCGCCAACGCGGGGGCCCTGGCCGTCGCGGTCTGGGTGCTCGACAAGATCACCCTCACCGGCGACAGCACCGCCAAGAAGGTCGGCACGCTGATCCTGGTCGCGTTGATCTTCGGCCTGGTCAACTTTCTCGTGAAGCCGGTCGTGAAGGTCCTGACCTTCCCGCTCTTCGTCCTCACCCTGGGCCTGATCACGCTGATCGTGAACGCCTTGATGCTGCTGCTGACCTCGTGGCTGGCCGACAAGCTGGACCTCAGCTTCCACGTGGAGGGATTCTGGACCGCGGTCCTCGGCGGCCTGATCATCTCGATCGTCTCCTGGGCGCTGAACGTCGTCCTGCCCGAGAAGGACTGAACCCTGCCATGACCTACCGCGTCTGCTTCGTCTGCACCGGCAACATCTGCCGCTCGCCCATGGCCGAGCACGTCTTCCGCGCCCGCGTCGAGGAGGCCGGCCTGTCCGGCGTCGTCGAGGTCGACAGCGCCGGCACCGACGGCTGGCACGTGGGTGACGGCGCCGATCCGCGCACGGTCCACGTCCTCCAGGAGGCCGGCTACTCGGCCCTGCACACGGCCCGCCAGTTCCACCGCGACTGGTTCGACCGGCTGGATCTGGTGATCGCCCTCGACGCGGGCCATCTGCGCACACTGCGCCGGACGGCTCCGACGGGGCGGGACGCGGAGAAGGTGCGCCTGCTGCGCTCCTACGATCCCGCGGCCGACGATGACGACAGGGACGTCCCCGACCCTTACTACGGCGACCTGGACGGCTTCGAGGAATGTCTGCGGATGATCGAGGCGGCGAGCGAGGGACTGCTCGACGCCGTGCGCGACGCGGTGGAGGGGCGGGCGGCGTGAACCCTCTCCGCCCGCGCTGACCAGCCCGGCTACGCACAACGAACGGCCCGAGCCTCCCCCCTCGTGGCTCGGACCGCCCCGGTTCTGCGCGCGAAGAACCGCGCGAACAAGGCTAGTTGACTCTGTGTCAGTGTCCAATCACGGTAGCGACAGAGCCCTATCGACATATTTATAGTGGGCCGCGACCCGAGCCCGAGGGGAGGGCCTCGCCATGGATCTGGCTCTGCTGCGCACCTTTGTGACGGTCCATCGCGCCGGGTCGTTCACCCGCGCCGCCGCGCTGCTCGGCCTCTCGCAGCCCGCCGTGACCTCCCAGATACGCACACTGGAGCGGCAGTTGGGCCGCCCGTTGTTCCTGCGGCAGGCCCGCGGCGTGACCCCGACGACCATCGGGGACGAGCTGGCGCACAAGGCGGCTCCTCATCTCGACGCGCTGGTGGAGATCACCGAAGTCGGACTCGACGGGGAGTCGGCCGTACGCACCCTGCATCTGGCGGGGCCTCCGGAGTTCACGGCGGAACGAGCCCTGCCCGCGCTCACGGCGCTGACCAGGGACGACGGCCAGAGCATCGCCTTACGCGCCTCCTTCGGCACCGCCGAGGAGACCGTGGAAGGGCTCGCCGCGGGACATCACGATCTGGCCATCACGACGGCTCGTCCGCGCGGTGCCCTGCTCACGGCGACGCCGCTCTGCGACGAGGAGCACGTGCTGGTCGCCGCTCCTCGCTGGGCCGCCCGGATCGGTTCCGGCAAGCTGCATCGCGACGCGGCGCCCTCCCTGGAGAAGTTTCCGGTGGTCGAGGTCCATGAATCGCTGCCGCTGGTCTCCCGCTACTGGGCGTCCGTCTTCGATACCCGCCCGGCCGTCGCCGGCACGGTGGTCGTACCGGATCTGCGCGCGGTGCTGGCCTGTGCGATCAACGGAGCCGGTCTTGCCGTCCTGCCGCGCTATCTCTGCGCCCCCGCCCTGGAGCGCGGCGAAGTCGTGGCGCTGCTCGATCCGACGGTGCCGCCGCTGCGCACGTATTTCCTCGTCGTCCGCACCGGCACACTCGCTCTGCCGCACATCGCGCGGGCGCACGAGTGGCTGCTGGGCGCTGCTGTCGACTGGTCGTGAGCGGGACTGTCCCGGTGCGGAATGTTTCACGTGGAACCAGCCGGGCCACATTTCTCCCATGACCGTCCGACCCGTGGTCAAGCGCACCGCACGCGCTGTTCTGCTCGATGGTGACGACCTCATCCTGATCAAGCGGACCAAGCCCGGCGTCGATCCGTACTGGGTGACGCCCGGTGGCGGGGTCGAACCGGAGGACACGACCGTCGTCGACGCCCTGCACCGCGAGGTGCACGAGGAACTGGGCGCCAAGGTCACCGACGTGGTGCCCTGTTTCGTGGACACCGTGGAGCACATCGGCGAGGACGCCGCCACGACCGGGGTGAAGGTCCAGCACTTCTTCGTCTGCCGTCTGGAGTCGATGGATCTCGACCAGCGCCACGGCCCCGAGATCGAGGAACCGTGCGGCGAGTACGAGGTCGTACGTGTGCCGTTCACCCGTGTCGGCATCGCCTCGGTGCATCTGGTCCCGCTGTCCTTGCGCCACTACCTGGACGGCAACATCGAAGGCGTTCGGGCGATGCACGCACCGGATCTCGGCTGACCTCGTACGGGGTCAGTGCGCGGCGGCGGCCTGGTCCTCCACCACGTCGTGGCGGATCCGGTCGACCGGGACGCCGAGGTCGCGCAGGGCGTCGACGCCGTTGCGGATCATGCCCGGTGGACCGGACAGATAGGCGTCGTACTCGTTCCACGGGCCGTACTCCCGCACGGCGTCCGGGAGCCGGCGGCGGGCCCACTGGTCGATGACCGGGCGCACCGCTAGCCAGGGATGGCTCCGCTGGAGCCGCAACATCGTGTCGATGTCGTACAGGTCCTGGTCGGTGCGGGCGCCGTAGAACACCTCGACCGGCCGCCGTTTCCCGTGCTGGGCGACGTCCTCGACAAGCGCTTTGATGGGGGCGATGCCGGTGCCGCCGCCCAGACAGAGGAGACCGCTGTCGGTGCTGTGGTCGACGGTCATGGACCCGGCGGGCGGGCCGAGCCGCACCACGTCACCGGGGCGGGCACGGTGGACCAGGGCGTGGGAGACCCAGCCGGCCGCGACGGCCTTCACGTGGAACGACAGCAACCCGTCCGGCCGGGGCGCAGCCGCGAACGAGTAGTGCCGCCAGATCCTCGGCCACCACGGCGTCTCCAGCGTCGTGTACTGACCGGCCAGGAACGGGTACGGCTGCTCGGGCCGGACGGTGACGACCGCGATGTCGGCCGTGCGCGGCTCGTGCGCCACGATCTCCGACAGCCACCAGGCGGGGGCCTTCAGCTCGTCCTCGGCAGCCGCGTCGATCATGACCTGCGAGATCGTCGTATAGGTACGCACCCATGCGGCCTCGGTCCGCGCGTCCCAGGTCGCCGCGGCGTATCTGCTGAGCGCCGCGATGAGGCATTCGCCGACGGCCGGGTAGTGCTCGGGCCGCGTGCCGTACTTGCGGTGACCGCGGCCCAGGTTCTTCAGGTAGGGCACCAGGACGAGCTTGTCGTCGATGTGCTCCACCGCCGTCAGCAGCGCTCTGAGGAGCCGGTCACGCTGTGCGTCCATCGCGGCGGGGAACAGAGGGCGCAACTCGGGGTGGCGGACGAACAGGAGCGCGTAGAAGTACGAGGTGAAGCCGTCGGCGACGGGGCCGACCTCGTCCATCGTGCGGCGGACGAGGAGCGCTTCGGGCGAGGCGTTCTCCCGTACGGACGCTGCCGGTCCGGGCCCCGCTGTGGGGCGGGGCGGAGGTGTCCGGCTGCCGATGTGCGGGGTGAACCAGCCGTCCGCACCCTCCGGGCCGGGAGCGGCCGATGTCGTGATCGGAGCGTCCATGTGCTGCCTCGCCTCGAACATCTCTGGTCGGCCTGCGTGCAGTCCCCTCGTCGCAGCGTGCCGTCGGATCCCGGTGTGTCGAACACGAACCGGAAAGCCCGGGTCTTCGATCTTTCCGTCTGGTTAGGCTGCTGCGGCCTGTGGACCGCCCGCGGTCCCGCCCCTGTGTTTCACGTGAAACACGGCGTCCGTGGCGTCGGGCTCGGCCCGTCCTCACCCGGGACGCGACCGGACGTGGCCGAAACCACCGGACCACTCCCGTGAAAGCGGTGGACGCCACCCTGCCGAGTCCGACAGCCTGACCTGCGTGTCGACACCTTCCCTCTCCGATCTGCCCATCCGCCGTCTCACCCCGCGTGATGTGCGCGCGTGCGCCGACCTCTCCGAGAACCGGGGCTGGCCCCGCGAGGAACACAAATGGGGCCTGCTGCTCGCCGCCGGTACCGGCCACGGCATCGACGACCCTGACGGCGGACTGGTCGCCGCCTGCGTGGTGACCGAGTACGGCCCCCGGGAGCAACCCGAACTCGGCGCGATCGGCATGGTCCTGGTCGCCGAACGGTACGCGCGCCGAGGGGTCGGCAGACGCCTGATGCGCCACGTCGTCGAGCGGGCGGGCACGACACCGCTGACCCTGTACGCGACACCGTACGGGCAGCCGCTCTACGAGGAGCTGGGCTTCAAGCTCGCCGGGCGGAGTGAGATGGTGCGCGGGCGGTTCATCGACGGGGGCACACCCTCGGTGGTGGCCACGCGCCCGGCCACCGCCGAGGACCTGTCGGCCATTCTCCGCCTGGACGCCGAGGTGTTCGGCACCGACCGCACGCACATCATCGCCCGCCTTCCCGCCTTCTCGGACCAGCTACGCGTGGCCGAGGAGGGTGGCGTGCTCATCGGTTACGCCGCCGCCTGGCCCAATATGGAGACCCACGTCGTCGGCCCCCTGGTCGCCCGTGACACCGAGACCGCCAAGGCTCTGGTCGCGGGTCTCGCGGCGGGCACGGACCGGCCCCTGCGCACCGATGTCGACGTACGTCACGAGGAACTGCTGGCCTGGCTCAAGGAGCGCGGTCTCGAAGGTCTCGCCCTCAACGCGGTGATGAACTACGGCGCCCCGGATCTCCCCGGTGACTGGACCCGCCGCTTCGCCCCGCTGACGGTCGCGGCCGGCTGAGACATGGTGCCGGGCCCGCCCCGAGCGCCGCTCTGCTGCGACTTCTCGGAGGCGGGCCCGTCGGCGTACACGCCTGTCAGACGAGCGAGTTCACGGCGCTCGTGGCGAAGCCGTGGTCCTCGTCGGGGGCGCCGCCGCCGACACCGATCGCGCCGATGAGCCGGCCGTCGCGGTGGACCGGCACGCCGCCCGCGATGAACAGCAGCGGCCTGTCGAGGGCGGTGGGCAGGCTGTGGAAGGGGCCGTCGGGCTTGACCAGGTCGACGAGTTCGGCCGTCGGCGCGTCCAACTGCAGAGCGGTGTACGCCTTGCGGGTGCTCGTCTCGCCGGAGATGAGGACGGCGCGGTCGTCACGGCGGAACGCGAGGAGCTGACCACCGGCGTCGAGAACGGTGACGCTGACGGCGACCCCGGTGGTCTCCGCGGCCCGGCGGGCGGCATCGACGAGCGTCTCGGCGTCCTGGATGGTCAGCGGGGCGACAGCGGTGGTGGTGCTCATGGGGTGCTCCTTGCGGGGTGGTGCGTGTAGCGAGGGGTGCTTGGTGTGTTCGGTCGGGGCGGCGGGCGGGCGCGGGTCCCGCCTGCCTCGGGGGCCCGTCAGTGGTGGACCGGCTCGGCGTGCCGCTGCTCGGCACCGGTGACGACCGGGCTCGGCGTCGGAGTGCGGCGCTCCAGCGCAGCGGACACGACGGCCAGGACGAGGGCGCTCGCGGCGAGCACCGCGCCGACCCAGTTCGGGGCGGTGTAGCCGAGGCCCGCGGAGATCACCAGGCCGCCGAGCCAGGCGGAGAGTGCGTTGCCGAGGTTGAAGGCGCCGATGTTGACGGCGGAGGCGAGCGTGGGCGCGCCGGAGGCCTGATCGAGGACCCGCTTCTGGAGCGGCGGAACGGTCGCGAAGCCGAAGGCGCCGATCAGCACGATGCTGAGGGTGGCAAGGGCCTTGTTGTGCGCGGTGACCGTGAAGAGGCCGAGGACGACCGCGAGAGCGCTCAGAGAGACGTACAGCATCGGCATCAGGGCACGGTCGGCGAACTTGCCGCCGACGAGATTGCCGCCGACCATGCCGAGACCGAAGAGGACGAGCAGCCAGGTCACCGAGGCGTCGGCGAAACCGGTGACGTGCGTCATCATCGGCGCGATGTAGGTGATGGCCGCGAAGACGCCACCGAAGCCGAGCACGGTCATCGCCATGGCGAGCAGGACCTGGACGTTCTTGAACGCGGCCAGTTCATGACGGAGCTGGACGCCTGCGGGCTTGGGCAGATCCGGCACGAGCTTGGCGATGCCGACGAGCCCGAGGACACCGAGCGCGGCGACCAGCGTGAAGGTGACGCGCCAGCCGGCGGACTGGCCGACGAAGGTGCCGAGCGGGACACCGACGACGTTGGCGACGGTCAGGCCGGTGAACATCATGGCGATCGCACCGGCCTTCTTCTGCGGGGCGACCAGCTCGGCCGCGACGACGGCGCCGATGCCGAAGAAGGCACCGTGGGCGAGCGAGGCGACCACTCGGCCGACCAGCATCACGGCGAAGACGGGTGCGACGGCGGAGAGCAGGTTGCCGGCGATGAAGAGGCCCATCAGCAGCATCAGCATGCGCTTACGCGGGATTCGGGTGCCGAGGACGGTCATGAGGGGGGCGCCGAACATGACGCCGAGGGCATAGCCGGTCACGAGGAAACCGGCCGTAGGGATGGAGACGCCGAAGTCACCCGCGACCTCAGGGAGCAGGCCCATGATCACGAATTCGGTGGTTCCGATCCCGAAGGCCCCGATCGCGAGGGCGAGCAGCGCGAGAGGCATGGGGGTTCACCTTCCAGGTTGTTGCGGGTGCGTTTTACGAGACCTCACAATAGTTGCAGACGCTGGTTAATTGCAAGCGCGGGCAGTTTCATGGATCGACTACCCTGGGGGCAGCCGCTCCGGGACGGAGGATCCACGAGCCATGACCGCGACAGACCCCGCACTCACTGCCCTCTCACAGGGCTGGTGCGCGCTTTCCCTGCTTCACGGGAAGATCGAGGGGCACATCGAGCGCGCCCTCCAGGCCAAGCACGATCTCAGCGTGCGTGAGTACTCCCTGCTCGACGTCCTGAGCCGACAGCACGACGGAGAGGGCGGTCACCTTCAGATGAAGCAGGTCGCCGACGCGGTCGTGCTCAGCCAGAGCGCCACCACCCGCCTGGTGACGCGGCTGGAGGATCGCGGGCTGCTGCTGCGCTACCTGTGCCCCACAGACCGGCGCGGCATCTACACGAACGTCTCCGACGCGGGCCTCGCGCTCCTTGAGGAAGCGCGCCCCACCAACGAGACAGCGCTGCGCGAGGCTCTGGACGCCGCGGCCGAGAACCCGGAACTCGCCCCGCTCGTCCGGGCCGTCGAAGCGCTGCACGTTCCGGCCTGACCAGGCCCACCGGCCGGGACATCCGGCCTAGGCTGCGGCCATGGAAGATCTTGAGATAAGAGCGGCGTCGGCTGAGGACGTCCCGGCGATCGTCGCGATGCTGGCGGACGATCCGCTCGGCGCGCGACGGGAGTCGCCGGACGACCTCACGCCGTATCTCGCCGCCCAGGCACGGCTGTCCGCCGATCCGAACCAGCACCTCGTCGTCGCGGTCCGTCAGGGCCGTGTCGTCGGCACTCTTCAGCTCACCGTCGTCCCGGGCCTCTCCCGGAAGGGGGCCACCCGGTCGATCATCGAGGGCGTACGCATCCACGCCGACGAGCGCGGCAGTGGCCTTGGGACCCGGCTCATCGAGTGGGCCATCGAGGAATCACGGCGCCAGGACTGCCAGTTGGTGCAACTGACGTCGGACGCGACCCGCACCGATGCTCACCGCTTCTATGAGCGGCTGGGGTTCACGGCCTCCCACGTGGGATTCAAGCTGGCGCTGTGACCGACCGGAGCCCGCGGCGCTGCCGGGTGGCTCCGGTTTCACGTGAAACAGCGAGACGCCCGGCTACTGCGGCAGGCCCCGCCATCCCTCCGGGTCGACCCCTCCGGGTACCGGGGCGTCCACCCCATAGGGCGTGCGGGTGAAGACGAACGACCCGAGGTCCAGATGGCTCACCGAGCCGTCGTGCCGACGCACCACCCGAAGCACCTCCCCCGCGTAGTAGCCGTCCAGGCCGGTCCAGGTGCCGTCGCCGTTCTTCCGGAACCGGGAGCGGCGCCCACCGCCGGCCGCGGGCCCCAACTCCACCCCGCCGTGGGCCGTCAGACGCAGGGCGACGATCTGCGTCCCCCAGTACCAGGGCCCCGCGAGGCCCAGTACCGCGGCGTCGACCTCGGGCAGGGGGCGCCAGGGCTCGGGGATCCGCGGTTCGGCCTCGGCGACGATCTCCAGGAGGTCGGCGGCGACCGTGGCAGCGGGCAGCCCCGACGTGCAGTTGGTCAGCGTGACGGAGACCAGCCCGTCCTCCTCGTTCAGCCACAGCCCCGCCACGAATCCCGGCAACGACCCCGTGTGTCCTGCCAGGGTCCTTCCCTCCCGCCGCAGTACCTGCATGCCCAGTCCGTACGCGGCGTCCCAGTCGCCCGGCAGGGTCGGTGCCGCCGGCGTCCGCATCTCCCGTACGGACTCCGCACTCAGTACGCGATCGTCGCCCGTGAGGAGAAACGCACCGAAGGCCGCCAGGTCGCCTGTGGTGGACCACAGTTGACCGGCGGGCGCCATCAGGCCGAGGTCCTCATTGGGCTCCGGCAGCAGCACATCGGCGTACGGATGCACGGCCCAGCCTCCGGCGTGCGGGGCCTCGGCCTTCACGCTGGTCCGGCTCAGACCGAGCGGTTCGAGGATCTCGCCGCGCAGCGCCTCCTCCCAGCTCACACCACGCACCGCCGCCACCAGCGAGCCCAGCAACGTGTAACCGGGGTTGGAGTAGTGGTGACGGCGACCGACCGGATGACGGAAGGGCTGCTCGCCCAGGACATCGGCGAGGGTGGGGCGGAGCGCGGCGGACGAGCGCTCCCACCACTCGCCGGGCGTCTCGGCCGCCAATCCGCCGGTGTGCGCGAGGAGTTCCGCGATGGTGACCTCTCCGACCCCTGTCCCGGGGAGGTACTTCTCCAAGGGGTCACCCAGGTCGAGCAGCCCCTCGTCGCGCAACCGCAGTACGAGCACGGCGGTGAAGGTCTTCGTGATCGAACCGATCCGGTACTGCACGTTCTCGTCGGGCCCGTGCCCGTCCACCGAGGTGCGCGAGCCGGTCCACACCAGCTCCCCGTCACGGGCCACCGCGGCGACGAGGGAGGGCGCCCGCCCCTCGCGCTGCGCGACGGCGATGCGATGCAGGAGGGCACGGCGAGTGGCGGGCAACAGCTCCGAGGGTGTCGTCATGCACCCAGTCCACCCTGCCCACAGAGCCACGTCGACCGATTTCACCCGCGGCTGACCACGACTCTGGTCGACGCGTCGACGGGCCTCGGGCCGCTCCCTCCGAGTTCGACCTGCCCGGTCACCCGGCCTTCGGCGTCGACCTCGAAGTAGAACCAGGTGCCTTACTCGTCCGAGTAGTGGACCGGCCGCGTTCCGCGCGTGCGAACAGCGCTTGCCCGAGGTCCCGCACCGCCGATGTGCCATCGGAGCCGGGCCCACCCCGCGCCATCCGAGGCCCGGCGCCCGCCCGGTCAGGTCTGTGCCATGTCCACGAAGCGCGAGTAGTGGCCCTGGAACGCGACCGTGATCGTGGCCGTCGGGCCGTTACGGTGCTTGCCGACGATGATGTCGGCCTCGCCCGCGCGCGGTGACTCCTTCTCGTAGGCGTCCTCGCGGTGCAGCAGGATGACCATGTCGGCGTCCTGCTCGATGGAGCCGGACTCACGCAGGTCGGAGACCATCGGTTTCTTGTCCGTGCGCTGTTCGGGACCACGGTTCAACTGGGAGAGCGCGATCACCGGGACCTCCAGCTCCTTGGCCAGGAGCTTGAGGTTTCGGGACATGTCCGACACCTCTTGCTGACGGCTCTCGGACCGCTTCGATCCGCCAGCCTGCATCAGTTGCAGATAGTCGATGATCACGAGCTTGATGTCGTTGCGCTGCTTGAGGCGGCGGCACTTCGCGCGGATCTCCATCATCGACAGGTTCGGCGAGTCGTCGATGTAGAGCGGCGCGGCCGAGACCTCGGGCATCCGGCGCGCGAGCCGTGTCCAGTCCTCGTCCGTCATCGTGCCGGACCGCATGTGGTGCAGAGCCACCCGCGCCTCGGCCGACAGCAGACGCATCGCGATCTCGTTGCGCCCCATCTCCAGGGAGAAGATGACGCTGGGCAGGTTGTGCTTGATCGACGCCGCTCGCGCGAAGTCGAGGGCGAGCGTGGACTTACCCATGGCGGGACGGG
This sequence comes from Streptomyces sp. NPDC102406, assembly GCF_044765725.1. Classification (NCBI taxonomy): domain Bacteria; kingdom Bacillati; phylum Actinomycetota; class Actinomycetes; order Kitasatosporales; family Streptomycetaceae; genus Streptomyces; species Streptomyces sp. NPDC102406. The sequence continues at coordinate 174,906 of NZ_JBIWKP010000006.1, read as the reverse complement.
CCGCAATGACGATCATCTGGCCGGGGTGCAGGCCGTTGGTCAGCGAGTCGAAGTCCGTGAAGCCGGTCGGGACGCCGGTCATCTCGCCGCTGCGTGAGCCGATCGCCTCGATCTCGTCGAGGGCGCTCTCCATGATGTCGCCGAGCGGGAGATAGTCCTCGCTGGTGCGCTGCTCGGTGACCGCGTAGATCTCCGCCTGTGCCCTGTTGACGATCTCGTCGACGTCGTCGTCCGCCGCGTACCCCATCTGCGTGATGCGCGTGCCCGCCTCGACGAGGCGCCGCAACACGGCCCGCTCGTGCACGATCTCGGCGTAGTACTCGGCGTTCGCCGCGGTCGGGACCGTCTGGACGAGGGTGTGCAGATACGATGCGCCGCCGACCTTGTTGATCTCACCGCGCTTGGTGAGTTCGGCGGCGATGGTGATGGGGTCGGCGGGCTCGCCCTTGGCGTAGACGTCGAGGATCGCCTGGAAGATCGTCTCGTGAGCGGGCTTGTAGAAGTCGGCACCCTTGAGAACCTCGACCACATCGGCGATCGCGTCCTTGGACAGGAGCATGCCACCGAGCACCGACTGCTCGGCGTCCAGATCCTGCGGCGGGACGCGCTCGAAGGTGGCCGGACCGTCGTCCCAGACGCCCCCCTCCCGCCCCCGCTCGTGCTCGTCGCTCTGGCCGCGACCACCACCACGGCTCTGCCGGGAAGGGGGAAGACGGTCACTGGGACCGCTGTCGGCCCAGGGGTCGTCCAAGGGCTCGGAGATACTCACCGGGCCACCTCCTCCCGTCCGCCGAGCGGACCTCGCCGTGCCACTCATTGCTACGGCACGACACTGACAAATACGGGGGCCCGATTCCGGTTCTGACGCGTCGGTTCCGCAAGGTTTCGGGACCGGACGACGCGGTGGGCGCCGCCCCACGGTAGGCCTGTCGGCACCGTCAGCCAATCTGGTTATCCACAGGCGGTGTGGATGACGGGCCTCTCGCTGTGGAGAAGTCGGCCAAACCTGTGCACGACCCGGTGGACAGTCCTGTGAACAAGCCCTCACGTATCGCTGAACACCCCTGCTCACCTGCGGAAATGCCATCCACCGGCTGTGCAGAAGAAAAAGTTTCCCGGTCGGCCCAACTTCTTCACAAGCCCGGTTCGCCCCCACGTCCGACCCCCTCCCAGGTAAGGGTCTCGACGGCATTGAATCTCTTACCTGTGGAAGATTAGATTGGTGCCCATGACACAGGCTTCCGCGACGCCCAGAGCGAGTCGGCGACAACACGACCGCGAGATCATCACCCTCGCCGTTCCCGCCTTCGGCGCGCTCGTCGCGGAGCCCCTCTTCCTCATGGCCGACAGCGCCATCGTCGGCCACCTCGGCACGTCACAACTGGCCGGGCTCGCCATCGCCTCGGCCCTCCTCACGACCGCCGTCAGCGTCTTCGTCTTCCTCGCCTACGCGACCACGGCCACCGTCGCACGCCGGGTCGGCTCCGGTGATCTGCGCGCGGCGATCCAACAAGGCATGGACGGGATCTGGCTCGCCATTCTGCTCGGCGCCGCCGTCATCGCGGTCGTCCTGCCCACGGCCCCGTCCCTCATCGAGCTGTTCGGCGCCTCCGACACCGCCGCGCCGTACGCGGTGACGTATCTCCGCATCTCGCTGCTCGGCATCCCCGCCATGCTCGTCGTCCTGGCCGCCACCGGCATTCTCCGTGGTCTCCAGGACACGAAGACGCCCCTGTACGTCGCCATCGGCGGCTTCGTCGCCAACGGCGCGCTCAACGCCGGGCTGGTCTACGGCGCCGATCTCGGCATCGCCGGTTCCGCCTGGGGCACCGTCATCGCCCAAGTGGGCATGGCCGCTGTCTACCTGGTGGTGGTCGTCCGAGGAGCCCGCCGCCACGGCGCTTCCCTGCGCCCCGACGCCGCGGGCATCCGCGCCTCCGCCCAGGCCGGAGTGCCACTGCTCGTCCGTACACTCTCCCTGCGCGCGATCCTGATGATCGCCACAGCCGTCGCAGCCCGGCTCGGCGACGCCGACGTGGCCGCGCACCAGATCATCCTGTCCCTGTGGAACCTGCTGTCCTTCGCCCTCGACGCCATCGCCATCGCCGGTCAGGCCATCATCGGCCGCTACCTCGGCGCCGACGACGCCCCGGGCGCACGTGACGTCTGCCGGCGCATGGTCCAGTGGGGAATCTCCGCCGGAGTGGTCCTCGCCGTGCTGGTCATCGCGGCGCGTCCCCTGTACGTCCCGCTGTTCACGAGCGATCCGACCGTTCAGGACGCGGCTCTGCTCGCGTTGATCGTGGTGGCTCTGTCCCAGCCCATCTGCGGCATCGTGTTCGTCCTCGACGGCGTCCTCATGGGCGCGGGCGACGGACCGTACCTGGCCGGGGCCATGCTCGTCACTCTGGCGGTCTTCACCCCGGTGGCCCTGCTGGTGCCGTCCCTCGGTGGCGGGCTCACGGCACTGTGGGGCGCCATGACGCTGATGATGGCGGTGCGCATGGTGACGCTCTGGGTGCGCTACCGCTCGGGCCGTTGGGCCGTCACGGGCGCGACTCGTTGACACCGGCGCGAGACGCGCGTTGTTTCACGTGAAACCGCGCCACGACGACGCGACACACCAGGACCGCAAGCGTGTGGGGCCGCACCCCGAAGGATGCGGCCCCACATGTGCTTCAGCTCTGCTCAGGGCAGGGCTCAGGCAGCGACGACCTCGACGTTGACCTTGGCGGCAACCTCGGGGTGCAGACGCACGGACGTCTCGTGCGCGCCCAGCGTCTTGATCGGCGAGCCCAGCTCGACACGACGCTTGTCGATCTTCGGACCACCGGCAGCCTCGATCGCCGAAGCGACGTCGGCCGGGGTGACGGAACCGAAGAGACGACCGGCGTCGCCGGAGCGGACGGCCAGACGGACGTTCACGCTCTCGAGCTTGGCCTTGATCTCGTTGGCCTGCTCGATCGTGGCGATCTCGTGGATCTTGCGGGCGCGGCGGATCTGCGCCACGTCCTGCTCGCCACCCTTGGTCCAGCGGATCGCGAAACCACGCGGGACCAGGTAGTTGCGGGCGTACCCGTCCTTGACGTCGACGACGTCGCCGGCGGTGCCGAGGCCAGAGACCTCGTGGGTCAGGATGATCTTCATTGTTCGGTCACCCTTTCCTTATCGCGCGGTGGACGTGTAGGGCAGCAGCGCCATCTCACGGCTGTTCTTCACGGCCGTGGCGACGTCACGCTGGTGCTGCGTGCAGTTGCCGGTCACGCGGCGGGCACGGATCTTGCCGCGGTCGGAAATGAACTTCCGCAGCATGTTCGTGTCCTTGTAGTCCACGTACGTGACCTTGTCCTTGCAGAAAGCGCAGACCTTCTTCTTCGGCTTGCGCACAGGCGGCTTCGCCATGGTGTATCTCCTGTGTGATCAAGAAGTGGGGGTACGGCCCACCCTCGGCCCCTGGCCCGAAGGCCCGGAGGCTTAGAAGGGGGGCTCGTCCGAGTAGCCGCCGCCGGAGCCGCCGGAGCTTCCGCCCCAGCCGCCACCGCCGCCGCCCTGCTGCTGGCCGCCGCCGGCCGGCGTACCGGTCGCCCACGGGTCGTCGGCGGGAGCACCGCCGCCGCCCTGCGGCTGACCGCCGCCGGAGCCACCGCTCCAGCCGCCGCCCTGCTGGCCGCCACCGCCGCCGTAACCACCCTGGCCACCTCGACCGGTGGTCTTGGTGACCTTGGCCGTGGCGTTCTTCAGGCTGGCGCCGACTTCCTCGACGTCCAGCTCGTAGACCGTGCGCTTGACGCCCTCACGGTCCTCGTAGGACCGCTGCTTCAGCCGGCCCTGCACGATGACGCGCATGCCTCGCTGGAGCGACTCCGCGACGTTCTCCGCCGCCTGACGCCAGACCGAGCAGGTCAGGAACAGGCTCTCGCCGTCCTTCCACTCGTTGGTCTGCCGGTCGAAGGTGCGGGGGGTGGACGCGACACGGAACTTCGCGACCGCCGCACCGGAGGGGGTGAAGCGCAGCTCGGGGTCGTCGACAAGATTGCCGACGACCGTGATGACGGTCTCGCCTGCCATGGGGTACCTCTCGGCGGGTTTGCTGCGGACTGCTTGCTGCTACTCGGATCCCGGATACCGCTGAACCAGGAGGTTCAGTGGGTCTCGGGACGGAGGACCTTGGTCCGGAGGACCGACTCGTTCAGGTTCATCTGTCGGTCGAGCTCCTTGACGACCGCAGGCTCGGCCTGGAGGTCGATGACCGAGTAGATGCCCTCGGGCTTCTTCTTGATCTCGTAGGACAGACGACGACGGCCCCAGGTGTCGACCTTCTCGACCTTTCCGTTGCCCTCACGGACGACGGAGAGGAAGTTCTCGATCAGCGGGGAGACAGCGCGCTCTTCGAGATCGGGGTCGAGGATGACCATCACTTCGTAGTGACGCATGTGGAACCCACCTCCTTTGGACTCAGCGGCCACGGTCGTTCCGTGGCAGGAGGGTTGTTATGCGTACGCAACGGTATCGGCCACCACTGACAATCGGGCCCTCCGAAGGAGAACCGCGGGTCAGGGGGTACTTGCCCCTTGCCGGGACATGGGCAGACACTGATGCAGACGGTACAGACTACCCGCACCCCGGCTTCCGGTTGAAATCCGGCAGCAGAGGTCCACAATCTGTATACGTCGGGTGTGTACGGCGCTACGATGCGCCGCCTTCCGCAGGAGGTGCCTCATGGCACATGCAATGCGACCGAACAGCACCAGCGCAGGCTCCCTCTTCGCCTCGGACGGCAAGTCCCATCCGCTCCCCGACACCCTGGTCGCCGTGACCGTGGTGCTCGGAGTGATCGCCGCCGTCACGTCGATCTGGAGCGGCCTCCATCTCCTGAGTTCCTGGACCGGCCTCGTCGGGATCCTGACGGGCGCCTACGGGCAGTTCGTCTCGGAGACGACCCGGGAGCGCTTCGCCCTGATCCTCGGCCTCGGGGCCGCGGCGGTCGGCTTCTTCATCGGAATGGCCCATGGCGGCCTCTTCGGAGGCGTCATCGGCTGAGGTCAGCACCCCCAAGGGGCCCGACCTCCCATACGGCCAGTCGGGGCGCTCCCAGGGCGCAGTAGGCTTCGCGCGAGAGCCGGAGCCCCTGTACCCATGGGGACACACCAGCCCGAGGAGCGCCCCGAATGAGCCTGACCCTGAGGACCATCAGCCGAGAGCAGCATCTGGCGTACATCCAGAGTCTGCCCGCGGCTAGCCACATGCAGGTCCCGGCCTGGGCAGATGTGAAGGCGGAGTGGCGCTCCGAGAACATGGGCTGGTTCGACGACAGGACCGGCGAGATGGTCGGCGCCGGCCTCGTCCTGTACCGCCAGCTCCCCAAGATCAAGCGATACCTGGCGTACCTCCCCGAGGGCCCGGTCATCAACTGGTACGCGCCCAACCTGGACGACTGGCTGCGCCCGATGCTCGCGCACCTGAAGCAGCAGGGCGCGTTCTCCGTGAAGATGGGTCCGCCCGTCGTCATCCGGCGCTGGGAGGCCCCATCGATCAAGAAGGGCATCCAGGACCCGGACGTGAAGCGGCTGCGCGACATCGAGGCCGACTTCATCGAGCCCCGCGCCTTCGAGGTCGCCGACAAGCTGCGCAAGATGGGCTGGCAGCAGGGCGAGGACGGCGGCGCCGGCTTCGGCGACGTACAGCCGCGCTACGTCTTCCAGGTGCCGCTCGCGAACCGCTCCCTGGAAGAGGTCCACAAGAACTTCAACCAGTTGTGGCGCCGCAACATCAAGAAGGCCGAGAAGGCCGGTGTCGAGGTCGTCCAGGGCGGTTACCAGGACCTGGAGGAATGGCAGCGCCTGTACGAGATCACGGCGGTGCGCGACCACTTCCGGCCGCGTCCGCTCTCGTACTTCCAGCGCATGTGGACGGCGCTGAACTCCGAGGACCCCAACCGCATGCGGCTGTACTTCGCGCGGCACGACGGGGTGAACCTGTCGGCGGCGACGATGCTCGTCGTCGGTGGGCACGTCTGGTACTCCTACGGCGCCTCGGACAACATCGGCCGCGAGGTCCGGCCCTCGAACGCGATGCAGTGGCGGATGCTGCGGGACGCCTACGCGCTCGGCGCCACCGTCTACGACCTGCGCGGCATCAGTGACTCGCTCGACGAGACCGATCACCTCTTCGGCCTGATCCAGTTCAAGGTCGGCACGGGCGGCGAGGCCGCCGAGTACCTCGGTGAGTGGGACTTCCCGCTCAACAAGCTGCTGCACAAGGCGCTCGACATCTACATGTCGCGACGCTGACTGTGGGCCGGGCACGGTGTCCCTGTGGGCCCGTCCCGGCACACCCGCTCCGCTTCGCTCGCGGACCCGGCACAATTCACGTAGCTCCAACGTCTCTCCACACCTCTGCTTCACCGCAGCCACGAGAAAGGTTCCGGGACCGGCCATGGCGCTCACGCTCTACGTCGACACCGCGCGCTGGCGGGCACACCACAAGCACGTGCTCGAGCAGTTTCCGGGGCTCGTCCCCGTCTGCAAGGGCAACGGTTACGGCTTCGGCCACGAACGGCTCGCGGAGGAGGCCACCCGCCTCGGCGCCGACATCCTCGCCGTCGGGACCACCTACGAAGCCGCCCGGATCAAGGACTGGTTCAGCGGTGATCTGCTGGTCCTGACCCCGTTCCGGCGGGGCGAGGAACCGGTTCCGCTGCCCGACCGTGTCATCCGCTCCGTCTCCTCCGTCGACGGCGTGCACGGCCTCGTCGGCGCCCGCGTCGTCATCGAGGTCATGTCCTCGATGAAGCGGCACGGCGTGACCGAGCAGGACCTGCCCCAGCTCGCGCACGCCATCCAGGACGTACGCCTGGAGGGTTTCGCGATCCACCTGCCGCTGGACCGGACCGACGGCTCGGACGCCGTCGAGGAGGTCATCGGCTGGATGGACCGGCTGCGGGCGGCGCGGCTGCCGCTGCACACCATGTTCGTCAGCCACCTCAAGGCCGATGAGCTGGCGCGACTGCAACAGCAGTTCCCGCAGACCCGCTTCCGCGCGCGGATCGGTACGCGGCTGTGGCTGGGGGACCACGACGCGACCGAGTACCGCGGTGCGGTCCTGGACGTCACGCGGGTCTCGAAGGGCGACCGGTTCGGCTACCGGCAGCAGAAGGCGGCCTCCGACGGCTGGCTCGTGGTCGTGGCGGGCGGTACGTCGCACGGCGTGGGTCTGGAGGCACCGAAGGCGCTGCACGGCGTCATGCCGCGCGCCAAGGGCGTCGCCCGCGCCGGCCTGGCGACGGTGAACCGGAACCTCGCGCCGTTCGTCTGGTCCGGCAAGCAGCGCTGGTTCGCCGAGCCGCCGCACATGCAGGTGTCGATCCTCTTCGTACCGTCGGACGCCGCCGAACCCAGGGTCGGCGAGGAGCTCGTGGCCCATCTGCGGCACACCACGACGCAGTTCGACCGGCTCGTGGACCGCTGAGCGGCATCTACTGAAGACGTACGGTTCGGGGCCGGGCACCTAATGTGCCCGGCCCCGATTTCGTTCCCTTCAGGCGCTTTGTTCTCTCACAGTGAACTGTCGGGCTCCTTGCCCCAGTTCACCGGTGGAAGTTCACCGCCATGGTGCGCGTGCCGCGGGGGATGGGCCGCGTAGCCGAGTACGAAGACGTCCTCGGCGCCGTCCAGCACTCCGCCCGACGGGTCGTCGTCGCCGGAGCGGCGCACGACGTCCCGGTCAGGCATCCAGATGTCGCGCACGATGACGGCGCACAGGTACAAGGTGCCCACCAGATGGGCTCCGATCGCCAGTTGGTAGCCGTCGGTCGGCAGCCCCTGATGCTTGTCGCCGCTGGTCGTGTAGGCGAGGTAGAGCCAGATCCCCAGGAAGTACGCGACCTCGCAGGCCTGCCAGATCAGGAAGTCCCGCCATTTCGGCCGCGCCAGGACGGCGAGCGGAATCAGCCACAGTACGTACTGGGGCGAGTAGACCTTGTTGGTGAGGATGAAGGCGGCGATGACCAGGAAGGCCAACTGCGCGAACCGGGGACGGCGCGGCGCGGTCAGCGTGAGGGCCGCGAGGCCGAGGCAGGCGAGCACCATCAGGGCCGTGGCCAGGGTGTTGACGACGTCGGTGTCGAGGGGCGAATCCATGTGCTGGGAGATGATCAGCCAGAAGGAGCCGAAGTCGACGCCGCGTTCCTGGCTGAACGTGTAGAACTTCGACCAGCCGTCGTGGGCGAGGAGCATCACCGGCAGGTTCACCACCAGCCACGAGACGACCGTGCCGATCGTCGCGATGCCGAACGACCGCAGCTTCCCGGCCCGCCAGCAGAGCACGAACAGCGGACCGAGCAGCAGGAAGGGGTAGAGCTTCGCCGCGGTCGCGAGTCCGAGCAGCACCCCGAAGGCGAGGGCGCGGCCACGTGACCACATCAGCATCGCGGCCGCTGTGAGGGCCACTGCGAAGAGATCCCAGTTGATGGTGGCGGTCAGCGCGAACGCGGGCGCCAGAGCGACCAGGAGGCCGTCCCAGGGGCGCCTGCGGTGGGTGCGGGTGACGCAGACGGCGATGACCACGGCGCAGATCATCAGCATCCCGGCGTTGACCATCCAGTACACCTGTTCCTGGTGCTGGATGGTGCCGCTGCCCGGGGTCAGCCAGGAGGCGACCTCCATGAAGACCCCGGTGAGGACCGGGTACTCCAGGTACTCCATGTCGCCGGGCAGCTTGTCGAAGTACGGCACCAGGCCGTCGGCGAAACCGCGTCCCTGGTAGAGGTGCGGGATGTCCGAGTAACAGGCGTGCGTGTACTGGGAGCTCGCTCCGTAGAACCAGGACCCGTCGTAGCAGGGGAACTTCTGGATCATGCCGAGCGCGAACATGCCGAGCATCACCAGGGCGATGACCCGCACGGGGCTCCACCATGACCGGCCGAGCAGTGCCCGGCGCCCCAAGGGGCCGCCGATGAGTTCGCTGCCTGCCGCCGCGACCTCGTCCTCCCCGGTCGGCCGTACCGGCTCCGGCTCCGACCGGTTCACATGCGTCGTCTCTGCACTGGGCATGCCGCACATCCTGCCGTACGCGGCTGGGAAGACGGCGAGGGCCGCCGCACCCGGTCGGTGCGACGGCCCTCGGTCCGCGGCGTCAGCCTGCTGCTTCGCGCGGCTTATCCCGTCCCTCCGAAGAGGCCGCCGCCCCCGTTCTCATTGCCTCTCGGATTCCCGTTCCCGTCGGTGGCGCTCGCCGTCGGCGACGGGGTCACCCCGCCGTCGGTGGTACCACCCGAGTCGGTTCCTCCGTTGCCCACGCCGCCGTTGTCCTTGCAGCCCCAGTCCCAGGCCTTGCACGTCTCGCTGGCGGACGGGGTCGGCGTCGGCGTCGGGCTCGGGGTGGGCTTGGCCTCCTCCGTCTCGGTCGGGGTGGGGGTCGGGGTGGGGGTCGGCGTCGGGGTCGGCGTCGGGGTGCCGACGATCTCGCCGATCTTCTCGGGCTCGGGGAAGTCCTTGTGGTCCACGCCCTTCAGGGCGGCGGCCATGTAGTCCTTCCAGATCTGCGCCGGGATGTCACCACCGTGGATGGAGGGCACCCCACCCGTGCCGTTCATGGACAGGAGCTTCCTGCCGTTGGACCGCGGGTCGGTACGGAACAGCGTGACGGCCGTCGAGAGTTCCGGGGTGTAGCCCACGAACCAGGCCGACTTGTTCTCGTCCGTCGTACCGGTCTTGCCGGCGACGGGGAAGCCGATGTCCGCGACCTTCTTACCCGTACCGTTCTTCACCACGTTCTGCAGGACATCGGTGACGTTGTCCGCCACCGACGCGTCCATGGCCCTGGACTGCTTCGGCTCCTCGAACCCGGGAAGCTCGCGGCCGTCCTTGTCCACTGCCTTGGTCACGGAGTACGGGTCGTAGTGCTTGCCGGACGCGGCGAACGCACCGTAGGCGTCGGCCATGCGGATGGCGCTCGGCGTGGACGTACCCAGGGAGAAGGAGGCGTTGTTCAGGTTGCCCTGGTCGAAGCTGGTGTCGAGGATGCCCGCCTTCTCGGCCAGGTCGCGCGTCTTGTCCAGACCCACGTCGATGCCGAGCTGGACGAACGGCGAGTTGACCGACTGCTCCATGGCCTTGCGCAGGGTGATGTCGCCCCACACCCTGGTGCTCTCGTTCTTCTGCCGGAACGGCGTGCCGTCGGCCGCTCGGATGGGCTCACCGTTGCGGTCCTTGATCACCACGAGGTCGTTGCCGTTGTACAGGCTCATCGGCGAGATCGGCTGCCCACCCGACTTGTACGTGCCGTACTGCATCGCCGAGGCCAGGACGAAGGGCTTCCAGGTGGAGCCGACCGGTACACCCGCCGTGTTGGCGTTGTTCGTGTAGTGGTCCTTGTCGTACCCCGCACCGCCGTACAGCGCCACGATCCTGCCGGTGTTCGGATCCACCGAGCTGGCGCCGAACTGCACGTACTTGTCCTTGGCGCGCTTCTCGGGATCGAGGAAGCTGTCCTCGGTGGCCTTGACCGCCTTCTCCATCTGTTCGACCTTCTTCTTGTTGAAGGTCGTATAGATCTTGTACCCGCCCTTCTCCAGGGCGTCGGGGGCGATCCCGCTCTTCTTCAGGACGTAGTCCTTGGCGATGTCCACCAGGTAGCCGGTCTGCCCCGAGAGGACGGACTTCTGCTTCTTGATCTTCGGGAAGCCCTTCAGGCCGCTGCGCTCGGCCTCCGACATCTTCCCGACCTCGACCTCACGGTCGGCGATCCACTTCCAGCGCGCCTCGGCACGCGCCCGGTTGGCGGTCGGCGTCGCGTTGTCGCCGATGCCGCCGTCGGGGTTGTAGAGGTTCGGGCCCTTGAGCACCGAGGCGAGGAAGATGCTCTGCTCGGGCGTGAGGTTCCTGGACTCGGTGTCGAAGTAGGCCCGCGCGGCAGCCTGGATGCCGTAGGCGTTGCGACCGAAGTACGCGGTGTTGAGGTAGCCCTTGAGGATGTCGTCCTTGTCGACCGTGGCGCCGACCTTCACCGAGATGAAGAGTTCCTTGGCCTTACGGGAGATCGACTGGGACTGGTCGTCCAGCATCGCGTTCTTCACGTACTGCTGGGTGATGGTCGAGCCGCCCTGCGTCTGACCACCGCGCGCCATGTTGAACATCGCGCGCGCGATACCCATGGGGTCGACGCCGGAGTCGTCATAGAACGAGGCGTTCTCCGCCGAGATCACCGCGTTGCGCATGGACTTCGGAATGTCCTCCAGCGGCACGATCTGGCGGTTCTGCTGGCCACCTGTCGCGGCCATCTGCGTGTTGTCGTCCCAGTAGAAGACGTTCGACTGGGCCTGGGCCGCCTGCGCCTCGATCGGCACCGACACGACCAACAGACCGATGCCGAACGCCGCGACCCCCAGGAACAGGAAACCGAAGCAGGTGCCCGCGACCTGCTTCCACGACGGCACGAAACGCGCGGGGCCGGACTTGCCGGAGCGCGGGTAGTCGATGAACCTCTTCTTCTGCGGACGCCCTGAGCCACGGCCCCTGCCGCGTCCCGGGCCGCTCGGTGCGCCACCACCGCGTCGGCCTCCGCCGCCGGCGCCGCCCCCCTCGGGGGCGCCCCTGCGCCTTCCTCCGCTGCCGCGCTGGGCGGCCCGACGGGCCTCCGCCCGGCCGCCCCAGGGGCGGTCCTCCTGCGGGCCGTCGTACGAGCCCGACGTGGTCGGGTCCTCGTAGGAATCGGAGGGTGACGCGGTATTGCCGCGCGGTGCCGCGCGGCGGCCCGACGGTCCTCCTGACGCTCCGCGACGGGCCGCGGCGCGCCCGCCGCCCTGCGGCTGCGGCGGTTTGCGACGGTGCTCGCTCATCGAACGACTACTCCTCGGGCAGGCGCGGCCTGGCGCGCCTGGAAACGGCGTCTGGTTTCCGGTCCCCCCGAAATACGGATGTGCCATTCCCGGCACTCACCCGCACTGCACCCGGGGCAACGACGCCCCCCGGCGTCACTTGGTTCCCGGCGGTCTGCATGGCGGACAGACTACGCACCGCCAAAACCCTCTGCGGGCCGAAGTTCACCCCAAATCAGGCAAGTTGCATCCTATGAATCGGCGATGTGACGCCGTTCACTTTGATCCCCCTTGTCGCGGTCGCAGGGTCGTTCTATCGTGCTGATGTATCGAGTCGATACATCAGCACGACATAAAGAGTCGATACAAGGGACCGCGACAGAGAGGAGGCGACGATGAGCCGACGTTCCGGCATCCTCGAGTTCGCCGTACTCGGACTGCTCCGCGAGTCCCCGATGCACGGCTATGAGCTGCGCAAACGACTCAATACGTCACTGGGGGTCTTCCGCGCCTTCAGTTACGGGACGCTGTACCCCTGCCTCAAGACGCTGGTCACCAACGGCTGGTTGATCGAGGAACCGGGTGCCGGCCCCGCCGACGCCCCCGCTCCACTCGCGGGGCGTCGCGCGAAAATCGTCTACCGGCTGACGGCAGAAGGTAAGGAGCACTTCGAGGACCTGCTCTCGCAGACCGGCCCCGACGCCTACGAGGACGAGCACTTCGCCGCGCGATTCGCCTTCTTCGGGCAGACATCACGCGACGTGCGCATGCGCGTTCTCGAAGGCCGCCGCAGCCGGCTGGAGGAGCGACTCGAGAAGATGCGCCTCTCCTTCGCCCGCACCCGCGAGCGTCTGGACGACTACACACTCGAGCTCCAGCGACACGGCATGGAGTCCGTGGAGCGCGAAGTGCGCTGGCTGAACGAGCTCATCGAGAGCGAGCGCGCGGGCCGTGACCAGCGAAGGCCCGGCCCGGGGGACGCAGCTCAGCAGGACACATCTGGAGAGACGGGCGGCCTGCCCCGGCACCGGGACAGCACCCGGCCGGATCCGTCCGACGACACCGCCACGTGAAGTCCGGTCAGGACTTCACCAGTACACACAGGGAGCAACCGGAATGGGTTCGGTTCGCGTAGCCATCGTTGGCGTGGGCAACTGCGCCGCCTCGTTGGTGCAGGGCGTCGAGTTCTACAAGGACGCTGACCCGGAGACCAAGGTCCCCGGCCTCATGCACGTCCAGTTCGGCGAGTACCACGTCGGCGACGTCGAGTTCGTCGCCGCGTTCGACGTCGACGCGAAGAAGGTCGGTCTGGACCTCGCGGACGCCATCGGCGCCTCCGAGAACAACACCATCAAGATCTGCGACGTGCCGAACACCGGCGTCCAGGTCCAGCGTGGCCACACGCTCGACGGGCTCGGCAAGTACTACCGCGAGACGATCGAGGAGTCCGCCGAGGCCCCGGTCGACGTTGTCCAGATCCTCAAGGACAAGCAGGTCGACGTTCTCGTCTGCTACCTGCCCGTGGGTTCCGAGGACGCGGCGAAGTTCTACGCCCAGTGCGCCATCGACGCCAAGGTCGCCTTCGTCAACGCCCTTCCGGTCTTCATCGCCGGCACCAAGGAGTGGGCGGACAAGTTCACCGAGGCGGGCGTCCCGATCGTCGGCGACGACATCAAGTCGCAGGTCGGCGCGACCATCACGCACCGTGTGATGGCGAAGCTGTTCGAGGACCGCGGTGTCCGTCTTGAGCGCACCATGCAGCTCAACGTCGGCGGCAACATGGACTTCAAGAACATGCTGGAGCGCGACCGCCTCGAGTCGAAGAAGATCTCGAAGACGCAGGCCGTCACCTCGCAGATCCGCGACCGCGAGCTGGGCGAGAAGAACGTCCACATCGGCCCGTCCGACTACGTCGCATGGCTCGACGACCGCAAGTGGGCGTACGTCCGCCTTGAGGGCCGTGCCTTCGGTGAGGTCCCGCTGAACCTTGAGTACAAGCTCGAGGTCTGGGACTCCCCGAACTCCGCCGGTGTCATCATCGACGCCCTGCGCGCCGCGAAGATCGCCAAGGACCGCGGTATCGGCGGCCCGATCCTCTCCGCGTCCTCGTACTTCATGAAGTCCCCGCCGGTGCAGTACTTCGACGACGAGGCCTACGAGAACGTCGAGAAGTTCATCAGGGGCGAGGTCGAGCGCTGACCTTCCTCCCGCGGCGCTGTTTCACGTGAAACAGCGCCTGCTCGAGGGTTCTTTCAGGCCCCCGGATCGCACCCGTCGTGCGTCCGGGGGCCTTGCCCGTGTGTGAGGCTGTGCCCATGGCTGTCGTCCGTGACCTGCGCGTCCTGTTGCACCTGCGCGACTTCCGGCGCCTGCTCGCGGTGCGCCTGCTCTCCCAGGGCGCGGACGGCGTGTACCAGGTCGCACTCGCCACGTACGTCGTTTTCTCCCCGGAGAAGCAGACATCTCCCGCCGCCATCGCCTCGGCGATGGCCGTTCTGCTGCTGCCGTACTCCCTCGTAGGCCCGTTCGCAGGCGTTCTGCTGGACCGTTGGCGCCGTCGGCAGGTCTTTCTCCACGGCAACCTCCTGCGCGTACTGCTGGCTTCGGCGACGGCCGCCCTCATGCTGAGCCACGCACCGGACTGGCTTTTCTACGCGTCCGCTCTCTGCGTCACCGCGGTCAACCGCTTCGTCCTGGCCGGGCTCTCGGCAGCGTTGCCACGGGTCGTGGACGCCGACCGCCTCGTCCTGGCCAACTCGCTCTCCCCGACGGCCGGGACGCTCGCCGCGACTCTGGGTGGCGGCCTGGCCTTCGTCGTGCGGCTCCTGGGGCCGGACTCGGACGCGGCGGTCGTGCTGCTCGCCGCGGCGCTCTATCTCTGTGCCGCGCTCGCTTCGCTCCGCATGGACATACGCCTGCTCGGACCGGACCAGGAACTGGTGCGGCCCGGGCTCGGAACCGCCCTGGCCGGTACCGCGCGGGATCTCCTCGCCGGCGTACGCCATCTCTCCTCCAGGCTGCCCGCGGCACGCGCCCTGGTCGCCATGACGGTGATGCGGTTCTGCTACGGCGCCCTGCTCGTCATGGTGCTGATGCTGTGCCGGTACGCGTGGTCGTCCACGGAGTCCGACGGCCTGGCCCTGCTGGGTCTCGCGGTGGGTCTCTCGGGGGCCGGGTTCTTCGTCGCGGCAGTCGTGACCCCCATGGCCGTGGGCCGTTTCGGGGCGGGCGGCTGGATCGTGGTCTGCGCCGGAGTGGCCGCCGTGCTGGAACTGGGCCTGGGCCTGCCCTTCGCCCCCGCTCCGACCTTGGTGGCCGCGTTCGTCCTGGGTCTCACCACGCAGGGAGCGAAGATCGCCACCGATACGGTCGTGCAGTCATCGGTGGACGACGGCTTCCGCGGCCGGATCTTCTCCGTCTACGACGTGCTGTTCAACATCTCGTTCGTCGGTGCGGCTGCCGTCGCGGCGCTGATACTCCCGGCCGACGGCCGCTCCGTCCCCTTGGTCGTACTCGTCGCGGGGCTCTACGGAACGGTCGCACTGGTCATGGCCCGCTTCTCTCCGCGGGTGAAGGACGCGGTCTGAGCTGCGTCCGACGGACGGGTCGGTGTTTGACGGGCGGGTCGACGTATATGGGCGGGTCGACGTATACGGGCGGGTCGGCGTATACGGGCGGGTCAGTGTTTCACGTGAAACACCGCATCTTCCGTATACGCCGCTGGGGCTCTGTTTCACGTGAAACAGAGCCCCAGCGGCGTTGTGCGCGTCGCAGTGCGCGTCTCAGTCCTGCGGGCGCTGGGCCCACCACTCCTTGAGAGCGGCCACCGCCGCGTCGTGCTCCATCGGCCCGTTCTCCAGGCGCAGCTCCAGCAGGAACTTGTACGCCTGGCCGATGGCCGGGCCCGGCCTGATACCCAGGATCTCCATGATCTGGTTGCCGTCGAGGTCCGGACGGATCGAGTCCAGCTCCTCCTGCTCCTGCAGCCGGGCGACACGCTCCTCAAGACCGTCGTAGGCGCGGGACAGAGCGTTGGCCTTGCGCTTGTTGCGTGTCGTGCAGTCGGACCGGGTCAGCTTGTGCAGCCGCTCCAGCAGCGGGCCCGCGTCGCGCACGTAGCGGCGCACAGCGGAGTCCGTCCACTCGCCGGTGCCGTAACCGTGGAAGCGCAGGTGCAGCTCGACGAGGCGCGAGACGTCCTTGACCAGCTCGTTGGAGTACTTGAGCGCGGTCATGCGCTTCTTCGCCATCTTTGCGCCGACCACCTCGTGGTGGTGGAAGGAGACGCGGCCGTCGTCCTCGAAGCGGCGCGTGCGCGGCTTGCCGATGTCGTGCAGCAGAGCGGCGAGACGCAGCGTCAGGTCAGGCCCGTCGGTCTCCAGCGCCATGGCCTGTTCGAGCACGATCAGCGAGTGGTCGTAGACGTCCTTGTGCCGGTGGTGCTCGTCACGCTCCAGACGCAGCGCGGGCAGCTCGGGCAGGACGTGATCGGCCAGGCCGGTGTCGACGAGCAGGGTGAGGCCCTTGCGCGGGTGTGCCGAGAGGATCAGCTTGTTCAGCTCGTCCCGGACACGCTCCGCCGAGACGATCTCGATCCGGCCGGCCATGGCCTTCATCGCGGCGACGACGCCGGGGTCCACCTCGAAGTCGAGCTGGGCGGCGAAGCGCGCGGCCCGCATCATCCGCAGGGGATCGTCGGAGAAGGACTCCTCGGGCGTGCCCGGTGTGCGCAGGACGCGCGCCGCCAGGTCGTCGAGGCCTCCATGCGGGTCGATGAAGTCCTTCTCCGGGAGGGCGACGGCCATCGCGTTGACGGTGAAGTCGCGGCGGACGAGGTCCTCCTCGATGGAATCGCCGTAGGACACCTCGGGCTTGCGCGAGGTGCGGTCGTACGCCTCGGAGCGGTACGTGGTGACCTCGACCTGGAAGCTCTGGTCGACGTCGCCGACGCGGGCGTTCTTCTGGCAGCCGACGGTGCCGAAGGCGATCCCCACCTCCCACACCGCGTCGGCCCACGGGCGCACGATCTTCAGTACGTCCTCGGGGCGGGCGTCGGTGGTGAAGTCCAGATCGTTGCCGAGCCGGCCGAGCAGTGCGTCCCGGACCGAACCACCGACCAGGGCGAGGGAGAACCCGGCCTCCTGAAATCGGCGGGCGAGTTCGTCCGCGACAGGCGAGACCCGCAGCAGCTCGCTGACCGCGCGGCGCTGCACCTGGCTCAGGGTGCTGGGATTGTCTTCATTGGCGTTCGGCACAACAGGCAAGGGTACGTGGCCCCGGGCGCCCCGGCCGAACCGTTTGCCGGGGTCGCGGCGAGCCCCCGGACGGGGCCCCCTACCCTGGCTCCACGATCTTGTGGAGCGGACCGTGGCACTCAGCCACAGCGCTCCTCGTTACCATGCGTGGACACATCTGCGACCACTGACGACGACGAGGGACGGACGAACGCGTGGCCGAGGCGGCAGACTTCCCAGGGATGAGTCCCTCACCTGCCCGCCGTCTGCTGCGGCGCACCGGCGTACTGCTCGCAGCGGCGCCGCTGCTGGCCGCGCTGCCCCTGCTGCCCGATGCGTCCCCCGCGGCGGCGTCCACCACAGCGACCGCCGCCGCCGACGCGACCGGCACGAAAACCGTCGACGTGGCGGTGAACCAGCTCTCCCCTGTCGCGCCGACCGCCCAGGACACCCTCACGGTCCACGGCAAGGTCACCAACAACGGCAGGCAGGCCGTCACCGGCGCGCACGTGGGCCTGCGGGTCGGCGCCTCCTACGGCGGACGCACGGCGATCGACGACGCCGCGAAGAGCGGCACGGGGGGCGCCCCCGACGGCACCGAGATCGCGAGCAAGTACGCCGAGAAGGTCGCGCGGCTCGCTCCGGGCGCCACACGGGACTTCTCCCTGTCGGTGCCGGTCAAGGAGTTGCACCTCGGGGCCGACGGCGTCTACCAGATCAGTGTCGCCCTCATGGGCCAGACCGCCGCCCAGCCGTACACGCAGACGCTCGGGATCCAGCGGACCTTCCTGCCCTGGCAGCCCGAGGGAGCGGACGTCAGGACCAGGACGACCGCTCTGTGGCCCCTGATCTCGGATACCCACCTCACCGCCGAGACGGGGACGAACGAGCAGCAGACGCCCGTCTTCAACGACGACAGCCTCGCCCGTCAGATCGGCCCCGGCGGGCGCCTCCAGCAGATGCTGGCGCTCGGCGACGACCTCGATGTCACCTGGGTGATCGACCCCGACCTGCTGGCCTCGGTCGACGCGATGACGGAGGCGTACACGATCAAGGGCGTGGACGGGAAGTTCACGTCCGGCAAGGACCAGGCGATCGCCAAGGAGTGGCTGAACGACCTCCAGAAGGCCGTCCAGGACCAGAAGGTCGTCACGCTCCCGTTCGCCGATCCGGACCTGGCGTCGCTCGCGCACACCGGGACGAAGGTCACCGGCTCCCTGGGACACCTCAAGGACGCCACGGACGCCGCTGTGGCGACCGTGGACACGATCCTGCACGTGAAGGCCGACACGTCCTACGCCTGGCCGGCCGAGGGCGCCGTCGACCCGGACATCGTGAAGGTCGCCACGTCCGCGGGCGCCAACAAGATCATCGCGCGCAGCGACACCTTCCGGGAGACCGGCGACCTCTCGTACACACCGTCCGCCGCGCGTCCCATCGGCGGCGGTGCCACGGCCGTGGTCGCCGACGCCCGGCTGTCGACCGCCTTCCAGGGCGACATGGCGCGCGCCGAGAACTCCACGCTCGCCGTCCAGGAGTTCCTAGCCCAGAGCCTCATGCTCACCATGCAGACGGACAAGCAGCGCAGCGTCGTCGTGGCGCCCCAGCGGATGCCCACGTCCAGCCAGGCGCACGCGCTGGCCCAGGCACTGCACGCGCTTCAGGACGGCACCTGGTCGCAGCCCCAGAGCCTGGCGGCCGCCACCAAGGCGAAGCCCGATCCGGGCGCGACCACGCGTGTGCCCTCGACCCGGGCCTACCCGGCGTCCCTGCGCAAGCAGGAACTGTCACGTGCGGCGTTCGAGCAGATCCAGGGCACCCAGGGAGACCTCGAGAACTTCAAGGTCGTCCTCACCGACCAGTCCCGGGTGGTGACCCCGTTCGGCCGGGCGATCGACCGGGAGATGTCCACGTCCTGGCGAGGCAGGGCCGGGACCTCCGCATCGTTCCGCGACGGTGTGTCGACGTACCTCTCCGACATCACCAACCAGGTCGCGCTGATCGAGAAGTCCGGCGTACGCCTGTCGGGGCGCAGTGCGACCATCCCGGTGTCGGTGCAGAACAACCTGTGGCAGGACGTCGACCACCTGGTGCTGCGCCTCACGTCCGCCAACGGCACCCGCCTGAAGATCGGTGACGGTGTCTCCGAGGACAAGGCGGTGAAGATCGCCAGTGGGCACAGCCAGTCCGTGAAGTTCACCACCACGACCAAGGCCACGGGTCCGATCACCGTCTACGCCCAGCTCTACACCGAGGACAACCAGCCCTACGGCCGCCAGATCGCCTTCAAGGTGGACGCCACCGAGATCACGCCGACCGTGATGCTCGTCATCGGCGGCGGCGTCCTGTTGCTGGTCCTGGCCGGTTTCCGCATGTACACCCAGCGCAAGCGCGCCGCGGCCGCCCAGCCGCAGGAGGACGAGCCGCAGGGTGACGCAGCGGTGGCGGTGGACGGTGAGCCCGAGGAAGCGCCGGCCCCCGCGGGAGAGGCGGACGTTCCGCAGCAGCCGAGTGACCCGACGGCTGACACCTCTTCGGAAAGCGCGGCCCCGTCGGGCACGGGTGAGAGAGTGGACCGTTGAGCGATGTCGTGGCCGGTGGGCCGGGGACGATGAGGTGGGGTATCCATGAACGCGCCGTACAACGGTGACCGTGGCCAGGGCTCGGGTGGCTCTGCCGCGGGCGATGGCCGCCCGTACACCGATCCGCACGGGGCCGAGGGACAGGCCCCGGCGGCCCGGCCCGCCCCCGACGCCTATCCGCAGGACGCCTACCTCCAGGACGCGTACCGCCAGGATCCGTACCGGGCGCACGACCTCTCCGCCCAGGACCCGGTGACCGAGGCGCTGTACGACCGCGCCGCGCATCCGCCGCCGCCCCCGGGGACGTACCAGGAACCGCCGCCGCTGTACGCGCCGCCGCCCTCGAACCAGTACCAGCCCGACCCCCGCGTGTGGGCGCAGACGCCCGCGCCGGAGCCGGAAGGCCCCTCCCAGTACCTGCCGTACGGCGACGACGCCCGGACGACCCAGTTCGTCGGCGTCGACGACCTGGTGACGCAGGCCGGCGAGGAGCGCCACGAGCCGGACGCCTTCGCACACCTCTTCCGCGACCAGCAGCCGGGTTACAGCGGTGGTTACGCCCCGGCCGAGCCGCCGGTCGACGACCCGACCCGCGTCCTCGGCCAGGTCCCGCCGCCTCCGCCGCCCGCCGCGGCTCCCGCACCCGCCCCGAAGAAGGGTGGCCGTGCGGCGGGTCTGATGAAGTCGAGCGCGGTGATGGCGGCGGGCACGCTGGTCTCCCGTCTCACCGGCTTCGTCCGGACCGTGATCATCACCGCGGCACTGGGCTCCGGGATGCTCGGCGACACCTGGACCGTCGCCTACACGCTGCCCACGATGATCTACATCCTGACCGTCGGCGGCGGCCTGAACTCGGTGTTCGTGCCCCAGCTCGTCCGCTCCATGAAGGAGGACGAGGACGGCGGCGAGGCCTACGCGAACCGCCTGCTCACCCTCGTCATGGTCGCGCTCGCGGTCATCGTCGCGATCGTGGTCTACGCGGCTCCCCTGCTGATCAAACTGATGTCGGTCCCCGTCGCCAGCGACCCGGACGCCAACAACGTGGGCATCACCTTCGCCCGCTACTGCCTGCCCACGATCTTCTTCATGGGCGTGCACGTGGTCATGGGCCAGATCCTGAACGCCCGCGGGAAGTTCGGGGCGATGATGTGGACCCCGGTCCTCAACAACATCGTCATGATCTTCACGTTCGGCCTGTTCATCTGGGTCTACGGGACCGCGGCCGACTCGGGCATGCACGTGACCAACATCCCGCCGGACGGCGTCCGCCTGCTGGGCATCGGCACGCTGCTCGGTCTGACCGTGCAGGCCCTGGCGATGGTCCCGTACCTGCGCGAGACCGGCTTCCGCTTCCGCCTGCGCTTCGACTGGAAGGGTCACGGTCTGGGCAAGGCCGTGAAGCTCGCCAAGTGGACCGTGCTCTTCGTGCTCGCCAACCAGGCGGGCGTCCTCGTCGTCACCCAGCTCGCCACGGCGGCCGGCAAGGCCTCCGACGTCAACGGCACCGGCATCATGGGCTACTCGAACGCCCAGCTCATCTGGGGCATGCCGCAGGCCATCATCACCGTCTCGGTCATGGCCGCCATGCTGCCGCGCATCTCCCGCGCGGCCCACGACGACGACCCCGGCGCGGTCCGCGACGACATCTCCTCGGGCCTGCGCACCTCGGCCGTGGCGATCGTCCCGGTGGCCTTCATGTTCGTCGCGCTCGGCGTCCCGATGTGCACCCTGCTCTTCGGCTCCAGCGGCCCCGACGCCGCCCAGTCGATGGGCTACATCCTGATGGCGTTCGGCCTCGGCCTCATCCCGTTCTCGGTGCAGTACGTGGTGCTGCGCGGCTTCTACGCGTACGAGGACACCCGCACCCCCTTCTACAACACGGTCATCGTCGCCGCGGTCAACGCCGCCGCCTCGGCTCTGTGCTACGTGATCCTTCCCGCTCGCTGGGCGGTCGTCGGGATGGCATTCTCGTACGGTCTCGCGTACGCGATTGGGGTGGGTGTCGCGTGGCAACGACTGCGCAAGCGGCTCGGCGGCGACCTGGACGGCGCGAACGTGGTCCGTACGTACGCCCGGCTCTGCCTCGCCTCCGTGCCCGCCGCGGTCATCGGCGGCGGAATCGGGTACGCGCTCACCATGGTGCTCGGCCACGGCGCGGTCGGTTCGATCGCTGCGCTGGTCGTCGGCGGTGCGGCGCTGCTGGGCGCCTTCTACGTGGCCGCTCGCAAAATGCGGATCGAGGAGTTGAATTCGATGGTTGGTATGGTCCGCGGGCGACTTGGCCGCTGATTCGGCCGCGATCGCGCACAACCTTCGGCGACCACTGCGTGTCGTGCATAGCGCCGGACTGTGGGCACAATTGGCTTTGGCGTCGGAGTGATTGCAACGGATGGGGAGGCAGGAGCGACGGTGGCGGAACGGAGCACGGCTGCCGTCGACGTGGCCGACAACGGCGGTGACGAACCGCTGACCGCCGAGGCGGACAAAACGGAGCAGGCCACGGCCGACGGGGTGGCCGACATCGGGGAGCGTCAGATCACGGCACGCGAGGAGCGAGCGGACACCGCGGAGACGGGGACCCATGTGGCTCCCCCCACGACCGCGCCGCCCGAGCTGCACAGCGGTCACAAGCTCGCCAGACGCTACCGACTCGAAGAATGCGTCACTCGTCTGGACGGTTTCAGTAGCTGGCGTGCGGTCGACGAGAAACTTCGCCGCGCCGTCGGCGTCCACCTCCTGCCCGCCGACCACCCCCGAGCCCGCTCGGTCCTGGCCGCGGCCCGCTCATCGGCACTGCTCGGCGACCCACGCTTCGTACAGGTCCTGGACGCGGTCGAGGAGAACGAGCTCGTCTACGTCGTGCACGAGTGGCTGCCCGACGCCACCGAACTGACCGCGCTGCTCGCCGTGAGCTCTCTCGAGGCGCACGACGCGTACCAGATGGTCAGCCAGGTCTCCTACGCGATGGCCGCCGCGCACCGTGAAGGCCTCGCGCATCTGCGGCTCACGCCCAGCGCCGTGCTGCGCACCTCCACCGGCCAGTGGCGCATCCGCGGCCTCGCCGTGAACGCCGCGCTGCGTGGCATCACCTCCGACACCCCGCAGCGCACCGACACCGAGGCGATCGGCGCGCTCCTGTACGCCGCTCTGACCCAGCGCTGGCCCTACGAGAACGACGCGTACGGCCTCTCCGGGCTGCCCAAGGGCGTCGGACTCATCGCTCCCGACCAGGTGCGGGCCGGTGTCCACCGTGGCCTCGCGGAGCTCGCCATGCGCGCGCTCGCCAACGACGGGGCGACCGCGTCCCGCCAGGAACCGCCGTGCCTCACGCCCGAGGACCTGGTGAAGGCCATCGGCGAGATGCCCAAGATCCGCCCTCCGGAGCCCGCGTTCACCGCGCCGCCCGAGTACCAGCGGACCACGTACCAGCAGGGAACGTACGGGCGCCCCGCCGCGCCCGGCGCCACGCAGCCCGTCCCGACCCCGCCGCCCCCGTTGCAGAGTCGTACCGGGAAGGCTTTGAAGTGGGCCGTCTCGGCGTTGTTGATCGCCGCTCTGGGTCTCGGCAGTTGGCAGCTCGCGGACGCCCTCATGGACCGGAACAGTTCCGGAGGGGAATCGAAGACCACGCACACCACGGACGGTGGCGGCGGCAAGGACGACAAGAAGCCCGTGAAGCCGATCACCATCGCCACCGCCCAGGAGTTCGTCGCCCAGGGCGACGCCCAGGCGCCGGAGAACGTCGCGCAGACCTACGACGGCGACAGCTCCACCTTCTGGCGCACCAAGTCGTTCCTCGACGGCCCCGAGATGGTCATAAAGCCCGGCGTCGGCATCGTCTACGACCTCGGCTCGGCCCAGGACGTGTCCGCGGCCTCGATAGGGCTCCGTTACGGCGGGGACCACACCACGATCTCGCTGTACGCGTCGGACTCCCTCTCGCCCGCCTCGGTGAACGGCCTGAAGCAGATCGGGGCCAAGTCCACCAGCACGACCCAGACGGCGAGCATCAAGGCCAAGAAGCCGGTCAACACACGCTATGTGCTCGTCTGGCTGACCGCTCTGCCCCACGCAGGCAAGGATGGCTACAGCAACGCCGGCTACAAGCAGGGCATCACGGACGTGAAGTTCACCGGCTGACGCATCGGAGCTCGCGGGGGAGGGGGTTCGGCAGTGGACGACGCCTATGGCGACATCAGCGACCAGGACCTCCTCACCCGCCACGTCGCGGGAGACAAGGACGCCTTCGGGGAGATCGTCCGACGCCACCGCGACCGGCTCTGGGCCGTGGCCCTGCGGACGCTCGGCGACCGGGAGGAAGCCGCCGACGCCGTGCAGGACGCCCTGGTCTCCGCCTATCGTGCCGCGCACACCTTCCGCGGACAGTCCGCCGTGACGACGTGGCTGCACCGCATCACCGTCAACGCCTGCCTTGACCGGGCCCGGAAGGCCGCCTCCCGGAGAACCTCGCCCGTGGAGGACGCGGAGCGCCTCGACCAGCTCATGGAGCCGCACGAATCCGCAGCCGCACCCGCGGAGCGCAACGACCTCCACCGGGAGCTTCTGGCAGCCCTCGGATCGCTGCCGCCGGATCAGCGGGCCGCTCTCGTCCTCGTCGACATGCAGGGCTACCCCGTGGCGGAGGCCGCCCGGCTCCTCGACATCCCCACCGGCACCGTCAAGAGCCGCTGCGCCCGCGGTAGAGCCAGACTCCTGCCCCTCCTGACCCACCTCCGCACGGAGGACGGTGACCAAGGAAGTGATCAGAGGAGTGGCGAGAACCCACCTCCCCCGAGGAACCGGAAGCGGGGGAAATCCGTCCCACCCGCAGCGGGGCCTCAGGACGAGACAGGACCCAATGATTCGACTGCGGTGAAGGGCGGAGGTGGGCGAGCGTGACATCCACGACCGACACGGCAGAGCACCCGGACGTCACCGAGATCTCCGACCTCGCCGAGGGACTGCTGCCCGCATCCCGTACGTCCGACATCCGGCAGCACCTCGAAGGCTGTGACCTGTGCGCCGATGTCTACGCCTCGCTGGAGGAGATCCGCGGTCTGCTCGGCACTCTGCCGGGACCACCGCGCATGCCTGAGGACGTCGCCGGTCGCATCGACGCGGCACTGGCTGCCGAAGCGCTCCTGTCGGCGGAGGTTGTTTCACGTGAAACGCGTGAGCCTGTTTCACGTGAAACACCACTCATCGACGCTTCCCCACTCACAGCGCCTACGGTGGACCGCCCATCGGGCCGTTCCCACGCTGCCGTCGGCCCAGGGCGCAAGACCCGTCCTTCGCGGCGGCGCAGGGGCGCCGCTCTCGGGGCGGTCCTGACGGCGGCCGCACTCGGCGTAGGGGCGCTGCTCCTCCAGAACGGGGACGGGACGCCGACCGCCGGGAAGACCCGCAGCGCGGACACGTTCGCCGAGGAGTCGCTGGACACCAAGGTGTCCGAGCTGATCGGCCCGGGCGGTGAGAGCGCTGCGCCCCTCGCGACGGAGAAGCCGTCCTTCGGCACGCGGGACAGCGGTCCCAAGTCACCGCAGTCGGTCCCCCTGCCGAAGCGCGCGGTCGCGGTGCCGGCCTGCGTCCAGCTCGGGACCCACCGCAACGAGGATCCGATCGCAGCGGAGGAGGGCACGTACGAGGGGAAGAGCGCCTATCTCGTCGTGTTGCCCCACAAGACCGATCCGGCTCATCGCGTCACCGCCTTCATCGTGGACTCCGCCTGTGTGAAACAGGCCGCCTCCGCGGGCACACTGCTGTACACCCACGACTACGACCGCGACTGAGGGGCACCCGAACGCATCCCCGACGTGCGCCCGGACACGTCGGGAATGCGCGCCCCGTAGGATCCGTTGGGTGGGGTGAGAGTCCTGAGAAGAGACTCCCCCGGCAGTACGCAGCAGTCCCGCAGAGACGAGGAATCAAGCCGTGAGCGACGTCCGTAACGTGATCATCATCGGCTCCGGGCCCGCCGGCTACACGGCGGCGCTCTACACCGCGCGCGCGTCGCTGAAGCCGCTGGTGTTCGAGGGCGCCGTCACCGCCGGCGGCGCACTGATGAACACCACCGAGGTGGAGAACTTCCCCGGCTTCCAGGACGGCATCATGGGCCCCGAGCTCATGGACAACATGCGTGGCCAGGCGGAGCGCTTCGGCGCCGAACTCGTGCCCGACGATGTCGTGGCCGTCGACCTGACCGGCGACATCAAGACCGTGACGGACACCGCCGGCACCGTGCACCGTGCGAAGGCCGTCATCGTCACCACCGGCTCCCAGCACCGCAAGCTCGGCCTGCCCAACGAGGACGCGCTCTCCGGCCGTGGCGTCTCCTGGTGCGCGACCTGCGACGGGTTCTTCTTCAAGGACCAGGACATCGCCGTGATCGGCGGTGGCGACACCGCGATGGAGGAGGCCACCTTCCTCTCGCGCTTCGCCAAGTCCGTGACGATCGTGCACCGCCGCGACACCTTGCGCGCCTCCAAGGCCATGCAGGAGCGTGCCTTCGCCGACCCGAAGATCAAGTTCGTCTGGGACAGCGAGGTCGCCGAGATCAAGGGTGACCCGAAGCTCGCCGGTCTGACGCTGCGCAACCTCAAGACGGGTGAGACGTCCGAGCTGCCGGTGACGGGCCTGTTCATCGCGATCGGTCACGACCCGCGGACGGAACTCTTCAAGGGCCAGCTCGACCTGGACGACGAGGGCTACCTGAAGGTGCAGGCCCCGTCGACCCGTACGAACCTGACCGGTGTCTTCGGCGCCGGCGACGTGGTGGACCACACCTACCGGCAGGCGATCACGGCGGCGGGTACCGGCTGCTCCGCCGCTCTCGACGCCGAGCGCTTCCTTGCCGCGCTCACCGACGGCGAATCCCCCGAGCCGGAGAAGACGCCGACCGCCAGCGTCTGATCTCGAACTTCCCCTCCCGTAATCACCAAGAAAATGAGGAGCCCGCTGTGGCCGGCAACCTGAAGAACGTGACAGACGCCTCCTTCGACGAGGACGTCCTGAAGAGCGACAAGCCCGTCCTGGTCGACTTCTGGGCCGCTTGGTGCGGTCCGTGCCGTCAGATCGCACCGTCGCTGGAGGCCATCGCCTCCGAGTACGGTGACAAGATCGAGGTCGTCAAGCTCAACATCGACGAGAACCCGGGCATCGCCGCCAAGTACGGTGTCATGTCGATCCCGACCCTGAACGTCTACCAGGACGGCGAGGTCGCCAAGACCATCGTCGGTGCCAAGCCGAAGGCCGCCATCGTGCGCGACCTCGAGGACTTCATCTCCGAGTAGTCCGAAGCCGCTGTTTCACGTGAAACACGAAGGGCCAACCCGGTCGGGTTGGCCCTTCGGCGTACGCAGGGGTCTCGCTACAAAGGCCGCAGGGCGGGCTCCTTCTGCACGACACCCAGCAGCCGGTCCAAAGCCATCTCGACGTCCTCCTTCCAGGAGAGCGTCGTCCGCAGATCCAGGCGCAGCCTTGGATACGCGGGATGTGGCCGGACCGTCTTGAAGCCGACGGCCAGCAGGTGATCGGCCGGAAGCAGGCAGGCCGGCTCTTTCCACTGCGCGTCGCCGAAAGCCTCGATGGCCTTGAAGCCCCGGCGCAGCAGATCCTTGGCGACAGTCTGCACGATGACCCGGCCGAGCCCCTGGCCCTGGTAGCCCGGCATGATCCAGGCCGTCATGAGCTGCACGGCGTCGGGGGAGACCGGGCTGGTGGGAAACGCCGTGGAGCGAGGGACGTAAGCGGGCGGAGCGTAGAGCACGTATCCGACGGGGACGTCATCGACATAGACGACGCGGCCGCAGGAGCCCCACTCCAACAGGACCGCGGAGATCCACGCTTCCTTCTCCAGCTCCGGTGTGCCCGCTTTTACCGCGGCCTGACCGCTGACTGGGTCCAGCTCCCAGAAGACACACGACCGGCAACGCTTGGGAAGGTCCGGAAGGTTGTCCAACGTGAGCGGTACGAGCCGACGCCCCATGTAGGCAGATCCTCGCTTCCTTCGCCCGCGGCGATGCGAGCGGCTGTCAGAGCGTCCCGCTCCCTGAGCAGGCTGCCGATGAATCCACCGACGGCACCCAGCCCGAGCCCCACGGTCATCAGTCCGGTGCGACTCACCGCTCGCATGCACTCGCCTCCCCTGTCATGTGCTGTCAGGTGAACGCGCTCTTCCCGGTCGCATCGTAACCACGATGCGATGCTCTCGATACCGTAGGGAAGCAAAGAGCGGGCCGTGTTCCGGCACACACCGGACACGGCCCGCTCATCACTGACGTGCGGACGGTCAGCCCTGCTCGTCGTCCTCGCTGCCTTCGGCAAGACCGTTCTGGAGGACCGGTCCTTCGCCCGGGGCGAGCGTCCCGAGGATGCGCTCCAGATCCTCCATCGAGGCGAACTCGACGACGATCTTGCCCTTCTTCTGTCCCAGATCGACCTTCACCCGGGTCTCGAACCGGTCCGAGAGCCGCGTGGCGAGAACGTTCAGGGCCGGAGACACCCGCCCGCCGGCCCGCGGTCCCTTCGCCCGGGCCGTGCTCGTGGGACGCGAACCCATGAGGGTCACGATCTCCTCCACGGCCCGCACCGACAGCCCTTCGGCCACGATGCGGTGGGCGAGCCGGTCCTGCTCCTCGGAGTCGTCGACGGAGAGCAGCGCACGGGCGTGGCCCGCGGACAACACGCCAGCCGCGACGCGCCGCTGCACCGCAGGCGACAGCTTCAGCAGACGCAGCGTGTTGGACACCTGCGGACGCGAGCGGCCGATGCGGTCCGCCAACTGGTCATGCGTGCAGTTGAAGTCCTTGAGCAGTTGGTCGTAGGCCGCGGCCTCTTCCAGCGGGTTCAACTGTGCACGGTGCAGGTTCTCCAGAAGCGCGTCGAGAAGAAGCTTCTCGTCCTCCGTGGCCCGCACGATGGCCGGGATCCGTTCGAGCCCTGCCTCGCGGCAGGCCCTCCAACGGCGCTCACCCATGATGAGCTCGTAGCGCCCGGGCCCTACCTGCCGTACGACGACCGGCTGAAGCAGGCCGACTTCCTTGATGGACGTGATGAGTTCGGCGAGGGCGTCCTCGTCGAACACGTCACGCGGCTGCCGGGGGTTCGGCGTGATGGCATCGAGCGGCAACTCGGCGAAGTATGCCCCCGCCGGGCTCTCGAAACCGTCCACCCCATTGCTGGTCGGCTCTTGGTTCTCACGGGAAACCTGGGCCTGCGGCAGTGATGTCACCTTGGCCGCCGCCACTCCGCGCTCCGCTGTCAGCACCGGCATCGCCGCCTGGGAGGCCGGGACTCCTCCTGGCTGACCCGTCGCTACCGTCTTCTCCGGCGTGGGGGCAGCCGGGATCAGTGCGCCGAGCCCACGGCCCAGTCCCCTCCGTCGATCACTCACTGAATACCCTCCGGCGTGCTGTGCTGGTCAAGTGGGGTGCCCGCGTGGGCTTGCTGGGCGTCGTAGTGGATCCCGACCCCGCGCAGCGCCATCTCCCGCGCCGCTTCGAGGTAGGAGAGCGCACCGCTCGACCCGGGATCGTAAGTGAGCACCGTCTGCCCGTAGCTCGGCGCCTCCGAGATACGGACGGAGCGGGGGATGCTCGTACGCAGCACCTCGTCACCGAAGTGGTTGCGGACCTCGTCGGCGACCTGAGAGGCCAGCCGCGTGCGGCCGTCGTACATGGTCAGCAGGATCGTGGAGACGTGCAGAGTCGGATTGAGGTGGCCTCGCACGAGATCCACGTTGCGCAGGAGCTGGCCCAGCCCTTCCAGTGCGTAGTACTCGCACTGGATCGGGATGAGGACCTCGGCCCCGGCGACCAGGGCGTTGACCGTCAGAAGCCCGAGCGACGGCGGACAGTCGATGAGGATGTAGTCCAGCGGCTGCTCGTACGCCTGGATGGCTCGCTGGAGGCGGCTCTCACGTGCCACCAGCGAGACCAACTCGATCTCCGCGCCGGCGAGGTCGATGGTGGCGGGAGCACAGAAGAGGCCTTCGACGTCGACGACGGGCTGGACCACTTCCGACAGCGGTCTGCTATCGACCAGCACGTCGTAGATGGATGGCACGTCGGCGTGATGGTCGATACCCAGAGCCGTGGAGGCGTTGCCCTGCGGGTCCAGGTCGACCACCAGAACGCGTGCGCCGTGCAGCGCGAGCGAAGCCGCAAGGTTGACCGTCGTCGTGGTCTTGCCGACCCCACCCTTCTGGTTGGCCACCACCATGATGCGGGTCTGCTCCGGGCGTGGCAGACCGTCGCCCGCACGACCAAGAGCGTCTACTGCCAGTTGGGCAGCACGACCGATGGGTGTGTCGTCCATCGGGGTCGGTGTTTCACGTGAAACATCCTCCCCCGCCGATTCGGTGCGGGGACCGGGGACCGGATCGGTCATCGGTCCCGCGATGTTGGCGTCGGACCGCAAGGATTCACTCTCCTCGACTTCAGGCTCGCAATGAACAGAGCCTCCCATGCCGTCGGGGTCGAGAACCAGCGAGGCCCGGTCTTCTGTGGACGAATCCCCTTCTGTGGACAACCCAGTGCCCACATCGAGGGATCCAAGAGGTCTACGGTCGCGGGGAGCAGTCGCTGCGCGGCCGCGACTGATGATGCCATTCAGCAGTGAGCGACGTTTCACGTGAAACACGATGCACGCGAGCCCGACGCTCTCACGCGCGACACCCCGGCTTGCGTACGTTTGGCAGCTTGTCTGGAGTACTGCCGCGATCAGCGCCTGCGACGGGTGCGACTTGCGCGGGCCGCCTTGGCACGCTTGGCCGCGAAGCGGACGCCGCCCGGGCTCTCGCCCACCTCCACACGCACCACGGTGGAGAGCGGTTCGACCACACCCTCACCGACGTGCAGGACCGAGGTGTCCACCGCGCCGAGCTTGCTCAACGCCGTAGCCGCGCTCTGCAGCTCCTCCTCGGCGGTGTCGCCCTTGAGGGCCAGCATCTCTCCGTAGGGCCGAAGCAGCGGCACGCCCCAGGCGGCGAGCCGGTCCAGCGGCGCCACGGCACGAGCCGTGACGACATGGACGGGCGTCAGCTTGCCGAGCACTTCCTCGGCTCGCCCCCGTACCACCGTCACGTGGTCGAGTCCGAGCAGCTCGACGACCTCGGTCAGGAAAGTCGTACGACGCAACAGCGGCTCAAGAAGCGTGATCTTCAGATCCGGCCGGACCAGGGCCAGCGGAATGCCGGGCAGCCCGGCGCCCGAACCGACGTCGCACACGGTCACGCCTTCGGGAACCACCTCGGAGAGCACAGCGCAGTTGAGAATGTGCCGCTCCCACAGACGCGGCACCTCGCGAGGCCCGATGAGGCCGCGCTGCACCCCCGCGTCGGCGAGAAGCTCCGCGTACCGGACGGCATCGGAGAAGCGCTCGCCGAATACCGCCCGTGCCTGCTCCGGAGCCGGGGGGAGTTCTGCTGACTCCGTCACGGGGACCGTCCTTCCGTACCGCATAACCGCACTGGGTGGCTGACTACAGGCTGACAAAGATCGGCCCCGCCTGCGAACAGACGGGGCCGGGAAGCAACGTGCCGATCAGGCAGGAAGCACGACGACGAAGCGCTGCGGCTCCTCGCCCTCGGACTCGCTGCGCAGGCCGGCGGACTTGACCGCGTCGTGCACGACCTTGCGCTCGAACGGCGTCATGGGCTGCATCCTGACCGGCTCGCCGGTGTTCTTGACCTCGGCCGCGGCCTTGGCGCCCTGCTCGGTGAGCTCGGCACGCTTCTGGGCGCGGTATCCCCCGATGTCCAGCATCAGGCGGCTGCGGTCACCGGTCTCGCGGTGCACGGCGAGCCGGGTCAGCTCCTGGAGCGCCTCGAGGACCTCGCCGTCACGGCCGACCAGCTTCTGGAGATCGCGGCCGCCCTCGTCACTGACGATGGAGACGGCGGCGCGGTCGGCCTCGACGTCCATGTCGATGTCACCGTCGAGGTCGGCGATGTCCAGCAGACCCTCGAGGTAGTCCGCAGCGATCTCGCCCTCCTGCTCGAGGCGGGTCATGGTGTCGCCGGCCTCAGGAGCAGCGGAGGTGGTGCCTTCCGTCACGGGATGGACTCCTTCTTACGTCGAGGGTTACTTCTTGGACGAGGACTGGGATCGCTGCTGACCCTTGCGCTGGCCGGACTTGGCCTTGCTGCGGCCGTTCGAACCCGCGGGCTTGGCGCCGGTCTGCTTGGCCGCGGGGGTGGCGTCCTGCGGCTGGGCCTTCTTCTCCAGCGAGGGCTTCGCCGGCGAGGAGGTCTCGGGCTTGGCGCCCGGCACGGCGCCGACACCGGTCTGACGCTGCGACTTGGACTGACGCTTGGGCTGCTGCCGCTTCGGGGTACCGGCGGGCGTACCGTCCTCGTCCAGGACCTCCGTGACGGTGGAGCTCTTCACCACGGTGCCGTCGGCCTGCGCCGCGAGACCGGCCTTGCTCAGGCCGTTGATGAACTTGCGTTCCTGCTCGTTGCGGTCGCGGCCCTTGGCGACGATGCCCTTGACGATGTTGCGCTCACGCTTGGTGCGGGTCGCGCTGTGCGTGATGACGTGCTTCTGAAGGCCCTCGAGCATCTTGGCCTGCGCCTTGCTGCCCGGCGTGGGGTTCCGGCTGATCACGTACATCTGCTGGCCCATGGTCCACACGTTGGTGGTCAGCCAGTAGACGAGGACACCGACGGGGAAGTTGATACCCATGAACAGGAAGATCAGGGGGAAGACGTACATCAGCATCTTCTGCTGCTGCATGAACGGTGTCTTCACCGTGAGGTCGACGTTCTTCGTCATGAGCTGACGCTGCGTGTAGAACTGCGACGCCGACATCAGAACGATCATGATGGCGGTGACCACGCGGACGTCGGTCAGCGAGGCGCCCATCTTGGCGATCTCGCTCGCGCTGTCCGTGAACTTCGCGGCCAGCGGGGCACCGAAGATGTGCGCCTTCTGGGCGCTGTCCAGCAGCGACTGGTCGATGACGCCGATCTTCTTGTTGTCGGCGATACCGGACAGCGTGTGGTAGAGCGCGAAGAAGAACGGCGACTGCACGAGGATGGGAAGGCACGAGGAGAGCGGGTTGGTGCCCGTCTCCTTGTACAGCTTCATCATCTCTTCGGACTGACGCTGCTTGTCGTTCTTGTAGCGCTCCTGGATCGCCTTCATCTGCGGCTGGAGCAACTGCATGTTCCGGGTCGCCTTGATCTGCTTCACGAAAAGCGGGATCAGGCAGATCCGGATCAGCACCACCAGGGAGACGATCGACAGACCCCAGGCCCAACCGGTGTCAGGGCCGAAGACGGCCCCGAAGACCTTGTGGAACTGGACGATGACCCAGGACACCGGGGTCGTGAGAAACGCGAAGACACCGGAAATCGCGTTGACGATATCGGAAATCATGTCCCTGATCAGGCTCCTTGGGCATTGGGCGAAGTCGCTGCGGACGGGCTGTCCTGGGCAGAGGGGCTTTCGCCCGGGGCGACGGAGGCCGCTTTCTTGTCCCCGCGCAAGGCGTCGCGGAGCATCTCGTGCCAGCGTGGACGCTTGCGCGGTGGAACGTGGTCGACACCGCCGGGCGACCATGGATTGCACCGGAGGATGCGCCAGGCGGTGAGGGCTGTTCCCTTGATCGCACCGTGCCGGTCGATGGCCGTGAAGCCGTAGTGGGAGCACGACGGGTAGTACTTGCACACCGGACCGAGCAGCGGACTGATCGTCCACTGATAGATCTTGATCAAAGCGAGCAGTGGGTACTTCATCGCGCGCCCCCTCCCAGCAGCCGCTGAAGGGCGGCGTCCAGGTCTCGGGCCAGCTGTGCGTGGGTGGCGTCGCCCGCCGGGGGCAACGCGCGTACGACTACCAGGCTACCTGGGGGCAACAAGGCCAATCGGTCTCGCATGAGGTGGCGGAGTCTGCGCTTGACCGCGTTCCGTACGACGGCTCCACCCACGGCTTTGCTCACGACGAAACCCGCACGCGATGGGGAAACGCTCTCCCCAAGCGCGTGCGGGTCCGTTGAACCGCTGCGTAGATGGACGACGAGTAGCGGGCGGCCGGCCCGCCGTCCTCGTCGTACTGCGGTCGCGAAGTCCTCGCGCCGCCTCAGCCGATGCTCGGTAGGCAGCACGTCATGACCTGATTACGAGATCAGGCGGACAGGCTGGCGCGACCCTTGCCACGACGGTTGGCGAGAATCGCACGACCGGCGCGGGTCCGCATGCGAAGGCGGAAACCGTGGGTCTTGGCGCGACGACGGTTGTTCGGCTGGAAGGTGCGCTTGCTCACTCGGGGGCTCCAGAAAATCGGGTGGTGGCGGGACATCGCCTGGCTGTCACCGTGCGCCCACGAGTAGCTCGCAATACGCCCGAGTGCACCGCTCCACAGCTCTCGCGAACGAGAGACCGTGATCTTGCCCATCGGAGGCAGGCGGCAGCAGCCATCGACAACTCGACCTGGTCACGGTACGCGCGGCTACGCCATCCGGTCAAACCGGGTTCGCGCGGGAGACACTGTCCACAGGCTGGGGACAACAACTTGAACCGTAGCGGTCACGCTGACTACCGTGGCTGAACTCCGATTCGTTCCCTTCTCACCACCCCACCCGATTTTCTTCCCGACACGGCTTCGGCCTTCCCACCCATCCCGTCCCAGGAATCACACGTTCGTGGGACCAGCGAGAGAGCGTGCCCTGTGGCTGATGTACCTGCCGATCTTGCCGCAGTGTGGCCACAAGTTCTGGAGAAACTCCTCGGGGAAGGTCGCGGGCAGGGCGTCGAGACGAAGGACGAACACTGGATCCGGCGCTGCCAGCCCTTGGCGCTGGTCGCCGACACCGCCCTCCTCGCGGTGCCCAACGAATTCGCGAAGGGCGTACTCGAGGGCCGGCTTGCCCCGGTCCTCGGCGACACGCTGAGCCGCGAGTGCGGGCGCCCCATCCGCATCGCGATCGCCGTCGACGACACCGTGGGCGAGACGCCCGCGCCCCCGGCCCCACCGGCCCAGCAGCACCGCTACGAGGACCCCGAGCCGGCCTCCGCCCCCGGCCAGCCCCGTGACCCGTACGAGAACCGCGACGCACGCGAGTCGTACGAGAACCGCGACTCCTACGACGGCTACGAGCGCCGCGGCCCGGAGGAGCACGGCCAGGGCCCGCGCGGCGAGCAGCCCGGGACGCCCCGCCCCGACCAGCTCCCGACCGCCCGCCCCGCCTACCCGGACTACCAGCGCCCCGAGCCGGGCGGCTGGCCGCGGCCCCAGCAGGACGAGTACGGCTGGCAGCAACAGCGGCTCGGTTTCCCGGAGCGCGACCCGTACGCCTCGCCCCCGCAACAGCCGCAGCACGACTACCGGCAGCAAGAGCGTTCGCCCTACGAGCAGCATCCGTACGAGTCCGAACGCCGCTACAACCAGCAGCCGGAGCGCTCGCCCTACGAGCAGAAGCAGGGAGAGCGCCCCTCTTATGAGGAGCGGCCTTCCTATGACGAGCGGTCCTCTTATGAGGAGCGCGGTTCCTACGACTCCTCGCGCGAGCGCCAGCACCGGCGTGACCCCGGCGAGCTGTCGATGGGTGGCCGTCACGGCCAGGACAGCGGCCCCTCAGGGCCCGGCTCCGGCGGTCCTGGCGGCCGCGGGGTGCCCAGCGGCGCTCCGGGCCCGTTGGCCGCGCAGCCCGCGCCGGCGACGGGCCCCGGCGAGCCGACCGCCCGCCTGAACCCCAAGTACCTCTTCGACACCTTCGTCATCGGCGCCTCGAACCGGTTCGCGCACGCCGCCGCGGTCGCCGTCGCCGAGGCACCGGCCAAGGCGTACAACCCGCTGTTCATCTACGGGGAGTCGGGACTCGGCAAGACCCACCTCCTGCACGCCATCGGGCACTACGCCCGCAGCCTCTACCCGGGCACGCGGGTGCGGTACGTGAGCTCCGAGGAGTTCACCAACGAGTTCATCAACTCCATCCGCGACGGCAAGGGCGACAGTTTCCGCAAGCGCTATCGCGAGATGGACATCCTTCTCGTCGACGACATCCAGTTCCTCGCGGACAAGGAGTCGACGCAGGAGGAGTTCTTCCACACCTTCAATACGCTCCACAACGCCAACAAGCAGATCGTGCTCTCCAGCGACCGGCCGCCCAAGCAGCTCGTGACGCTGGAGGACCGGCTGCGCAACCGGTTCGAGTGGGGCCTGATCACGGACGTCCAGCCGCCCGAGCTGGAGACCCGTATCGCGATCCTTCGTAAGAAGGCGGTGCAGGAGCAGCTCAACGCGCCGCCGGAGGTGCTCGAGTTCATCGCGTCCCGCATCTCACGCAACATCCGTGAGCTAGAAGGGGCGTTGATCCGGGTCACGGCCTTCGCGTCGCTCAATCGACAACCTGTGGACCTGGGGCTCACGGAGATTGTCCTCAAGGATCTGATCCCCGGCGGTGAGGACGCGTCGCCGGAGATCACGGCGACGGCCATCATGGCGGCGACGGCCGACTACTTCGGTCTGACGGTGGAGGACCTCTGTGGTTCCTCCCGCAGCCGCGTCCTGGTGACGGCCCGCCAGATCGCGATGTACCTGTGCCGGGAGCTGACCGACCTCTCCCTGCCGAAGATCGGCGCCCAGTTCGGCGGCCGCGACCACACGACCGTGATGCACGCAGACCGCAAGATCCGCGCGCTCATGGCCGAGCGGCGCTCGATCTACAACCAGGTCACCGAGCTCACCAACCGCATCAAGAACGGCTGACAGCGGCCCAGTACGACCTCGCAGGGCGCTTCGGGATCGACTCCCGGAGCGCCCTTCTTCGTGTCCGGGGGCGGTCGCGGCGGCCGACGCGGGTCCGTGCGCACGGCGCCGGTGTTCGATTACTGGCCGCGTTACGGGTGTTCTCCACAGATGTGCCGTATTTCTTCGGTCCACAGCCTGGGGACCGAGAAGTTGTCCAGACTGTGTCCACAGGCCGACCAGGTGACATGCCATCAAGCCAGGTCAGGTGGGTGTGGATTGGTGGAAAAAAAATCTCCACAGGCTGTGGACAGACTTTTCCTCCACAGGCTGTGCGCGTCGTTGTCCACCGCCGCCCCACAGGATGTCAGCTCTTGTGCACAGCGATCAGGAGCTTCTCCACACGGCTGTCCACTGTTCGGCAACGTGACGCGCCCCGTCACCTCGGCGAGTGAAAGGCGTCACACCGAGAGGGTCGGTTGGCCTGTGGGGAACGTGGGTAAAGCTGGGGACGGCCCTGGGGAGAAGTACCCCTTGCCTGTGCATCGGGTGTGCAGAACTTTTCGCTGTCCACAGAAGAAGCCGGTTGTCCACCGCCCCGGCCCACAGGCCCGGTGGACAAAAAACCGCCTCTGACCTGCGAACTAAGGGTTATCCACGGTTTCCACAGCCCCTACTACTACTCCCAACTAGAGAGAGCTGGGAATCCGTTTCGAAGTGGGGGCTGTGCACAACTCGCTCCCGGCGGCTCGTCCGCCGCTCGGCACGACTTGACCCCGACAGGCACCGACTGTCAGTGCGGTGCGTCAGACTGGTCCCCGGTGTTCTCCCCATCGGTGGGCCGAGCGACACCACGTCTGACGACGAGACCGATGACCAAGCAGGGCGAGAGCAGCCAGCAACACGCAGGAGGCGGCTTACGGTGAAGATCCGGGTGGAACGCGACGTACTCGCGGAGGCAGTGGCCTGGGCGGCGCGCAGCCTCCCGGCACGACCGCCTGCGCCTGTCCTCGCGGGCCTTCTCCTGAAGGCCGAGGAGGGCGCACTCAGCCTGTCGAGCTTCGACTACGAGGTCTCGGCACGCGTCTCTGTGGACGCGGAGATCGACGAAGAGGGCACGGTGCTCGTCTCCGGCCGCCTTCTCGCCGACATCTGCCGTGCCCTGCCCAACCGTCCGGTGGAGATCTCCACAGACGGTGTACGAGCGACGGTGGTCTGCGGCTCCTCGCGGTTCACCCTCCACACCCTCCCTGTGGAGGAGTACCCGGCGCTGCCGCAGATGCCGACCGCCACGGGCACCGTCCCCGGCGAGGTCTTCGCCTCGGCCGCCCAGCAGGTCGCCATCGCCGCAGGCCGCGACGACACGCTGCCCGTCCTCACCGGTGTGCGCATCGAGATCGAGGGCGACACGGTGACGCTAGCCTCCACCGACCGCTACCGCTTCGCGGTCCGCGAGTTCCTGTGGAAGCCCGAGGACCCCGAGGCGTCCGCGGTGGCCCTGGTGCCCGCCAAGACGCTCCTGGACACCGCCAAGGCGCTCACGAGCGGTGACACGGTCACCCTGGCCCTGTCAGGGTCGGGCGCGGGCGAGGGACTCATCGGCTTCGAGGGCGCGGGCCGCCGCACCACGACGCGCCTCCTGGAAGGCGACCTGCCGAAGTACCGCACCCTGTTCCCGACGGAGTTCAACTCCGTGGCCGTCATCGAGACCGCCCCCTTCGTGGAGGCCGTCAAGCGCGTGGCCCTGGTCGCCGAGCGCAACACGCCGGTGCGGCTCAGCTTCGAGCAGGGCGTGCTCATCCTGGAGGCGGGCTCCAGCGACGACGCACAGGCTGTGGAAAGGGTCGACGCCAACCTGGAGGGCGACGACATCTCGATCGCCTTCAACCCGACCTTCCTGCTGGACGGCCTGAGCGCGATCGACTCCCCGGTCGCCCAACTGTCGTTCACGACGTCCACCAAGCCCGCGCTGCTCAGTGGCAAGCCGGCCGTGGACGCCGAGGCGGACGACGCGTACAAGTACCTGATCATGCCGGTGCGTCTTTCGGGCTGAGCCGAGTGCGAGCCGGGTCGCTCGGGTGCGCCCGAGCGACCCGTGTCCACAGGCTGTGCGTGAGGTGCCTCCTCGCCCGAAAGGCGTGGGCGGCGTCCCCAGGTTTAGGCTCGGACGCAGGTACGACCACACGGCCACGTGCCGGTACGTGCCACCTCACGCCCCGTCGCAACGTAAGGAACCACTGATGGAGCTCGGTCTCGTCGGCCTCGGCAAGATGGGCGGCAACATGCGCGAGCGCCTTCGCCGCGCAGGCCACACCGTCATCGGCTACGACCGCAACCCGGACCTCGCGGACGTCCACAGCCTCGAAGAACTCGTGGGCGCGCTCAAGGGCCCGCGGGTCGTCTGGGTGATGGTGCCCGCCGGCGCCGCGACCCAGTCCACGGTCGACGAGCTGGCCGAGTACCTCCAGCCCGGCGACGTCGTGGTCGACGGTGGCAACTCGCGCTGGACGGACGACGAGAAGCACGCCGCCGAGCTGGGCGTCAAGGGCATCGGCTTCGTCGACTGCGGTGTCTCCGGCGGCGTCTGGGGCCTGGAGAACGGCTACGCCCTGATGTACGGCGGCTCGGCCGAGGACGTGGCCAAGGTCCAGCCGATCTTCGACGCTTTGAAGCCGGAGGGCGACTTCGGTTCGGTGCACGCGGGCAAGGTCGGCGCGGGCCACTTCGCCAAGATGGTCCACAACGGCATCGAGTACGCGATGATGCAGGCCTACGCCGAGGGCTGGGAGCTCCTGGAAGCCGTGGACTCGGTCACCGACGTCCGCGAGGTCTTCCGCTCCTGGCAGCAGGGCACGGTCATCCGCTCCTGGCTGCTCGACCTCGCGGTCAACGCCCTCGACGAGGACGAGCACCTGGACAAGCTGCGCGGTTACGCACAGGACTCCGGTGAAGGCCGCTGGACCGTGGAGGCCG
Organism: Streptomyces sp. NPDC102406; assembly: GCF_044765725.1. NCBI lineage: Bacteria > Bacillati > Actinomycetota > Actinomycetes > Kitasatosporales > Streptomycetaceae > Streptomyces > Streptomyces sp. NPDC102406. The sequence continues at coordinate 135,614 of NZ_JBIWKP010000006.1, read as the reverse complement.
CCATCGACAACGCCGTTCCGCTGCCCGCGATCACCGCGTCGCTCTTCGCGCGCTTCGCCTCGCGGCAGGACGACTCGCCGCAGATGAAGATGATCGCGGCGCTGCGCAATCAGTTCGGCGGCCACGCCGTCGAGAAGAAGTGACGCACAGCGGCACCACGAGCTGACGCACCGCACCACTGAAAACACCGAACCACCGAACCACCGAAACACTGAACAACCCGCTGATCCACAGCAGTAGCGAAATCCGGGGGAGGTCGGCCCACGACCATGCACGTCACGCATCTGTCGCTGGCCGACTTCCGCTCGTACGCCCGGGCCGAGGTCGCTCTCGACCCGGGCGTCACCGCGTTCGTGGGCCCGAACGGGCAGGGAAAGACCAATCTCGTCGAGGCCGTCGGCTACCTCGCCACACTCGGCAGCCACCGCGTCTCCTCCGACGCCCCCCTGGTCAGGATGGGCGCCGAGCGTGCCGTCGTCCGCGCCCAGGTGCGCCAGGGCGACCGCCAGCAGCTCATCGAGCTCGAACTGAACCCCGGCAAGGCCAACCGCGCCCGCATCAACAGGTCCTCGCAGGTCAGGCCCCGTGACGTGCTGGGCATCGTACGGACCGTGCTGTTCGCCCCGGAGGATCTCGCCCTGGTCAAGGGCGACCCCGGTGAGCGACGCCGCTTCCTCGACGAGCTGATCACCGCCCGCTCGCCCCGCATGGCCGGCGTACGGTCCGACTACGACCGCGTCCTGAAGCAGCGCAACACGCTCCTGAAGTCCGCCGCGCTCGCCCGGCGCCACGGCGGCCGTTCCATGGACCTGTCCACCCTCGACGTGTGGGACCAGCACCTCGCGCGCGTGGGCGCGGAACTGCTCGCCCAGCGGCTCGACCTGATCGCGACACTCCAGCCGCTGGCCGACAAGGCGTACGAGCAGTTGGCGCCCGGCGGTGGGCCGGTCGCCCTCGACTACAAGCCGTCCTCACCGGAGATCGTCGGGCACGCGCGCGAGGAGCTGTACGAGCAGCTTCTGGCCGCCCTGGAGAGCGCGCGCAAACCGGAGATCGAACGCGGCGTGACCCTCGTCGGCCCGCACCGCGACGAACTGCTCCTCAAGCTCGGCCAACTCCCCGCCAAGGGGTACGCGAGCCACGGCGAGTCCTGGTCGTACGCGCTGGCGCTGCGGCTGGCCTCGTACGACCTTCTGCGGGCCGAGGGGAACGAGCCGGTGCTCGTCCTCGACGACGTCTTCGCGGAGCTGGACACGCGCCGCAGAGAGCGTCTCGCGGAGCTCGTGGCGCCCGGGGAGCAGGTCCTGGTGACCGCGGCGGTCGACGACGACGTACCGGGCGTGCTCACCGGCACGCGCTATGTCGTCTCCGAGGGGACGGTGGAGCGGCAGTGAGCGAGGGTGTGCCCGGCGGAGGAGCCGCCGAAGGCGATCCGAAGAAGGCGGAAGCGGTGCCGGAGCCCTCCGGCGTCGACCTCGCCCGCGTCGCCCTCCGCGCGGCGAGGGAGGCCGCACGCGCGCGTGGTGCCGCGGCGCAGCAGAAGAAGCAGGTCCGCCGAGGGGGCAGCCTGCGTTCGGGAGCGCGCTCCGACGGACGGGACCCGATGGGGCTCGGGCCCGCCATCAACCGGCTGATCACCGAGCGCGGCTGGGAGACGCCCGCCGCGGTCGGCGGTGTCATGGGCCGCTGGCCGCAGATCGTCGGCGAGGAGCTCGCCCGGCACTGTGTGCCGCAGAAGTACGACGAGGACGAGCGCGTCCTGGTGGTGCAGTGCGATTCCACGGCTTGGGCGACACAGGTGCGCATGCTGGCCGTGCAGCTCGTCAAGCGCCTCAACGAGGACCTCGGGCACGGCACGGTACGGCGTATCGACATCAGGAATCCCGGCGGTGGCCCCCGTCGCTACGGCCCCCTGCGAGCCCCCGGAAGCACAGGTCACGGCGACACCTACGGGTGAGAGCGCGCCCACACTCGCTGGGGGTTGACACCCCGAAGCGCTGAGTGCCGCTGTGAGCCTCCTGGAGCCCCGCTCCGCATATGGGGAGTCGGCCGAGACCGGTTGAGGGCGGCACATGAGGACTCAGGTACCGCCAAACCCCCATCACTGTCGGCGCTACCGGTAGACTGGAAGCTAATCCCGCCCCACTTGTGGGACGCACCGAGCAACGCTGACAAGGGCTTACCGAACCAACACGCCGCAGCCGCACCGGCCATCAACCGGGAGCTTGGCTTGTGCTGTGCCAGAAAGGGCGCTTCGTGGCCGATTCCGGCAACCCCAACGAGAACATTCCGTCCACCGACGCAGACGCGCACGCGCGCGTAGGGGCAACAGAGTCCTCCTACGACGCCAGTGCGATCACCGTCCTCGAAGGGCTGGACGCGGTCCGCAAGCGACCCGGCATGTACATCGGCTCGACCGGTGAGCGTGGCCTGCACCACATGGTGCAGGAGGTTGTGGACAACTCCGTCGACGAGGCCCTGGCCGGGCACGCGGACACGATCGACGTCACGATCCTTCCCGACGGCGGCGTCCGCGTCATCGACAACGGCCGCGGTATCCCCGTCGGCATCATCCCCTCCGAGGGCAAGCCGGCCGTCGAGGTCGTGCTGACGGTCCTGCACGCGGGCGGCAAGTTCGGCGGCGGCGGCTACGCCGTCTCCGGTGGTCTGCACGGCGTGGGCGTCTCCGTGGTGAACGCCCTGTCCACCAAGGTCTCCGTCGAGATCAGGACCGAGGGCCACCGCTGGACGCAGGACTACAAGGCGGGTGTCCCGACCGCTCCGCTCGCCAAGCACGAGGCCACCGACGAGACCGGCACCACGGTCACCTTCTGGGCCGACGGCGACATCTTCGAGACCACCGAGTACTCCTTCGAGACGCTGTCGCGGCGCTTCCAGGAGATGGCCTTCCTCAACAAGGGCCTGACGATCAAGCTCACGGACGAGCGTGACTCGGCCAAGGCCGTCGTGGGCGCCGACACCGCCGACGCCCCGGAGACCGGCGAAGCGCGTTCGGTGACGTACCACTACGAAGGCGGCATCGTCGACTTCGTGAAGTACCTCAACTCCCGCAAGGGCGAGGTCGTCCACCCCACCGTGATCGACATCGAGGCCGAGGACAAGGAGAGGCTGCTCTCCGTCGAGGTCGCGATGCAGTGGAACACGAGCTACAGCGAAGGCGTCTACTCCTTCGCCAACACGATCCACACGCACGAGGGCGGCACCCACGAGGAGGGCTTCCGCGCCGCGCTGACCGGTCTCATCAACCGGTACGCGCGCGACAAGAAGCTGCTGCGCGAGAAGGACGACAACCTCACGGGTGACGACATCCGCGAGGGTCTGACCGCGATCCTCTCGGTCAAGCTGGGCGAGCCGCAGTTCGAGGGCCAGACCAAGACCAAGCTGGGCAACACCGAGGCGAAGACCTTCGTCCAGAAGGTCGTGCACGAGCACCTGACGGACTGGCTCGACCGCAACCCGGTCGAGGCCGCGGACATCATCCGCAAGTCCATCCAGGCGGCCACCGCGCGCGTGGCGGCCCGTAAGGCGCGCGACCTGACTCGCCGCAAGGGCCTCCTGGAGTCGGCGTCGCTGCCGGGCAAGCTCTCGGACTGCCAGTCGAACGACCCCACCAAGTGCGAGATCTTCATCGTCGAGGGTGACTCCGCCGGTGGCTCGGCCAAGTCCGGCCGCAACCCGCAGTACCAGGCGATCCTCCCGATCCGAGGCAAGATCCTCAACGTCGAGAAGGCGCGGATCGACAAGATCCTCCAGAACCAGGAGATCCAGGCACTGATCTCCGCCTTCGGCACCGGGGTCCACGAGGACTTCGACATCGAGAAGCTGCGCTATCACAAGATCATCCTGATGGCGGACGCCGACGTCGACGGCCAGCACATCAACACCCTGCTGCTGACCTTCCTCTTCCGCTTCATGCGGCCCCTGGTCGAGGCCGGCCACGTGTTCCTCTCCCGGCCGCCTCTGTACAAGATCAAGTGGGGTCGTGAGGACTTCGAGTACGCGTACTCGGACCGCGAGCGCGACGCTCTCATCGAGCTGGGCCGCCAGGCCGGCAAGCGCATCCGCGACGACTCGGTCCAGCGCTTCAAGGGTCTCGGTGAGATGAACGCCGAGGAGCTGCGCATCACCACGATGGACCAGGAGCACCGCGTGCTCGGCCAGGTCACCCTGGACGACGCCGCCCAGGCCGACGACCTGTTCTCCGTCCTCATGGGCGAGGACGTCGAGGCACGCCGCTCGTTCATCCAGCGCAACGCCAAGGACGTCCGCTTCCTCGACATCTGAGTCGGTCTCAGCTGACCGCCGCAGAAAGGATCTTCACCAGCAATGGCCGACGAGAACACTCCCAGTACGCCTGAAGAGGGCGTCATCGCGCAGCGTGTCGAGCCCGTCGGGCTCGAGACGGAGATGCAGCGCTCGTACCTCGACTACGCGATGTCCGTCATCGTGTCCCGTGCGCTGCCCGACGTACGCGACGGCCTCAAGCCCGTCCACCGCCGTGTCCTGTACGCCATGTACGACGGTGGCTACCGGCCCGAGAAGGGCTTCTACAAGTGCGCCCGCGTCGTCGGCGACGTCATGGGCAACTACCACCCCCACGGCGACTCCTCGATCTACGACGCCCTGGTCCGCCTCGCCCAGCCCTGGTCCATGCGCATGCCGCTGGTGGACTCCAACGGCAACTTCGGCTCCCCGGGCAACGACCCGGCGGCTGCCATGCGGTACACCGAGTGCAAGATGGCGCCGCTGTCCATGGAGATGGTCCGCGACATCGACGAGGAGACCGTCGACTTCACGGACAACTACGACGGCCGCTCCCAGGAGCCGACCGTCCTCCCGGCCCGCTTCCCGAACCTGCTGATCAACGGTTCGGCGGGCATCGCGGTCGGCATGGCCACCAACATCCCGCCGCACAACCTGCGCGAGGTCGCGGCCGGCGCCCAGTGGTGCCTGGAGAACCCGGAGGCCTCGCACGAGGAGCTCCTGGACGCCCTCATCGAGCGCATCAAGGGCCCCGACTTCCCGACCGGCGCTCTCGTGGTGGGCCGCAAGGGCATCGAGGAGGCGTACCGCACCGGCCGCGGCTCCATCACGATGCGCGCGGTCGTCGAGGTCGAGGAGATCCAGAACCGCCAGTGCCTGGTGGTCACCGAACTCCCGTACCAGGTCAACCCGGACAACCTCGCCCAGAAGATCGCCGACCTCGTGAAGGACGGCAAGGTCGGCGGCATCGCGGACGTCCGCGACGAGACGTCGTCCCGTACCGGCCAGCGCCTGGTCATCGTGCTGAAGCGCGACGCGGTCGCCAAGGTCGTGCTGAACAACCTCTACAAGCACACCGACCTCCAGACGAACTTCGGCGCCAACATGCTGGCGCTCGTCGACGGCGTACCGCGCACGCTGTCCCTCGACGCGTTCATCCGCCACTGGGTGAGCCACCAGGTCGAGGTCATCGTCCGGCGCACCAAGTTCCGGCTGCGCAAGGCCGAGGAGCGCGCACACATCCTGCGCGGCCTCCTGAAGGCCCTGGACGCCATCGACGAGGTCATCGCCCTCATCCGGCGCAGTGACACCGTGGAGATCGCGCGAGAGGGCCTCATGGGCCTTCTGGAGATCGACGAGATCCAGGCCAACGCCATCCTGGAGATGCAGCTCCGCCGGCTCGCCGCCCTGGAGCGCCAGAAGATCGTCGCCGAGCACGACGAACTCCAGCAGAAGATCAACGAGTACAACGCGATCCTGGCCTCGCCCGAGCGGCAGCGCCAGATCATCAGCGAGGAACTCCAGCAGATCGTCGACAAGTTCGGCGAGGACCGGCGCTCCAAGCTGGTGCCCTTCGACGGCGACATGTCCATGGAGGACCTGATCGCCGAAGAGGACATCGTCGTCACCATCACGCGCGGCGGTTACGTCAAGCGCACCAAGACGGTGGACTACCGCTCGCAGAAGCGCGGCGGCAAGGGCGTGCGCGGCACGAAGCTCAAGGAAGACGACATCGTCGACCACTTCTTCGTGTCGACGACCCACCACTGGCTGCTGTTCTTCACCAACAAGGGCCGCGTGTACCGCGCCAAGGCGTACGAACTCCCCGACGCCGGGCGTGACGCGCGTGGACAGCACGTCGCCAACCTGCTCGCCTTCCAGCCCGACGAGGCGATCGCCGAGATCCTCGCGATCCGCGACTACGAGGCGGCGCCCTACCTGGTCCTCGCCACAAAGGCGGGCCTTGTGAAGAAGACGCCCCTCAAGGACTACGACTCGCCGCGTTCCGGTGGTGTCATCGCCATCAACCTGCGCGAGACGGCGGACGGTTCAGACGACGAGCTGATCGGCGCCGAACTGGTCTCGTCCGAGGACGATCTGCTGCTCATCAGTAAGAAGGCGCAGTCGATCCGCTTCACCGCGACGGACGACGCGCTGCGTCCGATGGGCCGTGCCACTTCCGGTGTGAAGGGCATGAGTTTCCGTGAGAGCGACGAACTGCTCTCGATGAATGTCGTCCGGCCGGGTACGTTCGTCTTCACCGCCACCGACGGTGGGTACGCGAAGCGGACCAACGTCGACGAGTACCGCGTCCAGGGTCGCGGTGGCCTCGGCATCAAGGCCGCCAAGATCGTGGAGGACCGCGGCTCGCTCGTGGGTGCGCTGGTGGTCGAGGAGACCGACGAGATCCTCGCCATCACGCTGTCCGGCGGTGTGATTCGTACGCGAGTCAACGAGGTCAGGGAGACGGGCCGTGACACCATGGGCGTCCAACTGATCAATCTCGGCAAGCGCGATGCCGTCGTCGGCATCGCTCGTAACGCCGAGGCCGGTCGTGAGGCCGAGGAGGTCGACGGTGACGCCGCGGACGCGGACGGCGCCGAGACCGATGTAACGGCCCAGGACGAGACGGCCGTCGGAACGGACGAGGGCGAGCAGTCCTCGGCCGAGTAGCACGAGGAGAGAGTCATCGTGAGCGGAGCCACGGGCGCAGGCTCTACCGGAACATCCACCGGTAAGGAAACCGAGGGCGGCCGTGGCACCGCTCAGGACTCGAAGGACTCGTACGAGTCTCATGGATCCCAGGGGGGAACTGTGACGGACACCCGAGGTCCGCAGGCACAGCAGTACGCGGACGGCGGCGGTGCCCTGCCCGGGGAGCGGCAGCAGCCGCAAGGCTCGGCCCAGCCGTACCACCCGCCGCAGGCCTATCAGGCCGCGCCGGCGGCAGCGGTGCGCAGGCCGCGTACGGGGGCGAGCACCACGCCCCGCACCCGCAAGGCCCGCCTGCGGGTCGCCAAGGCCGACCCGTGGTCGGTGATGAAGGTCAGCTTCCTGCTGTCCATCGCGCTCGGCATCTGCACGATCATCGCGGCTGCGGTCCTGTGGATGGTCATGGACGCCATGGGCGTCTTCTCGACGGTCGGCGGCACGCTGTCCGAGGCCACCGGCTCGAACGAGTCCAACGGCTTCGACCTTCAGTCGTTCCTCTCGCTGCCGCGCGTGCTGATGTTCACGACCGTCATCGCGGTCATCGACGTCATCCTGGCGACGGCGCTCGCGACGCTCGGCGCCTTCATCTACAACCTTTCCGCCGGCTTCGTCGGCGGCATCGAGCTCACGCTCGCCGAGGACGAGTAGGCGGCCCCACCGGCTCATGAACGCCGCTGGTGGGCGGGCCAGGACTATCGATTTTGGGACTGGCCCCCTGGTGCGCTAATCTTCAGAGGTCAGCGCGCGGGACACACACCGCAAAGCGCGGCGGGGCTATAGCTCAGTTGGTTAGAGCGCATCCCTGATAAGGATGAGGCCACAGGTTCAAATCCTGTTAGCCCCACATTGCGAGAAGACCCTCAGTCGAACCGGCTGGGGGTCTTTTGCGTCTACGGCTGACGTCACCGTGCCGGGTGCGGTGAGCATGGCATGGGCAGCCGTGCGCAGGCATGACAAAAGGGCCCGCTCAGCCGGAAGTGGCTGGGGCCTGGTCTGTCACTGGGATTGTTCTACGTCTGTCGTTACGTCTGTCGTTACGTCCGTCGTAGAGAGGCGCTACGGCTGTCTCTCCGCGAGTTCTCTGCCTAGGCGGCGATTGGCTTGCCGCCTGTGGGCTGAGTCGTTCTCTTCTTGCCGGCTACTGCTCTGCTCGGATTACTTGCACTACTTGCACTACTTGCACTTCTCGTACCACTCGTACTGCGTCTGTTCTTGGGTTACGGCTGGGCCGTCAGTGCTTCGGTCGTCAGGACCGTGTCGCTGTCGGACTGCTCGGCGTCGGACGGCGGGCGGTGGCGGCAGCTCGGGGACGAACCGTGGGCCTCGGCGCGGATGCGCTGCTTCATCGTCGGTGGCAGGGACCGCTTGAAGGTCCAGGAGGGCCGGGCCGAGGTGGCGGCGGGGGCGCTCACCGCGGTGCTGTGGGCCTCCTCCGTCTGCTGGACCGGAGCGGACGCCGCGGCCGGGCTGACGAGGCCGAGCGCGGAGAAGAGCGCGATGAAGGCTGAGATGACGACGGTCCACAGCGTCATGACCCGGTTCTTGGTCATGGTCCCTCACTTTCGGGTTGGGCGATTTGCGTACTTTCCTCATGATGTGTACGCGGGGTTCGGAGTGCGGGACCGACGCTCGTGGCGCGTCGATCTTCCGATGAACACCACTCGGATGGGCGCAAGGGCACCAAAAACGGCGCTTGGGGGCAGATTTCCCCGGTTCGTAGGGGAATGGCGAGTGATCAGTGGAGTGTGATCATCCGGTTCTACTGCTCGGATCCGGACGGGAGTTGAGGTGGATCCAGGTCACCGATCGATATCGGTCGGTGTGTATAGTCGGGCGCCAGAAGTCCCCTACGTCAAGGAAAGACGAGGTCGCGCGGTGAAGAAGCTTCTCCTGGTCGCACTGGCCGCCATCGGCGGGCTCCTCGTGTACCGCCAGATCCAGGCGGATCGCGCCGAGCAGGATCTGTGGACGGAGGCGACTGACTCCGTGCCCACGGGTTCGTGAGTATCGACAACAGTCTCTTCGCAGGCCCCGGTCGCATCAGCGGCCGGGGCTTTGTGCTGTCCGGGAGCGGCTTGTGTGCCGCCTCCTCGCGTGGCCGTGCATGAGTGGCGGGATTCCGGCGCACGCCGGACAGTTCGCGCCCTGTAACGGCAGGATGGCCCCCCATGGGGAGACTCATGAGGCGGCTGGTGGAGGAATGGCGCGGCCGGGGGGTGCCCGCGGTCGCGGCCGGGGCGGGGCTGTGCGTGGCGCTCGTGCTGCCAGGCACGGGAGTGGCAGCGGCGGCCGGCGAGACCGATCCGTACGTCTATGCCGAGGGAGCCAGGACGGTACCCGCGGCACGGAACAGCACTGAGGCGTCGCGGCTCAGGACGGGCGCGACCTACCGGAGTTCGCTCGGTACCGGTATGAGTGGCGTCGCGTACTACAGCGTCGAACTGGACGGGGCCGCCAACGCGTACGTGTCGGTGGTCGCCGTGCCGCCGCTCGGGCCCCGGGTGAGGGCGGCCTACTCGGACGGCATCACCGTGACGCTGCAGGATCGCGACGGCAACCGCTGCGACTCCGAGCGGGCCACCTTCCGCTCCGGTGCCTACCCGCGGCCCGTCGCGGCCGCCGCCGAGCGCCTCGTACGGCCGGGAGCCTTGCGATGCCAGGCGGCGGGGACGTACTACGTGGCTGTGGAACGGAGGGCGGACGCCGAGTCCACTCAGGAGACGTGGGGGCTCGAACTGAGGGTGGCCACCGAACCGGGACTGGTCTCCGCGGCACCGACCGAGGGGCCCAAGGTCTGGCCGTCGGCCTCGGCGCAACCGCCGACGGGCAAGGCGGCGCGGCGTACGGGCGGCACCTCCTTCAACGACGCGGTGGCGTTGCGGGCCGGGGTGTGGAAGGACGGTGTCCGTCCCGGTCAGAGCCGCTTCTACCGGGTGCCGGTGAACTGGGGGCAGCAGCTCTTTCTCGACGCCGAGCTGGGCGGCACGGCGGGGGACGGGGCGCGGAGGGGGATCGTGACGGGGGCGCTCGACATGGAGCTGTACAACCCGGCGCGGGCGACGGTGGCGGCCAAGGGGGCGCCGTACGCGGGCGATCCGACGTCCGCCGCGTTGGAACCGCTGCCGCCCGTGGCGTACGAGAACCGCTACCTGATGCGGGACGACCAGGCGGCGATGCGACTGGCGGGCTGGTACTACCTCAAAGTCACTCTCAACCCCGCGATGGCGGAGAAGTTCGGGGACGAGGAGTCGGGGCTGACGCTACGGGTGACGGTCGACGGTGATGAGCGGCAGGCGCCCGACTATGTGCGGGACCCGGGGGAGTTCCAGGTCACGGAGAAGGACCGGGAGGCCGCGCGGCGGGGGGAAGGCGGCGCGGTGTGGGAGGGCGCGGGCTCGGGCGACGGTGATGCCGGGGAAGGGCGCGGCGACGGGGCGTCCGGCGACGCGGGATCGGGGGGCGGTTCCGAGGCCGGGGCTTCCGGCTCGGGTTCCGCCGACTCGTCCTCGTCCACCTCCTCGTCCACTTCTTCGTCCGCGTCGGCGGACAGCGGCCGGATGATGCTGCTGGGCGTGGCCGGACTGGGGACCGGGACCGTGCTGGTGTTGTGGCTCGGGGTGTGGCGGGTGGTGGCGGTACGGCGGTTGCGGGCCGGAAGCTGAGGGCGCGGGTCAAGTCTGGGACAGGGCCCAGAAGCCCACGGCGAAGCAGAGTACGGCGATGAACAGGACCGGGACCGTCACTTTCGGGGGCGGTCCCGGTCGGCGTCGCGGAACTTTTTTGGCCCGGCGGGGAACCTTTTCGCCACCGGATGAGTACAGAGAGTGACGGACTTGGTCGTGTGTGGCCACGGTGGTCAGCGTGTGCGTCAGGCGGGGGGACGGGGAGAGGGCATGGGAGACGGGGGCGTGCGGAAGGGGCCGCGGGCCATGCACCGGATCGGCCGGGCCGGGCCGCGGGGCCGGGTGCGGGTTCGGGTTCGGGTTCGGGTCCGGGAGTGGCTGCGTGGGCGGTGGCTGGTGGCGCGGCGGCTCGGGCAGCGGGACTGCGGGGACGGGGTGGACCGAGGGCATCGGCGGAACCGAGGGCTGCGGGGGTTGCGGCGGTGGCGGAGGAAGCTGATCGCCGACCGGCGTGGGGTCCGGGACCGGGGCCGGGGGAGGCAGGTGGAAGCTTCCCGTCTCCGACATCGAGGTGGGGGAGGGATCAGGCCCCGTCCTCGGCTGGGACGGCTCCGCCCTGAAGGCGGGGTGGGGGCCGGGCTCGGAATGGGATCCGGGGTCGGCCGGGAGGGGGAGGCCAGGGTCGGAGTCGGGCCGGGAGTCGGAAGCGGCCTCTGGGCCGGACCCGGACCCGAGGTCGGAGCGGGACCCGAGGTCGGAGCGGGACCCGAGGTCGGAGCGGGGCCCGAGATCGGAAGCGGACCCGAAACCGGAGCGGGATCCGAGATCGGAGCCGGACCCGAGGTCGGAGCCGGACCCGAGGTCGGACCCGGACCCGAGATCGGACCCGGACCCGGACCCGGACCCGAAACCGGACTCGGACCCGAAACCGGAGCGGGACCCGAGATCGGAAGCGGATCCGAGATCGGAAGCGAGCCCTGGGTCGGAAGCGAGCCCTGGGTCGGAAGCGAGCCCTGGGTCGGAAGCCGGACCGGGGGCGGAAGGGAAGCCGGCGTCGGAGTCGGGCTGGTGCGGGGGCGCGGGCATGACCGGGGTCGTCGTCGTGGCATCCAGGGGGCGCGCCCTGCGGCCCCGGACCGGGGGACCGCTCGGCCCGAATCCCGTTGGCAGTGGCCCGAGTTGGTCGAAGACCTCGATCAGCTCGTCGTCGGGGCCCGGTTCGGGCAGCAGCTCCGAGGCGTCGAGAAGCGCCTTGCGCGCCCCCGTCGCCGTACGGAACCGGGCCTCGGGGTCCGGCTGCAACAGCCCGGCGAGGACGCCCCACAGCGGGCCCGGAACGCCGACGGGGGCGGTCGGTGTGCCGTGGTCCGCGAAGTGCTCGATCAGCGCTTTGGCATCCGGCTTGGCGCCTTCGAGGAGGTAGAGCGCGACCAGGCCCGCGGCGAAGAGGTCCGCGGGGAAGTCCGGCTCCGCGCCCATCGCCTGCTCGGGCGCGAAGTAACCGGGCGTCCCCACCACGTAGTTGGTCTCGGTGAGACGCGGCTCACCCTTGCGCATCGCGATGCCGAAGTCGGACACGCGCAGATGCGGCAGGCCGGTACCGGTGGCGTCGAGGAGGATGTTGGCAGGCTTGATGTCGCGGTGCACCACGCCCTCGGCGTGCACGGCGGAGAGTCCGGACAGGAGCTGGTCGAGCAGGACACAGACGAAATGCGGCGGCAGAGGACCGTAGTCACCGACCAGATGGACCAGCGAACCGCCCGCGACCAGGTCCATCGTGAAGAGGACCTTGTCGTCGTCCGCGGCCCAGCTCGCCGGGGCCAGGACATGCGGGTGGTCGATGCGCAGCGCCTGTTCGCGCACGAAGCGCAGCAGGGTGTGGGCATCGCTCTGCTGCAACACCTTCGCCGCCACATAGCGGCGGCGCCGGTGGTCCCAGGCCCGCCAGACCGCGCCCACTCCCCCGCGTCCGATCGGGTCGGCCAGTTCGTACCGGCCGGCGAAGACCTCACCCATGGTCGTGCGTCGCTCCCCTCCCGGGCCCGCGATGCGAAAGGCCCCCCTGGACATCGCGCCCCCCACGGACCTCGTGCGAGGACGTCCGGGCCGCTCCGCGACCGCAGCCCGACGCGGTCACGGAGCCGGACCCGGCGCTGTGCCAGGCCGGTGTCAGTTCTGGTGTGCCTGGTAGTGGGCGACCGCGTCGGAGGTGCGCCCCGCGCCGTACACCCGGAGGAACTCTGCCAGTTCGGGGTGGGTGGGGGCGAGGGAGTCGGCGGCGTCGATGATGTCGCCGGCCGCCGAGACGGAGCGCAGGAGCGACTGGATCTCACGCACCACACGCTTCACGGTCGGTGCACCGGAGCCGGACGCCGTCTGGCCGGTGTTGGTGAGCACCGACCCGCCCTGCGACTTCCGGATCTCGTCCATACGCTCGGTGGCCTCGGCGGCGCTGACACTGCCGTCGGCGACCTGGCCCGCGAGATCCTGGAGAAGCTGCACGCGCTGCACCACCGCGGGATTGCCGATCTTGGCGCGCTGGCCGCTCATCAACTGGGACAGCATGGGCGCGGACAGCCCGAGGACACCCGCCAGACGGGCCTGGTTGAGACCGAGGTCCTCGATCAGCTTACGGAAGAGCGCCCCCAGCGGCTCTCCGTACCAGCTCCGCTGGAGCTCCCTGGCTCTCGCGGTAGCTTCCTGTTGTGCGGCGTCCATTGCGTCTCCCCATCGCTTCCCCAACTACGGTGCTTCGCTGCCGCGAAGCACGTGGGGCATCTTACGGAGAGTGGTCGCTCGCCGGGACCCCCAATCCTTTTTCGGGATCCGGGGGGTGACCCGGTACTCTGGTCTGCGGTGCTCGCCCGAGGAGCTGATCCTTCGGTGGCACGCACCCGTTTCGGGGCCTTAGCTCAGTTGGTAGAGCGCTGTCTTTGCATGGCAGATGTCAGGGGTTCGACTCCCCTAGGCTCCACAGCCCGAAGCCCCTGCGGCCAGGTCCTCCCTGGCCGCAGGGGCTTCGTCGTGCGCGGGGGTCCCGCGAGGCGGGGCGGTCGGGCTCCGCTCAGCGGGCTTCTTCCGGGCCCGCTTCCGCTTCCGCCTGCTTGGCCTGGACCTCCGGGTCGAGGACGTCCTGGCCGCTGCTCTCGACCGGGGTCAGCGGGGCGCCGTCGGGCACTTCGGTGGCCGCCGGCGGCTCGACCAGCCAGTCCGGGTTCGCCTGCTTGTCCCACCACTTGTACGCGGCGAACGCACCGCCCGCCACCAGGCCGATCACCGCAAGGCCCTTGGCGAGGCGACCGGCGCGGGCCCGGCGCTCGTGCTTGCGTACGAGCTTCTGGATCTCCTTGGGGGAGACCTGTCCGCGCAGGGCGGCGAGCGCGGCGATGCTGCGGGCCGTCGCCTCCTCGCGCACCGGCTGGGCCGACGCCACGGCCTGCTCGATGCGGGGCTTCGAGTACTCGGCGGCCTGCCGGGCCGCCTGGCGGGTACGGACGGCCGCTTCGTGCGCGGCCTGGTCGACCTTCGGCGGGACATGAGTGCGTGCCTGCTCAAGACGCGGAGCCAGGTGTGCGCCGTACTGGGCCCGCGCCTGCTGGGCGGCCTGCGAGACCTTGGGGCCGAGTACGACGCGCGCTTCGTGCGCGTACTGCGTCGCACGGTCCTTGGCCGTCTCTGCGTAGGGCGCCACCACGTCCGCGGCGTGCAGCACGCTGTCCTTCGCCGAGCCGGTCGCGGCGCGCACGCTGTCGATGCGGGTCACGGGATCCTCCTCCTCGGTGGCGTACAGGTTTTTCACCTTTCCACCCTTTCGCGGATCATGCCTGCCGGTACTCGATGCGGTGGTAAGGCCTGATAAGGCTTGGTAGGGCTGGTAAGGCGGTAAGCAGCGGTAAATGAGGCCTGGCGACGACAATGCCACGGATCGTGGCAGGGCGCGCCTCTTCGGTTACGAGTAGACCGGTTTCGGGCCGCTGAAACCTCCGGGGTCCGCCGGAGCCGTGGGAGGATCGGCGGAGCACAGAAAACAACGGAAGGCAGGCCGTGGCCGAGCAGCTGTACGCCACCCTCAAGACCAACTTGGGCGACATCGAGGTCAGGCTCCTGCCGAACCACGCGCCCAAAACGGTCAAGAACTTTGTGGAACTCGCCAAGGGCGAGCGCGAATGGACCAATCCGGAGACCGGCGAGAAGAGCAAGGATCCGCTCTACGACGGCACGATCTTCCATCGCGTGATCAGCGGTTTCATGATCCAGGCCGGTGACCCGCTGGGCAACGGCACGGGTGGTCCCGGCTATCAGTTCCCGGACGAGTTCCACCCCGACCTGGCCTTCACCAAGCCGTATCTGCTGGCCATGGCCAACGCGGGTCCGGGGACGAACGGGTCGCAGTTCTTCATCACGGTCTCGCCCACCGCGTGGCTGACGCGGAAGCACACCATCTTCGGCGAGGTCGTCGACGAGGCGGGCCGGAAGGTCGTCGACGCCATCGCCGCCGTGCAGACGAATCCGCGGACCGACCGGCCCGTCAAGGACGTCGTCATCGAGTCGGTCGTCGTCGAGACGCGCTGACGCGGCGCGACCGGCCCCCGGGGAACCAATCCGCCCCGCCCGTCCGTAAGGATGAGCGGGGCGGTGCGTTGCCCGCGCGGCGTCGGCGCCGCGTACGAGACCGCTTCACTGGAGGGGACCACCGACATGGACCAGGCGCCCGGCAGCCCGCAGGAACCGCAGGGCGCCCAAGAGCTGCCCGGCTGTTACCGGCATCCGGACCGGCAGACCGGTGTCCGCTGCGTCCGCTGCGAGCGGCCCATCTGTCCGGAATGCATGATCGACGCGTCGGTGGGGTTCCAGTGCCCCGAGTGCGTCCGTGGCGGTTCCGGGGCCGGGCCCGCGCCGAGCGCCAGTCGGCCGCGGACCGTCGCCGGGGGCACGATCGCCGCGGACCCCCGCCTGATGACCAAGATCCTCATCGGGATCAACGTGGCGGTCTTCCTCGCGGTCCAGGTGAGCGACACGCTGCTCGACCGGCTCGTGCTGGTCGGCGCCTGGCCCCCCGCCCCCTTCGCACCCGACCAGGGCGTCGCGGGCGGCGAGTGGTACCGCCTGGTGACGACGATGTTCACGCACAACGAGGTGTGGCACATCGCGTTCAACATGCTCAGCCTGTGGTGGCTCGGCGGCCCGCTGGAGGCGGCGCTCGGCAGGGCTCGTTACCTGGCGCTGTATTTCGTGTCCGGGCTGGCCGGCAGCGCCGTGGCCTACGCCTTCGGCAACCCCAGCGGCGCGACCCTGGGGGCGTCGGGCGCGATCTTCGGGCTCTTCGGCGCGACGGCCATCCTGATGCGGCGGCTCAACTACGACCTGCGGCCGATCATCGCCCTGCTCGTCATCAACCTGCTCTTCACGTTCGCCCCGGGCTTCAACATCTCCTGGCAGGCCCATATCGGCGGTCTGGCCGGTGGCCTGATCGCCGGTTACGCCATGGTGCACGCCCCGCGCGAGCGCCGGGCACTGGTGCAGTACGGGACCTGTGCGCTGGTGCTCCTGGCTGTGCTCGCCACTGTGGTGATCAGGACGATTCAGCTCACTTGAGCCCTGCTGTCCACCGATGGTGACCGATGTTGTCCACAGCGTGTGCCGGATCTTGTGCATGGAGTGGAGAACGGCCGCGCCCCTCGCCCTTGACCTGGGTTTTCCCAGGAAGGGCAAGGGGCGAACAGATGGACGAGCGTAACCTCGCCGGTCACACCGGCGTCAACGGCCGAGGGGTTATCCACAGATCGTCTGACCTTTTCAACACGCTGTGGAAAACACCTGTGGATAACGGTGTGGTCACTTCCACTGCGTGGAGACGCCGAAGCCGGCGGCGATGAAGCCGAAGCCCACCACGATATTCCAGTTGCCGAGGGCGTCGAGCGGCAGGGAGCCGTCGGTGACATAGAAGACCACGATCCAGGCGAGCCCGATGAGGAACATCGCGAGCATCACCGGGGCCACCCAGCCGCGGTTGGTCAGCTTGATATTGGCTGCCTGCTTCGACGCCGGCGGCGGCGTGTAGTCGGCCTTCTTGCGGATACGTGACTTCGGCACGAGGGTCTCTCCTGTCGATGCGCTGCGTGGCCGCGCAGGGGACGTGGGCTGGCTCCGGAGCAGCGTACAAGGGGAAGTTCAGATGAATCCGAGCGCTCCCCCGGGCGTCCGTTAGCGTAGTGCTTCCGCGGCGTCGAAGGAGATAAGGGTACGTTGAGCAATTCTGCCGACCCTGACGAAGACCGGGGCAAGGACCATGACAAAGGCCCTGTCACCGCCCATGCCGACGGCCCCGGC
The DNA here is from genome assembly GCF_044765725.1 of Streptomyces sp. NPDC102406. Taxonomy (NCBI): domain Bacteria; kingdom Bacillati; phylum Actinomycetota; class Actinomycetes; order Kitasatosporales; family Streptomycetaceae; genus Streptomyces; species Streptomyces sp. NPDC102406. Next base: position 118,665 of record NZ_JBIWKP010000006.1, on the reverse strand, counting down.
ACACATCACGGGAGCGGATCGCGTGGGCGCTTCCGGCCCGTGCGGCTGCTCACCGTGGGTGTTTTCGCCCTTGCCGGGCTCATCTTCTTCACCAGTTTCAATACGGCCAAGGGCACCAATATCCGTACGGATGCCTCCCTTTTGAAGCTCTCCGACCTCATTCAGGAGCGCAGCCACAAGAACAAGGAGTTGGAGGAGGGGAACAGCGGGGTCCGCGATGACGTCGAGGCTCTGGCCGAGCGCGACGACGGATCGACGAAGGCCGAGGACGCGAAGCTGGACGCCCTGGAGAAGGCCTCGGGGACGAAGAAGCTCAAGGGCGACGCCGTCTCCGTCACGCTCGATGACGCACCCCCCAACGCCACCGCCAAACTCCCCGGCTATCCCGAGCCCCAGCCGAACGACCTGGTCATCCACCAGCAGGACCTCCAGGCGGTGGTGAACGCCCTGTGGCACGGCGGCGCCCAGGGCATCCAGGTGATGGACCAGCGCCTCATCTCCACCTCCGCCGTGCGCTGCGTGGGCAACACCCTGATCCTCCAGGGCCGCGTCTACTCCCCTCCCTACAAGATCACCGCGGTCGGCGACCCGGAGAAGCTGAAGCGGGCCGTCGCCGCCTCCCCCGAGATCCAGAACTACATGCTCTACGTCAACGCGTACGGGCTCGGCTGGAAAGTCGAGGACGACGGGGCGGTGACTCTGCCCGCGTACTCGGGCACAGTGGATCTCCACTACGCGAAGCCGGTGCAGTAGGACCCGAGCCGGGGGAGGCCGTCGGTGTCGGTGCGAGTCGTCGTCAGGACACTGAGCGAGCTGTGCATCACCGTCGGCGCCGTGATCGTGCTGTTCGTCGTCTACGTCCTGTTCTGGACCGGCGTGAAGGCCGACAGCGCGATGGACCACCAGATCGACGTCCTCCAGGACCAGTGGGCCGCGCGACCCGTCGCCACCGCCTCGCCCCCGGCGTCCCCGCCGAGACCGACGGCGTACGAGGACGGAAAACCGTTCGCTGTGATGCGGATTCCGCGGCTTGGTTTCACGTGGAACAAGCCCGTGCTGGAGAACACGACGGTCCGGACCCTGAAGAAGGGGCTCGGGCACTACTCCGGCACGGCGCAGCTCGGGCAGAAGGGGAACTTCGCGGTCGCCGGGCATCGACGCACGTACGGGGACCCGTTCAAGGACTTCCCGCGGCTGCGCCCCGGGGACGCGGTGGTGCTGACCGACGGGACGACCTGGTTCACGTACCGCATCGATACGAAGCCGTACAAGACCGTGCCCGGCGATGTCGCGGTCGTCGATCCCGTACCGCGCAAGTCCGGGTACACGCGGCCGGGACGCTATCTGACCCTCACCACCTGTGAGCCGGAGTGGGGGCACAGTCACCGGCTGATCGTCTGGGCGCATCTGGATGCCACTCAGCCCGTGGAGGCCGGGAAACCGGAGGCCCTGCGCCGTTAGTCTGGTGCCGTACGGCGACGGCTGATGCTGTGCGGCGATGGTGTTGAGGGACTGTCAAAGGGGAGCGACCGGCATGTACGGCTGGATCTGGCGGCATCTGCCGGGGAACGCGTGGCTGAGGGCGGCGATCTCGATCGTGCTCGCCCTGGCCGTGGTCTACATCCTCTTCCAGTACGTCTTCCCGTGGGCCGAGCCGTTGCTGCCCTTCAACGATGTGACGGTGGACGGCCAGTGAGCACGCTCGAGACCCGTGAACCCCGCAGGACCCGCATTCTCGTCGTCGACAACTACGACAGCTTCGTCTTCAACCTCGTCCAGTACCTGTACCAGCTCGGCGCCGAGTGCGAGGTGCTGCGCAACGACGAGGTGAGCACGGCGCACGCGCAGGACGGCTTCGACGGCGTGCTGCTCAGCCCCGGTCCTGGCGCCCCCGAACAGGCGGGTGTGTGCATCGAGATGGTGCGGCACTGCGCGGCGAGCGGCGTCCCCGTCTTCGGCGTCTGCCTCGGCATGCAGTCGATGCAGGTCGCGTACGGCGGCGTGGTCGACCGGGCACCGGAGCTGCTGCACGGCAAGACCTCGCTCGTACGGCACGAGGGCAGGGGCGTCTTCGCGGGCCTGCCCGACCCGTTCACCGCGACCCGCTACCACTCGCTGGCTGCGGCTCCCGGCACGGTTCCGGCCGAGCTGGAGGTCACCGCGCGCACCGAGGACGGCATCGTGATGGGCCTGCGCCACCGTGAACTGCCCGTCGAGGGCGTCCAGTTCCACCCGGAGTCCGTCCTCACCGAGCACGGGCACCTGATGCTGGCGAACTGGCTCGCCGAGTGCGGCGACAAGGAAGCGGTGGGCCGGTCGGCCGGGCTCGCGCCGGTCGTGGGCAGGGCCTCGGCGTGACCGCGCTGCGCCCCGAGCAGGACGGCGCCGGCGGGTTCGAGGAAGCCGTCAGGGGCCTTCACGACCCGCTGAACGACCCGTTGCCGGGGCAGCATCCGTCGCCGTGGTTCCGGGCGGCGGACGCGCAGCAGGAGACGGAACCGCAGGCCTCCGGGCAGGCCCGGGAGCGGCCGGAGCCGGAGCCCGAGTGGTACGACCCCGAGGGGTACGCGCAGGACTGGTACGCGGGGGCTCCCGTCACACCACAGCCCACCACACCGCGGCCCAGCACATCACAGCCCGCCGTACCGCGGACTCCCGCACCGCAGCCCGCCGCACCGCGGACTCCCGTACGGGACGACGAGACGGTGGCGCTGCGGACCGCAGACACGCGGCGAATAGGCGCGCCCTCCCCCCGGAGCGAGCCGGAGCCGGAGCAGGGGCCCGGGGCCGGGGTGCCTGTCGCGACCGGTGGCCGGGCCGCGCGCAGGAAGGCCGCGAAGAAGGGCGGCGGCAGGCGGCGGGCGGGCGAGCAGTCCCAGGAAGCCGCCTCCTCGTCCTCCGAGGTCTCCGGGCCCGGGCAGGACGGTGACGGCAAGCCGCTGACGCGTGTCGAGGCGCGGCGGGCGGCGCGCGCCGCCAAGCCCACCACCGGCGTCATCGTGAGCCGTGTGATCGGTGAGGTCTTCATCAGCATCGGGGTGCTGATGCTGCTGTTCGTGACCTACCAGCTCTGGTGGTCGAACATCCGGGCCCACAACCTCGCGGGCAACGCCCGGCACCACCTCGAGGACGACTGGGCGAACGGCAAGGGGAAGCCCGACACGTTCCAGCCCGGGCAGGGCTTCGCGATCCTCTACATCCCGAAGCTGGACGTCGTGGTGCCGATCGCCGAGGGCATCAGCAAGACGAAGGTCCTCGACAAGGGCATGGTCGGGCACTACGACAAGGACAGCATTCCGACCGCGATGCCCGACGCGCGGACGGGGAACTTCGCGCTCGCCGGGCACCGCAACACGCACGGCGAGCCGTTCCGGTACGTCAACCGGCTCCAGCCGGGCGACCCGATCGTCGTCGAGACGCAGGACAAGTACTACGTGTACAAGATGTCGAGCCTTCTGCCGCAGACGGCTCCGTCGAACACGGCGGTGATCGATCCGGTGCCCGTGGGCTCGGGCTTCACGAAGCCCGGCCGGTACATCACGCTGACGACCTGCACCCCGGAATTCACCAGTACGTATCGCATGATCGTCTGGGGCAAGATGGTCGAGGAGCGGCCGCGCAGCAAGGGCAAGCCGGACGCGCTCGTCGGCTGACCGGCGGCGGTATCGGGGACATCAGCACAGGGACGGGGCACAAGGCAGTGGCAGCGACGACCGACCACGAGGAAGAGGCCGACACGAGAGCCGCCGCGCCGCCGCGGCGCGGGCGCGTGGCGATGGCGGTCAGTGTCTTCGGTGAACTGCTCATCACGGCCGGCCTGTTGCTCGCCCTGTTCGTCGTCTACTCGCTGTGGTGGACGAACGTGGTGGCCGACCGAGCCGCGCACAAGCAGGGCGACAAGGTCCGTGACCACTGGTCGCAGGCGACCGGACCCGGGGCGCTGGACACGAAGGACGGCGTCGGGTTCCTGCATGTGCCGGCGATGGGCAAGGGCGAGGTGCTGGTCGAGAAGGGCACGTCGTCCAAGGTCCTCAACGACGGCGTCGCCGGTTACTACACGGACCCCGTGAAGGCGTCCCTGCCGACGACCGGCAAGGAGGGCAACTTCTCGCTGGCCGCGCACCGGGACGGGCACGGCGCCAAGTTCCACAACATCGACAAGATCGAGAAGGGCGACGCGATCGTCTACGAGTCCCGGGACAAGTGGTACGTCTACAAGGTGTACGACATCCTGCCGGAGACGTCGAAGTACAACGTGGACGTGCTGGGGCGGATCCCCAAGGAGTCGGGCGTGAAGAAGGCCGGGCACTACATCACGCTGACGACGTGCACGCCGGTCTACACGTCGCGGTACCGGTATGTGGTGTGGGGCGAGCTGGAGCGGGTCGAGAAGGTCGACAGCGAGCGGACACCGCCCAAGGAACTGCGGTAGCAGCACGCAAGACGGAGCCCCGGCCCCCTGTGAAGGGGGGCCGGGGCTCCGTCATGTGCCGCGCGTCGCGGGTGGCTGCCGATCAGTCCCGGTTGCCGAGGCCGCCGAAGAAGCCGCCGCCGTCGTCGCCACCGTTGCCGCCGTTGCCGCCGCCGTTGTCCCCGCCGCCACCACCGCCGATCGTGGTCAGGGTGACCGTGGTCTTGGCCGGGTCGGACGGGGTGTTGGCCGCCGGGTCCTGCTGCATGACCCGGGCGTTGTCGCTCTGGTCGCTGCCGCCGGCGAACTGGATGTTGGTGAAGCCCGCGTCCTGGAGGATCTTCTTGGCGTCCTTCACGGTCTGGCCGAGGACGCTCGGGACCGGCTTCTGCGCGGGCGCCTTGGCGACCTTCAACTGGACCGTGGAGCCCGGGTCGGCCGTGGTGCCCGCCGCGAGGTTCTGCGAGAACACCTTGCCGGCCTCGACCGTGGAGTTCTCCTCCTCGGTGCAACTGGCCTTCAGGTCGCTGGCCTCGAGCTGGGAGGTGGCCTGCTCGCAGGTGAGGTTGCCGCCGGAGACGTTGGGGACCGCGGTGGTCGCCTTCTCCTTGGCGACGGTCAGGGTGATCTCGGCACCCTTCTCCAGCTTGGTGTCGCCCGCGGGGTCCTGGTCGATGACCTTGCCCGGGGTCCGATCGGACTCCTGGGTCTTCTTGTTGATGTTGGTGAAGCCCTTGTCGTTGAGCGTCTTCTCGGCCTCGTCGTAGGAGAGGCCCTGCACGTCCGGGACCGCGATCTTCGGCGCGCCCGTCGACATGCTGACGGTGATCGTGCCGTTCTTGTCGAGCTTGCCGACGGCCGGGTCCTGCTTGCAGACGCGCTTGGCGGGCTGGTCGGCGCAGGCCATGCTGTCGCCGCGGACGACCTTGAGGTCGATGTTCCCGGCCTTCTGCTGGGCGCCCTGGAACGTCTCACCGACCAGGTTCGGTACGGCGACCTTGCCGTCGTCCCCGCCGCTGCTGCTGATGTACTTCCCGATGAGGATCGCGCCGACCAGGACGAGGATGCCCGCCAGCACGAGCAGGATCGTCGACGTGCGGTTCTTGCCCTGCTTGCGGCGGTCGGGGCGGTCGTCGTAGCCGTAGCCGCCGTCGTCGGGGCTGACCGGGGGCAGCATCGAGGTGGGCGCCGCGCCGTTCTGCGGGCGCAGCATCGCGGTCTGCTGATCGGCTCCGTAACCGTCGGTCCCGCCGTAGCCGACCGCGCCCATGGCGGCGGTGGCGGCGACGGGCTGCCCGTCGAGGCAGGCCTCGATGTCGGCGCGCATCTCGTCCGCGGACTGGTAGCGGTAGTCCGGGTCCTTGGTGAGCGCCTTGAGGACGATCGCGTCCATCTCGGGCATGATCTCATTGTCGAAGACGCTCGGCGGCTGCGCTTCCTCGCGTACGTGCTGGTACGCGACCGCGACCGGGGAGTCGCCGACGAACGGCGGCCGTACGGTGAGAAGTTCGTAGAGGAGGCAGCCCGTGGAGTACAGGTCGGAGCGGGCGTCGACCTGCTCGCCCTTGGCCTGCTCGGGCGAGAGGTACTGCGCGGTGCCGATGACCGCCGCGGTCTGCGTCATCGTCATACCGGAGTCGCCCATGGCGCGGGCGATGCCGAAGTCCATGACCTTGACCTGGCCGTTGCGGGTCAGCATGACGTTGGCCGGCTTGATGTCGCGGTGGACGATGCCCGCCCGGTGCGAGTACTCCAGGGCCTGCAGGATGCCGACGGTCATCTCCATGGCGCGCTCGGGCAGCAGCTTGCGACCGCTGTGCAGGAGCTCGCGGAGTGTGGAGCCGTCGACGTACTCCATCACGATGTACGGGATGGAGACCTGGTCGACGTAGTCCTCGCCCGTGTCGTACACCGCCACGATCGCGGGATGGTTGAGCGAGGCGGCCGACTGGGCCTCCCGGCGGAACCGGGCCTGGAACGACGGGTCGCGCGCGAGGTCCACGCGCAGCGTCTTCACCGCCACGGTGCGTCCGAGCCGGGTGTCGTGCGCGAGGTAGACCTCGGCCATGCCACCACGGCCGAGCACCTGGCCCAGCTCGTACCGGCCGCCGAGGCGACGCGGCTCTTCCATGGTTACCTACCAGCCCTCTCCGTCGGTCCCGACCGTCCCGTGCGGGGTCGGGCGGTGTGCTGTCCGGGCATACCGTACCCGGCCTGCCCGACGTGACCTGGCCACCACCGTGACCCGTGACAGGACCGGTATCGCCACGTGCGTCTATGTGAAGAGCGGGTGACCGGGCTCACAAGGCGGGGTGAACCGCCTGTGTCCCGGGTCACTCAGCGCTTGTTGCCGATGACCGCTTCCATCACGCTCTTCGCGATCGGGGCGGCGAGACCGCCACCGGAGATGTCCTGGCGGTTGGCGCCGCTGTCCTCGACCACCACGGCCACGGCGACCGGCGAGCCCGAACTCGTCTTCGCGTACGAGACGAACCAGGCGTACGGCTTCTCGCTGTTGTCGACGCCGTGCTGGGCGGTACCGGTCTTGCCGCCGACCGTGACACCCGGGATCTTGGCGTTGCTGCCCGTGCCGCCCGGGTCGTTGACGACCGTCTCCATCATCGACTGGAGCGTCTGCGCGTTCTCCTCGGAGAGCGGGCGGCTCAGCTCCTTGGGCTCCGTCTTCTCGATCGTGTCGAGGTTGGGGGCCTTCAGCTCGTCGACCATGTACGGCTGCATGAGTTTGCCGTCGTTCGCGATCGCGGAGGCGACCATGGCCATCTGGAGCGGGGTGGCGGCGGTGTTGTACTGGCCGATGGAGGACAGCGCCGTCTGCGACGGGTTCATGTCGTCGTCGAAGATCGACGCGTTGGAGCGGACGGGGACGAACTGCTGCTTGTTGAAGCCGAACTTCTCGGCCTCCTCGACCATCGCGTCATTGCCGAGGTCGGAGCCGATCTTGCCGAACACGGTGTTGCAGGACACCTTCAGGGCGACCCGCAGCGTCGCGTTCTTGCACGGGATGGGGCCCTCGTTCTTCAGCGGGGTCTGGGTGCCGGGCATGGTCCAAGGCAGCGGGGTGTCCGTCGCCTTGTCCGCGTCGTAATTGCCGCTCTCCAACGCCGCCGCGGCCGTGACCAGCTTGAACGTCGAACCCGGCGGATACGTCTCGCGCAGCGCCCGGTTCAGGAGCGGCTTGTCCTTGTCCTTGTCGAGCTTCTGGAACGTCTCGCTGTCCTTGGTGGAGTTGCCGGCGAAGACAGAGGGGTCGTACGACGGCGTGGAGGCCAGCGCGAGGATCTTGCCGGTGGAGGGCTCGATGGCGGCGACGGCGCCCTTGCCGCGGTTCTTCAGGCCGTCGTAGGCGGCCTGCTGCGCTGCGGCGTTGAGGGTGGTCGTGACATTGCCGCCCTCCTTCTTCTTGCCCGTGATCATGTCGAGGGTGCGGCGGAAGAAGAGCCGGTCGTCGTTGCCGGTGAGGATGCCGTCCTCGATGGACTCCAGTTGCGTGGCGCCGACGATCTGGGAGGCGTAGCCGGTGACGGGCGACCACATGGGCCCGTTCTTCCAGGTCCGCTTGTACTTGAGGTCGGTGCCGGAGGTTTCCTTGGACCCGGTCACCGGCTTGCCGTCGACGATGATGTCGCCGCGCGGCTGGGCGTAGCGCTCGATCGCGACGCGGCGGTTCTTCTCGTTCGTCTGGAGCGCGTCGGCCTGTACGTACTGGAGCCAGTTGTCGCGGATCAGCAGGGCGAGGACGAGCAGACCGCAGAAGATCGCGATACGGCGCAGGGGCTTGTTCACGGTCGAACCACCTGGGTCATCTCGGCGTCGGGGTTGGGGGCGGGCGAGGGCGCCGGGCGGCGGGCGGTGTCGCTGATGCGGATGAGGATGCCGATGAGGGCCCAGTTCGCGATGACGGAGGAACCACCGTAGGCGAGGAACGGCATGGTCATACCGGTCAGCGGGATGAGCCCCATGACACCACCGGCGACGACGAACACCTGGATGGCGAAGGCGCCGGAGAGACCCACCGCGAGGAGCTTGCCGAACGGGTCGCGGGCGGCGAGGGCGGTGCGCACGCCGCGCTCCGCGATCAGCCCGTAGATGAGCAGGATGGCCATGACACCGGCCAGGCCCATCTCCTCGCCGTACGTCGCGAGAACGAAGTCGGAGTTGGCGGCGAAGCCGATGAGGTCGGAGTTGCCCTGGCCGAGGCCGGTGCCGAGAACGCCACCGGAGCCGAACGCCATCAGCGACTGGGCGATCTGGTCGGTCTGCGCCAGGGTCGCGTCGGAGAAGGGGTGCAGCCAGGCGTCCACACGCTGCTGCACGTGCGGCTCGAAGCTCGCGACACCGACCGCGCCGACGGCGGACATCAGCAGACCGAACACGATCCAACTGGTGCGCTCCGTCGCGACGTACAGCATCACGACGAACATGCCGAAGAACAGCAGCGAGGTACCGAGGTCGGTCTCGAAGACGAGGATCAGGATCGACATCGCCCAGACGACGATGATCGGGCCGAGGTCGCGTCCACGGGGCAGGTAGAGGCCCATGAAGCGGCGCGAGGCCAGGGCAAGGGCGTCCCGTTTCACCATCAGATAGCCCGCGAAGAAGATCGCGATCACGATTTTCGCGAACTCACCGGGCTGGATGGAGAAGCCACCGATGTGGATCCAGATCTTGGCACCGAAGACGTTCATCCCGAGGCCGGGCACCAGGGGGAGCAACAGCAGGATGATGGCGCCGACCATCGAGATGTAGGTGTAGCGCTGGAGGATGCGGTGATCCTTGAGCAGCATCAGCACACCGACGAAGAACGCGATGCCGATCGCCGAGTACAGCAGTTGCTTGGGCGCGGCCGGGCTGAAGGTGGACCGTAGCTGCAACCGTTCCGACTGGTCGAGCCGCCAGATGATGACCAGGCCCAGCCCGTTGAGCAACGTGGCAAGGGGCAGCAGCAGCGGGTCCGCGTACGCCGCGAACTTGCGTACGACGATGTGGGCGACGCCCGCGAGCAGGCCGAGGCCGAGGCCGTAACCGAGCAGGCCCGCGGGCAGCTCGCCGTCGATGGCGAGGCCGACGTTGGCGTACGCGAAGACGGGGATGACCACGGCGAACGCCAGGAGCGCCAGCTCGGTGTTGCGCCGGCTGGGTGCGCCGATGGCGCCGATGGTCGACGTATGGGTCGTGGAACTACTACTCATGGCGTGCTGTGGCCCCCAACGGCTTCTACTGCTGTGCGCACGCCTTGGCCAGCTGCTGCTCTTCCTCGGAAAGAGTGGGGCCAGGGGTGGGCGTAGGAGTTGACGGTGACTTCGCCTTGCCGGACGGCGAGTCGGACGGGTCGGACGGGTTCGGCGTCGGCGTCGCCTTGCGGAAGGACGCGGTGGAGGCGGTGGACGCGGTGGAGGCGGTGGAGGCGGTGCCACCTGTGGCGCTGCCCCCGGCGGTGGTTCCTCCGGTGGTGGTGCCGCCGGCTTCGCCCTCGCCGGTCTTCGCGTTGTTCCCGCTCTCGGCCTGCTGCCGCTCGGCCTGCTTCTTGCACGCGCCGGCCTGCGCGGACAGTTCCACGATCTTGTCCTGGGCCGCCGCCAGGTCACCTTCGGCGATGGTCGCCTCGACCTGCTTCTTCTGGTACGGCGGCAGGTACTTGAGCTCGATCTCCGGGTGGTCCCGCTCGACCTTGGACAGACTCACCCAGGCCAGGTCCTGGTTGATGCCGCGGTAGAGCGCCACGTGCTCGTCGTTCGAGCCGACGTAGTACTGGGTCTGCGTCCAGCGGTAACCGCCGTACAGGCCACCGCCGATGACGGCGAGGGCCAGCACGGTGTAGAGCGATCTCTTGACCCACTTGCGGCCGCGGCGCGGCTTGGAGAAGTCCTCGTCGGAGTAGGCGCCGAAGCCCCCTTCGGGCGCGTAGCCGTCGCTTTCGCCGCTGCCGGGAGGGCCGAACTCGCCCCCGCCGCCGCCACCGCTCTGCCCCGGCACCGGGCGGCCCAGACCCGAGGCGCGGCCGGCGGGGGTCTCCATGGCGCCGCTGTCGTGCGGCTGGTGCTGGTTCTCGGCGACCGCGCCCACGATGACCGGGGCGTCGGAGATCTGACCGGCGAGGGTGTCACCGCTGTCGATGTCCAGGACGTCGGCGACGATCACCGTGACGTTGTCGGGACCACCGCCGCGCAGAGCCAACTGGATCAGGTCCTGGACCGTCTCCTGCGGGCCCTGATAGCTGGCGAGGGTCTCCTCCATCGTCTGGTGCGAGACGACGCCGGACAGACCGTCGGAACAGATCAGATACCGGTCGCCGGCCCGCACCTCACGGATCGAGAGATCGGGCTCGACGTGGTCACCGCTGCCCAGCGCCCGCATCAGCAGCGAACGCTGCGGGTGCGTGGTGGCTTCCTCCTCGGTGATGCGGCCCTCGTCGACGAGGCGCTGCACCCACGTGTGGTCCTGCGTGATCTGCGTGAGCACACCGTCGCGCAGCAGGTACGCGCGCGAGTCGCCGACGTGTACGAGTCCGAGGCGCTGGCCGGTCCACAGGAGAGCGGTGAGGGTGGTCCCCATGCCTTCGAGCTGGGGGTCCTCCTCGACCATCATGCGGAGCTGGTCGTTGGCCCGCTGCACGGCGGTGCCGAGCGAGGTCAGGATGTCCGAACCCGGCACGTCGTCGTCGAGCGCGACGATGGTCGAGATCACCTCGGAGGAGGCCACCTCACCGGCGGCCTGGCCCCCCATGCCGTCGGCGATGGCGAGCAGCCGCGGCCCGGCGTAACCGGAGTCCTCGTTGCCCTCGCGGATCATGCCTTTGTGCGATCCGGCGGCGAAGCGCAGCGACAGACTCATGCGCACCTGCCCCGTCGATTCAGACTCCGGGTACATCCGCACGGTGCCCACCCTCCGGTCGGGAGCGCGCCGGTGTCCTGGTTGTGGACCGCCGCGTCGGCTCGCTCGCTCCGCTCGCGCTCATTCATGATGTAGCACTACTTCCGCAGCTCGATGACGGTCTTGCCGATGCGGATCGGTGCGCCCAGCGGGACCGGCGTGGGGGTCGTGAGACGGGTCCGGTCGAGATACGTGCCGTTGGTGGACCCGAGATCCTCGACGATCCACTGGCCGTCCCGGTCCGGATAGATCCTCGCGTGCCTGCTGGACGCGTAGTCGTCGTCCAGGACGATCGTGCTGTCGTGTGCGCGGCCGAGCGTGATCGTCTGCCCCTGGAGCGCCACCGTCGTACCCGTGAGGGTGCCTTCGGAGACGACCAGCTTGGAGGGGGCGCCACGGCGCTGCCGGCCACCGCCCTGCTGCTGGCGCTGGGGGGCAGGCGGCGCGGCGGCCTGCCGTGCGGTCTGCTGCGGACGCGCGCTGTCACGGCGCGCACCGCGCTGCGTGACGCGCGTACCGAACAGGTCGCTGCGGATGACCTGGACGGCCACGATCACGAACAGCCACAGAACGGCCAGGAAACCCAGCCGCATGACCGTCAGGGTCAGCTCTGACATTGCCCCCGCTTCACCCTTCGGCTTGCCGATAAACGATGGTGGTTTGACCCACGACGATCCGCGAGCCGTCGCGGAGCGTAGCGCGGGTGGTGTGCTGTCCGTCCACCACGATGCCGTTGGTGGACCCGAGATCCTGGATCGTCGAGGGCGTTCCGGTCCGGATCTCGCAGTGCCGGCGCGAGACGCCGGGGTCGTCAATCCGTACGTCCGCCTCGGTGGAACGGCCGAGCACGAGGGTCGGCCGGGAGATCTGGTGGCGGCTTCCGTTGATCTCGATCCAGTGCCGGACACGGGCGCCCGGCATGGGGCCCGCGCCGGGGCGCTGCACCGACGCGGCCGGTACAGGACCCGGCCCCGACGCCACCGAGGCCGGGCGGCCGGGTGGCGGCGCGGACGGCATCGGCGGGGCGGTGGAGGGCTGCTGCTGGTAGCTGTAGCCGCCGGGCGCCTGGTTCGGGCGGGCCGCGGTGGAACGCTCGGGCGAGGAGGACGGGGCCTGACTGGTGGACGACGCGAGAGTACGGCTGCGTACCCGGTACAGGCCCGTGTCCAGGTCGTCCGCCTTCTCCAGGTGCACCTTGATGGGGCCCATGAAGGAGTAGCGCTGCTGCTTCGCGTAGTCGCGCACCATGCCGGACAACTCGTCGCCGAGCTGGCCCGAGTAGGGGCTCAGGCGCTCGTAGTCCGGCGCGCTCAGCTCCACGATGAAGTCATTGGGGACGACGGTCCGCTCGCGGTTCCAGATCGTCGCGTTGTTGTCGCATTCGCGCTGGAGCGCGCCCGCGATCTCGACGGGCTGCACCTCGGACTTGAAGACCTTGGCGAAGGTGCCGTTGACCAGACCCTCAAGCCGCTGCTCGAACTTCTTCAGGACTCCCATGGGGCACCTCCTCCTTCGTAGCCGCCCTGCGTGCCGCTGCTGCGTTGCTTCCTCATGCTGCCCGGCGGGCCCGAACCGTCCTGCTCGCCCGTGCCGCCGTGCTCGCTCGTGCCGTCCTGCTCGCGGCGGCCTTTCGACCGCCTTCTCGGTACTGCTTACTGATCGTATCCACGCGCCGGGAAATCGGCTGGTTCCCCCTGCCTGCCCGGTCGATGAGTGTCGACGCTCACAGCCCTTCTTGTGAAGGATCGTAGAGGTGGCCTCTGAACAGTGTCCCGTACGCGGCTGTGGAGACGTCGAGGTCCGGCTGAGCCGGGCCGGGGAGGCCGGATTCGGGCGACGTCCGGCGAGGTCCGCCGTGTCAGGTGCCCGCCAGGGGGCCCGGGAAACGGATGTGAATCCACCCTCCGCAGCGTGCTAATCTTCTGGATGTCGGAAGGCGCTCACCCCCAAGGCGAGGGACCGGACGACACACCCAATGCGCGGGTGGCGGAATAGGCAGACGCGCTGGATTCAGGTTCCAGTGCCCGAAAGGGCGTGGGGGTTCAACTCCCCCCTCGCGCACAGCGAAAAACCCCGCAGGTCTTCGGATCTGCGGGGTTTTTGCGTTGGTTGGGGTGCGTCGGCTGGGTGCTTGGGCTGGCGTGGCGTCGGCTGGTTGCGTCGGCTGGTGTTGCTCGGGCTGATTGCGGGGCTTGCGGTACTTGCAGGGCTTGCGGGGCTTGCGGGGCCTGGGTCTCTTACGGCGCTCGTGCGGGTGGCCGTAGGGCGTCGAAGGCTGTCTGGCCCGCGACGCCCTGTGGTGTATGTCACCTTCCCGTTCCCGCGCTCGAGCGAGTACGTGCGCGCCGAGACGCGCGCCCTCGCGCGGTGGGCGAGGTGCTCACGCGGTGGGCGGGGTGCTCACGCGGTGGGCGGGGTGCTCACGCGGCGAAGCGCGCGGCGAACTCCTTGCCCTTCGCGCGGGCCGCTTCGAGAGCCGCGTCACGAGAGGCCTCGTAGAGCGGGACGAGCTCGGACATGGCCGGGTTGCTCGGGGCCATCGTCAACTCCGGGACGATGAAGTGCAGATCCAGGCCGAGCCCGTCGCGCAGGATCGCCTCCAGGTAGTTCTGCACGTACTCCATGCCCTCGCGCGGGGTGCCCGGCGCGTAGGAACCGCCACGGCTCGCGACGACGATGGCCGGGGTGCCCTTGGCGGAGGGAGTCTCGACGCCGGCGGTGCGGCCGATGAGCAGCACGTTGTCCAGCCACGCCTTCAGCGTCGACGGGACCGTGTAGTTGTACATCGGGGCGCCGATCAGGATGGCGTCCGCCTGCTCCAGCTCCTCGATGAGCGGTACACGCGCGGCGAAGGCGGCGCGCTGCTCGGGCGTGTGCTCGGCCGGGTCGATGAACCCGGCGAGGTGCGCGTCGGCGGAGATGTGGGGCACAGGCTCCGCGTTCAGATCGCGATAGACGACCGTGCCCCCGGGGTGCTGCTCCAGCCATGCCTCGCGGAACGCGTCCGTGACGGTGCGCGAGGCGGAGGCGGACCCGGAGAAGAGGGACGAGTCGATGTGCAGCAGCGTTGCCATGGGGCGTCTCCCACTGTGATGACGGTGGCGGTGGTGTAGTTGAGTACGTAACTAGTAATAGCACAGGGACTTACTTTTTCTCACCCCCGTACGGGAACGCAGTACCCTGGACGCATGGCGGGCAACTGGGAAGAGACGAGCGGGACATGCCCGGGAACCGGCGCCGCCCGGGAACCCCAGGGATGCACCGGAGTCGACATCGGGATGACGCGCGTCTTCGGGCTGCTCGGCAAGCGCTGGACCGGACTGATCGTGTCGGTCCTGTTGCAGGGACCGGTGCACTTCGCGGACCTGCGCCGAGCGATCCCCGGCATCAGCGAACGCATGCTGTCCGACCGACTCACCGAACTGGGAGCGGCCGGGCTCGTCGTGCGCCAGGTCGACGAAGGGCCCCCGCTGCGTGTCTCCTACCGGCTCACCACGGCGGGCTCGGCGCTCGAACCGTCACTGACGGAGCTCGGGACCTGGGCCGAGAAGTACCTGGGGGCCGAGGGCGGGACGTGTCCGGAGGAATTCCGCAGGTAGGTGGTTCTGTGGGGTGATCCTGCGGAGGTGGCCCTGTGTGTGGGGGCCTGCGGAGGTGGCTCTGCGGGGCTGGTGCGGCGGTGCGCCGGGGTGGGGACGGTGTGGGGAGTTGTGCACAGGCGGCGGGTTATCCACAGGCTCTGACGCTGCTTTCCGTGCGGCGGTACGGTCGTGACCGATCACAGAAATGGGACAGCGGGGCGGGTGAACGCGGTCTCGTACGGGGTGGGAGGCGAGCGTCATGAGCGAGCTTGATGGGGCGAGGGACGGGGTCCGGACAGCCCGGACAGCACGGACAGCACGGCGGCTGCCACGCGTGCCCGGATTCGCGGAGCGGGTCGGCTGGGGCGCGGGGGATGGGTCGGGTTCGGCTTCGGGTTCAGGTTCAGGTTCGGATCTGGGGTCGGGTGCAGGTTCGGGGACAGGTGCAGGTTCGGGGGCGGGCGCTGGTGGGTCGGGTTCGGGCCGGGCGGGAGGATCGCCGAAGGCGGCCGGCAAGGCGCTGCGGCATCAGGTGCCGAGGTCCGCGCACGCCACGTTCGCGGTGAGCACGGACCGGCCGGACGCCGTGCGGGCCGTGGAGGAGTCCAACCGTGGCCGCCTCGCCGAGCTGACCCCGATACGCGTCGGCCGTATGGCCGCCACCCCCTTCGCCTTCCTGCGCGGCTCCGCCGGGCTCATGGCCCACGATCTGGTGCACACACCACTGACCGGCATCGGCGCCCAGATATGCGGCGACGCCCACGCCGCCAACTTCGGGCTGTACGGCGATGCGCGCGGCGGCCTCGTCATCGACCTGAACGACTTCGACGAAACGGTGCACGGTCCCTGGGAATGGGACCTCAAACGGCTCGCCACCTCACTCGTGCTCGCCGGACGCGAGGCCGGAGCGGACGAGGACACCTGCCGAAAGGCCGCCCACGACGCTGCGGGCGCCTATCGGCGCACGATGCGGCTCCTCGCGAAACTGCCCGCGCTCGACGCATGGAACGCGATCGCCGACGAAGAACTCGTCTCACACACCGACGCCCATGACCTCCTCGGCACCCTGGAACGAGTCTCCGAGAAGGCACGGAACAACACCAGCGGGCGCTTCGCCGCCAAATCAACGGAAACCGTCGACGGCGGCGGACGCCGCTTCGTTGACGCGCCACCGGTACTGCGCGAAATACCCGACGCGGAGGCCGAGGCCGTCGCCGCCTCCCTCGGCGCATACCTGCGGACCCTGTCGGAGGACAGGCTGCCGTTGCTCCAGCGGTACGCGATCCACGACGTCGCCTTCCGTGTCGTCGGCACCGGCAGCGTGGGTACCAGGTCCTACGTGGTGCTGCTCCTCGACCATCGAGGCGAGCCGCTTGTCCTTCAGGTGAAGGAGGCGCGACCGTCCGCACTGTTGCCCCACCTGCCCGCCGTCGGGTTCGACGCGCCCCCCGTCGAGCACGAAGGACGGCGCGTGGTGCTCGGGCAGAAACGGATGCAAGTGGTCAGCGACATCCTCCTCGGCTGGACCACCGTCGACGAAAGGCCGTTCCAGGTAAGGCAGTTCAGGAACCGCAAAGGCAGCGTCGACCCCGCCGCGCTCGCCGCTGACCAGGTGGACGACTACGCCCGGATGACCGGCGCGCTGCTCGCCCGCGCCCACGCACACAGCGCGGACCCGCGCCTCATCGCCGGATACTGCGGCAAGAACGAGGAGCTGGACGACGCCGTCGCGTCCTTCGCCGTGACCTACGCCGACCGGACCGAAGCCGACCACGGAGAACTGGTGCGGGCCGTCCGGAAGGGACAGGTCCCGGCGGAGACGGGGGTGTGAGGGCTGGGCTTGAGGCTTGCGGTGGGGCGCGTGGTGTCTGACCGGTGAGGCAGGGCTCGTGTGGGGCGTGGGCTCGTGTGGGGCGTGGGCTCGTGTGGGGTGTGTGCGTGGTGGGGTGGGGGTGGAGGGGGAGGGAGGGGGGAGGGAGGGGGGAGGGGGAGGGCCCCCAGCAGAGTGCAAGCGCGGATCTTCGTGGTGGTGGGTCCTCCGACCGCGCGTTCGGGTTGGTGGTAGGCGCGTGCCCTAGGCTGGTTGGGTGACGACCCCGGAGACCCATGTGGCAGAGCAACCGGAGGAGCAGCCTCAGGAGCGGCCCGAGGCGCGCCTCGAGCGGGCTGTGCTCGCGGCGGAGCAGGCGCTGATCGAGTTCGAGATCGCCGTGGAGACGTTCCGGGTCGAGGTGGAGAATTTTTCCCGGCTCCATCATCAGAAGCTCGGGCCGATGTACACGCGTCTGGACGAGCTGGAGGCGTTGATCGCTGAGGCGACGGCGGCGCGCACGGGTGATCCGGAGGATCGGCGCAAGGCGGACGAGGCGCGGGCGCGGGTGATGCCGATGCCGGGTGTGGAGGAGTTGTTCCACGGGTGGATGGACGGGGACGGTTTGTTCCCGGAGGCCGCCGCGATGTTGACCGAGCAGTCGGTGCGGCCGCCGCAGCGGGTGCGCCCGAGTGATGAGGCGCGCAGGCTTTATCGGGAGCTGGTCCGCAAGGCGCATCCGGATCTGGCGCGGGACGAGCAGGAGCGGGGTCGGCGTGATGAGTTCATCGCGCGGGTGAACGCGGCGTACGCGCGGGGTGACGAGGTTCTGCTGCGTGAGCTGGCCGAGGAGTGGGCGGCGGGCCCGGTGCCGGCCGAGCGGCAGCCGACGCCGAGTGAGGAGCTGTACGCGCGTCTCGAATGGCTGGCGCAGCGCAAGGAGCTGTTGGCCGCGGTGGCGCGTGAGCTGGAGGAGAGCGCGATCGGCGCGATGCTGCGGATGGCGCCGGAGGATCCGGACGCGTTGCTGGAGGAGATCGCCGAGCAGTTGTTGGCGCAGGTTGCCGAGCGTGAGGCCGAGTTGGAGCGGCTGACCGCTTCCTGAGGCGACCGGTGCTCGTCTATGGCTCCATGCCCGTTTACGGGTGCGGGGTGTGCCGTCGGGTTCGGGGCGGGGTCGGGTAGCGTCGGGGCATGGTTTTCGGTTCTGGTGTGCCCACGGTCGGTGTCGATGAGCTCAAGGCGGATGACTTCCTCCTCGATGTCCGTGAGGACGAAGAGTGGCAGGCGGGTCATGCCGCGGGTGCGCTGCACATCCCGATGAGTGATTTCGTCGCGCGTTATGGCGAGTTGACGGAGGCGGCGCCGCAGGACGGCCGGGTCCACGTGGTCTGCCGGGTCGGGGGGCGTTCGGCTCAGGTGACGCAGTATCTGGTGCAGCAGGGTGTCGACGCGGTGAACGTGGCCGGGGGCATGCAGGCATGGGAGGCGGCCGGTCGGCCCGTCGTGGACGACAACGGGCAGCCGGGCACCATCGTCTGATCTGCCGCTGACCTGCCGCTTTCTGTCTTTCCTGTTGCTTTCTGTCTGTCTTTCGGACGGTCGTCTCGGTCCTTGGGGCCTTGGGGCCTTGGGTCCTTGGGTCCTTGGGGCCTTGGGTCCTTAAGTCCTTGAGCCATTGCTCGCGTTGGTGGTCTGCTTCGGCGTTCAGCCCAAGGGGTGGGACGCGAGGAGGTCGCCGAGGGTTTCCTCGTGGGCGGCGGCCGGGCCTAGCGAGAGTTCCAGGTGTTTGGCCCAGGCGTGGTAGCGGTGCAGTGGGTAGTCCGTGTCCGCGCCGAAGCCGCCGTGCAGGTGCTGGGCGGTCTGTACGACGCGTCGTACGCCGTCGGAGGCCCAGGTCTTGGCGACCGCCACGTCCGCGGCGAGCGGCAGCGGGCCGGGGGCTGCGCTGCTCAGTCGCCAGGCGGCCTGCCACAGGGTCGCTTCCATCGCGCGCAGGTCGATGTAGCGGTCGGCGGCCTGGACGGCGACGGCCTGGAACGTGGCGATGGGGTGTCCGAACTGTTCCCGTTTGCTCGTGTAGTCGCTGGTCATCTTGAGGACGGCCTCGCCCAGGCCGAGGGCCTGCGCGCAGGTGCCGGTGGTGAGCAGGTCGTGCAGCAGGGGCCACGCCGCGGGTGAGTCGATGATGTCGTGCGGTGTGAGGCGGGCGCCGTCGAGGTGGAGTTCGGCGAGTCGTTCGCCGGTGGTCGAGATCTGTTCGGCGAGGTGCAGGCCCGGGAGGTCGGTGCTGGGGCCCGGCAGCAGTGCGAGCACGGTGGCGCCGTCGGGGGTGTGGGCGGGCACGATGATCCGGTCCGCGTCGAACGCCCAGGGGACGGCCGTCTGAGCGCCGTCCAGGACCCAGCCGCCGCCTTCCGTCTCGGGTGGGCGGCGGGCGGTGACGGCCAAGTCGGCTCCGTCGTGGCCGGTGCGTCCGGCGGAGGCGACGGTCAGGACGAGCGCGCCGCGTCCCGCGTCGGGGAGGAGCGCCTGCCTCAACTCGTCGCTGCCGTGGGCCTGGACGGCCGCGGTGGCCGCGATGTGTTCGAGCAGCGGTATGCGGGCCAGGACCTTCGCCGCTTCGCGCAGGACGAGGCAGAGTGCGATGGCGTCGAGGCCCGCTCCGCCGTGTTCCGGTGCGATGAGCAGGCTCAGCAGGTCGGCGTCCGCGGTTTTGGTCCACAGGGCGCGGTCGAAGTCGTCGGCCACGGGGCCGGAGGTGAGCGCGGGGCTCGGCACCCCGTCCGGGGCGACCGGTGTGAACACCGCTCGGGCCGCTTCGACGGCCGCCTGCTGCTCCTCGGAGAAGGTGAAGTCCACCGGGCTGTCCTCCCGTTCCTTCTGGCCTGTTCCGCGATCTGACGGGGCGTCAAGATAGAACAGGTTCTATGAGAAGGGAACAGGTTCGCGGCGCCGGTACCTGTGCCGAGAGCCGTGCCGACACCCCTGCTGGTGCTGGTGCTGGTGCCGGTGCCGGGTGTCTCGGGGCGGGCGCGGTTCAGCGGTCGAAGTCCACCTCCACCGTCTCCGTGGACGGGCGGGACTGACAGGCCAGCACGTAACCCGCCTCGGTCTCCTCGGGTTCGAGCGCGTAGTTGCGGTCCATCCGTACGGATCCCGAGACGAGGAAGGCCCGGCAGGTGCCGCACACGCCGCCCTTGCAGGCGTAGGGCGCGTCCGGCCGGTTGCGCAGCACCGCCTCCAGGAGCGATTCGCCGTCCTCGACGGGCCAGGTGCCGGAGCGGCCGTCGAGGTGTGCGGTGACCGTGCTGTGGGCGGGTGCCGGGGTCGTGCCGGCGCGGTCCGCGGCGGGGCCCTCGTCCACGTGGAAGATCTCTTCGTGGATGCGCTCGCGGCGCACTCCCAGGGTGCGCAGTGCCCGCTCGGCGCCCTGGACCAGCCCGTACGGCCCGCACAGGAACCATCCCGCGACCGTGTCCACCGGGAGCAGTGCGGGCAGCAGGGCCGCGATCCGGTCCTGGTCGAGGCGGCCCGAGGCGAGGCCGGCCTGCTGCTCCTCCCGGGACAGCACGGTGACGAGCTGGAACCGGTCCGGGTGGCGGTCCTTCAGGTCGGCGACCTCTTCCAGGAACATCGTCGAGGCGGTGGTGCGGTCGCTGCGTATGAGGCAGAACCGGGCCTCGGGTGCGCGGTCCAGCAGTGTGGTGGCGATGGACAGGACCGGGGTGATGCCGCTGCCGCCGACCACCGCCGCGTAGTGCCCGGGCGCCGGGTCGAGGGTGAAGCGCCCTGCCGGGGTCATCACCTCCAGTTCGTCGCCGACTCCTATCTCCTTGTGGGCGTACGTGGAGAAGGCACCGCCGTCGACGAGGCGTACGCCGACGCGCAGGGTCCGTGGTGCCTCGTCGGCCGGGACCGCCGAGCAGATCGAGTACGTACGTCGGATCTCCGTGCCGTCGGTGGTGCGCCGCAGGGCGAGGTGCTGGCCGGGTGTGTGGCGGTAGGTCTCGCGCAGCTCCGGGGGGACGGCGAAGGTGAGGGCGACGGCGTCGTCGGTGAGCCGGTCGACCGCCGTGACGCGGAGCCGGTGGAAGCGGGCCGGCCCTCTTCCTTCAGCCATCACAGCTCCTTGAAGTGGTCGAAGGGTTCGCGGCAGGACAGGCAGCGGCGCAGCGCTTTGCAGGCGGTGGAGGAGAAGCGGCTGAGCAGTTCGGTGTCGGTGGCGCCGCAGTGCGGGCAGGCGAGGGGGGCTGCCGGGTGTGGTGCGGTGTCGGGTGAGTGTCGGGTCGGGCCGAGGGCGACGGTGACGGGGCCTGTGGCCGTGCGGGTGGTGCGTGGCGGGGCTATGCCGAACTCCTGGAGTTTGCGGCGGCCCTCGGGTGTGATGTCGTCCGTGGTCCAGGCCGGGGCGAGGACGGTGTGGACGGTGACGTCGGGGATGCCGTGTTCGTGCAGGACGCGCTCGATGTCGCCGGCCATGGTCTCGATCGCCGGGCAGCCGGTGTAGGTGGGGCTCAGGTCGACCTCGACGCGGCCGGGGCCGCGTGTGTGGACGGCGCGCAGGACGCCCAGCTCTTCCAGGGTGAGGACGGGAAGCTCGGGGTCGGGTACGGAGCCGGCCAGTCGGCGCAGTTCGGCTTCGAGGGGTGTCTCCTGGCCCTGGGTGGGGGTCACCATGACGCCCCCGGGTGGCTGCGGTGCAGGTGCTGCATCTCGGCGAGCATCCGGCCGAACGGCTCGGTGTGCAGACCCTGGCGTCCGGCTCCGGCGCGCCAGGCCCCGGTCTGTGGGCCGTCGGGGACGGTCAGCGTGGCCCGGCGCAGGACGTCGGTCACCGAGGCCTTCCAACTGCTTTCTACAGTCTCCCAGTTGACGTCCAGGCCGGGGACGGGTCGGAACATCTCGCCGGTATAGCGCCACAGGGCGTCGACGGCTCGCTGCATGCGCGCGTGGCTCTCGTCGGTGCCGTCACTGAGGCGCAGTGTCCATTGGACGGCGTGGTCCTCGTGGTAGGCGACCTCTTTGACGGCCTTCGCGGCGAGCGGGGCGAATGCGCTGTCCCCGGCGGCCAACTGCCCGTACAGGAGCTGTTGGTAGGTGGAGAAGTAGAGCTGGCGGGCGATGGTGTGGGCGAAGTCGCCGTTCGGCTGCTCGACGAGTTGGAGGTTGCGGAAGGAGCGTTCCTCGCGCAGGTACGCCAACTCGTCCTCGTCGCCGGCCATGCTGAGCAGGACGCGGGCCTGGCCGAGCAGGTCGAGGGCGATGTTCGCGAGGGCGACCTCTTCCTCCAGGACCGGGGCGTGGCCCGCCCATTCGCCGAGGCGGTGCGAGAGCACCAGGGCGTCGTCGCCGAGGGCCAGTGCCGCGGCGGTGCCGGTGGGGTCGAGGGTGTCGCGGGTGCTGGTCACAGGTGCTGCACCCCCTCGGGGATCTCGTAGAACGTGGGGTGGCGGTACGGCTTGTCGGCGGCGGGCTCGAAGAACGGGTCCTTCTCGTCGGGTGAGGAGGCGGTGATCGCCGTGGACGGGACGACCCACAGGGAGATGCCTTCGCCGCGGCGGGTGTAGAGATCCCGCGCGTTGCGCAGGGCCAGCTCCGCGTCCGGGGCGTGCAGGCTGCCGGCGTGCGTGTGGGAGAGGCCGCGGCGGGAGCGCACGAAGACCTCCCACAGGGGCCAGTCCTGGCTGCCCGCGGGCGCCTTGGGGGTTGTGGTGTCGCTCATGCCGCCCTTCCTTCCGCGGTCGCCGCCGTGGCGTGCTTGGCCGCGTGTGCCGCGGCGGCCTCGCGCACCCAGGTGCCTTCGTCGTGGGCGCGCCTGCGCTGGGTGATGCGCTGCTCGTTGCACGGTCCGTTGCCCTGGAGGACTTCGCGGAACTCCGTCCAGTCGATCGGGCCGAAGTCGTGCTTGCCGCGCTCCTCGTTCCACTTCAGCTCGGGGTCGGGGAGCGTCAGTCCGAGGGACTCGGCCTGAGGGACGCAGATGTCGACGAAGCGCTGGCGCAGTTCGTCGTTCGAGTGGCGCTTGATCTTCCACTCCATGGACTGCGCGGAGTGCGCCGATTCGTCGTCGGGTGGGCCGAACATCATGAGGGACGGCCACCACCAGCGGTCCACGGCGTCCTGCGCCATCGCGTGCTGGGCGTCGGTGCCCCGGCTGAGCGCGAGCAGCAGTTCGTACCCCTGGCGCTGGTGGAAGGACTCCTCTTTGCAGACGCGGACCATGGCGCGCGCGTAGGGGCCGTAGGAGCAGCGGCACAGCGGTACCTGGTTGGTGATCGCCGCGCCGTCGACCAGCCAGCCGATCGCGCCCACGTCGGCCCAGGTGAGCGTCGGGTAGTTGAAGATCGAGGAGTACTTCTGGCGGCCGCTGTGGAGCTTGTCGAGCAGTTCGTCGCGGCTTGTGCCGAGTGTCTCGGCCGCGCTGTAGAGGTAGAGGCCGTGCCCTGCCTCGTCCTGCACCTTCGCCATCAGGATGGCCTTGCGGCGCAGCGAGGGCGCGCGGGTGATCCAGTTGGCCTCGGGCTGCATGCCGATGATCTCGGAGTGGGCGTGCTGCGCTATCTGTCGCACCAGCGTCGCGCGGTAGGCGTCGGGCATCCAGTCGCGGGGTTCGATGCGCTCGTCGGCCGCCACGGCGGCGTCGAACGCGGCCTGGAGATCGGCGGTGCGGTCCCTGTCCGTCCCGGTTGTCTGTCGCTGCGGGGCTGCTGTCGCCATTCCCGGTCCCCCTCCACCTCGGTCACCTGGATCCGCCGGGCCCTCACCGTTCCCGACCGATCGTTCGGTTCGTCGGATTCAATGGTGGGACGTGGCGCCGTAGGGTGTCAACCCGTACCGCCGGGCCTGTGGATAACCTCGGGCGGCTGTGCTGAGCGGTCGCTCCCCAGTACCGTGCCGGTGCGTCGCACCGCCGGGCGGGACGACGCGGAATCGGTTCGCCGCCGGACGACCGGGCGGGACGGGCCGGGGAACTACGGGACCGGGAAAACGGGGAGCACCGATGGAGACCGAAGCAGGCGCCGCGGGCGAGGCCGCCCGGCGCACGCCACAGGAGGCGACTCCCCTACCTGTGGACCCACCGGACCCCGCCCCCTCGGATGTGCCCGATCCGTCCGAACGCCGGGGCATAGCGGGCCTCTCCCCGCTCAGCCAGATGGTCGCCGCGCTGGCCCTCGCCGGTGTCGTCCTCATCGCCGGCGTCCACATACTCATGGTGTTCCTGCACGTCGCGCCGCCGAACACCGTGTCCAAGCAGTACAACAGCGCGGTCACGTCCTGGATCTATCCCGAGTTCGAGCAGAACTGGAAGCTGTTCGCCCCGAACCCGCTCCAGCAGAACATCGCCGTCCAGACCCGGGCCGAGATCCGCATGCCGGGCGGTGAGTCGCGCATCACCCGCTGGTACGACCTGTCCGCGCAGGACGGCGCCGCCATCGACCACAATCCGCTGCCCAGCCACATCCAGCAGAACGAACTGCGACGCGCCTGGGACGTCTACGTGTCCACGCACGACGCCCGGAACCGGCCCAACGGCCTGCGGGGGACGCTCACCGAGCAGTACCTGCGGCGCGTTCTCGTCCTGCGTCTGGACCGGCTCGGCGCGGCCGGTGAGGGAGAGGTCGTCGAACGCGTCCAGGTCCGCTCGCGGGCGACCGTGGTCCAGCCTCCGAAGTGGAGCGAGGAGAAGGTGAACCAGAAGCCGGCCTACCGGCAAGTGCCCTGGTGGACGGTGACGGCGCGGGACGCGTCGCTCGGCAACGACACGCACCTGCGGGCCGGAACCGCGACGGGCGGTGCCCGATGAGCGGCGTCGAGAAGCGAGCAGGCCACCCGGAGGCAGAACCCGAGGAGGGGAAGGTGACGACCCGCCTGGAGGGCGCCCTGCGCGCCGGTCTCCAGCGGATCACCGCTGCCCCGCTCGGCCGCTACCAGAGCGCGGTGGTCCGCATCGGTTTCGCCATGACCTGGCTGCTGTTCCTGCTGCGCGAGTTCCCGCACCGCCAGGAGCTGTACGGGCCGGACGGGCCCTGGAGCTGGGACCTGGCGCAGCAGCTCATCGCGGACAACCACGCCTTCACCGCGCTGATGTGGTCCGACGGTCGGGCATGGTTCGAGTGCGTCTACGTGCTCGCGGTGCTGTCGGCCGTCCTGCTGATGCTGGGCTGGCACAGCCGCGCCATGTCGGTGCTGTTCATGGTCGGTGTGCTCTCGCTCCAGAACCGCAGCATCTTCGTGGGCGACGGTGGTGACAACGTCATCCACCTCATGTCGATCTACCTCGTCTTCACCCGCTGCGGGCAGGTGTGGTCACTGGACGCGCGCCGCGCCGCACGCGCGCGTGCCGCGCGGAAGTCCCCGGCGGGACCGGTGACCCGGGACCGTGGCGGGATCGTGCTGTGGTGGGTCGCCGGTCTCGCGCTCGCCGCCCTCACGTTCACGGGCGAGGTACGCGGTGGCTGGCTGGCCTTCTTCTGGATGCTGTGGGCCGCCCAGGGCGTGTGGGGGTACGTCGACCGGCGGGCCCGCACCGGCGAGTTGCGGCTGCTGTGCGACGTCGTCGCCAACATCGTGCACAATGCCGCCCTACTGGTGATCATGGTCGAGGCGTGTCTGATCTACGCGACCGCGGGCTGGTACAAGATCCAGGGCAGCCGCTGGCAGGACGGCACGGCCGTCTACTACCCGCTGCACCTGGACTACTTCTCGCCGTGGCCCGCCCTCGGTGACCTGCTGAGCGCGTTCGGGCCGATGGTGCTGCTGGTGACGTACGCGACGGTCGTCGTGCAGGTCGCCTTCCCCTTCACGGTCTTCAACCGGCGCATGAAGAACGTCCTGCTGGTGTTCATGATGCTGGAGCACGCGGTCATCGCCGTCGTGCTCGGTCTGCCCTTCTTCTCGCTCGCGATGATCGCCGCCGACGCGGTGTTCCTGCCGACGTCCTTCCTGCTGCGGCTCGGCGGGTGGGTGGCACGCGCGCGTGGACGCGTGTTCACCGGTCCCACCGGCGCGGAAGTGCCGGGGCCGCGCGTCGCACAGGACGACGAACCGCTGGCGGCGCAGACGCCTGCGGCGCGCACGTAGGCTTCCTGCCATGAGCGGGACGAGCACGGACAGCGGCGCGGACCACAGGCCGCAGGAGCGGCCGGACCAGGGCCCCGAGGGCGCTGTGCGGGCCTGGCGGCGCCGCGCCGACACGGCGGTGCTGCTCGACGGTTTCCACGCCCTCAAGCACGCCCTGCGCTTCGGCGCCGACGTCCCCGTCGCCCTCGCCGCGGACCGGGCGGCCACGCTCGCCCTGGCCGCGGACCTCGCCCCCGACGTGCGGGAGAGCCTGGACGCGCTGCTCGTGGAAGTGGACCAGGACGTCCTGCGGGCCCTCGTGCCGCGCCTCCACCCGACCGGCGTCGCCGCCCTCGCCGGGCGTCCGTCCCGCGCGGGCCACCTGGCCGCACTGCGCCAGGAGCGACGCACCACACCTGTCGTCGTCCTCGACCACCCGCGCAACCTGGGCAACGCGGGCGCCGTCATCCGCCTCGCCGCCGGATACGGCGCCACCGGCGTCGTCACGACCGGCAGCCTCGACCCCTGGCACCCCACGGTCGTCAGGGGAGGGGCCGGGCTGCACTTCGCGACGGCCGTGGAGCGGCTCCCGGTCGACGAACTGCCCGACGGGCCGCTGTACGCGCTCGACCCCGAAGGGGCGGACATCCGCGGCCTGAAGCTGCCCGACGACGCACTGCTCGCCTTCGGCTCCGAGCGCAGCGGCCTGTCACCCGAGCTGCGTGCGCGAGCCGACCAGTTGGTGTCGCTGCCGATGCGCCCCCAGGTCTCCAGCTACAACCTGGCGACCAGCGTCGGCATGACGCTCTTCCACTGGAGCGCGCACAGCACGAACGCGCCGTAGAACGCTGTTCAGACGGCTTCCCGGCGCACCTCCACCACCCGGAAGCGGTTCGCGACGAACGCGGCGTCGCACAGGGCCGCGTTCGCCGCCGGGTTGCCGCCCGAGCCGTGGAAGTCGGAGAACGCCGCCGTCTGGTTCACGTACACCCCGCCCGTGAGGTTGAGCGAGAGCTGCGCGCACTCCTCCAAGCAGACCTCCTCCACGGCCTCGGCGACCTCTTCGGAGGTGGTGTACGCGCCGACGGTCATCGCGCCCTTCTCGCGCACGGTGCGCCGCAGCAGCTCCACCGCGTCCCGCGTGGAGTCGACGGCGACGGCGAAGGAGACGGGGCCGAAGCACTCGCTCATGTAAGCGGCCTCGGAGTCCGCCGCGTCCCAGAACTTCCGCGCCCCGTCCTGCTTCACGATCACCGGGGTGCGTACGACGGCGTCCGGGAAGTCCGGGTGGGCGACGTCCCTGGAGGGCAGCGCGACGTCACCGAGCCCGGGAGCCGCCTCCAAGCGGGCCTTCACGTCGGGGTTGACCAGAGCGCCGAGCAGCCCGTTCGCCCGGGCGTCGTCGCCGAGCAGCCCGCCCACCGCGCGCGCGAGATCCGAGACGACCTCGTCGTACGCCTTGGGGCCCTGGTCGGTGATGATGCCCTCGCGGGGCACCAGCAGATTCTGCGGGGTCGTGCACATCTGGCCGCTGTACAGGGACAGCGAGAACGCCAGGTTCGCCAGCATGCCCTTGTAGTCGTCGGTGCCGTCGATCACGACGGTGTTGACGCCGGCCTTCTCGGTGTACACCTGCGCCTGACGGGCGTGTGTCTCCAGCCAGTCGCCGAAGGCCGTCGAGCCGGTGTAGTCGATGATCTTGATTTCGGGGCGTACGGCCAGGGTCTTGGCGATGCCCTCCCCGTCCCGCTCGGCCGCGAGCGCCACCAGGTCGGGGGCGAAGCCCGCCTCGGCGAGGACTTCCCGGGCCACCCGCACGGTGAGCGCGAGGGGCAGCACCGCGCGCGGGTGCGGCTTCACCAGGACCGGGTTGCCGGTCGTCAGGGAGGCGAACAGGCCCGGGTACCCGTTCCACGTGGGGAACGTGTTGCAGCCGATCAGCAGGGCGATGCCGCGGGCGACCGGGGTGAACTCCTTGGCCAGGACCAGCGGGTCGCGCTTGCCCTGGGGCTTGGTCCAGCGGGCCGTGTCCGGCGTGCGCACCTGCTCCGCGTACGCGTACGCCACCGCTTCGAGGCCGCGGTCCTGCGCGTGCGGGCCGCCCGCCTGGAACGCCATCATGAACGCCTGGCCGCTGGTGTGCATGACGGCGTGCGCGAACTCGTGCGTACGCGCGCTGATCCGGGCCAGGATCTCCAGGCACACCGCCGCGCGCGCCTCGGCGCCCGCGTCGCGCCACGCGCGCATGCCCGCGCGCATGGACGGCAGCAGCGCGTCGACGTCGGCGTGCGGATAGGTGATGCCGAGCTCGATCCCGTACGGCGAGACCTCACCGCCGACGAAACCGTCCGTGCCCGCCTGGCCGAGGTCGAAGCGGGTGCCGAGCAGCGCGTCGAAGGCGGCCTTGCCGTCCGCGGCGCTCAGGCTGCCGTCCTCCCCGTAGGCCTTGGGGTGTTCGGGATGCGGGGACCAGTACGCGCGCGTGCGGATCGCTTCCAGCGCCTTGTCGAGTGTCGGGCGGTGCTGGGCGATCAGGTCGTGCGCGGTGCGTTCGGCGGCGGCCATGGCGGACCAACTCCTCCTGGGCTGCGGCTCCTCGTTGAGCCGGCGAGCCGGTACGGGACTGGGCAGGAACCATCGGTGCACGTTAGAGTAACCGAACGATCGGTCGGTACAAGAGGGTGCGTGAAACCTGTGGAAAACCGATCCGACGGGACCCGGCGCCCGCAAGGGCGGCTGCATGCGGAAGGATCGCGCGCATGACAGCACATGACCGACTGGTCGGCGTGGTCGGCACCGGCACCATGGGCCAGGGCATCGCCCAGGTCGCGCTGGTCGCGGGGCACCCCGTCCGGCTGTACGACGCCGTGCCCGGCCGTGCGGAGTCGGCCGCCGAGTCGATCGCCGCACGGCTCGACCGGCTCGTCGAGAAGGGCCGTATGAGCGCCGAGGAGCGCGCGTCCGCAGGCGCCCGCCTCGCGCCCGTACAGGCGCTCGGTGAGCTGGCGGACGCGGCCCTCGTCGTCGAGGCGGTCCTGGAGCGGCTGGACGCCAAGCAGGAGCTGCTGCGCGACCTGGAGGAGATCGTCGCGGACGACTGTCTGCTCGCCACGAACACCTCGTCCCTGTCCGTGACCGCGATCGGCGGGGCGCTGCGGCTGCCCGGACGCTTCGTGGGCCTGCACTTCTTCAACCCCGCGCCGCTGCTGCCCCTGGTGGAGGTCGTCTCCGGCTCCGCCACCGACGTCACCGCCGCCACGCGCGCGTACGAGACCGCCCGCGCCTGGGGCAAGACCCCGGTCGCCTGCGCCGACACCCCTGGTTTCCTGGTCAACCGCATCGCGCGGCCCTTCTACGCGGAGGCGTTCGCCGTCCATGAGGACCAGGGCGCCGACCCGGCCACCATCGACGCCGTGCTGCGCGAGAGCGGCGGCTTCCGGATGGGCGCCTTCGAACTGACCGACTTGATCGGCCAGGACGTCAACGAAGCGGTGACACGCTCCGTCTGGGAGGGCTTCCACCAGGACGTGAAGTTCCGGCCCTCGCTCGCGCAGCGCCGTCTGGTCGAGGCGGGCCACCTCGGCCGCAAGGCAGGCCAGGGCTGGTACGCGTACGGGAACGGCGAGGAGCGCCCGGAACCGCACACCGCGGCACCCGCCGAGAAGCCCGCCCATGTGGTCGCTGAGGGCGACCTCGGCCCCGCGCGCGAACTGCTCACCCTCATCCGCGAGGCGGGCATCGAGGTGCGCGAACAGGACGAGGACAACGGCACCCGCCTGGTCCTGCCCAGCGGCGGACAACTCGCCCTCGCGGACGGGCAGACGTCGATCGAGTACCGGGACGTCGTCTACTTCGACCTTGCCCTCGACTACCGCGCCGCCACCCGGATCGCCCTCGCCACCGCCCAGGACGCGAACCAGCGCACGGTCAGCGAGGCCATCGGACTCTTCCAGGCGCTCGGCAAGGACGTCAGCGTCATCGGTGACGTGCCCGGCATGATCGTCGCCCGCACGGTGGCCCGCATCATCGACCTGGCCCACGACGCCGTCGCCAAGGGCGTAGCCACCGAGGAGGACATCGACACCGCCATGCGGCTCGGCGTCAACTACCCCCTCGGCCCCTTCGAATGGAGCCGCAAGCTGGGCAAGAACTGGGCGTACGCCCTCCTCGACGACCTGCATCTGCGCGATCCCTCGGGCCGTTACGCGCCGTCCCTGGCGCTCTACCGCCATTCGTACGCCCCGGACAAGCGGGAGGGCTCCTCATGACCACCGCACGACGCGACAACGGCACACGGCGCGACACCTACACGCCCGACACGCTGCTCGCGGTCGCGGTCACCGTCTTCAACGAACGCGGCTACGACGGCACTTCCATGGAGCACCTCTCCAAGGCGGCCGGCATCTCCAAGTCCTCGATCTACCACCACGTGACGGGCAAGGAGGAGCTGCTGCGCCGCGCCGTGAGCCGCGCGCTCGACGGCCTCTTCGGCATCCTCGGCGAGGAACCCGCGCGCGTGGGACGTGCGGTCGAACGCCTGGAGTACGTCACCCGGCGCATGGTCGAGGTGCTGACCGGCGAACTCCCCTACGTGACGCTGCTCCTGCGCGTACGAGGGAACACCGACACCGAACGCTGGGCCATGGAGCGGCGCAGGGAGTTCGACCACCAGGTCGCCGAACTCCTCAAGGCGGCCGCGGCCGACGGGGACGTACGCGGCGACATACCGGTGCGTCTCGCCACGCGGCTCGTCTTCGGGATGATCAACTCCGTCGTGGAGTGGTACCGGCCGGACGGGGGCGGCCTCAGGGACCGTGAAGTGGCGGACGCGGTCGTGCGGTTGGTGTTCGGCGGGCTTCGCAAGGAGGAGTAGGCGGGGCTCTCGGATCCCGTCCTAGGGGCTGTCAGGGCCCAGGTCCTCCTCCTCGAAGACCAGCAGCGTCCGAGTGCTGAGGACTTCGGGGATGGCCTGGAGCTTGGTGAGGACCAGTTCGCGCAGCGCGCGGTTGTCCTCGGTGTGGACCAGGATCAGGACGTCGAAATCACCGCTGACCAGCGCGATGTGCGAGGCCTCCGGCATGCGGCGCAACTGGTCGCGGACCGTGCGCCAGGAGTTCTGGACGATCTTGAGCGTGATGTAGGCGGACGCGCCCTGGCCCGCTCTCTCGTGGTTGACGCGGGCGCCGAAACCGCGGATCACCCCGTCCTCGATGAGGCGGTTGATGCGGGTGTAGGCGTTCGCCCGGGACACGTGGACGCGCTCGGCGACGGAGCGTATCGACGCGCGGCCGTCCTTCTGGAGCATGGTCAGGATGTCGCGGTCGATGGCGTCGAGCGGCCGGACCGTGGCGTCGGGGCCCCCGGGGACCCGGCCGCCGGTACCGTCGGCCATTTGTTCAGATGCCATGTGCCCCCGCCTCCCTACCATGGACGTACTGCGTTCATCACAGGCTGTGGAGAACCGTTTGTCCACAGCCTGGAGGCGCCTGTAGCCAAAATGCGTCGGCGACCGAACAATCGGTAGGTGAGGCGCGTCACACCGAAGCGCCCTCGAAGCCCGCTCCCACGAGGAGGTGCCGTCATGACGGTCACGGAGCAGCGGGGCGCCCACCGCGCCGGTGCGCCCACGTCGCCGCCCGCCTGGCAGCCCCGCACGGACCCCGCGCCGCTGCTGCCCGACACGGAGCCCCACCGGGTCCTGGGCACCGACGCCGCCGCACAGGCCGATCCCGACCTGCTGCGCCGGTTGTACGCGGAAGTGGTGCGGGGACGCCGGTACAACGCGCAGGCGACCGCCCTGACCAAGCAGGGCCGCCTCGCCGTCTACCCCTCGACGACCGGCCAGGAGGCCTCCGAGGTCGCCGCCGCGCTCGTCCTCGAGGAGCGTGACTGGCTCTTCCCCAGCTATCGCGACACCCTCGCCGCCGTCGCCCGGGGCCTCGACCCGGTCCAGGCCCTGACCCTGCTGCGGGGCGACCGGCACACGGGGTACGACCCGCGCGAGCACCGCATCGCACCCCTGTGCACCCCCCTCGCGACCCAGTTGCCGCATGCCGTGGGCCTGGCACACGCCGCCCGGCTCAAGGGCGACGACGTCGTGGCGCTCGCCATGGTCGGTGACGGCGGGACGAGCGAGGGCGACTTCCACGAGGCGCTGAACTTCGCGGCCGTGTGGCAGGCGCCGGTCGTCTTCCTCGTGCAGAACAACGGGTACGCCATCTCGGTGCCCCTGGCCAAGCAGAGCGCGGCGCCGTCCCTGGCCCACAAGGCCGTCGGATACGGGATGCCGGGCCGGCTGGTCGACGGGAACGACGCGGTCGCGATGTACGAGGTCCTTTCCGACGCCGTGGCACGCGCGCGTGGGGGCGGCGGTCCGACGCTGATCGAGGCCGTCACGTACCGGCTGGACGCCCACACGAACGCGGACGACGCGACTCGCTACCGCAGCGACGCCGAGGTCGAGGCATGGCGCGGGCACGACCCCGTCCTGCTCCTGGAGCGGGAGCTGACGGAGCGCGGCCTGCTCGACGAGGCCGGGATACAGGCCGTGCGGGACGACGCCGAGAAGATGGCGGCCGACCTGCGCGCGCGGATGAACCAGGACCCGGAACTCGACCCGACGGACCTGTTCGCCCACGTCTACGCCGAGCGGACAACGCAACTGCGCGAACAGGCCGAGCAGTTGCGCGCCGAGCTGGAGGCGGAAGCTGAGGCCGAGGCGGAGACCACCGAGGGGGGCCTCTCGTGACCACCGTTGCCGACAAGCCGGTCACGAGGCCGGCCACCATGGCGCAGGCCCTCGGGCGCGCGCTGCGCGACGCCATGGCGGAGGACCCGTCCGTGCACGTCATGGGCGAGGACGTGGGCACGCTCGGCGGCGTCTTCCGCGTCACCGACGGCCTCGCCGCGGAGTTCGGCGAGGACCGCTGCACGGACACGCCGCTCGCGGAGGCCGGCATCCTCGGCACCGCCGTCGGCATGGCCATGTACGGGCTGCGGCCGGTCGTGGAGATGCAGTTCGACGCGTTCGCGTACCCCGCCTTCGAGCAGTTGGTGTCGCACGTCGCGAGGATGCGCAACCGTACGCGGGGCGCCATGCCGCTGCCCCTCACCGTGCGGGTGCCCTACGGGGGCGGCATCGGCGGCGTCGAGCACCACAGCGACTCCTCCGAGGCGTACTACATGGCGACCCCGGGCCTCACCGTCGTCACACCCGCCACCGTCGCGGACGCGTACGGGCTGCTGCGGCAGTCGATCGCCTCCGACGACCCGGTGGTGTTCCTGGAGCCGAAGCGGCTCTACTGGGCGAAGGATTCCTGGGACCCCGAGCGGCCGGTGGACGTCGAACCGATCGGCACGGCGGTGGTCCGCCGCCCCGGGACCAGTGCCACGCTCCTCACGTACGGACCGTCCGTGCCCGTCTGCCTGGAGGCCGCCGAGGCGGCCCGCGCGGAGGGCTGGGACCTCGAAGTGGTCGATCTGCGCTCGCTGGTGCCGTTCGACGACGCGACGGTCACCGCGTCCGTGCGCCGCACCGGGCGCGCGGTCGTCGTGCACGAGTCGGGTGGCTTCGGCGGGCCCGGCGGGGAGATCGCCGCGCGCGTGAGCGAGCGCTGCTTCCACCACCTGGAGGCACCGGTGCTGCGCGTCGCCGGGTTCGACATCCCCTACCCGCCGCCGATGCTCGAACGCCACCACCTCCCGGGCGTGGACCGGGTGCTGGACGCGGTCGCACGGCTCCAGTGGGACCAGTGAGGGGATCGGGCTGATGGCGCAGGTTCTGGAGTTCAAGCTGCCCGACCTCGGGGAGGGGCTCACCGAGGCGGAGATCGTACGGTGGCTGGTCTCGGTCGGTGACGTCGTCGCCGTCGACCAGCCCGTCGTCGAGGTGGAGACCGCGAAGGCGATGGTCGAGGTGCCGTGCCCCTACGGAGGTGTGGTGACGGCGCGCTTCGGTGAGGAAGGGACCGAGCTGCCGGTCGGCGCGCCGTTGTTGACGGTGGCCGTCGGTGCGGAGACTCCGCCCGGGGACGGGACGCCGGACCGGCCCGCTGGCTCGGGGTCCGGCGGCTCCGGGGCCGAGAGGCCGACCTCGGAGGGCTCGGGGAACGTGCTGGTGGGGTACGGGACGACGGCCCCAGCGGCGCGGCGTAGGCGGGTCCGCGTTCGCCTCGGGGGATCGGCGCCGACCGAGGCAGCACCGGTACAGACGGCCCCTGCGACCGCCACGACCGCCCCGACCGCCATCGCCGTCCGCACAGCCGAGGCGACCGTGCCGACGGACGCGCGCCCGGACGTGCGCCGCGGCCCCGTCCCCGTCATCTCGCCGCTGGTCCGCAAGCTCGCGCGGGAGTGCGGGATCGACCTGCGGGAGGTGGCCGGGTCCGGGCCCGAGGGTCTCATCCTCAGGTCGGACGTGGAGCGTGCCATGGCGGCCCGCACCGAGACAGTCGCCCCCCAGGCCCCCCAGGCCCCCCAGGTCGCGCAGGCCCCCGCCCCGCAGGGGCACCGCACACCCTTGCGCGGCATTCGGGGCGCCGTCGCCGACAAGCTCTCCCGGAGCCGTCGCGAGATACCCGACGCGACGTGCTGGGTGGACGCCGACGCCACGGAACTCATGCACGCGCGCGTGGCGATGAACTCCGCGACGGGCCCGTCCGCCGGGCCGAAGATCTCCGTGCTGGCGCTGTTCGCCCGTATCTGCACGGCGGCCCTCGCCCGGTACCCGGAGCTCAATGCCACCGTCGACATGGAGCGCCGCGAGATCGTGCGGCTCGACGAGGTGCATCTCGGTTTCGCCGCGCAGACCGAGCGCGGGCTCGTCGTGCCGGTCGTACGCGACGCGCACGCGCGCGGGGCGGAGTCGTTGAGTGCCGAGTTCGGCCGGCTCACCGAGGCGGCGCGTGCCGGGACGTTGACGCCCGGGGAACTCACCGGCGGCACCTTCACGTTGAACAACTACGGGGTGTTCGGGGTCGACGGTTCCACGCCGATCATCAACCACCCCGAGGCGGCCATGCTCGGTGTCGGCCGGATCGTCCCCAAGCCCTGGGTGCACGAGGGCGAGTTGGCGGTCCGTCAGGTCGTCCAGTTGTCGCTCACCTTCGACCACCGGGTGTGCGACGGGGGCACGGCGGGCGGCTTCCTGCGCTATGTCGCGGACTGCGTGGAGCAGCCGGCGTTGCTGTTGCGCACGCTCTGACCGACGGTCACGCGCTCCCCGGGCCCCGGACCGGACACCCCGGGGCCCGGGCCGCGGGGGTGGCAATGATCGCCCCTACGCCCATACTCGGGGCATGACCGAAGCCGCCGACCCCACACGCGTCGTGCCCGCACGCGTCGGCCCGGCCCGCCCCGGACCCGCGTACGACGCCGTCGTCCTGGCCGGCGGGGCCGCGCGGCGGCTCGGCGGTGCGGACAAACCCGGGGTGCGGGTCGGGGGCCGCGCGCTGCTGGACCGGGTCCTCGCGGCGTGCGCCGGGGCCCGCGCCACCGTCGTGGTCGCCGATCCGCGGCCGACCGCGCGCCCTGTCTCCTGGGCACGCGAGGAGCCGCCGGGCGGCGGGCCGCTCGCCGCGCTGGACGCGGGCATCCGGGCGTTGCCCCCGGAGGGCGGCGACGCGGGGGCCGGGAACGTCGTCGTGCTCTCCGCCGATCTGCCGTTCCTGGGCGACCGGACCGTCCCCCTGCTCCTCGAAACACTCGGCGACACGCACGACGCCGCCACCCCGTCCGATCCGCGCGACGCCGACGCTCCGCACGGCGTCGACGGCGTGCTGCTCGCCGACGGTGACGGGCGCGATCAGCCCCTCGTCGCCGTGTACCGCAGAGCAGCCCTGCACCGCGTTCTGGCCGCACTGCGCGCCGAGCACGGGGCGCTCGACGGCCTGCCTCTGCGGGCGCTCGTCCGGAACCTGGAACTCGCCCGTATCACCGACCTCGTCGCGTCCTTCGACTGCGACACCTGGGACGACATCGCCGCCGCCCGGTCACGGATCAGGGAGCATGGTCACGTGTTGGATGAATGGATCTCCGCAGCCAAGGACGAACTGGGCATCGACCTGGACGTCGACACCGGCGTCCTGCTCGACCTCGCCCGCGACGCCGCACATGGGGTCGCCCGCCCCGCGGCGCCCCTGACGACGTTTCTGGTCGGATACGCGGCGGCGCAGGCGGGGGGCGGCCCCGAAGCGGTCTCCGCCGCCGCCGTGAAGGCCGCCGTGCTCGCCAACCGATGGGCACGGGAAGCCGAAGCCGAAGCCGAAGCAACGACCGGATCGGATAACGCCACGACCGGTTCGACCACCGCCGCGCCCGGCAGCGTCGCACCCGGGCAGGACACCGCCGCCCCCGGTTCGACCAGCCCCGTCCCGGGTTCGACCAGCCCCGCGCCCGGCTCGGACACCGCCGCGCCCGGCAGCGTCGCACCCGGGCCGGACACCGCCGCCCCCGGATCGACCAGCCCCGCGCCGGACGCGGGGCGAGACGCGCCATGAGCGGGCTCGAAGGGCGGGCGGCGCAGGTCGATCCCCTGGACGGTGAGGTCGAGCAGGCGCTCGCCCTCGCCAACGACAACAGGGGCGGCCCCCGGACCGGCAGCGGCACCCCGGGCCCGGCCTCCACCCCCGACCCGGCGCCCCGCCAGCCCCCGGGGACCCGACGCTCCGACCCCGCCCCCGGGACCACCGCCGCACCCGCACCCGCACCCGGACCCGACCGAACCGCCCCCACCCCCGAGCGTCACCGCGCGACAGCCTGGCCCGCCGCCCGTCGCGTCGCCAGTGAAGCGGGCCGCCACGCCGCGCAGCACCGGGCCGACACAGCCGGGGCCCCCGACGCCGCGCCGGACGCTCCATTGCCCTTCCCGGAGGCCCTGTTGGCGGGCCCGGAGGCGCAGGGGCCGCGAGGGCTTCCGCGGGGTGCCGTCCGCGTACCCCTCGACCAGGCCCTCGGCCTCGTCCTCGCCGCTCCGCTGACCGCTCTCACCGACCTGCCCTCCTTCGACACGTCCGCGATGGACGGCTGGGTCGTGGCGGGCCCGGGCCCCTGGGTCGTACGGGACGAGGAAATCCTCGCGGGGCACGCGCGGCCCGCGCCGCTGGCCGACGGCGAGGCCGCGACGATCGCGACCGGCGCCCGCATCCCTCCGGACACCACCGCCGTGATCCGCAGCGAGCACGGGCACACCGACGACAAGGGTCAGTTGCATCCGTTGCGCCATGTAGCGCACGGGCAGGACATCCGGCCGCGCGGCCAGGAGTGCCGCAGCGGTGACCTGCTGCTGCCCGCGGGCGGCGTGATCACCCCGGCCGTCCTCGGTCTCGCGGCCGCGGCGGGCTACGACGAGCTGGCCGCCTTCCCGCGCCCGCGCGCCGAAGTCCTCGTACTGGGCGACGAGTTGCTGACCTCGGGGTTGCCCCGCGACGGTCTCATCCGGGACGCGCTCGGGCCGATGCTGCCGCACTGGTTGCGGGCGCTCGGCGTCGAGGTGATCGCCGTGCGCAGGGTCGGTGACGACGCGAAGGCCACGCTCAAGGCCGTCCGCGCCTCCAAGGCGGACCTCGTCGTCACCACCGGGGGCACGGCGTCCGGGCCCGTCGACCATGTCCGTCCCACGCTGCGCGCGCTCGATGCCGAACTGCTCGTGGACGGTGTCGCCGTGCGCCCCGGCCACCCGATGCTGCTCGCCCGCGTCAGGTCCGGCCAGTATCTGGTCGGCCTGCCCGGCAACCCGCTGGCCGCCGTCTCCGGGCTGCTCACCCTCGCCGAGCCCCTGCTGCGGGCGCTCGCGGGCCGGTCCGGGGACGAGGCGCCGTACAGCGCTCCCCTGCGCGGTGCCGTCCAGGGGCACCCGCACGACACCCGGCTCGTCCCGGTCGTGCTGCGCCAGGACGGCGGCAACGGGCCCGACCGTGCGGTGCCGCTGCACTACAACGGCCCGGCCATGCTGCGCGGCATCGCCGCCGCCGACGGTCTCGCGGTCGTGCCACCCGGCGGCGCCCAGGAGGGACAGGAGGTCGAGATCCTCGAACTTCCCTGGACCTGGGGCTCCGCGACCGGCGGCGCCCTCGGCGCCCCTGCCCCGGCACGGAAAGCCACAACGAACCCACCGCAGCAGAACCTGCCAGGCCACAACCCACCGCACCAGAACCCGCCAGGCCACAACCCACCGCACCAGAACCTGCCGGGCCACAACCCACCGCACCACAACCCCCCGAACCGCAACTCGCCGGGCCACGGCGACGAAGGGTGTTTCACGTGAAACTGGCCGGCCATGACGCCATGGCGCGCCAAGCGGACGAGAAGACGATGACCTACCGGGTGAAACTGCCCCGTCGCATCGTCGAGCGTCCGCTGCGCCAGGTCGCCCGCCGGGTCCTGATGGCCCTCGCGGTGCTCGTCCTCACCGCGCTCCTCGTGTGGTTCGACCGCACCGGTTACAACGACAACTCGGACGGCAGGGTCGATCTTCTCGACGCGTTCTACTACGCGACCGTCACCCTCTCCACCACCGGCTACGGCGACATCACGCCGGTCAGTGACGGGGCGCGGCTCACCAATATCTTTCTCATCACGCCGCTGCGTGTACTTTTCCTGATCATCCTGGTCGGCACCACGCTCGAAGTCCTCACCGAACGGACCCGGGAGGAATGGCGACTGAACCGCTGGAGGTCCAACTTGCGTGACCACACTGTCGTCATCGGCTTCGGGACCAAGGGCCGTAGCGCGGTGGAGACCGTCTGTGCGACCGGTCTGAAGCCGGAGCAGGTCGTGGTGGTCGATCCCAGCAGCAAGGTCATCGAGGCGGCGAACAGCCTCGGCTACGCGGGTGTCATAGGCGATGCGACCCGCAGCGACGTCCTGTGGCGGGCCGAGGTGCAACGCGCCCGGAAAATCATCATCGCCACCCAGCGCGACGACACGGCCGTCCTCGTGACCCTCACCGCGCGGCAGCTCAACCGCAGCGCCAAGATCGTCGCCGCCGTGCGCGAGGAGGAGAACGCCCAGCTCCTGCGCCAGTCCGGCGCCGACGCGGTGATCACCAGTGCCAGCGCGGCGGGCCGCCTGCTTGGCCTGTCGGTGCTCAGCCCGCACGCGGGCATGGTGCTGGAGGACCTGATCCAGAAGGGCAGCGGCCTCGATCTGATCGAGCGGCCGGTGATAAAGGCCGAGGTCGGTCTGAAGCCGAAGGAGACGGAGGACCTGGTCGTCAGCGTCGTACGAGGACATCGTGTGCTCGGATACGACGACAAGGCGATCGGGGCGCTCCAGTTGACCGACCGGCTCATCACGATCGTGCGGGTCACACCGACGACACAGGTCGCCCCGAACTCGAAACCCCTGCCGAACGACTGAACCGGGATCCACGCAGGTACGGGAGTAGCCTCGCGGCCATGTATGCGATCACGATTCCGGAACCCGGTGGACCCGAGGCGCTCGTGTGGGCCGAGGTCCCCGACCCCGTACCCGGCGAGGGCGAGGTGCTGGTGGAGGTGGTCTCCAGCGCCGTCAACCGCGCCGATCTGCTTCAGCGCCAGGGCTTCTACAGCCCGCCGCCCGGCAGCTCCCCCTACCCCGGTCTGGAGTGCGCGGGCCGGATCGTCGAGGTCGGCCCCGGGGTGGCGGGCTGGTCCGTCGGCGACGAGGTGTGCGCGCTGCTCGTGGGCGGCGGGTACGCCGAGAAGGTCGCCGTCCCGGCCGGGCAGCTCCTGCCGGTGCCGGACGGTCTCGACCTGGTCAAGGCCGCCGCGCTGCCCGAGGTGACCTGCACGGTGTGGTCGAACGTCTTCATGATCGCCCACCTGCGTCCGGGCGAGACGTTCCTCGTGCACGGTGGCTCCAGCGGCATCGGCACCATGGCGATCCAGCTCGCGAAGTCGGTCGGCGCGAAGGTCGCCGTCACCGCGGGCTCCAAGGAGAAGCTGGACTTCTGCGCGGATCTCGGCGCGGACATCCTGATCAACTACCGCGAGCAGGACTTCGTCGAGGAGATCAGGTCGGCCACGGGCGGCGCGGGCGCGGACGTCATCCTCGACAACATGGGCGCGAAGTACCTGAACCGCAATGTGGACGCCCTCGCCGTCAACGGCCGCCTCGCCATCATCGGCATGCAGGGCGGCGTCAAGGGCGAGCTGAACATCGGTACGTTGCTCGGCAAGCGCGGCGCGATCACCGCGACCACGCTGCGGGCCCGCCCGCTGGCCGAGAAGGCGGCGGTCGTGGCGGCGGTACGCGAGCACGTGTGGCCGCTGATCGAGGGCGGGCACGTGCGGCCGATCGTGGACCAGGAGCTGCCCATGAGCGACGCCGCGCAGGGCCACCGGGTCCTGGAGGAGAGCGGCCACATCGGCAAGGTCCTGCTCACCCGCCGTTGAGGCCTGTTGCGCAACACGCCCCCGCCCCGCGACCGGCCGGGCCGCCCTACCTGCGCAGTCGCAGCGCCAGGAAGCCGATGCCGAGCCCGGTCAGGAGCAGTCCCGCCCCCAGCGGCACCACGTTGACCAGGGGTTCCGTCTCGTCCGCGACCGCGGTGTCCCGCGCGGCGACGGGCCGCTCGGGGCGAGGGCTCGGCGGCGTGGAGGGCGGGTCGGCCCGCGGGGGCGGCGGGATCCCGGGCTCGTCGAAGGTGGGGGCGGGCAGGGGTCGCCCCGGCGGGGTCCGGCCGACGCCCGCCCGGCTGCCGGCGAGCGCGCCGTGCGGGGACGGCTCGGTGGCGTACGCCGGGGGAAGCGGGGTGAGCGGGCAGAGCAGACAGAGCAGGCCCGGCAGGACGAGAAGGACGAGCAGACCCGCCTTGCTGGGTCCCCGCGCACCCGTCCCCTCCATGCCGGTCCCCTTCCGCTTCCGCATGACGTCCGCCCGGCTCCTTGAGCAATCCTCACATGGCGCAACAAAACGGGCACGCCGGATTTTGGGCGGTCCGACACGGTGGATCACTCCGCAAGGGGGGCACCACCGAGAGGTGACAGTTCCGTGCGAGAGAATGGCGGCATGGAGATGCCGAGGAACGAACGGTCGCCGGAGAACCCCCAGATCCTGGTCGTGGGCCAGGACGGAATGGCTCTCGGCGGCGGCGGAGACGACGATTCCCGCGAGGTCCCGGTGACGGAGATGGTGGAACAGCCTGCCAAGGTGATGCGCATCGGCAGCATGATCAAGCAGCTTCTCGAAGAAGTGCGCGCGGCTCCCCTGGACGAGGCGAGCCGGCAGCGGCTCAAGGAGATCCACGCCAGCTCGGTCAAGGAGCTGGAGGACGGGCTCGCGCCCGAACTCGTCGAGGAGCTGGAGCGGATCTCCCTTCCCTTCACCGACGACACGACCCCGAGCGACGCGGAGTTGCGCATCGCGCAGGCCCAGTTGGTGGGGTGGCTGGAAGGCCTCTTCCACGGGATCCAGACGACGCTGTTCGCCCAGCAGATGGCGGCTCGCGCCCAGTTGGAGCAGATGCGCCGCGCACTGCCGCCGGGTGTCGGCGGCGACGACGAGGACCAGGACCCGAGGACCATGGGCCGCTCGGGCGGACCGTACCTGTAGAAGCCGTACGCGCGGGGGCGGTCATCGTCCCCGCGCGCCGACAGGGGCCTTACGCGCCCTCAAGAGGCCGGGTTGCCCGTGGAGACGCTGAGCTGGATGGTGACCTTCTCGGGGTCGACCTCGGTGCCGGCGGCGGGGAACTGGTCCATGACCGCGCCCTCGCCGTACGTGTTCTCGTCGTAGGGCTTGATGGTCTTCTGCCACCCCGCGGCCCGCAGGCACGCCTTCACCGAGTCGATGTTCTTGAGGTAGAAGTCCGGGATCTTGATCTTGTTCTCGTCGTTGGAGCCGTTGTAGGGCTCCGTGCACTCGTCCGTCTCGATCGTCTTCGTCAGGTCGGGCCCCTTGTGCCCGGCGACCGCGGACGTGGACGGCTTGTCGGTGCCGCCCTTGTCGTCGCCCCCGCCGTTCATCGTCAGGGCCGTGATCAGGCCGCCGACGGCGAGGAGCGCGACGACGGTCGAGGCGATGACCACCGCCTTGTTACGCCGCCCGCCACCCGGGATCGACGTGCTGGTCGTCGACTGCTGCCCGTACGGCGGCGGGGTCTGCCCCTGCTGCGCGTACGGGGACGCGGGCGGCGGGGTCTGGTAGCCGCTCTGGTAGCCGCCCTGCATGTTCTGCTGCGGGTAGCCGTACCCGGCCTGGGGCTGCGGCGTTCCGTACGGGTTCGGCTGGGGGGTCGGCTGGTACGGCGTCTGGACCGGGCCCGGGGCCGGGACCCCGCTCTGGTCGACCGGCGGGAAGACGGCCGAGCCGACGCCCGCGCCGCTGGAGGTCTGGGCGCCCGGCACGATGTTCGGCGCGACGGACGGGGTCCCGGCGAGCGACTGGGCCACGCGCAGGCACTCGTCGCGCATCGCCTCCGCGCTCGGGAAACGCTCGTTCGGGTTCTTGCGCAGCGCGCGGGCCACGAGCGCGTCGATGGCCGGCGGCAGCGACCGGTTGATCGAGGAGGGAGCGACCGGCTCCTCCTGGACGTGCGCGTACGCGATGGCCAGCGGCGAGTCCGCCTCGAAGGGGAGGCGCCCGGTGACCAGTTGGAAGAGCATGATGCCGACCGAGTACAGGTCGGAGCGGGCGTCGACGCCGCGCCCCAGGGCCTGCTCGGGCGACAGGTACTGCGGGGTGCCGACGACCATGCCGGTCTGCGTCATCGACGTGACACCCGACTGCATGGCGCGGGCGATACCGAAGTCCATGACCTTGACGACATTGCGCTTCGTCATCATCACGTTGCCCGGCTTGATGTCGCGGTGCACGAGGCCCATCTCGTGGCTGATCTCCAGCGCGGCCAGCACGTCGGCGGTGATCCGCAGGGCCTTGTCGGAGGGCATGGCACCGTGTCGGCGCACGTCCTGGTCGAGCACCGAGCCGAGGGGGAGCCCCTCGACGTACTCCATGACGATGTACGGGGTGATGATCCCGTCGAGTTCGTCCTCGCCGGAGTCGAAGACCGAGACGATGTTCGTGTGCGTGAGCTTGGCCACGGACATGGCCTCGCGCTGGAAGCGCTGGCGGAACGCGTCCTCCCGCCCGAGTTCCGTGTGCAAAGTCTTGATGGCGACGGCGCGGTCGAGCCGGGTGTCGTGCGCGAGGTGCACGGAGGCCATGCCGCCCTGGCCGAGCAGGTCGCGCAGTTGATACCGCCCGTCCGCCACGGAACGACCCGCGTACCTGCCGCCGGCGCCGCCGTCTTGGCTCATCTTCCACGTCCCCCATAGCGCCCCGCGTCGGCGCGGCCGGTGATCGAATTCAGCTATTCCCGGCCAAGTCTGCCCGAGGCCACGGGCACGTCAAGCGCGATGCCCGATCCGTGACCGTACGGGCGGGAAGCGTCGCGCAAGCGTTACAGGAAAGGGGCATGGAACGGTGGGGAACCGGGTGCGAGAATTGCGCGCACGATTTGCAAGGCCTGCACGGCAACGGGTTTGATGTCCGGTCCATCTCGGAACGGGGTCGCGGCCGAAGCCTGTAGCGTGGCCCGACGGAGACCGTAATTCACCACCGCGCGTACTCCGACGCAGGGTTCCGGCGGCAATGGCGGCACGGACAGAAACGACGGCGAGGACTGATGGCACAGCAGCAGCGCGCTCAGGGCCCGTCCGACCCCGAGGCGACTGGCGGCGGTATGTCAGATGCGCCGGAGATGTGGGGTAACGGCGGGCTCGTCGGGGACGGCCGGTACCGGCTGACCCACAGACTCGGCCGGGGCGGCATGGCCGAGGTGTTCGCAGCGGAGGACGTGCGCCTCGGGCGCACCGTCGCCGTCAAGCTGCTCCGCTCCGACCTCGCCGAGGACCCGGTCTCCAAAGCCCGCTTCACGCGCGAGGCGCAGTCGGTCGCGGGCCTGAACCACCACGCCGTCGTCGCGGTCTACGACTCCGGCGAGGACTACGTGAACGGCTCGACCGTCCCGTACATCGTCATGGAGCTCGTCGAGGGCCGCACCATCCGCGACCTCCTGCTGAACGCGGAGGCACCGGGCCCCGAGCAGGCCCTGATCATCGTCTCCGGTGTCCTGGAGGCGCTCGCCTACTCGCACCAGCACGGCATCGTGCACCGCGACATCAAGCCCGCCAACGTG
This sequence comes from Streptomyces sp. NPDC102406, assembly GCF_044765725.1. Taxonomy (NCBI): domain Bacteria; kingdom Bacillati; phylum Actinomycetota; class Actinomycetes; order Kitasatosporales; family Streptomycetaceae; genus Streptomyces; species Streptomyces sp. NPDC102406. The sequence goes on along the minus strand of NZ_JBIWKP010000006.1, from coordinate 74,788 downwards.
ATCATCACCCACACCGGCGCGGTGAAGGTGATGGACTTCGGCATCGCGCGCGCCCTGCACGGCGCGCAGTCCACGATGACGCAGACCGGCATGGTCATGGGCACGCCCCAGTACCTGTCGCCCGAGCAGGCCCTCGGCAAGGCCGTCGACCATCGCTCCGACCTGTACGCGACCGGCTGCCTGCTCTACGAACTCCTCGCGCTGCGGCCCCCCTTCACCGGTGAGACGCCGCTGTCCGTCGTCTACCAGCACGTCCAGGACATCCCCGTGCCGCCCTCCGAGGTCTCGGACGAGACACCGCCGGAGCTGGACGGCCTCGTCATGCGCTCGCTCGCCAAGGACCCCGACGACCGGTTCCAGACGGCCGAGGAGATGCGCGGCCTGGTCCAGTACGGCCTGTCGATGCTGTACGAGCAGGGCGGCCACACCGGCACCTGGAACACCGGCCCGGTCGACGCGCCCATGCACACGGGCGGCAACACCGCGGCGATGGGCCTGGCCGGTACCACCGCGCTGCCGCACCCGGGGGACAACGGCACGGCGGCGCAGCCGATGCTGCGCCCGCCGGGCGCGGACGACGGCGGCTTCGACGGCCGCGGGAACCGGGGCGGGCGCGGCAGGTTGTGGATCGTCGCGGTGCTCGCCGTCATCGCGATCGCGGTGGGTGTGGCGCTGGCGCTCAACGCGAGCAACGGCAAGGGCGGCGGGGGCGGCACCAAGCAGTCGCCGACCGCGACCCGGTCCGAGAAGACGGACAAGCCGAGCAAGTCGGCCGAGGAGAGCGCGACCGAGAGCGAGACGCAGGACCCGGGCCAGGGCACGGGTGGGCAGGGTGACTACACCCCGTCGTACCAGCCCCCCACCGGCAACCCGACGCCGACGCAGTCGCAGACGAACCAGCCGACGCAGCCGTCCGACGAGCCGACGGACCCGGAGACGCCCACGCAGTCGCAGCCGGAGACGCCGCCCGCGTCGCCCACGCAGACGGACGACGAAGGCGGCGACACCACCGGTGGGGCGACCGACGGCGGCACCGGAGTCGTGGCGGGCACCGACGGCGGCGTCAACTGATCGCACGCCCACGGAAGCGCCCGTGCGGCGCTTTTGGGGCGTCCTGGCTTCCGGGGCGTCCTAGAAGCGCCGCACGCGCGCGTGGGGCGGGTGTCCCGCGGATCCGCCCCGCAGTTCGTGCACGGTCACGAACTGCGGGTCGACGCGCAGGTACACCGGGTCGAAGAGGTCCTCGTCCGCGAAGTGCGGAGCGGGCCCGAAGAGTTCCAGTTCGGCGGTGGTCGGCTCGACCTGGACGCAGGTGCCCACGCACTGCACCGACCACTGCCCGGCGCTCTCGGCGACCGCGGCGGCCGGGCCGCCCAGGTTGTCGGCGCCGTAGGCGACCACGCTGCCTACGCAGGCCACGTGGTAGCCGTAGCCGCGGTGCAGGCGCAGCAGGAGCCGGCCGTCCACCACGATGTGGCGGGCGGCGGCGAGGAAGGGCAGGGCGCGCATGCTGGTCGCCACCCGGCCGTAGGGCACGCGGGCGAGCAGTTCGAAGCCGCGCACGAGGTCCTGCGGCTGCGTCTCGGAGGGCATGCCACCACTGTGCGCCGCCGACCGGGTGCCGCAGAAGGGCCTCCCGCCCCCTGCACGAGGGACGTAGGTCCCTTGCGCACGCGCGCGGGGCGCCCGTTCGGGGCCGGGTGGGGGCCGGGCCGCTCAGGACTGTTTCTGGGCCTGCATGCGGGCCACGTAGGCCGCGGCCTGCGAACGGCGCTCCATGCCGAGCTTGGACAGCAGGCTGGAGACATAGTTCTTGATCGTCTTCTCGGCGAGGTGAAGGCGCTCGCCGATCACGCGGTTGGTCAGGCCCTCCCCGATCAGGTCGAGGATCTTGCGCTCCTGGTCGGTGAGGCCCGCGAGCCGGTCGTCGTCCTTGGCGCGGCCACCGTCGCGCAGCCGCTCCAGGACCCGGGCGGTGGCCACCGGGTCGAGCAGGGACCGGCCTGCCGCCACGTCGCGGACCGCGGTGAGCAGCTCGGTGCCCCGGATCGCCTTCAGCACGTATCCGGAGGCGCCGGCCATGATCGCGTCGAAGAGGGCCTCGTCGTCCGAGAACGAGGTCAGCATCAGGCACCGGATCGACTCGTCCTTGGAGCGGATCTCGCGGCACACCTCGACGCCGCTGCCGTCCGGCAGGCGCACGTCAAGGACGGCGACATCGGGCCTGGTGGCGGGGATCCGGACGAGCGCGTCGGCGGCCGTGCCGGCCTCGCCGACGATCTCGATGTCCTCCTCCATCGCCAGCAGCTCGTGGACGCCGCGGCGCACCACTTCATGGTCGTCGAGGAGAAATACCGTGATTTTTCCGTCTTCGCGCACGGATTCAGTCTCACACACCAGCTCTTCCCGCGCCCCGGGTGACCGGGATAACGTGCCGGTGTTCCGGCCCCCTGCCAGGCTGTGACCCAGGACTCAGACCACGGCTGTGACCTGCGGCGCTTCGTCCTTCGTGCGAGTACTAGGAGATCCAAGCAAGGAAGTACTTGGAAATCCAAGCAAAATCGCAGGTCAGATGGGGTTTCGCAGATGTGTGTCGCACTGGGTAACGTGCTGGGTGAAGGGTGCTTGCCGGAGCACAGGTTCTTTTCGTTCTTTCTAGTCACGCCTGAACCCGGCTCCACCGCACCCACCCCGTGCGTGGACGGATCAGGCGAGCCGAGCCGACTGGCCATCCGGCAATCCCGGGGGCCGGACCGACGGAGGAGCACACGTGACCGTAGACAGTGCTGACAGCACTGCCGCCGCGCAGAAGGCACAGCCGCCGCGCAAGCGGGCCGCCGCGAAGAAGTCCCCGAGGAAAACCGCCCCGGCCCGGCCGGAGCTGGTCCAGTTGCTGACCCCGGAGGGCAAGCGGGTCAGGAACGCGCGGACCGCGGTGTACGACGCGTACGTCGACGGGATCACCGACGACGAGCTGCGCGCCCTGTACCGCGACATGGTCCTCACCCGCCGCTTCGACGCCGAGGCCACCGCCCTCCAGCGCCAGGGCGAGCTGGGTCTGTGGGCGTCGCTGCTCGGCCAGGAGGCCGCCCAGATCGGCTCGGGGCGGGCCACCCGTGAGGACGACTACGTCTTCCCGACCTACCGCGAGCACGGTGTCGCCTGGTGCCGCGGCGTCGACCCGACCAACCTGCTCGGCATGTTCCGCGGTGTGAACCACGGCGGCTGGGACCCCAACAGCAACAACTTCCACCTGTACACCATCGTCATCGGCTCGCAGACGCTGCACGCCACGGGCTACGCGATGGGCGTGGCCAAGGACGGCGCCGACTCCGCGGTCGTCGCCTACTTCGGCGACGGCGCCTCCAGCCAGGGCGACGTCCTGGAGGCCTTCAACTTCGGTGCCGTGTACAACGCGCCGGTGGTGTTCTTCTGCCAGAACAACCAGTGGGCGATCTCCGAGCCGACCGAGCGCCAGATGCGGGTGCCGCTGTACCAGCGCGCGCAGGGCTTCGGCTTCCCCGGCGTCCGGGTGGACGGCAACGACGTGCTCGCCTGCCTCGCCGTGACCCGGTGGGCGCTGGAGCGGGCGCGGAACGGGGAGGGCCCGACCCTGGTCGAGGCGTTCACGTACCGCATGGGCGCGCACACCACCTCCGACGACCCGTCGAAGTACCGGGCCGACGAGGAGCGCGTCGCGTGGGAGGCGAAGGACCCGATCCTTCGCCTGCGCACCTATCTCGAGTCCGAAACCGACACGGACGAGGGATTCTTCGCGGAACTCGACGCCGAGAGCGAGACGTTGGGCAAGCGAGTGCGCGATGTCGTACGGGCCATGCCGGACCCGGGCCACTTGGCGATCTTCGAGAACGTGTACGCGGACGGGCACGCGCTCGTCGACGAGGAGCGCGCGCAGTTCGTCGCCTACCAGGCGTCGTTCGCCGACGAAGCGGCTGGGGAGGCCTGAGGTCATGGCGGTACAGAAACTTCCGATCGCCAAAGCGATCAACGAGTCGCTGCGCACGGCGCTGGAGAACGACCCGAAGGTCCTCGTCATGGGTGAGGACGTCGGCGTGCTCGGCGGTGTCTTCCGGGTCACCGACGGCCTCCTGAAGGACTTCGGTGAGGAGCGGGTCATCGACACCCCGCTCGCCGAGTCAGGCATCGTCGGCACCGCGATCGGCCTGGCGCTGCGCGGCTACCGGCCGATCGTGGAGATCCAGTTCGACGGCTTCGTCTTTCCCGCCTACGACCAGATCGTCACGCAGCTCGCGAAGATGCACGCCCGCGCGCTCGGCAAGATCAAGACGCCGGTCGTCGTCCGTATCCCGTACGGCGGCGGCATCGGCGCGGTCGAGCACCACAGCGAGTCGCCCGAGGCGCTGTTCGCGCATGTGCCGGGGCTGAAGGTGGTCTCGCCGTCGAACGCGTCGGACGCGTACTGGATGCTCCAGCAGGCCATCCAGAGCGACGACCCGGTGATCTTCTTCGAGCCGAAGCGGCGCTACTGGGACAAGGGCGAGGTCGACACGGAGGCCGTCCCCGGCGATCTCCACAAGGCCGTCGTCGCGCGCGAGGGCACCGATCTGACGCTCGCCGCGTACGGGCCGATGGTCAAGGTGTGCCTGGAGGCCGCTGCCGCCGCCGCGGAGGAGGGCAAGTCCCTGGAGGTCCTCGACCTGCGCTCGATCTCCCCGATGGACTTCGACGCCGTACAGAAGTCGGTGGAGAAGACGCGGCGCCTGGTCGTCGCGCACGAGGCGCCGGTCTTCCTCGGGGCCGGGTCCGAGCTGGCCGCGCGGATCACCGAGCGGTGCTTCTACCACCTGGAGGCGCCCGTGCTGCGGGTCGGCGGGTATCACGCGCCGTATCCGCCGGCGCGCCTGGAGGAGGAGTACCTGCCGGGCCTTGACCGGGTGCTCGACGCCGTCGACCGCTCGCTGGCGTACTGAGGAGGCTGAGAGTCATGGCGCGCGAATTCAAGATGCCCGACGTGGGCGAGGGCCTCACCGAGGCCGAGATCCTCAAGTGGTACGTCAAGCCCGGCGACACCGTCGAGGACGGGCAGGTCGTCTGTGAGGTGGAGACGGCGAAGGCGGCCGTCGAGCTGCCGATCCCGTTCGACGGGGTGGTCAAGGAGCTGTTGTTCCCCGAGGGCACGACCGTCGATGTCGGCCAGGTGATCATCTCGGTGGACGTGGCCTCCGACGGACCGGCCGCGCCCGAGCCCGTCGCGGAGACGGCCCCCGAGGTGGCGGCGGAGAGCGCCGAGCCGCAGGGCAGGCAGCCCGTCCTCGTCGGTTACGGCGTCGCCGAGACGTCGACGAAGCGGCGGGTCCGCAAGGGCGCCGAGACCCCGGCGGCCAACGGGACGGCGGCCCCGGCCGTCGAGCAGCGTCCGCTGGCGAAGCCGCCGGTGCGCAAGCTCGCCAAGGATCTCGGCGTGGACCTCACGGCGGTGATCCCGTCGAACCCCGACGGCATCATCACCCGTGCGGACGTGCACGCCGCGGTGGCGCCCGCGCCCGAGGTGCCGGCGCAGGATCCCGCGCAGACCCCCGCACCGGCTTCCCCGGTGGCGGCGACCGTGCCCGCGGCGCCCGCCCCGTCGTACGACGGTGTCCGCGAGACCCGCATCCCGGTCAAGGGCGTCCGCAAGGCGACGGCGCAGGCGATGATCGGCTCCGCGTTCACGGCGCCGCACGTCACGGAGTTCGTGACGGTCGACGTGACGCGCACGATGAAGCTCGTCGAGGAGCTGAAGGCCGACAAGGACATGCAGGGGCTGCGGGTCAATCCGCTGCTGCTGATCTCCAAGGCGCTGCTCGTCGCGATCAAGCGCCATCCCGAGGTGAACGCGGCCTGGGACGAGGCCAATCAGGAGATCGTCCAGAAGCACTACGTGAACCTGGGCATCGCCGCGGCGACCCCGCGCGGGCTCATCGTGCCGAACATCAAGGACGCCCACGCCAAGACGCTGCCCGAACTGGCGTCCGCACTGGGTGAGTTGGTGGCCACGGCGCGCGAGGGCAGGACGTCGCCCGCGGCGATGCAGGGCGGCACGGTCACCATCACCAACGTCGGCGTCTTCGGCGTCGACACCGGCACCCCGATCCTGAACCCCGGGGAGTCGGCGATCCTCGCGGTCGGCGCCATCAAGCCCCAGCCGTGGGTCCACAAGGGCAAGGTGAGGCCGCGTCAGGTGACGACGCTGGCGCTCTCCTTCGACCACCGCCTGGTCGACGGGGAGCTGGGCTCGAAGGTGCTGGCGGACGTGGCGGCGGTCCTGGAGCGCCCGAAGCGTCTGATCACCTGGGCGTAGCGCGCGAGCACGCGAGAGGGGCGCCCCGGAACTCCGGGGCGCCCCTCCTGCGTACGGCCGAACCGCCGCTGGGTGCTACTTCTTGAAGCCGTAGTCCATGAGCTTCTTGGCGTCGGACGTACGGGCGTTGACCGACGTCGACTTCAGGACCGTGCCGATCACCGTCTTGCCGCTGCGCGTCGCCGCGAAGACCAGGCAGTAGCCGGCCTCCGGGCCCGAGCCGGTCTTCACTCCGATGGCGCCGGAGTAGGAGCCGAGCAGGTTGTTGGTGTTGGACCACGACATGTACCGGTAGCCACCGGTCTTCGTCGTGACCTTCTGCTTGGTCGACTTCGTCTTCACGACCGTGCGGAACGTGGAGTTCTTCATCGCCGACGACGCGATCTTGGTGAGATCGCGCGGTGTCGAGTAGTTCTTGCCCTTGCCGATGCCGTCGAACGAGTCGAAGTGGGTGTTCTTCAGACCCAGGTCCGTGGCGGCCTTGTTCATCTTGCCGATGAAGGACTTGACCCGGGCGTCCCGCGTCGAGCCCGAGCCGAACTTGTCCGCGAGCGCGTAGGCCGCGTCGCAGCCCGACGGCAGCATCAGCCCGTAGAGGAGCTGACGCACGGTGACCTTGTCGCCGACGATCAGCCGGGCCGACGAGGCGTTGTTCTTCACTATGTAGTCGCTGTACGCCTTCTGGACAGTGACCTTGGAATCCAGGTTGAGGTTCCTGGTGGCCAGGACCACCTTGGCCGTCATGATCTTGGTGGTGGACCCCGTCGATCTGCGGGTGTCCGCCGCCTTGGTGAACAGGGACTTGCCCGTCCCGTTGTTCATCACGAAGCCACCGGCCGCGGCGATCGTGGGTGTGGCCGGAGCCGTGGTGGCGGCCTGTGCGGAGGTGGTCAGAGCTCCGCTGGTGAGCATGGTTCCCGCGACGAGAACGGCGATGCCCGTTATACGAGTATTCAAGGTGAACGCTCCAAGTGCCCCATATGCACCGCCCCTTGGGCGGGACGCGCACTGTTGAGACACCTGAGGCGGCGGAGTGGTTGCACAACAGACGCATGATTCTTGTGTCCCGCATGGTGGACGTGGCCCGGCTTGCGTACGTGTTGTATCTATGATGTGCGCATGCCCTCGACCCTCGCCGAAAAACGCACCGCGGAGAAACGCGCCACCGAGAAACGCACCCCGGCCGCCGAGCGGGTCTACGACCATGTGAAGCGCGGCGTGCTCGAACGCCGCTACGAGGGCGGGACCTTGCTCACCGAGGGCGAGCTCGCCGAGGCCGTCGGAGTGTCCCGCACACCGGTGCGCGAGGCGCTGCTCAAGCTGGAGGTCGAGGGGCTGCTGCGGCTCTACCCGAAGAAGGGCGCCCTGGTGCTGCCCGTCTCGGCGCAGGAGATCGCGGACGTCGTGGAGACCCGGCTGCTCGTCGAGGAGCACGCCGTGCGCAAGGCCGTCCCGGCGCGGCCCCGGCTCCTGGACCGCCTGGAGGAGCTGCTCGACACCCAGCGCGAGCAGGCCGCCGCGGGCCGGTTCGCCGACGCCGCCGCGACCGACCGCTGCTTCCACGCGGAGATCGTCCGCAGCGGCGGCAACGAGATCCTGTCCCGCCTCTACGACCAGATGCGCGACCGGCAACTGAGGATGGGCGTCGCCGTGATGCACTCCCACCCCGACCGCATCGCCAAGACCCTCGCCGAGCACGGCGAACTCCTCGACGCGCTGCGCGCGGGCGACGTGGAGGCGGCGGTCGCCGTGGTGAAGCGGCACGTCGGCTGGTTCCAGAACCTGGCACGGGGAGACGTGCGATGAGCGCCGACGCCTCCTCCCTGCCCGGAGATCCGCCCGGTGGCCGCCGGGCGATCGCGGTGTGGGGCATCGGCGTCGCCGTCTACTTCGTCGCCGTCATCTTCCGTACGTCGCTCGGCGTGGCGGGGCTCGACGCCGTCGAGCGGTTCCACATCAACGCGTCCGCGCTCTCCACCTTCTCCATCCTCCAACTGCTCGTCTACGCGGGCATGCAGATACCCGTCGGCCTGATGGTCGACCGGCTCGGCACGAAGAAGGTGCTGACGTTCGGCGTGGTCCTGTTCACGGTCGGACAGCTCGGCTTCGCCTTCTCGTCCTCGTACGGCATGGCGCTCGCCTCGCGCGCGCTGCTCGGCTGCGGCGACGCCATGACCTTCATCAGCGTGCTGCGGCTCGGTACGCGCTGGTTCCCGGCGCGGCGCGGGCCGCTGGTCGCGCAGCTCGCCGGGCTCGTCGGCATGGCGGGCAACCTGGTCTCCACGCTGGTCATCGCGCGGCTGCTGCACGGCATCGGCTGGGAGGCGGCGTTCGCGGGCAGCGCGCTCGCGGGGGTCGTCGTCCTGGTGCTGATGACGCTGTTCCTCAAGGACCACCCCGAGGGGTTCGAGCCGCCGCCGACCCCGACCTCGCACAAGGGCGCCGCCTTCGTGCGCGGGCAGATCGCGGCGGCCTGGCGGGAGCCGGGGACGCGGCTCGGCCTGTGGGTGCACTTCACGACGCAGTTCCCGGCGATGGTGTTCCTGCTGCTGTGGGGGCTGCCGTTCCTCGTCGAGGCGCAGGGACTCTCGCGCGGCACCGCGGGCGAACTGCTGACGCTCGTGGTGCTCGCCAACATGGTGGTGGGGCTCGTCTACGGGCAGATCGTGGCCCGGCACCACACGGCGCGGCTGCCGCTCGCGCTGGGCACGGTCGGGATGACGGCCCTGGTGTGGGCGGCGCCGATCGCCTGGCCCGGACGGGCGCCGATGTGGCTGCTCGTGGTGATGTGCGTGGTGCTCGGGGCGTGCGGGCCCGCATCCATGATCGGGTTCGACTTCGCGCGTCCGGCGAATCCGCCGGAGCGGCAGGGGACCGGGTCGGGAATCGTCAACATGGGCGGTTTCGTGGCCTCGATGACGACGCTGCTCGCGGTGGGTGTGCTGCTCGACGCCACCGGTGACAACTACCGCGTGGCGTTCGCGGCGGTGTACGTGTTGCAGGCGCTCGGGGTCGGGCAGATCCTGCGCCTGCGCAAGCGGGCGGCTCGCGCCGAGCGGGAGCGGCTCGTCGCCTCCCGGGTCACGTCCGTGCACGTCCCCGCCTGAGCGGGTGGGTGGTGCGCCGGGCCGTGGCGGGCGGGCCCGGCGCCCGGCGCGCTACGGCGTGATGCTCAGGGCCGCCACGATCGCCGAGGCCAGGGCGGGGTCGCCGTCCTTCTTCACGCGGTCCGCGACCGCCTCCGGTGTGACGCGCCCGCAGGACAGGCGCACGTACGTCTCCCAGTCCAGGGCCAGGGTCACCGCCGGGCCGAGGGAGGGGGCGCCGTCGATCGTGCCCTTGCCGTCCGCGTCGACGCGGACGGTGCGCAGGAACTCGACGGGGCCGTGCACGTCGATGACGATCGCCGAGTTCGGCGGGGCGCCCGCGTCCTTGGCGACGATCTTGGGCAGGGCGGCGAGGAGCAGGTCACGGGTGACGTGGGCGCCCGGCGAGTCGAGGTTGCCCGGCTTGCCGAGGGCCCAGCGCAGGTCCTGCTCGTGCACCCAGATGTCGAACGCCCGCCTGCGCATGGCGAATTCGAGGGTCTCCTCCACGGAGCGCGGGCCGCGCACCATGGTCTGGGGGTCGCGGCTCTCGTTGCGGAGCTGACGCGAGCGGCGGATGATCGTGTACTCCAGCTCCGCGACCATCTCCGGCGCCGTGTGGTGGCGGCGGACGTCGACCTGGACCTCGTGGTAGCGCTGCGTCTCGGTCCGGACGTGGTAGAGGTCGCGCGGCAGGGTGTGGATGGGGCGCGGGTCGCCGAGCATCTCGCAGTCCTGCCCGATGACGTGGGAGACGATGTCCCGTACCGACCAGCCGGGGCAGGGCGTCGCCCGGTTCCACTCACCCTCCACGAGCGGTGTGACCAGCTCCGATATCGCTTCCACGGAGTGGGTCCAGGCGTCGGCGTAGGACTGAAGGCTGGGGTGGAGACTCACGGAAAGGGACCCCTTGAGCGGTGTCGTACACGGGCGGTGAGGTAGGCGGCGGCGCGGGCGGTGGGTGGATCGGGTCGCGTCGGTGGGGGTCCGGGGGCTCCCCCGGACTGGCACAGTACGCTGCCCGTAGGCACCCATGCAGTGCTTTCGTGTGACGATCGTAGGCCCGGGTTGACGGCTTCCATGCCAGGACGGTGGTAGTGTGCGCGCCTCCCTCATCCAGATCGCGGTAAACGCCGACGAAGGCGACAAAGCAGCCGAATCGGTCAACGAGCGCCGTGGGCGCGTCAGTTCACTGGTACGGGAGGAGTCCGGCCGCGCCGACCTGGTCGTGCTGCCCGAGCTGTGGACGACCGGCGCCTTCGCCTACGACCTGTTCGCGGAGGAGGCCGAACCGCTGGAGGGGCCCACCTTCGCGGCGATGTCCAAGGCGGCGAGCGACGCGGGCGTGTGGCTGCACGCCGGTTCGATCCCCGAGCGGGACCCCGAGGGCCCCCTCTACAACACCGCGCTGATCTTCTCCCCCGACGGGGAACTCGCCGCCGCCTACCGCAAGATCCACCGCTTCGGCTTCGACAAGGGCGAGGCCGTGCTGATGAGCGCGGGCGAGGAGCTGGTGACCGTCCCGCTGCCGGAGACCGTCCTCGGCGTCAGCACCTGCTACGACCTGCGCTTCCCCGAGCTGTACCGCGGGCTCGTGGACCGCGGCGCCGAGACCCTGCTCGTCTCCGCCGGCTGGCCCGAGCGGCGCCGCGCCCACTGGACGCTGCTCGCGCAGGCACGGGCCGTCGAGAACCAGGCGTACGTGCTGGCCTGCGCGGGCGCCGGGACCCACGCGGGCGTCCCCCAGGCGGGGCACAGCATCGTGGTCGATCCGTGGGGCGAGGTGCTGGCGCAGGCGGGGGCCGGGGAAGAGGTGCTGCGGGTGGAGTTCGACCCCGCCCGCGTCGCGACGACCCGGGAGCAGTTCCCGGCACTGAAGGACCGGCTCCTGGGACTCGCCCCGCCCCGGCGCTGACCGTGCGGGGGCGCCTCAGTCGGCGTCCCCGTCGCCTCCCTCCTTCTCCGCGAGGTGGATGACGCACACCGCGACCGCGATGATCAGGGCCGGATCGGCGTCCTCACGGACCACGTTCACGCCGTACGTGTCGCGCACGCGCAGCCAGCGGCGGGAGATCTCGGCGAGGAGTTCACCCTCGTACTCGACGGCGAACTCCCGGTCCAGGATCTTGCCGCTGACGTCGAGTTCGGTGCCGTCGACCAGCTCCACGCGGTAGTGGTTGCGCAGCAGCGACAGCCGTTTGTGCTTGACCGTGGCGAGTTGTTCGTCCCCGCGCTCGATGACCATGGTGTCGCGCAGGGCGAGCATCTTCTTGTGGAAGTCGATGAGGACACGGCCGTCGGGGCCCTTCAACTGAAAGGTGTCCCGCAGCCGCATCGCCTTCCCGTCGACAAGGAACGCCTTGTTCCCGTTCTCGTCCTCGATCCAGTAGTCCTCGCCGATGGCGAAGATCCGTTCTCTGACTTCGTAGCGCATACGTGGATGAGTGCCCGCGCCCGGGCGCCCGGACGCCTTTCGGAGAACACCCGGGGCTGCTCGGGTGACGCGCGTGGCACCCTTGAAACATGAACGACTCCGCTCCCGCAGCGCCCCGCCGTGCCCGTGTCCGTGCCCCCGAGCTGATCGGCAAAGGCGGCTGGCTGAATACGGGAGGCAAGGAATACACCCTTGCCGACCTGCGTGGACGCATTGTCGTACTGGACTTCTGGACCTTTTGTTGCATCAACTGCCTCCATGTCCTCGACGAGCTGCGGGAGCTGGAGGAGAAGCACCGGGACACGCTCGTGATCATCGGCGTGCACTCGCCGAAGTTCGTGCACGAGGCCGAGCACGCCGCGGTCGTAGACGCCGTCGAGCGGTACGGCGTGGAGCACCCCGTGCTGGACGACCCCGAGCTCGCCACCTGGAAGCAGTACGCGGTGCGGGCCTGGCCGACGCTGGTCGTGATCGACCCGGAGGGGTACGTCGTCGCGCAGCACGCCGGGGAGGGGCACGCGCACGCCATCGCCGCGCTCGTCGCGGAGCTGGAGGCCGAGCACGAGGCCAAGGGCACGCTGCACCGCGGCGAGGGCCCCTATGTCGCGCCCGAGCCGGTCGCGACGGACTTGCGTTTCCCGGGCAAGGCGATCCTGCTGCCGTCGGGGAACTTCCTGGTCAGCGACACCACCCGCCATCAGCTCGTGGAGCTGGCGGCCGACGGGGAGAGCGTCGTGCGGCGCATCGGGAGCGGGGAGCGCGGCTTCGGCCCGGACTCCTTCAACGAACCGCAGGGCCTCGCGCTGCTCGACGAGCGGACGGTCGTCGTCGCCGACACCGTGAACCACGCGCTGCGCGCGGTGGACCTGGCGAGCGGCACGATCAGCACGCTCGCGGGCACCGGCCGGCAGTGGTGGCAGGCGACGGCGAACAGCGGTCCCTCGCTCGAGGTCGACCTGTCGTCGCCGTGGGACGTGGCCGTCTTCGGCGGCAAGGTGTGGATCGCCATGGCCGGTGTCCACCAACTGTGGACGTACGACCCGGCGGCGAGGACGGTCGAGGTCGCGGCCGGGACGACGAACGAGGGGCTGGTCGACGGGCCCGGGCCCGAGGCGTGGTTCGCGCAGCCCTCGGGGCTCGCCGCTACCGAGGAGCGTCTGTGGGTCGCCGACGCGGAGACGAGCTCGCTGCGCTACGTCGATCCGGACGGGGGCGTCCACACGGCCGTCGGCACCGGCCTGTTCGACTTCGGGCACCGGGACGGCGACGCCGGACAGGCCCTGTTCCAGCACCCGTTGGGCGTGACCGCGCTGCCGGACGGCTCGGTCGCGGTCTGCGACACGTACAACCACGCCCTGCGCCGCTTCGACCCCGCGACCGGGCAGGTGACGACGCTGGCGACGGATCTGCGGGAGCCCAGCGACGCCGTGCTCGTGGGCGAGGACATCGTGGTCGTCGAGTCGGCACGGCACCGGCTGACCCGGCTGCGGCTGCCCGAGGAGGCCGTACGCGTCGAGTCGGTGGCCCACCGCACGCGGCGCGCCGCCACCGAGGTGGCGGGCGGCACGCTGGCGTTGGACGTCATCTTCCAGGCGCCGGCCGGGCAGAAGCTCGACACCCGGTACGGCCCCTCGACCCGCCTCCTGGTCTCCGCGACGCCGCCCGAGCTGCTGGTGTCCGGCGACGGCGCGGGCACCGACCTGGCCCGCGAGCTGGTGCTGAACCCCGAGGTCACCGAGGGCGTCCTGCACGTGTCGGCGATGGCCGCGTCCTGCGACGACGCGGCCGAGGAGGAGTACCCGGCGTGCCACGTCCACCAGCAGGACTGGGGCGTGCCGGTCCGCGTCGCCGAGGGCGGGGCGGACCGGCTGCCGCTGGTGCTCGCCGGGATGGACGAGCAGCAGGTCTGACGCGCGGGTCAGTAGTCGTAGGGCTTGCGGGTGTTCCAGGAGAGCACCTCGATGCCGTCGGCCTGCTTGGCCGCGTACTCGACCTCGCCCGGCGTCTTCAGGGTGACGAAGGCGCCGGAGGCGTCGGCGTCGTTCATGACCAGGGAGAGCCGGATCGACGTGAAGTAGTCGTCCTCGGCCTTGATGTCCTGGTAGACGGGGAGCGCGGAGTACACCGCGGCGCCGGGGCGCACCAGCAGCGGCTGCGCGGGCTGCTGGTCGTCCTTGGCGAGGGGGACGTCGCCGTTGGCGTCGCCGGGGGTGACGACCGGGAACTTCTGCACGGTGCAGGCGCTGCCGGACTTGTTGACCGCGGTGATCAGCAGGTGGTCGCCCTGCTGCTCCGGGTTCTTGCGCTGAAGGGTGTAGCCGAGCGACGTCACCTTGCATTCGGGCGCCGACCTGGTGGCGGACGCGCCGGTGGCGCCCTTCGCGGCGGAGCCGCTCTTCGCGGCCTCGGCCTTGGACGCGCCGCCCGCCCGCGTGCCGGTGGTCGCCTTCGCGTCGGCGTCGGTGGCGGTCCCGGCGTCGGTGCCGGTGCCGGTGACCTGGGGGGCGCTCTTGCCCGCCGGCGCGGCGGCCCCTTCGTCCTTGGTGCCGCTCTCGCCGCCGGAGCAGGCGGTCAGGGTGAGGCCGAGCGCCATGGCGGCGGTGGCGAGGACGGTCGTACGGGCGATGGTGCGGGTCATGGTGGTGTTCCCCCGGTTCCGTGCGGCCGCCTGGTCCGGTGGGCCGCTGTGGTTCCTACCGTGCCCGTCGTGGTCGCCGTCCGGTCGCCCTCGCGTTAGCGCCCCGTCGCCGTTTGGCTGTCGACCCGGGTGAGCTGGGCTTTCGCCCCGCGTACGCCCTCGTCGAAGCCGTGGCGCACCGCGTCCTCGTGGGCCCGGCGCAGGCAGGCGCGGGCTTCCTCGGCGCGGTCGAGGGCGAGCAGCGCGGCGCCGCGCGAGATCCGCAGCAGCGTCTGGCGCAGCGGCGCGAGTCCTTCGCCACCGGCCCCGGGCAGGGTCAGCCCGCGCTCCGTGCAGTCCAGGACGGCCGGGTGGTCGTCGAGGGCGAGCAGGCGGCGGGCCCGGTGTTCGAGGGCGAGCAGTTCGGTGAGTACGTCGCCTGCCGCGCGGGCCAGTTCGGCGGCGCGGGCCAGATGGGCGAGGGGTTCGGGGCCTGCGGCGCCGGCGCGGTCCAGGGCGACGGCGAGGTTGATCAGCGCCGTGGCCTCGCTGGAGGGGTCGCCCGCACGGGCCGCCAGTGCGGGGGCGCGCTCCAGGTGCTCCAGGGCCTCGTCGAGGCGCCCTTCCTCGGTGAGGACCCAGCCGCACAGGGCGCGCACCCGCGCCTCGGCGTCCGGGTCGTCGAGGCGGACGGCCGCGGTCAGGCCCGTTTCGAGGAGCGGCATCCAGTCGTCGCGTACGTATCCGACGATGGACGGCCACTGGAGGACGACGAGCCGCCAGGCCCGGTCGTCGAGGCCGGCGGCGAAGGCGGCTCCGGCGGCGGCGGTCAGGTTCTCGCGCTGCCCGGCGAACCAGGCGAGCGCGCTCGCCCGGTCGGGCAGCGGCGGCCCGCCCCGGTCGGTGCGCGCGTCCGGGGGCGGCGCGCAGCAGGGCCGGTCGTCGGGTTCGGCGACGGCGGCGGCGCGCAGCGTGGTGCGGACGTAGTGGTCGAGGAGGCGGACGAGGGGTTCGCCGGGGGGTTCGGCCGTCCCGCTCCCGGGGGCGGGCGCGGGGAGGCGGAGGTGGTCGCGGGCGGGCCCGCGCGCGTACAGGCGGACCAGATCGTGCATCCCGTACCGGCCGGGGGTCCGCTCGGTGACGAGGTGGGCGGCGGCGAGGCGGTCCAGGGCGGTGGCGGCGTCGGCCGGGGTGGTGGCGGTGAGGGCGGCGGCCGCGTAGCGGTCGAGGTCGGGTCCTGGGAGGTCGCCGAGGTGGTGGAAGAGCAGCCGGGCGTCGGCGGGCAGGGCGAGGAGGGTGAGCCGCAGGGCGGCGGCGACCCCGGTGTCGTCGACGTCGAGGAGGGCCAGGCGGCGCTGTTCGTCGGCCAGCTCCTCGGCGAGCGGGGCGAGCGGCCACTGCGGGCGGGCGTTGATGCGGGCCGCCACGACGCGCAGCGCCAGCGGCAGGCCCGCGCAGAGGTCGGCGAGGCGGGCGGCGGCGGCGGGTTCGGCGGCGAGGCGGTCCTCGGCGCCGGCGCCGGTGGCGGCGGCGAGCAGCGTGGCGGAGGCGGGGCCGTCGAGGACGCCGATGTCGACGGTGCGGGCGAGTTCGCTGACCGCGAGTCCGTCGAGCCGCAGCCGTGAGGTGACGAGCACGGCGCTGCCCGGGCCCGCCGGGAGGAGCGGGCGGACCTGGGCCGCGGTGCGGGCGTTGTCGAGTACGACGAGGGGGCGGCGGTTCTCGGTGCGCCTGCGGTAGGCGGCGGCCAGCGCGCCCGGGGTGTCGGGGAGGTCACGCGGCGGGGTGCCGAGGGCGATCAGGAACTCGCGCAGCACGTCGGCCGTCTCCGGGCAGGCGTCACCGGTGCCGGTGCCCTCGTCGCTGAAGCCGTGCAGATCGGCGAAGAGGACGCCGTCGTAGCGCTCGCGGGCGGTGTGCGCCCAGTGCAGTGCGACCGCGGACTTGCCGACGCCCGCGGGGCCCGTGATGACGACGACGGCGTGCTCGCGGCGGGCGGTCGCGGTGATCGCGGCCAGTTCCCGGTCGCGGCCGACGAAGCCGCGCGGCGCGCGGGGCAGCAGGTCGGGCCCGTCGGCGGCGGGTGCGGGCTCGGGCTCGGGCGTGGGCGCGGGCTCGGGTTCCGGCGCGGCGGCGGCCGGTCGGTCCTGGCCGCCCGCCAGGATCTCCGCGTACGCCTCGCGCAGCGCGGAGCCGGGGTCGACGCCGAGTTCCTCGGCGAGCTGGGTGCGGGTGCGGTGGTACTGGTCGATGGCGTCGGACTGGCGCCCCGAGCGGAACAGTGCCCGCATCAGGGCCGCTGCCAGCGACTCCCGCATCGGGTGGGCGACGGCTTCGGCGTGCAGCAGTGAGGCGGCGCGGGCGTGGTCGCCGAACTCTCCGTAGGTGCGGGCCAGTTGCTCGACCGCCGAGATCCTGTCCTCTTCCAGGCCGTCCGCGGCGACCCGTAGCGGGCCGCCGGAGGCGACGCCGACCAGCGCCGGGCCGCGCCACAGGGCGAGTGCCTCGCGCAGGAGGGCCGCCGCGTCGTCGGGTCGGCGCTGGTCGTGGGCGAGCCGGACCAGCTCCTCGAAGCGGTGGGCGTCCAGGAGCGACTCGGGCATCTCCAGGACGTAGGCGTCGCCGCGCGTCACGAGCCGGACGCCCCACACGTCGGCGCCGCCCTGCGCGAGCAGCGCCCGCAGCCGCGACACGTGCCCCTGGGCCACGGTCCTGGCGCGCGCGGGCGGGCCCTCGGGCCACAGGGCGTCGATCAGTTGGTCGAGCGGCACCGCGGTGTTGGGGCGCAGCAGCAGCGCCGCGAGCAGGCTGCGCCGCTTGGCCGGACCGAGCGGGAGCTCCCCGCTCTCCGTGGCCACGGCGACCGCGCCGAGCAGCCGGAACTCCACGACAGTGCTCCCCCCATATGCCCCGATAACCGATGAGAACTGGTCCTGGATCAGGGTACGTGGAGGCAGCTACTGGTGAGTACGCAATGCGGGTGCCCGGGACGGCCGGGGCTCGCGGAACACGCCTCAGATGCGCGGTCCGCGCTCGTCGTCGACGACGGTCGTCTGGGCCGGGGGCACGACGACGCCCCTGCGCCGTCCGACACTGCGGAACACGAAGAGCCCGATCAGGCCGACGATCATCAGGATCCAGCCGACGAGGTCGAGGTTGACTCCCTTCATGTGCCAGTCGGTCGCGAAAGCAAGGATCGCCCCCACGGCGACCAGGATGATGCAACCTCCCATGCTCATGAGGTTCGCCTCCCCAACGGTTGTGTGACGTACGGGTAGTTGAGGCCTCCGGGTACCCGGAGGCCTCGTCGTCACACGGCCCGGCGCGAACCGGCCGGAACTCAGCCCTCCAGGAACGCGGTCAGCGCGTTGGCCAGCAGGAACGGATCGTCGGCGCCGCACAGTTCACGCGCGCTGTGCATCGACAGGATCGCCGCGCCGATGTCGACGGTCTTGATGCCGTGCCGGGCCGCGGTGATCGGGCCGATCGTGGTGCCGCAGGGCATCGCGTTGTTGGAGACGAACGACTGGAACGGCACGCCCGCCTTCTCGCAGGCCGCCGCGAACACGGCCCGGCCGCTGCCGTCGGTGGCGTAGCGGTTGTTGACGTTGACCTTGAGGATCGGGCCGCCGTTGGCGCGCGGGTGATGGGTGGGGTCGTGGCGCTCGCCGTAGTTGGGGTGCACGGCGTGCCCGGTGTCCGACGAGAGGCACACCGTCCCGGCGAAGGCCCGTGCCCGGTCCTCGTAGGAGCCGCCGCGCGCGAGGACCGAACGCTCCAGGACGCTGCCGAGCAGCGGGCCGTCGGCGCCGGTGTCGGACTGCGACCCGTTCTCCTCGTGGTCGAAGGCGGCGAGCACCGGGATGTACGGGAGCGAGCCGCTCTCGGCGCGGCTGCTCACCTCGGCGAGCGCGGCCGTCCCGGCGTGCACGGACAGCAGGTTGTCCATGCGCGGGCCGGCCAGGAGGTCCTTGTCGCGGCCCAGGTAGGCCGGCGGTTCGACGGAGTACGTCATCAGGTCCCAGCCGGTGACGGAGCGGCGCTCCAGGCCGTACTCGTCCTCGACGAAGCCCAGCAGATCGCCCTCGTGCACATCGTCGCCCAGGCCCCAGATCGGCTGCATGTGCCGCTGCTTGTCGAGCTTGAGGCCCTCGGAGGTGACGGAGCGGTCCAGGTGGATGGCGAGCTGCGGGACGCGCAGCAGGGGCCGGTCGATGTCGATGAGCCGCTCGGTGCCGTCGCGCAGCGAGACGCGTCCGGCGAGGCCGAGGTCCCGGTCGAGCCAGGAGTTGAGGAGCGGGCCGCCGTAGACCTCCACGGCCACCTGGCGCCAGCCGCTGTTGCCCATGTCGGGCCGCGGCTTCACGCGCAGGTTGGGGGAGTCGGTGTGCGCGCCGACGATGCGGAAGGGGGTGTGCGGCTGCGCTCCGCCCGGCACGTACCAGGCGATGACGGCGCCGCCGCGCGTCACGAACTTGCCCCCGGTGGTGCCGTCCCAGGCGTCGACCTCCGCGACCTGCTTGAACCCGGCCTCCTCCAGCCGCGCGGCGACGGTCGCCACGGCGTGGTACGGCGTCGGGCTCGCCGCGAGGAAGGACATCAGGTCGTCGGTGTGCCCACGATCGAAGGGGCCGGAGGGAGAGCGCATGCGGTCAGGGTAATGCGGGTGGCGGGGGACCTGCCCGCGGCGGCCCGGCCCCCACCGGGCCGCCGCGGGCAGGCAGAAGGCCCGGCACCCCGAGGGGGCGACGGGCCTCCGCCGAATTTCGGCTCGGCGGAGCCTAGAACGCCGCCTCGTCCAGCTCCATGACGTCCAGGCCCGACTCGCTGGTCGCCTGCGCCAGCTTGCGCGCGCCGATGACGCCCGGCAGGACGTTGGCCGCGAAGAACTTCGCCGCCGCGATCTTGCCCTGGTAGAACGGCACGTCCTTGCCGGAGGCGCCGGCCGCCAGCTTCTCGGCGGCGACGGCGGCACCCTTGAGGAGCAGGTAGCCGACGACCACGTCACCGGAGGCCATGAGCAGGCGCGTGGTGTTCAGGCCCACCTTGTAGATGGAGTTGACGTCCTTCTCGGTGGCGGCCAGGTCGGTGAGCATGACGCCGACGATGGCCTCCAGCTCGACCGCGGCCTTGGCCAGCGACTCGCGCGCGGCGCTCAGCTCCTCGCCGCCCGTCTCGACCGCGAGGAACTTCTTGATCTCCTCGGCGAGGCCGTTCAGCGCGGCGCCCTGGTTGCGGACGATCTTGCGGAAGAAGAAGTCCTGGCCCTGGATGGCCGTGGTGCCCTCGTACAGCGTGTCGATCTTCGAGTCACGGATGTACTGCTCGATCGGGTACTCCTGGAGGAACCCGGAGCCGCCGAACGTCTGGAGCGACTGCGCGAGCTGCTCGTAGCCCTTCTCCGAGCCGTAGCCCTTCACGATGGGCAGCAGCAGGTCGTTCAGGGCGTGCTCGGTGGTGGCGTCCTCGCCCGCGGCCTCCTTGACCTGGATCGCGTCCTGGACGGAGGCGGTGTAGAGCACCAGGGAGCGCATGCCCTCGGCGTACGCCTTCTGCGTGAGCAGCGAGCGGCGTACGTCCGGGTGGTGCGTGATGGTGACCTTCGGCGCCGTCTTGTCCATGAACTTGGCCAGGTCGGGGCCCTGGACGCGCTCCTTGGCGTACTCCAGGGCGTTCAGGTAGCCGGTCGACAGGGTCGAGATCGCCTTCGTGCCGACCATCATGCGGGCGAACTCGATGATGCGGAACATCTGGCGGATGCCGTCGTGCTTGTCGCCGATGAGCCAGCCCTTGGCGGGGTGCTTGTCGCCGAAGGTCATCTCGCACGTGTTGGACGCCTTGAGGCCCATCTTGTGCTCGACGTTGGTGGCGTACACGCCGTTGCGCTCGCCCAGCTCGCCGGTCTCCCAGTCGAACTCGAACTTCGGCACCAGGAAGAGGGAGAGGCCCTTGGTGCCGGGGCCGTGGCCCTCGGGGCGGGCGAGGACGTAGTGGAGGATGTTCTCCGACATGTCGTGCTCACCGGACGTGATGAACCGCTTCACGCCCTCTATGTGCCACGAACCGTCGTCCTGCTGGACGGCCTTGGTGCGGCCGGCACCCACGTCCGAACCGGCGTCCGGCTCGGTCAGCACCATCGTCGAGCCCCACTGCTTCTCGACGGCGATCTCGGCGACCTTCTTCTGCGCCTCGTTGCCCTCCTCGAAGAGGATGCCGGCGAACGCCGGGCCCGAGGAGTACATCCAGACCGCCGGGTTGGCGCCCAGGATCAGCTCGGCGTGAGCCCAGATCAGGGAGCGCGGCGCGGTGGTGCCGCCGATCTCCTCGGGAAGGCCGAGGCGCCAGTACTCGGCGTCCATGAACGCCTGGTACGACTTCTTGAAGGACGCCGGGACGGGCGCCGTGTTGGTCTCCGGGTCGAAGACCGGCGGGTTGCGGTCCGCGTCGGCGAAGGACTCGGCCAGATCGTTCTCGGAGAGGCGGGCGACCTCTTCGAGGATGCTCTTGGCGGTGTCGACGTCCATCTCCCCGAACGGGCCGGTGCCGTACAGCTTGTCGCGGCCGAGCACCTCGAAGAGGTTGAACTCGATGTCGCGGAGATTCGACTTGTAGTGCCCCATGGCGACGGCTCCGTAAAGGCTTGGGAGAAGACCCGACGGGGACCCGTTCGTGTCGGGTGCCGGGATCGTCCTCGTACGCGTACCAACTAGTAATCAATAGGATGCTACCCGTCGGTAATAAGGCGCAACCCCGGCATGCCAACTGTGACGAAGGCGCGCAGGGGTCCGGTTGCGGCGGCCGGGACCTGACCACCCCCGCCCCTCGGTACCCTGTGCCTCATGTACGGATACGAGCAGCACGCCGGGGGAGCCGCTGCCGGGCAGCAGTACGCGCCGCCGCAGCAGGGCGGATACGGGCAGCAGGCGCCGCCGCTGTACCCGGAGCCGTCGCCGCCCTCGCTCGCCGACGCGGTCCGCGCCTTCACCACGGGCTCGATGTCCGCCGAGGACTTCCAGCAGATCTTCGCGTCGTCGAAGGTGTACTGCCCCCGTGGCGACACCCCGGGCTTCCTCGCGCTGCACAACACCCAGCAACCGGTGATCCCCATGTTCACCACGCTCAAGGAGTTGCGCCGGTACGCGGGCAAGGAGTCCAAGTACTTCGTCATCACCGGCGCCGAGGTGATCGACCTGCTGCCCACCGGGTACGGCTTCGTCCTCGACATGGAGGGCGAGCACCGGATGGTCTTCGACGCGAAGGCGGTCGAGCAGATGGTCGACTTCGCGATGCGCCGCATGTACGGCTGAACCCCGTCCGACCAGCACATCTCATCGCTGTCACCGAACGCCCGGAGGGAATTCCCTCCGGGCGTTCGGCGTTCTGGGTGGCAGAAAGTTCTACGTTCAACTAAAGTCGAGGCACGAGGACGCCAAGGAGGCCCCAAAATGCCCGCTGTGACCGTCGAGAACCCGCTGACCCTGCCCCGTGTGGCCGCGCCCGCGGACGCCCTGGCGCGCCCCGTGCTCACCGTGACGACCGCGCCCGGCGGCTTCGAGGGCGAGGGCTTCCCCGTGCGCCGCGCCTTCGCCGGGATCAACTACAAGCACCTCGACCCGTTCATCATGATGGACCAGATGGGTGAGGTGGAGTACGCGCCGGGAGAGCCCAAGGGCACGCCCTGGCACCCGCACCGCGGCTTCGAGACCGTGACCTACATCATCGACGGCACCTTCATCCACCAGGACTCGCACGGCGGTGGCGGCACCATCACCAACGGCGACACCCAGTGGATGACCGCGGGCTCGGGACTGCTGCACATCGAGGCTCCCCCGGAGTCCCTCGTCATGTCCGGCGGCCTCTTCCACGGCCTCCAGTTGTGGGTGAACCTGCCCGCCAAGGACAAGATGCAGAACCCGCGCTACCAGGACATCCGCGGTGGCCAGGTCAAGCTGCTCACCACGGCCGACGGCGGCGCGCTGCTGCGTGTCATCGCCGGTGAGTTCGACGGCCACGAGGGCCCCGGCATCACGCACACGCCGATCACGATGGTGCACGCCACCGTCCGCCCCGGCGCCGAGGCGACCCTGCCCTGGCGCGAGGACTACAACGGCCTCGTGTACGTGCTCGCGGGCCGCGGCACCGTCGGCGCCGAGCGCCGTCCGATCCACAGCGGCCAGACCGCCGTCTTCGGCGCGGGCTCGTCCCTGACCGTGCGCGCCGACGAGTCCCAGGACGGGAACACCCCCGACCTGGAGGTCGTCATCCTCGGCGGGCAGCCGATCCGGGAGCCCATGGCGCACTACGGCCCGTTCGTGATGAACACCAAGGCCGAACTCCAGCAGGCCTTCGACGACTTCCAGGCCGGCCGCCTGGGCGTCATCCCCTCCAAGGAGCGCCTGCCGCACACGTGACCGTGCCCCGTACGCACCGCGTGCGCGCTCCCCTGAACGTGACGGCCCGCCGACTCTGCACCCGGCGGGCCGTCACTCCCTTGTAGGACGCCGATGGGTCGCCCGGTCACCCGGGCGGACCCGCCCGGCGGGTGCGTGCGGCCCGCACATGATCGTCTGGCCGGGTGCCGACCCGTCAGCAGCTCCTGCCCGAACCCGCCCGCCGCGTCGCCGCCTGGTGCGCGGTGGCCCTCCTCGTCGCCGGTGTCGCGTGGGTCGGGATCCGGCTCTGCGTCGAACTGAAGACGGCCGTCGTGCCGGTGCTGCTCGCCCTGCTCGGCACCGCCCTGCTGCGGCCCGTCTACCACGCCCTGCGCCGCGCCAAGGTCCAGCGCTCCCTCGCCTCCGGCCTCACCTGCGCACTGATCCTGGTCGTCGTCGGCGGCGCCGGATACATCGTGGTCGCCGCGCTCATCGACACCGGGGACCAGATCGTGGCCTCCGTGAAGCAGGCCGCCACCGACCTCTCCGACCGGTTCGGGACCGGCGCCCTCGACCTCGACCACCTCGCCGACAACACCCAGGACCTGCTCAAGAAGTACGGCGGCAGCGCCGCGTCCGGCGTCATCAGCGGGCTCAGCGTCGTCGGCGAGGTCGTGGCCATGGCGGTCCTCGCGCTCCTGCTCTGCTTCTTCTTCCTGCGCGACGCCGAGCGCTTCCGCGTCGCCCTGCGCCATGCGGCACCCGGCTCCGGGGAGACCCTGGAGGCCATCGCGCGACGCTCCTTCAACTCGATCGCCGGGTTCATGCGCGGCACCACGCTCATCGCCCTGATCGATGCGACCTGCATCGGCGTCGGACTGCTCGTCCTGCGCGTACCCGGCGCGGTCGGCCTCGCCGCCCTGGTCTTCGTCGGCGCCTACATCCCCTACCTCGGCGCCTTCATCTCCGGCGCGGTCTCCGTGCTCGTGGCCCTCGCCGACCGCGGGTTCGTCATCGCCCTGTGGGCGCTCGGCGTGGTGCTCGCGGTGCAGGTACTCGAAGGGCACGTGCTCCAGCCGATGATCCAGTCGCGCACGGTGCAGATGCACCCGGCGGTGGTCCTGCTCGCCATCACGGGCGGCGCCTCGGTCGCCGGGATCCTCGGGATGCTGCTCGCGGTGCCGCTGACGGCGGCGGCGTTCGGCATCCTCAGTGAACTGCGCGGTCGCTACGAGGCCGGTGGCCCCGTTTCACGTGAAACAGCCGCCGGGCCCTCCCCCGCCTCCGAGGGTTCGTAGAGCTCGAACCAGATGCACTTGCCCTCGCCCTGCGGATCGACGCCCCAGCGCTGGGCCAGCAGCTCCATCAGCACCAGGCCGCGCCCCGACGAGGCCAGCTCCCCCGGCCTGCGCTTGTGCGGCAGGTCGTCCGAGCCGTCCGAGACCTCCACACGCAGCCGCCGCGCCCCCTCGGCGCTCCGGGCGACCTCGGCGACCAGCAGCGCGTCGCCGTCGGTGTGCACCAGCACGTTCGTGGCCATCTCGGAGACGAGCAGCACCGCCGAGTCGACCTGGTCGGCGTCGGCCCAGTCGTGCAGCAGCTCCCGTATCTGCTGACGGGCGGCGGCGATCCGCTCCGGCTCGGCCTGCGCGATCGTCATGGCCGTGCGCCGGGCGGTCGAGGGCCGGCTCGACACGGGCGTGCGCCGCAGGAGCAGCAGCGCTATGTCGTCCTCGCGGCGATCGACGAGCGGGCCCGTGGTGTGGTGCGAGGACGGGCCGTGCACCACCTGGACGAGCGTGTCGGCCAGCTCCTCCAGGGCGTCGGCAGGACCCGCCTCAAGAGCCGTACGCAACCGGGCCCAGCCCGTGTCCAGGTCGTGGCCGCCCGTCTCGATCAGGCCGTCGGTGCAGAGCAGCAGCGTCTCGCCGGGCTCCAGGACGAGCCGGGTCGTCGGGTAGTCGGCGTCCGGGTCGATACCGAGGGGCAGCCCACCGGCCGTGGGCCGCATCAGGACCGTGCCGTCCGCCAGACGTATCGCCGGGTCGGGATGGCCCGCGCGGGCGATCTCCAGGACGCCGGTCGCCGGGTCGGCCTCCACGTACAGGCAGGTGGCGAAACGCGCGTCCTGGGGGCTGCCGCCGTGCACGGTGTCGCCGATGCCGTGCAGGAAGCGCGACGCCCGGGAGAGGACCGCGTCGGGGCGGTGCCCCTCGGAGGCATAGGCGCGCAGGGCGATGCGGAGCTGACCCATCAGGCCCGCCGCGCGCACGTCGTGGCCCTGTACGTCGCCGATGACCAGGGCGATGCGACCGCCCCCGGACTCCGTCCGCGCGGCGCCCCCGGGCAGCGGGATGATGTCGTACCAGTCGCCGCCGACCTGGAGCCCGCCCCCGGTCGGCACGTAGCGGGCCGCGATGCTCATGCCGGGGACCTCGGGGCCGAGGGTGGGCAGCATGGATTTCTGGAGGCCGTCCGTCAGCTCCCGCTCCGACTCGGCGACCCCGGCGCGCGACAGGGCCTGCGCCAGCATCCGGGCGACCGTCGTCAGGACCGAGCGTTCGTCGGGGGTGAACGACACCGGGTAGGCGAAGCCCGCCATCCACGCGCCGATCGTGCGGCCCGCGACGATCAGCGGCAGGAACGCCCACGACTGCCGCTTGAACCGCGCGGCCAGCGGCCAGGCCGCCGGGTAGCGGCGCTGGTAGTCGTCGGGCGAGGAGAGGTAGACCGCGCGCCCCGTCCGGCAGACCTCGGCCGCCGGATAGTCCGTGGCCAGCTCCATGTCGGTGAAGGGTCCCTCGGCACCGGCCTGGTGCCCGTGGTGGCCGATGACGGTGAGCCGGTCGCCCGCCACCCCGAACACCGCGAGCCCTTCCGGCGAGAACCCCGGCATCGAGAGCCCCGCGGCGACCCGCAGCACCTCCTCCGTCGACCCGGCCTCGGCGAGCGCCCGCCCCGCGTCCAGCAGGAACGCCTCGCGCGAGCGCCGCCAGTCACCGGTCAGCGGGGTGCGGGAGGCGGCGCCCGGCTGCGGCTCCGTGACTTCCTGGAGGGTGCCGATCAGCTCGTAGGAGTCGAGGCTGTCACCGTGCAGCACCGGCTTGGAGCGACTGCGTACGGTACGCACGACACGGCCCTGCTCGTCCATGATGCGCAGCCGGGCCTCGGCGAGGGTGCCCTCGGCGACGGCGAGCTGGACGATGCCGTCGACCTCGTTCCAGTCGGCGGGGTGGAAACGGGCCCTGACGCCCGGCTCCGTCAGAGTGACCGGTTTCCCGTCGGGCGAGGGCACTCCGATGAGCCGGGCGGCCTCCACGTCGAACGTGACGAGGCCCGCCCGGTTGTCCCACCGCCACAGGCCGGTCGCGAGAGCGGCGAGGACGTCCTCCACCGGAGGGAGGGGCTCACCAGTGCGCATGGCCCCACTCTAAGAAGAGGTCAACGCGGACGGCCACCGAGACTGATCGGAAACCGATCTTGAGGCGGCCGGTACCCTTGGGGGGTCCGGGCTGTCACCCCGGAACCCCGAATCGCGAAGGCTGGATGAACGACGATGCATCGGTACAGGTCCCACACCTGCGGCGAGCTCCGCGCCTCTGACGTCGGCACCGACGTCCGGCTGAGCGGCTGGCTGCACAATCGCCGAGACCTGGGCGGCATCCTCTTCATCGATCTGCGTGACCACTACGGCATCACGCAGCTCGTCGCCCGCCCCGGCACCAAGGCCGCCGAGGTCCTCGACAAGCTGACGAAGGAGACGGTCGTCCGCGTCGACGGCAAGGTCGTCTCCCGCGGCGCGGACAACGTGAACCCGGAGCTGCCCACCGGCGAGATCGAGATCGAGGCCGCCGAGGTCGAGGTGCTCGGCGCCGCCCAGCAGCTCCCGTTCCAGATCAACCAGGACGACGGGGTCGGCGAGGAGCGCCGCCTGGAGTACCGCTTCCTGGACCTGCGCCGCGAGCGCATGCACCGCAACATCATGCTGCGCAGCGCCGTGATCGCCTCGATCCGCTCGAAGATGGTCGCCCTCGGCTTCAACGAGATGGCGACGCCGATCCTCACCGCGACCTCCCCCGAGGGCGCCCGTGACTTCGTCGTCCCGTCCCGCCTGAACCCGGGCAAGTTCTACGCCCTGCCGCAGGCCCCGCAGCAGTTCAAGCAACTGCTGATGATCTCCGGCTTCGACCGCTACTTCCAGATCGCGCCGTGCTTCCGCGACGAGGACGCACGCGCGGACCGTTCGCCGGGCGAGTTCTACCAGCTCGACGTCGAGATGAGCTTCGTCGAGCAGGAAGACGTCTTCCAGCCGATCGAGAAGCTCATGACGGAGATCTTCACGGAGTTCGGCGGTGGCCGCGAGGTCACCTCGCCGTTCCCGCGCATCCCGTTCCGCGAGTCGATGCTGAAGTACGGCAGCGACAAGCCGGACCTGCGCGCCAAGCTGGAGCTCGTCGACATCACCGACGTGTTCGAGGGCTCGGAGTTCAAGGCGTTCGCGGGCAAGCACGTGCGCGCGCTGCCGGTGCCGGACACCGCCTCGCAGTCCCGCAAGTTCTTCGACGGCCTCGGTGACTACGCGGTCGAGCAGGGCGCGAAGGGCCTGGCCTGGGTGCGGGTCGCCGAGGACGGTTCGCTGACGGGCCCGATCGCCAAGTTCCTCACCGAGGAGAACGTGGCGGAGCTGACCAAGCGCCTCGGCCTCGAAGCCGGTCACGCCGTGTTCTTCGGCGCGGGCGAGTTCGACGAGGTCTCCAAGATCATGGGCGCGGTCCGCGTCGAGGCCGCCAAGCGCGCCGGGCACTTCGAGGAGGGCGTCTTCCGGTTCTGCTGGATCGTCGACTTCCCGATGTACGAGAAGGACGAGGAGACCGGCAAGATCGACTTCTCCCACAACCCGTTCTCCATGCCGCAGGGCGGTATGAAGGACCTGGAGGAGAAGGACCCGCTGGACATCCTGGCCTGGCAGTACGACATCGTCTGCAACGGCACGGAGCTGTCCTCCGGCGCGATCCGCAACCACGAGCCCGAGATCATGCTCAAGGCGTTCGAGATCGCCGGTTACGACCGGGAGACCGTCGAGGCCGAGTTCGCGGGCATGCTCCGCGCGTTCCGCTTCGGCGCCCCGCCGCACGGCGGGATCGCCCCGGGCGTCGACCGCATCGTCATGCTCCTCGCCGACGAGCCGAACATCCGGGAGACCATCGGCTTCCCGCTGAACGGCAACGCGCAGGACCTGATGATGGGCGCGCCCACCGAGCTGGACGAGTCGCGCCTGCGCGAACTCAACATCCAGCTCCGCAAGCCGGTCGAGAAGAAGTAGCACCGGCCCTGCGAGGAGTGCCCGAAGGGCCCGGAACCGCTGAGGCGGCTCCGGGCCCTTCGGCGTGCCGACGACCCGTCCGGAGTCACCTTCTGTGATCGCCGGGCCATTGTCGGAGGCGGCCCGTACGGTGAAAGCGGTACCCGATCCGCGATGACCCGAGTCTTGAAGGAGCGGTCCGCCGTGGTCCTTGAGCAGGACGAGTTCGAGCGACTGGCGCACGACGCCATACGGGCGAACGAGTCATTGCGCAGACGGACATCCGGCGTCTACCTGCTGGTCGACCGCTACACCTGCGAGGTGAAGGCGCACTCCCAGCCCGACGGCGTCCGTTACGAGCAGGTGGTGACCGTGCCGTCCGGCAAGACGGTCGCCCTGCCCGACCCGGTCGGGTTCGAGCTCGACACGGAGCCGTTGAAGGACTGGCCGGGGCAGGGCGGGAGCGGGCTGCCCCGGCGTCCGGTCAGGCGGCGGGGGCGCCGCCGAAGCGCTCCTTGTACGACTCCAGGTCCTCGTCGGTGATCTTCGCGAAGAGCACCGGCGGGACGGTGAAGGCGGTGCCCGCGGGGACCGTGGTCAGCGACTGCGCCTCCTCGGCGCTCACCCAGTTGCGGGTGTCGTCGGCGAGGGCGAACGCGGCGCGCATCGCGGCGGCGGACGCCGGGATGAACGGCTCGGAGACCACCGAGTAGAGGTGGATCAGGTTCATCGCCGTACGCAGGGTGAGGGCGGCGGCGTCCTTGTCCGTCTTGATCTCCAGCCAGGGCGCCTTCTCCTCCAGGTAGGAGTTGCCCGCGGACCACAGGGCACGCAGCGCCGCCGCGGCCTTGCGGAACTGGAGGGCCTCCATCTGGTTCTCGTACTCGGCGAGCAGCTCGGCGATCTGCTCGCCCAGCTTCCGCTCGGCCTCGCCGGGCTCGCCGCCCGCCGGGACGTCGTCACCGAAACGCTTGCGGGAGAAGGACAGGACGCGGTTGACGAAGTTGCCGAGGGTGTCGGCCAGGTCCTTGTTGACCGTCGCCGTGAAGTGCTCCCACGTGAAGGACGAGTCGTCCGACTCCGGGGCGTTGGCGATGAGGAAGTAGCGCCAGTAGTCCGCCGGAAGGATCTCCAGGGCCTGGTCGGTGAAGACGCCGCGCTTCTGCGAGGTGGAGAACTTGCCGCCGTAGTACGTCAGCCAGTTGAAGGCCTTCAGATAGTCGACCTTCTTCCACGGCTCCCGGATGCCCATTTCGGTCGCCGGGAACATCACGCTGTGGAACGGCACGTTGTCCTTGGCCATGAACTCCGTGTACCGGACGTCGGCGGCGCCCTCGGGCTCGTACCACCACGACTTCCAGTCACGGTTGGCCGGGTCCTGGTCCGCCCACTCCTTCGTCGACCCGATGTACTCGATCGGGGCGTCGAACCACACGTAGAAGACCTTGCCCTCGGCCGCCAGCTCCGGCCAGGTGTCCGCGGGGACCGGGACACCCCAGTCCAGGTCACGGGTGATCGCCCGGTCGTTCAGGCCCTCGGTCAGCCACTTGCGGGCGATCGAGGAGGCGAGGTGCGGCCACTCACCGGCGACCTCGTCGATCCACGCCTCGACCTCGCCCTGGAGCTTGGACTGGAGCAGGAAGAGGTGCTTGGTCTCGCGGATCTCCAGGTCGGTCGAGCCGGAGATGGCGGAGCGCGGGTCGATCAGGTCGGTCGGGTCGAGGACACGGGTGCAGTTCTCGCACTGGTCGCCGCGCGCCTTGTCGTAACCGCAGTGCGGGCAGGTGCCCTCGACATAGCGGTCCGGGAGGAAACGGCCGTCGGCCGGGCTGTACACCTGGCGGATCGCCCGCTCCTCGATGAACCCGTTCTCGTTCAGCTTGCGGGCGAAGTGCTGGGTGATCTCCGCGTTCTGCGGCGAGGAGGAACGGCCGAAGTGGTCGAAGGCGAGCGCGAATCCGTCGTAGACCGCCTTCTGCGCGTCATGGGCCTGCGCGCAGAACTCCGCGACCGGCAGGCCCCGCTCCTTCGCGGCCAGCTCGGCGGGGGTGCCGTGCTCGTCGGTCGCGCAGATGTACAGCACCTCGTGGCCGCGCTGGCGCAGGTAGCGGGCGTAGACATCGGCCGGGAGCATGGACCCCACCATGTTGCCCAGGTGCTTGATCCCGTTGATGTACGGAAGGGCGCTGGTGATGAGGTGTCGAGCCATCGGGGGCTGCTCCCAAGTCGTGACGAGGTGGTGCGCGCAGTGACGGTTTTCGGCTGCGGGATCTGGAAATCGTAGCCGACACGGACCGGCCGCCCGCGCGGTGTTTTGCTGCGCGGACGGCCGGGGGGTGTCGGGGGGGTTACGGGCGCCAGGCCGCCAGGACGCCCTCGTAGAGCTCGGCGTCGGTCAGTTCGCGGGGGGTGGGGCCCGCGTGGAAGAAGGCGGCGTTGTCCGCCTTCAGCTTGCGGAGGTAGTCGAAGCCCTTGGCGTCGTGTTCGCCGAACGCGACGAACTGGAAGAACAGCGGGTGGCTCGCCGCCTCGGCCAGGGCCTCGGTCGCCGGGCGCTGCACGTCCGGCGGGCCGTCCGTCTGGAAGACGACCAGGGCCGGGACCGTCGGGTCCGCGCTCTTCTCGTGATGCGCCACGACCTCCTCGACGGCGCGGTGGTAGCTGGTGCGGCCCATCCGGCCGGCCGCGGCGTGCCACTCGTCGATCTTGCCCTCGTACGTGTCGTCCAGAGCGAGGTCACCGGTCGCGTCGATGTCCGTCGAGAAGAACACGGTGTGGACGACCGGGGTCTCGCGGGCGTCGAGGTGGGCGGCGAGGGCGAGGGTCTGCTCGGCCAGGGCGCTCGCGGAGCCGTCCTTGTAGTAGGGCCGCATCGATCCGGACCGGTCCAGTACGAGGTACACCGTGGCCCGGGCCCCGCTGAGCCCCCGCTTCTCCAGCTCGGCGCCGGCGGCCTTGTAGGCGGCGGTGAGCCCCGGCGCGAGCGTCTTGATCTTGTCCCCGGGGTGCGCGGGCCCCGCGCTCGGGTCGACCGCGGCGGCCTTGGCGGCGGTCTTGGCGGCGGGCTTCGGCTTGGAGGCGGTGCTCTTGGGCGCGGCGGTCTTGGTGGCCGGGGCCTTCTTGGCAGGAGCCTTTTTGGCCGGGGCCTTCTTCGCGGGGACCTTCTTGGCAGGAGCCTTTTTGGCCGGAGCCTTCGCCTGCGGTGCGGGCTCGGTACGCGGCTCGGGCTCGGGCTCGGGCTCGGCCGGTTCATCGGCCACCGGCACGTCGGGCTCCGCCTGGGCGGGCGCCTCGGGCTCGGGCTGCGTCTTCGGTTCGGGTTCCGCCTGAGCGGGCGTCTCGGTCTTTACCGGTGCCTCGGCCTGGGCCGGGACCTGGGCCTTGGCCTCGGGCTCGGCCTGAGCCGGTGCCTCCGCCTGAGCGGGGACCTCGGGCTCCGCCTTCTCCTTCGCCTCGGGCTCCGCCGGTGCCTCGGGCTCCGCCTGGGCGGGCGCCTCGGGTTCGGGCTGCTTCTTCGGTTCGGGTTCCGCCTGGGCGGGCGTCTCGGGCTCCGTCGGCGCCTCCGCCTGGGCCGGGACCTGGGCCTTGGCCTCGGGCTCCGCCTGAGTCGGTGGCTCCGCCTGAGCGGGGATCTCGGGTTCCGCCTTCTCCTTCGCCTCGGGCTCCGTCGGCGCCTCGGGCTCCGCCTGGGCGGGACTCTCGAGCTCCGCCGGTGCCTCGGCCTGGGCCGGGACCTGCGCCTTCGCCTCGGGCCCCACCGGCGCCTCCGCCTGAGCCGGGACCTGCGCCTCGGCCTTCGGCGCCTCCGGCTTCGGCTTTTCCGACTCCGGAACCGGGTCCGCCGGGTCCATCGACTCCACCGGATCCGCCGGTTTCGGGACGGCCACGTTGTCGAACGCCGCCGCCACCAGGTCGTCCGCCTCTCCCCGGGACGGCCCGGGTACCTTCGGCGTCTGCGGTGCGGGAGACTCGGCCGGCGGTGCGGCTTCCGGCTCCCCCGCGGCAGCGGCCTCCGCGTCCCCCTTACGGGACCGCCCGAACGCGTTCCGCAGCAGATCCAGAATGCCCATGTGCGCAACCTTCCGCATGAGTTGGTCCCCGAACGTCCCTGGAACCCCTGGCCAGGGCGGACACGTAAGGTTAGCCGCCACTGGGCGTGATCTTGGGAAGGGTCCGCCCGTTCGGCCCCGGCGGATCGAGGCAACCGGGGGACCGCCTACGCGAACGTGCCGCCCTTTGCCCCCTCTTGCGGGGGCTGTATGTCCGGGAACGGGACGGATGCGGGGACGGATGCGGGTACGGACGCACGGGCCGCCGTGAGTTCGGGATCCAGGAAAGAAAGCCGGTCCCGGTAGGCGGGAGCCTGCTGCGCCGCCTCCTCGTACGCGGCCCGCAGATCCGGCAGCACCGCGTCGAGCAGCACGTCCGTACGGGCCGTGAGCAACAGCCGTACGCCCACCGGGTCCCCGTACAGCGGCCGGATCGCCATGTCGGCGCGGGAGCGGGACGTGGGCTGGCACAGGGTGACGACCTCGCCGGTGGCGACGAGGGACGCGGCGGTGAGGTAATCACCGTGCAGGACACGCGGCTTGAGGCCCGCGGAGCGCAGCGCTCGCAGCAGCCCGTCCCATTCACCGTCCACCGTGGGGTCGACCATCCACCGGTCCTCGGCCAGGTCGCTGAGCCGGACGACACTGAGCCGGGCGGCCGGATGGTCGGTGGCCAGGGAGACGAACTGCGGCTCGCGTTCGACCAGGACCCGGCACGCGAGCCCCGGTGGCAATCGCAGGGGGCTGCCCTCCACCTCGTGCACGAACGCCACGTCGAGTCCGCCCTCGGCGACCAGCCGCAGCAGCGCGTGCGCGGAGACGTCCACCCGCAGGGTCGGTTCGGTGCCGAGGAACGCCGCGTTGGTCCGAAGGCGCCGCAGCCACCCCGGCAGGGCGCGGCTCGCGGTGGACCCGATGCGCAGGCGGCCGGGGCCCCCGGCGGTCGCGGCGGCGGCTGCGCGGGTCTCCTCGACGAGGGTGCGCAGGTCGTCGACGAGCGGCCGGGCGCGGGTGAGCAGGACGCGGCCGAGCGGGGTGGGACGGCACCCGGTGCGCTCGCGGGTGAAC
Source organism: Streptomyces sp. NPDC102406 (assembly GCF_044765725.1). Classification (NCBI taxonomy): domain Bacteria; kingdom Bacillati; phylum Actinomycetota; class Actinomycetes; order Kitasatosporales; family Streptomycetaceae; genus Streptomyces; species Streptomyces sp. NPDC102406. The sequence continues at coordinate 41,538 of NZ_JBIWKP010000006.1, read as the reverse complement.
AGCCGGCCGCCCACGAAGTCCTCGACGCGGCGCAGTTGTGTGCTCAACGCGGGCTGGGTCGTGCCCAGTTGGCGGGCCGCCTTGTGCAGGCTGCCGGTGTCGTCGATCGCGCACAGGGCGCGCAGGTGCCGCACGTCCAGCTCCATGAGCGTCGAGAGTAAGGCGGCCACGGAAGCCGCACCAGTGGGCGTCTCACACCACATGTCGCACCCGCACCTCACCGGCCCCGGGAGCGGTCGCCCGGCGATAACCCCGCGTTATCACCGAATGCCATCATCCCCAGGCGCCCCGCCCGCCCCCACACTCTTCTGCATGACCATGACACAACCCCCCACAGTCATCCGGATCCTCGCGTGCGCGTTCGGCGCGGGGCTCACCGTCACGGCCCTCACGGCAGGGCCCGCCACCGCGCAGACGCAGCCGCAGGCACCGGCGCAGGCGCGGGTCCACTACGACGGGTCCGCCGAGGACGCCGCCGCCAACAAGGCGTTCTTCGAGGCAGTCCTGAAGTCCGTCGCCGAGAAGCGGGCCGCGAACCCCGGCGCCGCGCAGGTCACCGTCCTGTACAACACCGCGAACGCCCCCTCGTTCCGGACGCAGATAGCGAACAGCGCGTCCATCTGGAACTCGTCCGTGTCCAACGTGAAGCTCGCGGCGACGTCGGGCGGCGGTGACTTCGCGTACTACGAAGGCAACGACTCACGCGGTTCGTACGCGTCGACGGACGGGCACGGCAGAGGGTACGTCTTCCTCGACTACGCGCAGAACCGGCAGTACAACTCCACCCGCGTGACGGCGCACGAGACCGGGCACGTGCTCGGTCTGCCGGACCACTACTCGGGGCCGTGCAGCGAGCTGATGTCGGGCGGCGGCCCGGGCCCGTCCTGCACCAACCCGTACCCGAACGCGAACGAGAAGTCCCGGGTGAACTCGCTCTGGGCCAACGGGTTCGCGAAGGCGCTGCGCAAGCTGGAGGCCGCGTCGGCCGATCGGTGAGTCCGAGCCCCACCGGCCCGCTGACGAAGTGGTGTTCTCGCGGGTCTCGCGGGTCTCGCGGGACTCACGGGTCTCACAGGTCTCACGGATCTCGCGGGTCTCGCGGGCCGGTGGGGCCCCCGCGGATTCCGATGGCACGGGTCGCCGCCACCTCCTGGCGGACCTGTTCGAGGACCCCCTCCCGGAGGCCGGGGGCGGCACCGAAATCGGCCCGTACCTCCTCCAGCACCACGGAGTCGCGCAACCCCTGGGCCAGCTCCCGCAATTGCGCGGTCACCTGGCCCACCTCCACCGGAGAGGGCGGCGGGGAACCATGACGGACCCGCACCCGCGCCGCGGTCGTCGCGTCCACGATGCGTTCGACCGAGACGACCAGGGGCCACCAGGCCGCCGCCCGCTTCCCTGTGGGCGGCGGTTCGGTGAGGGCGCGCTGGAACTCGGTGCGGATCACCGACAGGTCCCGGTACAGGCGGCGCCGCATCCGGGCCCGGGCGGCCGGGTCCGCCGTGTCGCCGAACGCGCACTCCACGTACGCCGCCGTGTCGGACACCGCGTCGGCGAGGCGGTCGCCGATGCGGGTGTGCCAGCTCTCCGGCCACAGCAGGTAGCCCGCGACGAGCGCGATGGCGCAGCCCATGAGGCTGTCGAGGAGCCGGGGCCCGAGCAGGGCGGTGCCCTGGTGGTTGAGGAGGTCGGAGAGCAGCAGGATCACCGGGGTGATGGCGGCGGTCTGGAAGGCGTAGCCGCGGGGGGTGAGCGCGGGGATGAGCGGCGCGAGCAGCAGCATGACCGGCACGTCCCACCAGCCGATCGGCACTTCGGACAGGACGGCCGCCGCGACGACGAGCCCGGCCGCCGTGCCGAGGGCGCGCAGGACGGCCCGCGAGAACACCGATCCGAAGTCGGGTTTCATGACGAACGTGATGGTCAGCGCGACCCAGTAGGAGCGCGGCACCGGCACGATCGACACGAGGGTCTGGGCGATGCCGATGCACAGGGCGAGCCGGAGGCCGTAGCGCCAGGAGGCGCCGGACAGGATGACGTTGCGGGCGCCGCGGCGGGCGCGGACCCGCAGGGCGGCGGGGTGGCCGAGCCGGTCGTCGACGTTGGTGAACTCGCTGTCCCCGGTCCGCGCCGCGACCTCGGCGGCGTGCCGTACCGCGTGGTCGAGGGCGCGGGAGGCGGGCCCGTCGGGTTCGGGCAGTTTCAGCGGCGCCCCGTCGGCGGGCCGTCCGGCGGCGATGGCGTCGGCGAGGGCGCGTACGGCGTCCGGCACCTGGGGCGGCAGCGGTACCCCGCACTGGTGGACGGCGGGCGCGGCCTCGACGATGGGTGTCACGGCGTTCAACTGGCTGACGAGCCGCACCAGTTCGGGGTTGCGCCCATGGGCGCGGGCGCGCCGGGCGAGGACGAGGTCGTAGGCGAGGTTGAGGGACTGGGTGACGGCGAGGCGGGTCTCCGCGTACGTGAGCGGGTCCTGGCCCGCGGCTTCGAGGAGGTGGGCGACGCCGCGGTAGGTGGCCGCGACGGCGGCCCGCTCCGGTACGCCGCCCCGCAGCGGCCAGGCGAGCAGGGCGAGCAGCAGGACGAGCAGGCCGCCGCTGTACATGAGCAGCGGTGCGAGCCACCACGCGCCGGGCATGGGCAGCCCCGCGCCGACGACGCAGTTGAGGAGGAGCAGCAGCCCGGAGACGGAGGCGACCGCGCCGATCGTGGAGATCATCCCGGAGACGAGGGCGACGGCCGTGACGGCGGCGACGGCGAACCAGCCCCGGCCGTTGACGAGGGAGCCGACCGTCACGCCCACCGCGCCGAAGAACTGGGGGACGGCGATGTTCAGGATGCGCATGCGGTACGCGTCCGCGGTGTCGCCGATCACTCCGCTGAGGGCGCCCATGGAGGCGAGGGCGCCGTAGGCGCTGTGGCCGGTGGCCAGACCCACCGCGAGGGGGGCCGCCATGGCGATCGCGGCCCGGGACGCCGCCGCCCAGGGGATCGGGGCGCGCTGGGGTCGCAGGGTTCTGACCAGCCAGTCAGGGGGCGCTACGCGGGGCGGCATAGGGCCATTATGCGATCTTCGCTCACCGGTCCCTGTGCTCTGCGTGCAGTGTCAGATCGACCAGCAGAGCCCGGTGGTCGGTGTCCCGCAGCTTCAGGAAACGGGCCGCGTCCGCCGAGAACTGGCCGCTCACCAGGGTGTGGTCGATCTGCGTGCCCAGCGGCGCGGGCGCCGAGGACGGCCAGCTCGGGGTGCGGGTGTGTCCGGTGAGCCGGGCGGTGTCGCGCAGGGGGCCCGCGTCGAGGACGCGGCGGAACGCGGCGTGGTCCTGGGTCGCGTTGAAGTCCCCGGCCAGGATGGTCGCGGCCCCCGGGTCGGCGGCGACGAAGTCCCGCAGCCGGTCCAGTTCACGCCGCCACACCCCGACCTGGCCGGGCAACGGCGGCATGGGGTGCGCGAGCTGGAGGCGTACCGGATGCCCGCGTACGTCCGCGACGGCGCCCGGCATGCCCATCGTGGCGGGCACGGTGGGCGCGGCCCGCAGCGGGAAGGCGCTGAGGATGAGGGAGCCTTCCGAGCCGCCCGCGCGCACGGCCCGCCGGTAGGGGTAGGCGTCCTTCAGGGTGGCGCGGCCGAGGGTGTCCTGGCAGGAGTAGTCGCACTCGGCGACGAACACGAGGTCCGGTTCCTCGCGGGTGAGGATGTCGACGAGGGCGTCGGTGCCGCGTCCGAACTGCACGTTGGAGACGAGGACGCGGACGCCGGAGACGGGCGGGCCCGTGGCCTCCGTGTCGGTGCCGTAGGGCTCCATGGTCCAGGCGAGCGCCCCGAGCGCGACGACGGCCCAGACCATGCCGGTGCGCCAGCGGGCGAGGAGAGCGAGGAGCAGCGCGGCGACGGCCGGGGCGGTGAGCCAGGGCAGGAAGGCGAGGAGTTGCGGGACGGGTGTGACGGCGTCGGTGTCCGCGGCCCGGCAGCCGACGACGGCGCTCACCCCGGCGAGCAGCAGACCGGCCGCCCATGCCCCCGCTCTGTTGACGCGGCGGCGCCCGGCGTCCTGGGGCGGGTACCGCAGGGCGTCGGGCGTCTCGTCCGTGATGTGCCGCTGATGCAAGGCCCGTCCTTCCCTGGGGAGTTCTGTCGAATTCTCCCGGAAGGACGGGACAGCGGGCCCGGTGGTTGTCAGGCGTGGTTGTCAGGCGTGGTCGTCAGGCGTGCTTGGCGGTGCGGTGCGGTGCGGTTCGCCGGCCAGCGCCCAGATGACGAAGACGCCGATACCGATGGAGATGACCGACCACACGGGCGCGTACGGCAGGAACAGGAAGTACTCGACGATGTACAGGGCGGCGAGGGCGATGCCGACGCCGCGCGCCCAGTCGGCGCCCTTGAGGATGCCCCAGCCGGTGAGCGCCACGAGGATGCCGAGGATCAGGTGGATCCAACCCCACGTGGTCAGGTTGAAGGAGTAGACGTAGTCGCCGATGCGGGCGTACACGTCGTCCTTGGCGATGCCCGCGATCCCGTTGAGGATGCCGAGGATGCCGCTGACGAGCATCAGGACACCGGCGAAGACGGAACCGCCGGTGGCCCACGCGGCGCCGGGTCCGTGGCCGTCGTCGCCGGTGGTGGGGGCGGCGGTGCGCTTCCGGTGGTCCCTCGATCCGGTGGCCGGGCCGGGGTCGGGGGTCGGCGGCGGCGTGTTCAAGGGAGTGTTCGGGGGTGTCGACTCGCTCATGGGGTGCCTCCTCGTCTCAGGGGAATGCTCGTCCCGGCACCGCACCGCGGCATTCCGAACGCGGCTGAACGGGTGACGCGTCGGCCGGTCGCCGGCGGGCCGCGCCGGTCGCGGGGGAGCGCCGCCCGCGCCGCCCGGACCAGGACCGGCCCGTCAGCCAGGCCACGACGGCCACCGCCGCGCCCACGCCGACGACCACCCACGACACGGTCCGCATCGAGGACGTCAGGGCGTCGTAGACCGCGCCGGCCGTCGCCTTGTCCGCGTCGGTGTCGAGGTCGCCGAGGGTGAGCGAGCGGGCGATCGTCAGGGCGACGAGCAGCGCCGCCGCGGCCAGGGCCATGCCGAGCGCCGTCGCGACGAGGGCCCGGCGCCGACGCCGCGCCAGGAGCAGCCCGGCGACGGTGAGGACGAGCGACGCGAGGACCGGCCAGGCGCCCGCGAGCTGGAGGACGGGGAACACCTTGCGCAGCTCGGCGAGGTCCCCGGCGGACAGGACGGTGATCTCGGTGTGGGTGACGGGGATCTGCGCCGCGAAGGGCACGCCGTCGTCCAGGAGCTGCTGTTTGACCTGTCGGGTGACGGGCGCCAGGTCGAGGGTGACGGCGCCGGTGCCGCCCTCGTCGAGGGCGCGTTGCACCGCGTCGTGGGCGGCCCGGTTCGCGGTGTTCCAGGCGCCCTGGAAGGCGGCGGTGCCGGTGAAGGAGACGACGGCGTCGTGCAGGTACTGCTCGACGGTGGACTGGAGCGGGCCCACGCTGATGGTCCGCATGATCCCGGTGGTCACGGCGTCGCCGACCGTGTTCCGCACGGCCGGGTCGGTGGCGAGCGGTGCCGTCGTGGACACGTAGCGGTCGCTGTCGCCGATCTCGTACGCGGCCCAGGTGGACAGGGTGGCGAGGGGGACGAGGAGGCAGGCGAGGACGAGGAGGACGGGGGCGAGTGCGGCGCGGATCACCCTTCAAGGCAAGGCCCCGGTCGCGTGGGCCGCGACCGGGGCGCCCGCATACGGGCTACCCGTGGGAGACAGGGCGCCCGGAGCGTGTGGGGCGCGTGGGGCTCGCGGGGTGTGCCTGGCGTGCGGGGCGTTCGGGCGCGTACTCGCTCTGGGAGTAGTAGCGGTAGTACATGGCCACGAACGTCGCGGCGGCCACGATCAGGCCGAGCACCATGGACCAGGGGACGCCGCCGTTGGCGAGGCTGTGCAGGAAGCCGACGGCGATACCGGCGAAGGCGCCCCAGACGAGGGCGCGCAGCCCGATGTGGCGGCTGCCCTGCCGTGCGGACCAGAGGTGGATGCCGAAGCAGAGCGCCGCGACGAGGATGCCGGTGACGAGTCCGAGCGCGATGTTGCCGCCGGTCACCTCGTGGCCGAAGCGCTGGATGTTCGCCGCCCAGAACCCGTAGAGGGCGCCGGTGACCACCGGCAGGACCTTCGCGGTGGTGGTCGCCGACGGGGTCGCGGGGCGGCCGGCCCGCGTGGAGCGGGCCGGTGCGGGTGCCGCGTGAGCCATGACGGGCTCCTTTCAGGTGCCCCCCTGTCCCGTCCTTCCATTGACGGTCGCGCGCGTACGTTCCGCAACGCGGCGCGGACACGGCCCCATCGGTGGGTTCAGTGGACCGGCACGGGCACGAAGCGCGCGGTCACGTGCAGATCGGCGTCGATCGCGGCGCCCGTCTCCCGCAGCGCGTCGCCCCAGGCGTCGGCCGACCCGCGCCCCTGGTGGGCGGTGACGTCGAGCGCGGAGACGGTCCGGCCGTCGAGGTCCCGCACGGGTACGGCCAGGGACCACAGTCCGTCCTCGGGCCCGTCCACGACGGCGAGGCCGGGCGCGGGGAGCGGTGCGCCGCGCAGGACGCGTCCGGCGGCCGTGGCGTCGGCGGGCAGCCGGGAGCCGACGCCGATGTCGACGCTCATGACCCGGCGCGGGGTGACCCGCGCGGTGCACCGCACCCACTCCCCGTCGGGCACCGAGAGCCCCACGGACTCGCCGAGCCGTTCCGACAGCGCGGCGAGGTGGGGTGCGGCGATGCGCGGCAGCGTCGTACGGGACAGCGGGGCGCAGCCCAGGGCGAGGACGCGGGGGGTGAGCCGGAACGTGCGGCCGTTCTGCTCGACGTGGCCGAGGTGCTGGTACGTGAGGAGGGCGCGGCGAGCGGTGGCGCGGGCCAGCCCGGTGCGTCCGGCGATCTCGCTGAGCGTCATGGCGGGGTGTGCGGCGTCGAAGCAGGTGAGCACGGAGAGCCCGCGAGCCAGGGAGACGATCTCGGCGAGACCGGCCCCTCCAGCCCCTGCGGCGCCTACGGACCGCGGTCCGGGGCGGGGGCCCGTGAGCGGAGGCGGGTCGGCGAGCACGCTCTCCATCTCCGCGACACACGTCTCCAGGGCTCCCCGCACAGCGGCCCGCAGCGAGGCGACCCCGTGCCGACTCGTATGGCTGACCACGCTCACCGCGCAGACCACCGCACCGCCGGGCCCCCGCACGGGCGCGGCCACCGCGATCAGTCCCGGCTCGACCAACTGGTCGTCGACGGCGAGCGGCACCCCGTCCCGGAAGACGAGGCCCGGCGCGGAACCGTCGCCCGGCAGGGTGTCACCGACGCGGAAGCTGATGGACAGGGCGCGGCGCCGCAGCACTTGGTGGACGAAGCGGATGTCGGGGCCGTCGGGGACGGCGAGGGAGACGGATTCGTCGAGGTCGTCGGCGAGCCGGTCGGCGAGCGGCCCGAGCAGTTCGGGGACGCGCAGGGCGTCCAGGTAGGCGTTGGCGACGGCCATGAGGGGCGGCGCGAGGGAGGCGTCCCGCCCGTCGAGGCGTACGAAGCCGAGATGGGCCAGGGTCGCGCAGATCCGGTCGACGGTGGAGCGGGCGAGGCCGGTGGCGCGGGCGAGTTCGGCGAGGGCGAGGGTGCCGTCCGCGTCCGTGAGGCGCCGCAGCACGTCGAGGCCCCGGATGAGCGGGGTGACGGCCTCGGCGGGCGGCGGCTGGGTCACGGACGGGGACGACACGGGGGGCACGGGGCAACCGTAAGCGACCGGGTCCCGGACCACGGGCCGGGCTCAGTCGCGCAGCAGCTCCATGACCCGGTCGAGTGTGGCCGGGGCGAGGTGGCGGCGCAGGGCGTCCACCACGTCCTGCGGGGTCGCCCGGCTGTCGATCGTGATTACGCCGTAATCACGCCCGCGCCGCTCCGTGCGGGCCGGGGGCACGGACGGGCCGGGCAGCTCGCCGTACTGGCCGGGAAGGCGCTGGTCCTCGTGGGGGAGGCGGGCGATGCGGCGGGCGTCCTCGACGGAGACGCGGCCGTCGGCGAGCGCTTCCTGAAGGTCCTCGCGCAGCTTCATCAGGGAGAGCCGCTGGGAGACGAAGCCCTGCGTCTTGCCGATCCGGGCGGCGACCTGGCGCTGCGAGTAGCCGTAGGCGGTGATCAGTCCCTGGATGGCCTGGGCCTGTTCCAGCTCGGTGAGGTCGTCGCGCTGGACGTTCTCGATGAGCGCGTCCTCGTCGGAGCGGGAGGCGTCGTCGCGGACGAGGACAGGCACCTCGTCCAGCCCGGCCATTCTGGCGGCGGCCAGACGGCGGTGGCCGTGCAGCACGACGTACGCGGCCTTGCCGACGGCCTTCTCGTGGTGCGGGTGCGCGGTGAGGAACACGGCGGCGGGGACGACGCCGAGTGCCTGGAGCACACCGCGCTCGCGGACCGTCTCGGCGAGGCCGTCCAGGTCGCGCAGCTCATGGCGCGGGTTGTCAGGGTTCTCGGCGAGGTCGGTGACGGGGACGGTGAGCGGGGTCGTGTCCGGCCGGCGCGGGGTGACCGGGGCCTGCGACGCGTCCGCCGCCGACAGCAGCGAGGACAGATCCGTACGGCGCCCCATCAGCCCTTCACCTTCTTCTTCGTACGAGGCTGACCGGCCGGGCGGGACGGGGTGCTCGCGGGGGGCTTCGCCGGGGCCGGGATCGCGGCGAGACCGACCTCGAGGGCGAGCCGGAAGAAGTCCTCACGGGCCTGGAGCGCGACCCGGTTGGCGCCGTACTGGGTGACGACCAGGCCGTCCGCGCTGGCCCGGGTGTGCAGCTTGTAGTGGCGCACGACGGTACGGGCCAGCGGCCAGCCCTGCGCCTCGACGAAGGCGCGGGTCTGCTCCAGGTCGGCCCTCCCGTCGCGCGGATCCCAGTTGTTGATGACGACGCGGAACGGGAGGCCGCGCGGTTTCACCACCCGCTCGATCGTGCGCTGCGTCGGCTGGAAACCGAGCGGCTCGGGCTCGATGGGGACGATGACATCGGTCGCGCTGGAGAGCACCGCGCGCAGGGCGTCGGCGGCGGCGCCCTTGCCGAGGGGATCGGCGCCGTCGTTCTCGGCGAGGTCGAGCCAGCCCGGGGTGTCCACGAAGACGTGCTGCACGGACGGGATACGGGACAGCGCGGCGAGGCCCGCCAGGTCGTTGTGGGCCTGCACGAAGTCGAAGGGCAGTCCCTCGCCGACACGTTCGGACCACCACACGGCGGAGCCCTGCGGGTCGATGGAGACGGCGACGACGGGCGGGTGCTCGCCTTCCCGCCGACTGCCCGCGCCCAGGACGTCGGCGGTGACGGCGGCGAGGTTCACGGCGAGCGTGGATTTTCCCACGCCGCCTTTCTGGTTGAGGATTACGTGTACGTGCGCCACGAAAGCTCCCTGACTGGTGTGTTCGGGGCGGAATGTCGTGGTCACTGTGACAGTGTGGCGCCCCCGTGGCCCGGTGTACACGCCGTCAGGTGGCCGCCTTCGCGTCGCACTCGAACCACACCGTCTTGCCCGGTGGGCTCGGGTGCACGCCCCACCGGTCCGTCACCGCCTCGACCAGCAGCAGCCCCCGGCCGCCCTCCTCCCACTGGGTCGGCTCCCCCACGACGGGCGGGCGCGGGTCCGGGTCCCCGACCTCCACGCGGACGCCTCTGCCCTGCCGCACGATCAGCAGCGAACAGTGCCGACCCGGCACGTGCCGGACCACGTTCGCCAGCAGTTCCGTGACCGCCAGTTCGGCCGAATCCGTCAGCTCCGTCATGCCCCACTGGCATAGGTAGATCCGGACGATCCGGCGGATGTGGTGGGCCGAATGCGTGCCGACCGTGAAATCCATGGCGTGACAGTTCATGACAACTCCTGGCCAAGAGGGACGAGTTGAGGCGTTCGCGATACGAGAGTGGCGACTTGCGACTACTCTCGGCTACCAGTGGAAGCGGACAGTCACTGTCGTTGGGGAAGCCATGGCGAACATCCGGCAACTCGACCCGAGCGCGTCGCCGCTCGATCACTTCGGCTCCGAGTTGCGCCACTGGCGCGAGGCGGCGGGCCTGAGCCAGCCCCAGCTCGGGGCGAAGCTTTTCTGTACGGGGTCCTTGGTGGGCCAGATCGAGACCGCGCACAAGGTGCCGACCCGCGACTTCGCCGAGCGGGTGGACTCCGTCCTGGGTACGGGTGGAACGTTCGGGCGGCTTGCGGGGTTGGTGTTGCGGAGTCAGTTGCCGGGGTGGTTCCAGAAAGTCGCCGGGATGGAGGCGCGGGCCGCATACCTGTCCACGTATCAGGCGCAGGTTGTCTACGGCTTGCTTCAAACCGAGGCGTATGCCCGGTCGGTGATTGGGACACCGCCGCCGGGCAATGCCGACGAGTTGCTGGCTGCCCGGATGGAGCGCCAACGCGTGCTGTTCCGGGAGGGCCCGCCTCAGGTGTGGGTTGTGCTGGATGAGGCGGTACTGCTGCGGAAGATCGGTGGCCGCGAGGTCATGTGGAACCAACTGGCCCACCTGTTGAGCTCTCAACGGCGCGGCCTGGCGCAAGTCGTCGTACAGCGGTAACGCTGGCGGCGAATGCCTAGAAGTCGCCCCCGCCCGCGACGGCCACCGCATCGCTCTCCGGGACTCCAAGAACCCCGAGGGCGGCGTCTTCGCCATCACCCCGCTCGCCTTCGACGCGTTCAAGACGGCCGCCGCGCAGGGCACTCTGTAACCCGGCGCCGCAGCAGCAACGGCGTCCCCAGCAACAGGACTCCCGCCGCGCCCAGCGCCTCCCGCGTACCGATGGTCGCGGCGAGCCCGCCCCACGCCGAGGTCAGCGCGGCGGTCACCGCGCTGCTGGTGACGGACCAGGCCGTCAGGACCCGGGCGACCCGGTCCGACGCGGTGCGCCGGAGGCGCTCGCGGGCCATGACCGGGTTGAAGACGCCGCAGCACGTGATGAGGCCGAGTTCGACGGCCATCACGACGAGCAGGCCGCCCGTGCCGGGGCCCGTGAACGCCAGGCCCACCGGCCAGCACGCCCGCGCGACCCCGCTGACCCGCAGGACCCGGCCGGCTCCGTGACGCCGTACGAGGCGCGGTGCCAGCCTCGAACCGACGAGCCCGCCGAGGCACGGGACGCTGAACGCGAGGCTGTACTGCCAGACGGGGAAGCGGAGTTCGCGGAGCATGAGCACGGCCATCAGGGGGGCGCCGACCATGATGAGCCCGTTGACCAGAGCCGTGTTGAGGAACAGCGCACGCAGATCCGGCCGGTGCCACAGGTACCGCCAGCCCTCGATCACCTCGGCCCGGCCGAACGCGCGACCCCCGGTGGGCGCCGGTTCGGGGGAGCGGATCGCGCGGACGCCGAGCGCCGACAGGACGTAGCTCAGCGCGTCCCCGACGACGGTGGTCAGCGGGCCGAGCGTTCCGATGGCGGCGCCGCCGAGTGGTGGGCCGAGGGCGGTCGCCGTCCACATCGTCGTCTCGAAGCGGGCGCTCGCGACGAGCAGCCCGTCCGCCGGGACCAGCGCCTTCAGATGGGCGCCGCTCGCGGCTTTGAAGACGATGTCGGCGGTGGCGACGACCACCGAGACGAGCACGAGCTGGGTGAAGCTCAGGGCATCGAGGACGTAGGTCAGCGGCAGCGTGAGCAGGGCCGCGCACCGCACGAGATCCGCGCCGATCATCGCGGGACGTTTGCGGCGGAACTCCACCCAGGGGGCCAGCGGCACCGCGATCAGTGCCCCGGCCGCGAGCCCGGCCGCCGCGAGGAACGACACCTGCGCCGTGCCGCTGTCCAGGACGAGGACGGCGATCAGCGAGAACGCGTCGAGGGCCAGCCAGGTACCGGCCGTGCTCACGGCGAACGCCGCCCACAACCAGCCGAAGTCCCGGCCGAGCCGCACCCGTGTCCCCGGTACCCGCGTCTCTGTCATGACCTGCGATCCAAGCCGCCCGGACGGCACCCGGGCAAACAACCGAGAGCCCGGGGTCGTACAACCTGTGGTTGTATGGCGAGGTGGATTCCGAAGCCGTGCGCACCTTTGTCACCGTCGCCGATGAGGGACAGTTCCAGGTGGCCGCGCAGGAGCTGGGCATCAGTCAGCAGGCCGTCTCCAAGCGCGTCGCCGCCCTGGAGCGGGAGCTGGGCGTGCGGCTGTTCACGCGGGTGCCGAGCGGCGCCCGGCTGACCCTGGACGGGCAGGCGTTCCTGCCGCACGCCAAGGCCGTGCTGCGCGCCCTGGCGAAGGCCACCGCGGCCGTCCGGCCCGGGCGGCGCCCGCTCCGCGTCGACGTGATGGGCACCCGCGCCATGACGGCGGGGCTCATCCAGGACTTCCACCGCGCCCACCCCGATGTCGCCCTGTACATCGTGGCCCTCGGCGCCGCCGGGAAGGCCGTGCTCGACGCCGTCCGCGCGGGGAGCGTCGACGCCGCGTTCTGGGCCCGCCGCGTGCCCGTGGACCAGTTGCCGCCGGGGGTGCGCAGCACGCGCGTGGCCGACGAGCCGATCCTGCTCGTGACCGGCGCAGGGCATCCGCTCGCGGGCGCGGACAATGTCGTCCCGGCCGATCTCGCCGGGCACCGGATCTGGATGCCGAGCCTGACGCCGGGCACCGAATGGGCCGCGTACTACGCCGAGTTGGCGGCGGACTTCGGACTGACCATCGACGCCCACGGACCCAACTTCGGCACGGACCACCTGCTCCAGACGGTCGCGGACTCGGCGACGGTCGCCACCTTCATGGGCCCGCGCACCCCGCTCGCGTACCCCGCCGGCCTCGACCTGCGGACGATCCCGGTCCACCGGCCGACGCCCGTCTACCCGCACTCCCTGCTGTGGCGCGAGGACAACCCGCACCCGGGCCTCACCGCCCTGCGCGCGCACCTGGCCCGCGGGTACCGGGCCCCGGCCGCGGACACGCACTGGCTGCCCGGCTGGGCCAGGACACCGCGCGCCCAGTGACATGTGTAGCCCAGTGACATGTGTACCGGCGGGATCGGGACGGCTCGCTCTGCCGGAGCGTGCCCCCGGTCGGCGAAGCTCGGTGTTGTCGGCCCTGTGGAAGAACAAGCGCACCCGGTTCCTCGCGCTCGGCCTGGTCGGCGTCCGGTTCGCGGTCCGGGCCGGACTCGGCGCGGTCGGCTGCGCGCTGGGCACGCAGACCGGCGGGCTGTTCGTCGGCCTCCTGATGGCGGTCCTCGGCACGGTCATGGCCTGGGGCGACCAGTGGCTGGTGCTGCGAACCCTGCGGCGCACCACCGCCGTCCCCGTGACCACCGCCGCCGTCCCCGTGACCACCGCCGCCGTCCCCGTGACCACCACCGCCGCCCCCATGACCACCACCGCCCCCGCCCCCGCCACCGCCGCCTGAACCGCGCGGCCTACTCCACCGGCGGCGCCGCCCCCCGGCGCCTGCGGACGCGGTGCATGCGGAACGCCGCCGCCAGCACGATGAGCACGACACCCGCCACCACCACGGTGATCGCCCCCGTCGACACCGACGTGACGTCCACCTCGAACGTCATCGGCTCACCCCACGGCTTGCCGTCGCCGCGCGTGTAGAGCCGGGCGGTGATCCGCGCCTTGCCGTTGGCCTTCGCCGTGACGTCGATGTGGGTGGTGTGGGTCGAGGAGCCCGCCGCCTCCACCGCGAGCCGCGCGTCGTTGACCCTCAGCCGCTCCGCGTCCCCGGAGGAGACCCGCAGTTCGAGCCCCGCCACCGCCTGCTGCAACCCGTTGTCGACCGTCACCGGGACCGTCGAGTCGCCCGGGGTGAGGGTGAGGGTGGTCTTGGGGACGAGACGCAGCGACTTCACGGAGGTGGCCAGGAAGTCGGACGTGCGCCGCTGGAAGGTCTCCTGCGCGGCGTCGTCCTCCGCGCGCCAGGCCGTGGACAGGGAACGCGCCATGGCCGCGTGCACGGACGCCGTGGTCGCCTTCGGATCGGCCAGCACCTTGACCAGGGTGGCCAGACCGTCCAAGTCGTCGTCCACCGAGGCCAGTTGGGCGGAGGTCAGCTCCCCGGCGCGCGGTCCGGCCGGGTAGGCCGCGGGCGCCGCCGCCCTGCCCTTCACCGGGTCGTCGTCGGCGGCGCGGATGCCCTCCAGGTCCAGCCAGCCGTCCTTGGTCCCGGAGTCGAGCGCGGCACCGAGCGCCCGCGCCGCCGTACCGGACAGGTCGCGGGGCGGTACGAGGACGGGACGGGTGCTCTTCTTGACCAGCGCGGCGAGCCGGGCGACCGTCGCCGGGTCGGGGGCGGCACCGCCCCCGTCCTCGTCGCCGCTCGCGGACCCCGAAGGACTGGAGCGAGAGCTTGAGCCGGAACCCGCCCCACTGCCGGGAGAGGAGTCCGGAGCCGACGATGACGATGACGATGACGATGACGATGACGATGACGACGCCGTCGCCGACGGGAAGGGCGAGGGGGTGAGGGACGGGGACACCTCCGGGTCCGGGCCCGGGTCCTCGATGCGGGACAGCGCCGCCGTGACACCGGAGTCGTAGGGGAGCGCCGTGACCTTGCCGTCGCTCCCGGACCCGGTGTCGAGCGTCACCGGGTCCGGGCCCGCCGGGCTGAGACCCGGCCCGGACACGAGGAGCCGGGTGACCCCGAACTCCGTACTCAGTTGGGTGATCGCGGTGTCGACGGCGCCGTCGGCGGGCCAGCCGAGGCCCGGCCGGGTCCCGGTGCCGAGCGCCCGGTCGACCCGCTCCTTCGCGTCGTCCGTGATCCCGGTGACGACCTCCGTCAGATCGTCGGTGGCGGAGCCCGGACGGTGGGACAGCGAGGCCAGATCCGTGTCCGCGTACGGCAGCAGCCACACGTCACGCCCCTCGACCGCCTCCTTGAGCTCGGCCAGCCAGGACCGCGCGACGCTCTGCCCGGTGCCGCGCGTGCTGTCCTGCGGGTTGCTGGAGTCGGCGCTGTCCGCGAGGCGGTACCCGTTCGCCATCGCCTGCGCCGCGATCACCAGATCCGGGTCGACGACCCAGCTCACGTCACGGCCCTTGCCCGCGTCGACGATCTCGCGCAGCCGCCCGCCCGCCGCGAACAGGGTCGCCAGGGTGTCGTCGTCGAAGACGGGCTGCGCCCCGGGACCCGAACCGAGGGCCGCCGCCGTCATGTGCGGAGTCGCCACGACCGGCCAGACGACGGCCGCGTGCACGGTGTCGGCGTCGGCGTCCGCCTCGGCGGCCCGCGCCGACGGCAGGGCCGGGACGCCCAGTGCCCCGAGCAGCACGGCGGACACGACCCAGGCCCGCGCCGCCCCGTATCTCGTCATGTCGTCCCGTACCTCCCGCTCGCTGTCACCTGGTGCCGAGGTAACACCGTGCGCGAGGCCCCTCCGGGTACCGCGCGGCCGGGCGGCGCGTCGGCCCCCGCCCCCGAAACGCCCGCCCCGGGCCCTCGCTCAGCCCTCCGTCGCCTCCAGGCGCGCACCGATCCGCAGCAGGTTCCCGTCCGGGTCGACGAGCGCGAACTCCCGCATCCCGTACACCGTGTCGTCCGGCTCGACGAGCCGCGGCGTCGCATACGGATCAGCGCTCAGCCCCGCCTCGCGCCACTCCTCGTACAGCGCGTCCGCCACGTGCGCACCACCGTCGAGCCGCAGGTACGCGGCGTGCGCGGTGGTCAGCGGGTCGGTGTCGGGGGCGTGGAAGAAGTGCAGTTCGGTCGCGCCGCGCAGGAGGATCAGATAGCCGTCGTCAGGGTGGTGCGCGTCGGCGGTGAACCCGAGCGCCGTGTAGAAGGCGAGGGTCGCCGCCAGATCGCGGCCCGGCATGATCGGGGCGATGCGGCCGGTGAGAACAGTGCGGGACATCGGCGCTCCAGGGGCGTCGGCGGGGGAGCCGATGTCGCCCGATAGAGTGCGGCTCCCTTGGCTTCACGTAACCCTTCCGAGCATGACGCACCCCGTACGAGGTACCTGGCAGTGACTCCCCCGGCTCGCCCGACTCCCGTCCCGCCCGCGGTGAGCGTCGTCGGGATCGGCGCCGACGGCTGGCCGGGACTGCCGGAGACCTCGCGCTCCGTCCTGCGGGCCGCCGAGGCGGTCGTCGGCGGCCCGCGCCAGCTCGCCCTGCTGCCCGCCGGTGAATGCGCGGCGGAGCGCGTGCCGTGGCCGTCACCGCTGCGGCCCGCCGTGCCCGGCCTGCTCGCCCGGTACGCGGGACGCCGCCTCGCCGTCCTGGCCAGCGGCGACCCCATGTTCTACGGGATCGGGCGCACCCTCACCGAGATCGCGGGCCCGGCCGCCGTCGAGGTCCTGCCGCACCCGTCCGCCCTGTCCTACGCGTGCGCGCGGCTCGGCTGGCCCGTCGAGGAGACCGAGGTCGTCACCCTGGTGGGGCGCCCGGCGGACCGGCTCGCCGCGGCGCTGCACGACGGGCGCCGGGTCCTGGTCCTGTCGGCGGGGGCGGACACCCCGGCCGAGGTGGCGGAGCTCCTCACCGAGCGGGGTTTCGGGCCCAGCCGGCTGACGGTCCTGGAACAGCTCGGCGCCGAGAACGAGACGGCGTACCAGGGTGTGGCCGAGGACTGGTCCCGGGCGCCCGGTGACCCCCTGAACGTGATCGCCGTCGACTGCCGCCGCGCGCCCGACGCCCTGCGCCTCGGCGCCGTCCCCGGCCTGCCCGACGCCGCGTACGAGAACGACGGGCAGCTCACCAAGCGCCACGTCCGCGCCGCGACCCTCGCCGCGCTCGCGCCCGCCCCCGGCGAACTGCTCTGGGACATCGGCGGCGGCTCCGGCTCGATCGGTGTCGAGTGGCTGCGCACCCACCCCTCCTGCCGCGCCTACGCCGTCGAACGCGACCCCGGACGGGCCGAGCGGATCGGGCGCAACGCGGCCCGGCTCGGCGTGCCCCACCTGACCGTGGTGACGGGCCCGGCACCGGATGTACTCGCCGAACTCCCCACCCCCGACGCCGTGTTCATCGGCGGCGGTCTCACGGCGCCCGGGCTCCTCGACGCCTGCTGGGACGCGCTCCCCGCGGGCGGGCGGCTCGTCGCCAACACGGTGACGCTGGAGTCGGAGGCGCTGCTCGCCACCTGGTACCGGCGCCACGGCGGCGAACTGGTGAAGCTGGCGGTCGCGCACGCGGTGCCGGTCGGGGGATTCACGGGGTGGCGGCAGGCGATGCCGGTCACGCAATGGTCCGTAACCAAGAACGACGAAACCGGGGCTGAACGACGATGACCGTGTACTTCATCGGGGCGGGCCCCGGCGCCGCCGACCTGATCACGGTGCGCGGCGCGCGCACCCTCGCCGCGTGCCGGGTCTGCCTGTACGCGGGCTCCCTCGTCCCGCGCGAACTCCTGGCCGAGTGCCCGCCGGACGCCCGTCTGATCGACACGGCCGACCTCGACCTCGACGCCATCGAACGGGAACTGGTCGCGGCCCACGAGGCGGGCCACGACGTCGCCCGCCTGCACTCGGGCGACCCGTCCGTGTTCAGCGCGGTCGCCGAGCAGATGCGCCGCCTCGACGCGCACGGCATCCCGTACGAGGTCGTGCCCGGTGTCCCGGCGTTCGCGGCGGCGGCGGCGGCGCTCAAGCGCGAGCTGACCGTCCCCACGGTCGGCCAGACCGTCATCCTCACCCGCATCGCGCAGCAGGCCACGCCGATGCCGCCCGGTGAGGACCTGGCCACCCTCGGCGCGAGCGGCGCGCTCCTGGTCCTGCACCTCGGCGCCCGCTACGTCGACCGGATCGTCTCGGAACTCCTCCCGCACTACGGCGCGGACTGCCCGGCCGCGGTCGTCGCCTACGCCAGCCGCCCCGACGAACTCGTCCTGCGCGGCACGCTCGGCGACATCGCGGACCAGGTGAAGTCGGCCGGAATCCTGCGCACGGCGGTGATCCTGGTGGGCCGCACCCTGGCCGCCTCCCAGTTCAGGGACAGCCACCTGTACTCGACGGAACGCGACCGGCACATCTGCTGACGCGGCGCCCCGCCGTCAGGTGTTCCGGGAGGTCACCGTTCTGAGGTGGGTGCTGCGGGAACCCGTTCGTCATTCCCTGTGGGGCGTGTCGGAGAGCAGGCGAGGGGCGACGCGGCCCGCAGAGTGCGCGGGGGTCCGCGGGGAGAACGGGTGACCGCAGATCGCGGACAGCCCGAGGACGGTGTCGCCGTTCCTTCCATCCAGTGATTCTCGTCGGGGGTTCGCGGGCTTCGCCGATCTGGCAGGGCACGCCTATGTCGTCAGGTAAGAGATCATGCGCGGGGCCCGGCACGGCGGGCGCACTGTGCCATCGGGGCCACAGGCCCATCGACGGTGTCCTCCCCGGGCGACGCAAGCCCCTTCAGGAGGCTCATCATGAGAAGTTCACGACTGCGGCTGCCCGCAGCGGGCATCGCTGTGGCCCTCGCTGCCGCTGGAGCGGTCATCACGACCGCTCCGACGGCGGCAGCGGCCACGTCCTGGAAGTGCGCCTACTACATGCCCCTGGCGGTGCCCGCGGGCTCCCACGTCGGTTTCGGCTGCAAGCCGCCGACCGGCGACGGCAAGGCCCCGCACACCATCGAACCCGCTCCCGACTACTTCCTGCGGTGCACGAGCTACGAGGAGGCCGGCCTGGGTGCGAACACCATCCAGTTCAACGGATGCGTGCGCGTACGGGCGTAGTACGTCCAACCCTCGAACAGCGCGGGGCCCTCGGCGCCGCGGAGCGCGTGACCCGGTTGGCACGTAGAACCGGACAACCGCACAGGACCTAACCCCGCACGCCGCTGCGCCCCACCACATCCCCCGCCCGGTCGATGCAGATCACGTCCACCGCGACCGGTGCCCCGCGCAGCACGAGCAGGGACTGGTCGCGGGCCTCCTGGGCCACCAGGTCGCCCAGGGGGACGTCCGCCGCCGCGCACAACTGGAGCGCGGCGAGGCCCGTGTTCGCGGTGGCGACCTGCGCGGCGAGCTCCGGGGACGCCCCGCCCCGCAGCGCCAGCTCCGCCAGGAAGCCCTTGTCGACCTGGGAGCGGCCCGAGTGGAGGTCCAGGTGGCCCGCCGCCAGTTTGGAGAGCTTCGCGAAGCCGCCGCAGATCGTGAGGCGGTCCACCGGGTGGCGCCGGATGTACTTGAGGACGGCGCCCGCGAAGTCACCCATGTCGAGCAGCGCGTCCTCGGGCAGGCCGTGTTCGCGGACGACCGTCTTCTCGGAGGTCGAGCCGGTGCAGCCCGCGACGTGCGTCCGGCCCGCCGCCCGCGCCACGTCCACGCCGCGCCGGATCGAGTCGATCCACGCCGAGCAGGAGTACGGGACGACGATGCCCGTCGTGCCCAGGACCGACAGCCCGCCGAGGATGCCCAGGCGCGGGTTCCAGGTGGACCGGGCGATCTCCTCGCCGTGGTCGATGGAGACGGTGACCTCCACGTCGCCGCTGCCGCCGTGCGCCGCCGCGACCCGCGCCACGTGCTCCCGGATCATCTGGCGCGGAACCGGGTTGATCGCGGGCTCGCCGACGTCGAGGGGCAGCCCCGGACGGGTGACCGTGCCGACGCCCGGGCCCGCCCGGAAGACGACGCCCGAACCGGGGGGCAGCACCCGCACCGTGGCCCGGACCAGCGCCCCGTGCGTGACGTCCGGATCGTCGCCCGCGTCCTTCACCACCCCGGCCGTCGCCGTGTCCCCGGCACGGTCCTCGACGGCCAGCGCGAACGCCGGGGTCTGACCCTTCGGCAGGGTGATCGTCACCGGGTCGGGGAAGTCGCCGGAGAGCAGCGCCGTGTACGCGGCGGTCGTCGCGGCCGTCGCACAGGCCCCGGTCGTCCAGCCGGGCCGCAGACCCGTGTGCTTGAGTTGGGCGCCGCGCCCGCCCTTCGCCTCAGGCATGTCACCCATGGAGTTCCCCGATGCGTCCGTCGCGTCCGATGCACGTCCTCGTCCTCGGCGGGACCACCGAGGCCCGGCGCCTCGCCGAGGTCCTGCACCCGCGCCCCGGGCTGCGCGTCACCAGCTCGCTCGCGGGCCGGGTCGCGGCGCCGCGGCTGCCGCCCGGCGAGGTGCGGATCGGCGGGTTCGGCGGGGCCGCGGGCATGGCGGCGTGGCTGCGCGAGCACGCGGTGGGCGCGGTCATCGACGCCACGCATCCCTTCGCCGAGACGATCAGTTTCAACGCGGCCGAGGCGACCGCCACCACCCATGTTCCCCTGCTGGCGCTGCGTCGGCCCGGCTGGGTGCCGGGCGAGGGCGACGACTGGCGGGAGGTCACCTCGCTGGCCCAGGCGGCGCGGGCCGTCCGCGACGCGGGCCGGCGGGTGTTCCTGACCACGGGCCGGATGGGGCTCGCCGCGTTCGCCCCCATCAACGACGCCTTCTTCCTCGTCCGCTCCGTCGACGCGCCCGAGCCGCCGTGCCCGCCCCACATGGAGCTGCTGCTCGACCGGGGCCCCTTCACCCTCGACGGCGAACGCGAGGTCATCGCCCGCCACCGCCTCGACGTCCTGGTGACGAAGGACAGCGGCGGCGCCGCCACGGCCCCCAAGCTGACGGCGGCGCGGGAGGCGGGCCTCCCTGTGATCATCGTGCGGCGCCCGCCCACCCCCGGCGGCGTACCGGTGGCCGCCACCGTCGAGGAGGCCGCCACCTGGGTTCAGACGCTGTCCGGCGCGCCCTTCGGTTCCGCCTCCGGATAGCGGCGCGGCGTCCACGTCACCGTCCGGCCGTCGCCCCGTACGACGGCCTGCGTCTGCGACGAGCCCACGATCAGCAGCGTGCGCATGTCGACGACGGCCGGGTCCAGGTCGGCGAGACGGACCGTGCGGACGCTCTCCTCGGGGCCGCCGACATCGCGGGCGAGGACGACCGGGGTGTCCGGCAGCCGCAGTTCGAGCAGCAGCTCCCGCGCCTTGCCGACCTGCCAGTTACGGCTGCGCGAACCGGGGTTGTACAGCGCCAGCACCAGATCGGCCGCCGCCGCCGTGCGCAACCGCTCCGCGATGACCTCCCACGGCTTGAGCCGGTCGGAGAGCGAGATCGTGGCGTAGTCGTGGCCGAGCGGGGCCCCGGCCTTCGCGGCGGCGGCGTTCGCGGCCGTCACCCCGGGCAGCACCCGTACGGGCACCTCCGCGTACGCCTCCTGCGACGCGACCTCCAGGACCGCCGTCGCCATGGCGAAGACGCCCGGGTCGCCGCCCGAGACGACGGCCACGCGCCGCCCGCGCCGCGCCAGGTCGAGCGCGAACTCGGCGCGCTCGGACTCCACCTTGTTGTCCGAACCGTGCCTGCGCTGCCCCGGCCGCTCCGGCACCCGGTCGAGATACGTGGTGTAGCCGACCAGGTCGTCGGCGTTGGCGAGCGCGCCGCGCGACTCGGGGGTCAGCCACGGCGCCCCGGCGGGACCGGTACCGACGACCACGACCTCGCCCCGGCCACCGTCGTCGGTGGGCTCGGCGTCGATCCGCGACGGCAGGACCGCGACGGAGAAGTAGGGCACCGACTCCGGGTCGATGTCGGCGAGGCGGCCGGTGCGCTCGCCCGCCATGAACGCCCGCTCCACATACCGGGCGTCGTCGAGCCGGCCCGCGCGCTCCATCGCCGCGCGGACCTTGGTGAAGGTACGGCCCAGCTTCATCACCACCGCCGAGTCCGCGGCGGCGATCCGCGCCGTCAGCTCGTCCTCGGGGAGCGTCCCCGGGATGATCGTCAGCGTCTCCTTGTCCTCGCAGAGCGGCTCGCCGAGGCGGGCCGCCGCCGCGCTGACGGAGGTCACACCGGGGATGACCGTCGTGTCGTACCGGTCCGCGAGCCGCTTGTGCATGTGCTGGTAGGAGCCGTAGAACAGCGGATCGCCCTCCGCGAGGACGGCGACCGTGCGGCCCGCGTCGAGATGCGCGGCGAGCGTCGCTGCGGCCTCGGCGTAGAAGTCGTCGAGCGCCCCCCGGTAGCCGCCCGGGTGGTCCGTCGTCTCGACCGTGAGCGGATACATCAGCCGCTCCTCGATCTGCCCTTCCCTGATGTGCTCCGCGGCGATCGAGCGGGCGATGGAGCGGCCGTGGCGGGCGCAGTGGTACGCGACGACGTCGGCACCCTCGATGGCGCGGACGGCGGCGACGGTCATCAGCTCCGGGTCGCCGGGCCCGAGCCCGACCCCGTACAGCTTCCCCGTCTTCGTGGTCGGGTCGCTCATGCCTGGATCTCCACCTCGGTCGCTATGGCGTTGATCGCGGCGGCGGTGATGGCGCTGCCGCCCCGGCGTCCGCGCACGATCAGGTACTCCAGGCCGAACTCGTTCGCGGCCAGCGCGTCCTTGGACTCGGCGGCGCCCACGAACCCGACCGGGATGCCGAGCACGGCCGCCGGTCGCGGCGCGCCCTTGCCGATCATCTCCAGGAGGTGGAACAGCGCGGTCGGGGCGTTGCCGATGGCGACGACCGCCCCGTCCAGCCGGTCCCGCCACAGTTCGAGGGCGGCGGCGCTGCGCGTCGTCCCCAACTCGGCGGCGAGCGCCGGTACTTCCGGCTCGTTGAGGGTGCAGATCACCTCGTTGTCGGCGGGCAGCCGCTTGCGGGTGACGCCGCTGGCGACCATCCGCGCGTCGCACAGGATCGGCGCCCCGCCGCGCAGCGCGGCCCTCGCCTTCGCCACGACACCGGGCGAGTGGCCGATGTCCTGCACGAGATCCACCTGACCGCAGGCATGGATCATGCGGACCGCCGCCTGGGCGACGTCGGCGGGCAGCGCCGCGAGGCCGGCTGCCGCCTCGGCACGGATGGTGGCGAAGGACTCGCGGTAGATCGCGGCGCCGTCCTTCTCGTAGTCATACACGGGTCGGCTCTCTCAACTGGGTTGGTGGGTCAGGTACGTGCCGTCGGGCTGGGCGACGACGTCCACGTACGGCCCGACGGGATGCCCGCACTTGCGTTCGCAGCCGGACCAGTAGGTGGGCAGGGTGGGGTGCGGGGTGCTGCTCGCGGCGTCCGTGCGGACGTCCGTGTGGGACTTGGCGCATCCGGGGCGGCCGATGCACGCGCCCAGGCGTGACCAGGGGGAGTCGGGGTCGGTGCTCAGCCCGCTCGCGGTGAGGAGCGGGACGTGTCCGGGCCCGGCGCCGGGTACGACGATCCGTCGCCACGGGGTCAACCGCAGTTCCCGCGCGGGAAGTTCAGCGGCGAGGCCGGTAAGAGCGCCCCACTGCGAGCCGGTGACGGTTCCGAACGGGGGGACACAGACAAGCCCCCGCGGCGATCGGGGAGCGGGGGCCGGGGCGGAGCCGGGCGCGCGGTTCCCCGCGCCCCTGACGGGGCTCGCCTCCACGCCCGCCGCGGACAGCCGCTCGGCGATGAGCGAGGACAACCGGGCCGCGGGCAGGCCCAGTTCGGACACCCGCCACACCCGCCGCCCCGAAACCTCCCGCGCGGCCTCGACGAAGACCTCCGCCGCGACCACCGCCCCCCGCGCCGCGTCCTCGTGGCGCAGCGCGAACTCCGCCCCGCCGACGACGAGTACCGCCGAGCCGTCCGCGCGCCCGCGCAGCAGCACATCCGGACCCAGCCCGGCCACGTCCCCGCGGCCGTCGTCGAGCCCGAAGAGGAACCGGCCGGACAGCCCCGGTGTCACCGCGCTCGCGCACAGGGCCGCGTCGAGCCCCGTCAGCCAGGGCCGCACCGCCACGAACCCCAGCCCGTCGAGCCCGGACATCGGCGAGGCCACGACGTTGCGGACCCGTTCGTGCGCGGCGGACGGCAGAAGACCGGCCGCGCCGAGCACTTCCGCCAGTTCCCCGCCGCACCCCTCGCGCAGGCCGCGGAGCTGCACATTGCCCCGGGACGTGAGGTGCAGCGCCCCGTCCCCGAGCCGCGAGGACGCCTCGCCGAGGGCCCGCGCCTGAGCCGCGGAAAGGACCCCGCCGGGGATGCGGACCCGGGCCAGGAACCCGTCGTCCGCCGCGTGCAGGCGCAGCGCGCCGGGGCATGCGTCACCCCGGAACGTTCCGGATGTTCCGGGCGTACCGGGATCATCGGGCAGGGGGGAGGCGGGCATGCGTCGGAGCATACCCATCGCCTGTGACCGGCATCCCGTACCAGGTCACGCCCTCGACCCGTACGATGAACCGCGGCGGCCCCGTCCGGTCCGCCGCCATCGCCAGCGACGGCGACTGGGGAGGAAGCCGGTGCGAGTCCGGCGCGGTCCCGCCACTGTGAGCCCATCCACTCGGAGGGCGAGCCAGGAACTCCCGCCGTCACACGACCACCCGGGGCGCGGACACCCCGAGGAAGGCCAGACGACGCATGCCCCAGCAGCCCACGGAGCCCGCACAGCCGTCGCAGCTCCTGCTCCTGTCGACGTCCGACACCGACCTGCTCAGCGCCCGCGCGGCGAACGCCGCCAACGCGGCCCGGGCCGCGGACGACCCGGAAGGACCGGACGCCCCGGTCACCTACCGCTTCGCCAACCCCTCCCGGCTCGACGTCGAGACCGAGCTGCCCGCGCTCCTCGACGGCGTCGCCCTCGTCGTCGTACGCCTCCTCGGCGGTGTCCGCGCCTGGCAGGACGGCATCGACCTGCTGACCGCCGCCGGGACACCCCTGGTGGTCCTCAGCGGTGAGCAGGCCCCCGACGCCCAGCTCATGGCGGCCTCCACGGTCCCCGTCGGCATCGCCGCCGAGGCCCACGCCTACCTGGCGCACGGCGGCCCGGCCAACCTCGCCCAGTTGGCCCTCTTCCTCTCCGACACGGTGCTGCTCACCGGCCACGGCTTCGAACCGCCCGCCCCCGCCCCCACCTGGGGCCCGCTGGAGCGCACCCCCTCCGAGGCAGACGGCCCGACGGTCGCCGTGCTCTACTACCGCGCCCACCACATGAGCGGCAATACGGCCTTCGTGCACGCCCTCTGCGACGAGATCGAACGGGCCGGGGCCCGCCCCCTCCCCCTCTACGTCGCCTCGCTGCGCGCCCCCGAACCCGAGCTGATCGACGCGCTGCGCCCCGCGGGCGCCATCGTCACGACGGTCCTCGCGGCCGGTGGCACCCGCCCCGCCGAGGCGAGCGCGGGCGGCGACGACGAGTCGTGGGACGCGGGCGCCCTCACCCACCTCGACGTGCCGATCCTCCAGGCCCTGTGCCTGACCTCGTCCCGCGCGGACTGGGAGGAGAACGACGAGGGCGTCTCCCCGCTGGACGCCGCGAGCCAGATCGCGGTCCCCGAGTTCGACGGCCGCCTCATCACCGTCCCCTTCTCCTTCAAGGAGATCGACGAGGACGGCCTCCCCGCCTACGTCGCCGACCCCGAGCGCGCCGCCCGCGTCGCCGGGATCGCCGTCCGCCACGCCCGGCTGCGGCACATCGCCCCCGCCGACAAGAAGCTGGCCCTGGTCCTGTCCGCGTACCCCACCAAGCACTCCCGGATCGGCAACGCGGTCGGCCTCGACACCCCGGCCTCCGCGATCGTCCTGCTCAAGCGACTCATCGCCGAGGGCTACGACTTCGGGGACACGGCCGAACTCCCCGGCCTCGCCTCCGGCGACGGCGACGAACTGATCCGCGCGCTCATCGACGCGGGCGGCCACGACCAGGAGTGGCTGACCGAGGAGCAGCTCGCCCGCAACCCCGTCCGCATCCCGGCCGCCGACTACAAGCGCTGGTACGCGACGCTGCCCCGGGAACTGCGCGAGAACGTCGAGCGGCACTGGGGCCCGCCGCCCGGCGAGATGTTCCTCGACCGCTCCCGCAACCCCGAGGGCGACATCGTGCTCGCGGCCCTGCGCCGCGGCAACCTGCTCATCCTCATCCAGCCGCCGCGCGGCTTCGGCGAGAACCCCATCGCGATCTACCACGACCCCGATCTGCCGCCCTCGCACCACTACTTGGCGGCGTACCGCTGGATCGCGGCCTCGTCCGCCGACGGCGGTTTCGGCGCCGACGCGATGATCCACCTCGGCAAGCACGGCAACCTGGAGTGGCTGCCCGGCAAGAACGCGGGCCTGTCCGCCGCCTGCGCCCCGGACGCCGCCCTCGGCGACCTGCCGCTCGTCTACCCGTTCCTCGTCAACGACCCCGGCGAGGGCACCCAGGCCAAGCGCCGCGTCCACGCCACCCTCATCGACCACCTGGTCCCGCCGATGGCGCGCGCCGACTCCTACGGCGACATCGCCCGCCTCGAACAACTCCTGGACGAGTACGCCCAGATCGCCGCCATGGACCCGGCGAAGCTCCCGGCGATCCGGGCGCAGATCTGGACCCTCATCCAGGCGGCGAAGCTCGACCACGACCTGGGGGTCGAGGACCGCCCCGAGGACGAGGGCTTCGACGAGTTCATCATGCATCTCGACGGCTGGCTCTGCGAGATCAAGGACGCCCAGATCCGCGACGGCCTGCACGTCCTCGGCCAGGCCCCGGCCGGTCCCGACCGCGTCAACCTCGTCCTCGCCATCCTCCGCGCCCGCCAGATCTGGGGCGGCACGCAGGCCCTGCCGGGGTTGCGGGAGGCGCTGGGCCTGGACGAGTCGAAGGCGACCCGCACGGCGGCGGACGAGGCGGAGGAACTGGCCCGCACGCTGGTCGAGGCCATGGAGGCGGCGAACTGGGACCCCTCCCAGGTGGGTACCACCCTGGGCAGTCTGCCGCCCGGGGCGGCAGGGTGGGCAAGGCGGCAGGCCCCGGGCACGGATGGATCGGGCGCCCAGGACAGCCCCGTCCACCAGATCCTCACCTTCGCCGCCACGGAAGTGGTCCCGCGCCTCAACGCGACCACCGCCGAACTCGACAACGCCGTACGCGCCTTGGAAGGCCGCTTCGTCCCGGCGGGACCCAGCGGCTCCCCCCTCCGCGGCCTCGTCAACGTCCTCCCGACCGGCCGCAACTTCTACTCCGTAGACCCCAAGGCGGTCCCGTCCCGCCTCGCGTGGGAGACGGGCCAGGCACTGGCCGACTCCCTCATCGAGCGCTACCGCACGGACAACAACGGCGAGTACCCCACCTCCGTGGGCCTCTCCCTCTGGGGCACGAGCGCCATGCGCACCGCGGGCGACGACATCGCGGAAGCCCTGGCCCTCCTCGGCATCCGCCCGGTCTGGGACGACGCCTCCCGCCGCGTGACGGGCCTCGAAGCGATCCCGTACGAGGAGCTGAACCGCCCCCGCATCGACGTCACCCTGCGCATCTCCGGCTTCTTCCGCGACGCGTTCCCGCACACCATCGGCCTCCTCGACGACGCGGTCCGCCTCGCCGCGTCCCTCGACGAACCGGCCGAGCACAACCACGTCCGCGCCCACACCCAGGCCGACCTCGCCGAGCACGGCGACGAACGCCGCGCCACCACCCGCATCTTCGGCTCGCGCCCGGGCACGTACGGCGCGGGCATCCTCCAGCTCATCGACTCCCGCGACTGGCGCACGGACGCCGACCTCGCCGAGGTCTACACCGTCTGGGGCGGCTACGCGTACGGCCGCGGCCTCGACGGCAAGTCCGCCCGCTCGGAGATGGAGACGGCGTACAAGCGCATCGCGGTCGCGGCCAAGAACACGGACACCCGCGAGCACGACATCGCCGACTCCGACGACTATTTCCAGTACCACGGCGGCATGGTGGCGACGGTCCGCGCGCTGCGCGGCACGGCCCCCGAGGCGTACATCGGCGACTCGACACGCCCCGAGACGGTCCGCACCCGCACCCTGGTCGAGGAGACGTCCCGCGTCTTCCGCGCCCGTGTCGTCAACCCCAAGTGGATCGAGGCGATGCGCCGCCACGGCTACAAGGGCGCCTTCGAACTCGCCGCCACCGTGGACTACCTGTTCGGCTACGACGCGACGACCGGCGTGATCGCCGACTGGATGTACGACAAGCTCACGGAGACCTACGTCCTCGACGAGACGAACCGCCGGTTCCTCTCCGAGGCCAACCCCTGGGCCCTGCACGGCATCGCCGAACGCCTCCTGGAGGCCGAGTCCCGCGGCATGTGGGAGAAGCCGGACCCGCAGGTCCTGGCGGCGCTGCGCCAGGTCTACCTGGAGACCGAGGGCGACCTGGAGTCCGACGAGTAGGCGCCCGGGAAAGGTTGTACGCGGCCCGCGCGAAAGATGTCACAGCCGTCCCCGGCCGACCTCCCTACCCGCGGGCCCCTCGGACGTCCTACGATGAGCCGTCTTTCAGCCGCGTCGACCAGCGGCCTTTTCGGTGGGGGGTTCTCCGGAGGCCTCGGCGTCCGCGTGCTGCCACCCGTACCGGCCGCGTGAGCGCCGCCGGTCCGCCCAGGGGGGTCATCACCCATGCGCAGACGCGCTCTCTCCACCGCGACCGCACTCGCGGTCCTCGCCGGCTCCGCCGCGCTCAGCGTGGCCCTGCCCGGCACCGCCGTGGCCGACTCCGACAAGGAACTCGCCGTCAAGACCGTCGCCGACATGGCCGTCGACGGGGTCCACCAGCGGGTCTACCTCTCCGCCCCGGAGGACGACGCCGTCGTCGTCACCGACTACGCGGGCACCGAGCTCCGGCGCATCACCGGCCTGGACGGCGTGAAGGGCCTCGCCCTGTCCACGGACTCCACCCGGCTGTACGCGGCCGTGTCGGAGACGAACACCATCGCCGCGATCGACACCGCCACCGACACCCGAGCCGCCACCTACGAGCTGGGCGGGGCGCAGGCCCCGCTGGACCTCGCGGTGGCCGGCTCCACCGTGTGGTTCAGCTACGGCGGGTCAGGCAAGGGCTCCATCGGCTCCCTCGACCCCACGCGGGAGACGCCCGAGGTCACCCTCGGCCAGACCGGCCGCTACACCTTCTACGGCGCGCCCGTCATCGCCACCTCGCCGGACGGCACCGAACTGGCCGCGGCCGAGAAGGAGACCAGCGGCGGTGTCGTCTCGGTCTACGACCTGTCCGGCACCACCGCCACCGAGCGGGTGACCAAGGCCCTGGACGGCGCCTTCTACGACCAGCTCGCCTTCTCGCCCGACGGCACGCAGTTGGTCACGGCCAGCGGCGCCCCGTACGAGCACCCCGTGTACTCGACCACCGACCTCAGCAAGGTGCACACCTACCCGTCCGGCGACTACGGCGCGGGCGTCGCCATCTCGCCCGCCGGCACGGTGGCCGCGGGCACCTCCTCCTGGTACGGCGACGACCTGCACATCTACCGCCAGGGCGGCACCACGCCGATCCGCACCTACGAGTTCGGCAACACCTCCAGCACCTCCGGCGGCGACACCCTGGTCGACGGGGTGCTGTCCTGGTCCCCGGACGGCGCCGAACTGTTCGCCGTCTCGGACAACTACGACGGCAACATCCGCTTCCACGCCTACACCGAGCCGGCCCGCACCGCCCCCACCCTGACGGTGGACACCCCGGCCAAGGCGACGCGCGGCAAGCCCCTGACGGTCACCGGCAAGATCAGCTCCACCGTCCCCTTCACCGCACCGGTGACGCTGACCGTCACCAGGACGGACGTCGAGAACCCGTCCGGCACGGTCCTCAAGACCGTCACGGCCGCGGCCGACGGCTCGTACTCCTTCACCGACACCCCGGCCGCCGGCGGCAAGGTGACGTACAAGGTCGCCTACGCGGGCGACGCGGACCACGCCCCGGTCGGCACGTCCGCCTCGGTCGAGGTCTCCCGCACCGCCACCACGCTGACGCTCGACAAGAACAAGAAGGTCTACGAGTACGGTTCCGACGTCTCCTTCACCGCCCACCTGGGCACCACGTACAAGAACCGCAAGGTGGAGATCTACGCCGACCCCTACGGCGGTGACAAGCCGAAGAAGCTGGTGAAGTCCGGCACGGTCAACGCCGCCGGGAACCTCTCCGTCACCCTCGACCTGACCCGCGACGCCACGCTCACCGCGGTCTACGCCGGTGACGCCCGCTACGAGCCCAAGACGGTCACCAACACCGTCTACACCCGCGCCCGCGCCTCGGTCGCCCTCTCGGGCCACTACAAGTCGGGCACCATCGGCTCGACCACGTACGCGTACTTCCACAAGAAGTCGCCGGTCTACGCGACGACGTCGATGAACTACTACCCGGGCCGCAAGTTCCGCCTCGACCTCCAGGTCTACAGCGGCGGCGCCTGGCAGTCCGGCAACAGCGAGTACTTCAAGCTCGGCAGCACCGGCACCACCAAGATGAACCTGGGCGCCCCCGGCAGCGCGGGCCACAAGTTCCGTATCCGCACCGTGTACGTCAACGAGACCTCGGGCGACTACGTCAACTCCACCAAGTACAGCGGCTGGAAGTACTTCTACTCGACGAACTGACCCAGCGTCACCGTGAAGCTCCGCCCGTAGGCGTGGCGCGTCCGCACGTCGACCCGGGTGCCCCCCGGCACCCGGGTCACCCGGACCGCCTCGTCACCGGCGACCTTCCCGAGGGCCCGCCCGCGCAGCACGACCGTCACCGAGTCCCGCGTCGTCGTCGGGTCGGACACGGCGACCGTGACGTCCCGGCCCCGCCGGACCAGCACGGACGCCGGACCCTCGACCGTGAGGCCCGCCGTGTGATGCGCACCGCCCGTGAACGTGTTGACGCCGGTCAGCCCGAGCCCGGCATGGCGCACGGCCTGGAGGCGGGGCGTGTTGGCGAGGACGCGCACGGCGTCGTACGAGCGGAGCGCCGCCTCGGCCGCGTTCGGCAGCAGGGCGTAGGCGAACGCGACGGGCCGGGCCCCGGCCGCCTGCTCGACCGCCAGCGAGAACACCTGCCGGGTCACGGCCGTGTCCGGGTTCGCGGTCCGTACGACGCGGCGGCTGCGCGTCACCGTGGAGAGCCGCGCCGCCGGACGCGGCCCGGCCAGGAACGCGTACCCGACGGCTGTGCCCTGCGTGGCGTCGGCGTACCGCACCCAGCCCCCGCCCTCCTCGCCCTCCGCCACGGTCACCTCGTCGTCCGCCGCCGCGATCCGCGCGTCCAGCGTCGTCGTCACGGCCCGGCCCGCGCCCGGCGCGTCCCCGACCCCCGCCGCGAGCACCACGATCTCGTCGTCGAACAGGAACCACGACTTCGTCGCCCGCGCACTGCGGTACGCCACGAAGTCGTCGGGCAGGATCCCGGCCCGCTCGTCCCGCCACGGCACATCGTCGGAGAGCACCCACCCGACCGCCCCGTACACGCCGAGCACGGCACCGCCCGAGTGGTCCTGGGTGGCGGTCGGGAAGTAGACGTAACGGTTCTGGGACTCGCTGGACGCCGTGAAACCCAGCGGATGACCGGGGTTGTCGTAGAACAGCTTGCCGTCGTACGACTCCGGTACGGTGCCCCGGTGTTCGACCGGCGCGGTCACCCCCGCGAGCCCGTAGGGGGAGACGACGGTGAGGTAGTCGACGCCGTACGCCCGCGTCTGGTCCTGCCCCGACAGATACAGGTGGTGCGCGCCGTCGCCCTGGAACCAGGGCATCAGGTTCTCCCCGCTCATGTACTCGTACTTGCTGATCCGCCGCGAGCTGCGGGCCAGCGCGAACGCGTATCCGGGCCTGCGGTGCACGGTCCGGTCCATGGCGTTGAAGGCGACACAGCGGGCGGCCGGGTTGAGGTCGGCGGCGGGTACGGAGGCGTCGGCGAGCAGATCGGCGTAGCGGACGATGCTCAGCGGCGAGACGAAGACGGCCGGGTCGAGCGGGGCGCGCGAGGCGGCCCGCAGATGCTTCACGTACGCCCTGAGCGCGCTCGCCGTGTCCCCGTCGGCCAGCGACGCGAGATCGACGACGGCCTCGACGATCGTGGCGACGTCGGCGTACCCGGTCCCGGGCCTTGCGACGGCCCGCCCCTTCACCGCCTCCATCATCCAGCCCTCGAAGATCAGCGGCGCGAACCCGTCCCGCACCCACCCGAACACGGTGGGCACCAGTTCCCCGCCGTGCGCGAACCCGGTCCCGTCGAGCAGCTTCAGCGTCTGCACGACCCGGCTGAGCAGCCCCTTCCCGTACGAGCCCGTGTACGCGACGGAGGCGTGCTGGAGGAAGGACCCGTCGGCGTAGTACCCGTCCGTCACGCCGTGCCGCAGCGCATACGGGTCGATGGTCGCGAAGACGGTGAGCTGGTCGGTCAGCGCCTTGCGGATACGTGCCTCGTCGCCGGTCAGTGCGCCCTGGAGGATGCGGTTGGTGGTGATGTCGGCGAGATTGGCGCCCGTGTGGAAACGGGAGTCGAGGTCGACGTCACCGTTCTCGCCGTTGCGCAGATAGGCGTCCATGGAGGCGATGTAGGAGGCGACCAGCGCGGCGGGGGCGCGGTCGGCGAGCAGTACCAGCGTCCTGCTGATGTGCTGCGCGAGGCCGATCTCCCAGGTGAACCAGTTGCCGTAATACCCCGCGCCCTGGTCACCGTAATAATGCGCGTGCAGCCACGCGAGCCCGTCGAGCACCCGCTCCTGAATGCCCGCATCGCCGTACAGATCACTGCCGGTCCCCGGGGTCCGGGTGGCGAGGGCGATCTCGTACAGGCGCTGGAAGGTGGTGTTGAGGTTCGGGTCGCTGGTGCCGAGGGGCAGTCCGGCGAAGAGTTCACCGGCGCCGGACGCCGCGTCCATCGAGGCCAGGTGGGTGCGGGCCGCCTTCCCGCCGGCTGCGAGCTTCCCGGCCACCTCCGGCCGGGAGTTGGACTCGGCGGTGCCCGCGAACACCGCGACCGTGTTGGCGAGCAACCGCGCGGACCCCTGCGCCACCTCGTCGGCGCCCGCCCACTCGGTGGGCACGGCGGCGAGCACCCCGGCGGCGCCCAGCGCGCCCAGCAGACGTCTGCGAGTGATCTCCATCGGGCAACCTCCGTCGGGGTGGACGACTGACGGGCGCGCCGCCGGAGTCAAGCAGACAGGGTGATCGCCGACAAGAGGCGGAGGCGGCGGGGTTTTCCCGTCGCCTCCGCCCGGTGGCCGCGCGTCGCGGCTACAGCGTCACCACCTTGCCGCCGAGGGTCACGACGAGCTTGCCGTCCGAGGCGTACGACCACTTGAGGGCGCCGCTGTAGGAGGAGCAGCGGGAGCCGTTCGTGCCCGTCCAGAACTGGT
The DNA here is from genome assembly GCF_044765725.1 of Streptomyces sp. NPDC102406. Classification (NCBI taxonomy): domain Bacteria; kingdom Bacillati; phylum Actinomycetota; class Actinomycetes; order Kitasatosporales; family Streptomycetaceae; genus Streptomyces; species Streptomyces sp. NPDC102406. Next base: position 8,596 of record NZ_JBIWKP010000006.1, on the reverse strand, counting down.
TCGTGCTGTCGGCGGTGCCCACGGTCTTGTCGTTGGACCCGGAGACGGAGAAGCGGCACGAGGTGTTGCTCTTGAAGACGGACGTCCCCTTGTCGAAGCTGTAGTTGCGCTCCTTGTTGTCGATGCTGAGGTTGTTGGAGATGGCCATGGAGCCCGGGTTGGAGTTGTACGTGAACCCGTGGTGGCCGTTGCCGAAGGCGATGGAGCGGCGCACGACGTGGTTGACGGCGATGTCGTCACCGCCGAGCTTGTAGCCGTTGCGGTCACCGTTGCTGTTGACGGTGCCGTTGGAGAGGGTCCCGTTGGAGTAGGCGAGGGAGTCCTCGATGGTGACGGGACCGATGGCACCTGTATCGGTCTTGGTGTACAGATCCCAGCCGTCGTCGATGTTGTTGTGCGAGACGGCGTACCGGAAGACGTTCCCCGTCCCGGTGGTGAGCTTCGCGGCGAACCCGTCGGCGTCCTCACCGTCGGAGTCGGCGTTGTCGTGCGACTCGGCGCTGACGACGAGGTTGTTGGCGGGCCAGGCGCTCTTGGGCGTGGTGGAGGCGATCCGGCCGAGCTGGAGCCCGGTGTCGCGGTTGTAGCGGGTGACGGTGCCCTCGATGACGTTGTTGCTGCCGCCGACGTAGATGCCGTTGTCCCCGGCACGCTCCACGACGATGCCCTTGACGTGCCAGTACGAGGCGAAGAGCTGGAGCCCGCGGTTGGTCGAACTCTCGCTCTGCGCCTGGAAGTTCAGTACCGGCTTCTCGCTCTGGTACGGGGCGATCGTGGTCCGCGCGGAGGAGGTCCCGTCGGCGGCGTCGGGCACGGTGACAGTCTGCGCGTACGCGTACGTCCCACCGCGCAGATAAATGGTGCCGCCGGGCGCGACGCGGCTGATCGCCGAGGTCAGCGTGGTCGGGGCGGACAGCGTACCGGCGGCCGAGTCGGTCCCGGACGGCGCCACGTACACCGTCGTCAGCGCCTGCGCGGCGGCCTGCGCCGAGGTGCCGGACGCCACGGTGGCGAGGGTGCCGGCCAGCAGGCCGAGGGAAGCGACGAGAGGTTTCAGTTCCATGGTTCGGTCTCCATGTGTGGGGTGCCGTGAGGGGATGCGGGGTGCCGACGGGCCCTGCGATGCGGAAGATGGCTGGTTCGTGTGCATGAACCTCGTGCACCATCCGGGCACCATGGGCCTGCCGTAGAAAGCGCTCTCTCGCCTGGAAGGTAAGCGCTTGCCGTGTACGCGTCAAGGTTCACGTACATATCTGTGCGGCGCCTATGTGAACACGGTGGATGGATGTGTCCGCTCGTGTGGCCGCGACTGGGTTTCATGTCGGCCCAGTAGCGCCGTGGCGGGCCGGATCCCGCGGGGGGCGAGAAGTGAGTGAAGTGTCAGACGGGCCGGGTCGGAAGCGGACAGGCAGTCATGGTCATCCGAACCAGGGCGGCGCGACCTTGGCGGATGGTGACCTGACCTGGCTCTCGCCGGCGCGGGCCGGGGGCCTTCCTGACGCCTGACCAGCAAAGTAGAGGAACTTGGTGATAAACGCTGGTCCTAGGCCGTCCAACACCTGCAGCCTCTCGTAGGCTGCGGACACACCTTCGTCGGTGAGCAGGGATACGGCTTCTGTGAAGGCTTCCTCAGCACCTGGCTGGGCGAGCACCTGACCCGTGCGGTACGGGCCGTAGCCCGTGAGGCCGTAGCCCCAGACCTGGGTGGCCACGAAAGCCTCGGCCCAACTTTGTGATTGTTCCGCGGCTCGGACTGTGGCCACGACGTCGGCCCGGCTTACGGAGGCTGAAGCAACCACTGCCCGGTCGGCGAAAGCGTCGGGCCACGGGGTTATGGCCATCCAACTGGCAGGCGAGTAAGGAATGGTGTGAGCGCCGCTTCCGTGTATGTACCGTCGGCCTCTCTCCGGGTCGGTCAGCCACCCGCCCAGTGACTTCACCGCGTCTTCCGGCAGCCGCTGTGCGTGCATCGTCGCGTCGAGCTTGTCTGCCAGGTTCTGGTCGAACCTCATGGAAACGCCCCCTACCTGCTTGACACAACATCGTGGCAGGCCGCGACGGCAGCGGCCACGATATGCGCATGCGCTGAAACGGCTCCGGAGGGCCCTTCAGACTTCGGCGTTGTTGCTGGCCAGGGGCTTCTGTCGGGTAGGTGTGCCGAGACGAGTCCACGGATAGTCCGAAGCTGCCTGCGGCGACGGTCTAGCTCCGCCAGGGCGGCTGCTACTCATTCCGGTGATCTATCGCGTACAGCCTTCCGGAATACTGTCGCAACAGTATGGTTCCGTTCACTGCGCGTGTATGGGGGTGAGCGGCTCGATGTGCAAGGCTGGGACGAAGGGAGGTGCCGTCGATGGTGGACAAGTTCCGGGACCCGATCATGACCCCACTGGAGACTGCGAGGCATCTTCGGATCAACGAGCGAACCCTCTACCGCTGGTTGCACGAGAAGGCAGCGGGGGAACCGCTGGTGCATGCGGTCGAGGCCGAGAAGCAGGGCTGGCCGTCTGTGCCGTTTGTTGCCGTGGTCGAGGCCTACGTACTGCACGCGCTACGGGACCTCGGGCTCAGCTTCAGCAAGATTCGAGAGGCCGTCGGCGCTGTACGCAGGGAGTTTGGCGAGCCCTATGGGCTAGCCACTCGCAGGATTGCTACAGACGGAGTCGAGATCTTCGTGGACTACGCTGGCGACCTCGCCAGGGCCCGGGACGGGCAGCGCCCGATCCGCGAAGTCATCGAGGACTACCTGCGCTACATCACGTGGGAAGCCGACGGCCGAACGCCTCAACGGTTGAGGTTGAAGCAGTACCCGGATGTTGCCCCTGTGATCATCGATCCACGATTCGGGTGGGGCGCTCCAGTAGTTGCGTCGAACAAGGTCCAAGTGGACGCAATCGTGAATCTTTGGCAAGCGGGCGAGCCACTGGAAGTGGTGGGCGACGAGTACGGCCTGTCACGTGACGAGGTCGAGGCCATTCTCCGAGCCGCTCAAGCAGCCTGAGTTCCTCTTCGATCGCAACCTTGGAAAGAGCGTCCCGGCGAAGCTGACGGAACTTGGGTGGTGCATCCACCTGATCGCTGAAGAGTTCCCTGACGATGCGCAAGACATTCCAGATGAGGAGTGGATTGCGTACGGGTTGCAGCGCGGTTGGCACCCTTTGTGCAAGGACGGGCGCATCAAGACGCGCGCGCACGAACGGCAACCCCTCGTGGAAGAATCAGGTGTTCTCTTCTACTTGGACAATCAACAGTTGCCGATCGCTGAAATGGTGCGCCGTATTCACGTTTCGCAGGCGGAGATCTACCAGTCTGCCTCCCGGAAGGGTCCCGCCGCCTACGCGATTGGAAGCGACGGTATCCGCAAGACTTGGCCATAGTGTCGGGCCGTACGTGGCAGCGAGGAGCAAGTCGAGGCACGGACAGGCGCTCTAGAGGGTGTGGGTAATAGCCGGTGCGTTGGCCTCAGTCGGTGCTTCGCAGGCGTCGCTGTGTTCAGAGCCAGGGCGGTTACCGGTCGGTCCATGCCATGCAAGCCCTGGCACGGCCTCACGTTCCCCGGACACGCCGACGTCGACCGACCGGTTCGGCCGCGTCTGCTCGGCTCTGCCTGGGTCGATGGTGGACGGGATGGGAGCCCACCACGCTCGCCACGATGCGCCCGCGGCCGGGAACGGCGCCCCCTCCATCCCGGTGCCGGCCGATCCCCGCCGGAGGCATCGTCTTGATCGCGGGCCGAAGGCAGGAGCGCAGCCCCGAGCGGAGCCGGGAAGCCCGCCCGGCGGAGCGAAGCGCAGCCGGGGCTTGAACCCGTAGAGAAAGTTGTGACTCGGTCTGGCCAGCGGGCCTTGAAGGACACGATGGTCCGCGCCGGCCAGTCCTTCGAGAAGGCGGCGATGATCTACCAGCACCTCCGAGGAGGAGCGTCAGCAGGGGGTCGCGGGGATGATCGACCGGGCCGTTCGGAAGGCTCGGCGGGCTGTGGCACGGAAGCCGGATGATCAAGCGTCTGGCACGGATGTGGCACGCGACCGCTGAGCCAAGCGGAAGCGGACAGCAAAAAGGCCCGGGTCAGTACTGACGACCTGGGCCTTGCTCATGGAGCGGGTGACGAGAATCGAACTCGCACTCTCAGCTTGGGAAGCTGATGTTCTACCACTAAACTACACCCGCACAGTATCGCCGCCGAAGCGGCTTTGTACTGGCGGACACTCTACCTCATGCCGGGTCCCGGGCGCTCACGCCACGGGGCCCGGCTGCATTGTGAGGCGTGGATGTGACTGCGGGTGAAGGGAGTTGAGGCGTACGGTGGGGGCACCGCGAGAGGGTTGTCCAGGGGCGGAGTGCCGCCTGGAATGCCGTCCCTTTCATCCCGTAACGTGGCCTTTCGTCGTCGGCCAGGAAACTGGCCATATGGCTCGTGGGGAAGGGACTCCGGGACTTTGATGGACTCGATGGAACGCACCGTCGTCCGTTGTGCCGAAGGGCACGTGTTCAGCACCGCGTCGTTCCCGATGCAGAAGGCCGACCGTCTCGGTCCCGGCCGGCTCATCCGGTGTCCGCGCTGTGCTCGACTGCGGCATGCCGTTCCTGTGGGGCCCGGCAAGCGGTAGCCGGAGCGGTAGCGGAGCGGAAGCGACAGCAGTAGCGAGAGCAGTAGCGAGAGCAGCAACGGCAGTAGTAGCGACAGCAGTGGTCAGAGCGCGTGGGAACGCCGATTGTGGCGGGTCCGCGCGCTCTGCGTATCCTCGCTACGTGCTTCTCTCAGACAAGGACATCCGGGCCGAGATCGACGCCGGGCGGGTCCGGATCGATCCCTATGACGAATCCATGGTGCAGCCGTCGAGCATCGACGTACGTCTCGACCGCTACTTCCGGGTGTTCGAGAACCACAAGTACCCGCACATCGACCCCAGCGTGGAGCAGGCCGACCTGACGCGGCTCGTGGAGCCCGAGGGCGATGAGCCGTTCATCCTGCACCCGGGCGAGTTCGTGCTCGCGTCGACGTACGAGGTCATCTCGCTTCCCGAGGATCTCGCCTCGCGCCTCGAAGGCAAGAGTTCGCTGGGGCGGCTCGGGCTCGTGACGCACTCGACCGCCGGGTTCATCGACCCGGGATTCAGCGGCCACGTCACCCTTGAGCTGTCGAACCTCGCGACGCTCCCCATCAAGCTGTGGCCGGGCATGAAGATCGGGCAGCTCTGCATGTTCCGGCTGTCGTCGCCCGCCGAGTTCCCGTACGGCAGTGACCGGTACGGGTCGCGTTACCAGGGGCAGCGCGGTCCCACCGCCTCCCGTTCCTTCCTCAATTTCCATCGGACCCAGGTGTGAGCAGCAGCGACATGAGTGACGTGCGCGAGAACCTTACGTACGAGAAGTTCGGCGTCGCGATCCGCGAGCTGGCGCAGACCATCGCCGACGACGGGTACCAGCCCGACATCATCCTCAGCATCGCGCGCGGCGGCGTCTTCGTCGCGGGCGGGCTCGGGTACGCGCTGGACGTGAAGAACCTCCACCTGGTGAACGTCGAGTTCTACACGGGGGTCGGGACCACGCTCGACATGCCGGTCATGCTCGCGCCGGTGCCGAACGCGATCGACTTCAGCGACAAGAAGGTGCTCATCACCGACGACGTCGCCGACACCGGCAAGACGCTGAAGCTCGTGCACGACTTCTGCCTCGACACGGTGGCCGAGGTGCGCTCCGCCGTCGTCTATGAGAAGTCCCACTCGCTCGTGAAGTGCGAGTACGTGTGGAAGCGGACCGATGACTGGATCAACTTCCCGTGGAGTGTCGACGAGCCGGTCGTGAAGCGCGCCGGGCAGGTACGCGACGCCTGAGCCTGTCCGCGAACTCCTGTAGAGGACAACCATCGCCGCGTCTCGCGGGTCTTGCCGGTGTCGTTGTCCCCTGAACATCAGGAGAACTCCCGTGCAACACAGGTATCGCCGCGCCGTCCTGGCCGCATCCGTCGTCGCCGCAGTCGCGGGTGGGTTGCTCACCGTGGCGCCGGGGGCGGCGGTCGCGGCGGGGTCCGGTGTCCCCAGCGACTTCAACGGTGACGGGGTGCAGGACCTGGCGGTCGGCGCGCCGGGTGCCCGGGTCGGCGGCAAGGTCTTCGGCAAGGGCAGCGACGGGATCCCCGGTGCCGGTGCCGTCGTCGCGTACTACGGCGGGGCGGACGGGGTGTCACCCGCGCGCCACACCTACGTGGACCAGGACGCGGCCGACGGAGCCGGTAGCTCGGAGTCGTACGACCTGTTCGGGACGTCGACCGCGACCGGTGACTTCGACGCGGACGGGTTCGCGGACCTCGCGGTCTCCGCGCCGCGCGAGGACGTGCCCGGCGACGTCGACAACGGCGAGGTGCAGATCCTGTGGGGCTCCCCGGACGGCCTCGGCAGGGGAACGGTCCTCGCGGACCCCGCCCCGGCCCGGCACGACCACTTCGGGGCGGCGCTCGCCGCCGGTGACTTCGACGGGGACGGGAGGACCGACCTGGTGGTCGGCTCCTCCTCCGCCACCCTGGACATCTACAAGGGTGGTATGACCCGCGACGGCACGCCGGGCGAGATCGCCTCGCGTGCCCTGCCGCTGCACGGAGCCGCGGACGCGGGGATCCTGGGCCTCACCGCCGGGGATGTCGACAAGGACGGCCGCACGGACCTGGTCGTGGACGGTCTGAGCGACAAGGCGGACGAGGCCGGCGTCCACCACAACACCAATTACTACCTGCCCGGTTCGCCGAGCGGCCTGACCGCGATCGGCAGCAAGCGGCTCTCCGGCGGTGAGAGCCAGGCCATCGGTGACATCGACGGCGACGGCTTCGGTGACATCGCCATCGGCGCCTTCTGGGGGCGGACCACGGCGGACGGCCCGGTCGGCGGCCGGGTCGTCATCAACTACGGCTCCGCCGACGGCGTTTCGGACCGTACGCAGACCCTCACGCAGGAGTCGGGGAACATACCAGGCGACTCGGAGCAATGGGACAAGTTCGGCGCTGCTGTCGCGCTCGGTGACATCGACGGCGACGGCAGGATGGACCTGGCGGTCGGCACCGAGCAGGAGGACTACCGGGGCAGCGACGGCCAGATGTACTACGGGAAGGGCTCGGTCACGCTGCTGTACGGCGGCTCCCAGGGTGTCGACACCACCGACCGGGTGCAGTACTTCCACCAGGCCAGCCCGGGTGTCCCCGGCGCGTGGCAGTCCGGCAGGGGGTGGGGTTCGGGCCTGCTGATGAACGACCTGACCGGCGACCACCGGGCCGACGTGACAGTCGGTTCCCTGTGGGACGACAACGGCGACGGTTCGGCGACCGTACTGCCCTCGGACGGCCAGAAGGCCAGCGCCGAGGTGCCCGGAGTGGTCCGGCTGCGCGGCAAGGAGGCCGGCATGGACCCGGTGGACTACCCGCAGTTCAGCGCCTCGCTGCACACCTCGCGACCGCTGAAGGACCTTGTGTACCAGAACGCGCCTGCTCAGTGATCCGTGTCCCTGCCCGGTTCGGTCCGGGCAGGGCCGGGCAGGGAGGTCGGCCTCGCAGGGGTCAGAACGTGCCGAGCTTGATGATCGACAGCAGTGCGATCAACTGGATCGCGGACGCCGCGAGCGCCTTCGGCCACGGCAGGTCGTGGGACTTGGCGACCATCGTGGTGAGCAGGGCGCCCGCCGCCAGCCAGGTGGCCCAGCCGAGGAGCTGGACGAAGCCCTCGTCTCCGCCGAGGAACATGCCGACGATCAGGCGCGGGGTGTCCGTGAGGGACGCGATCAGCATGGAGAGGCCGACCGTGGGCTGCCAGGCGCCGTCGCCACCGAGCTGGCGGGCCAGCGTGTGGGTGACCACGCCGAGCACGAAGAAGCTGAGTGTGATCGCGATGCCCGTGAACAAGACGTAGGGGATCGCCGTGCCGAGCGTGGCGTTGATCACGTCCTCGCGGGCGCCGTCGAAACCGAAGACCGCGAGCAGGCCGTAGAGGAACGTGACGATGAGGGCCGGGGCCCACATCGCGTAGTCGCGCATCTGGAGGTAGGTGGGGGCGGGGCGCAGGATCACGCCGCTCAGGAGCTGCTTCCAGTGCAGGCGGGGGCCGACGGGGCCCGGTGCGGCGGAACCGGCCTGGTACATGGCGCCCTGGGTGTAGGAGTCCTGGGCGGGCGGGGCCTGCGGCGGGTACGGGTCGTCGTTCACGGAGAACGCCTGGGTGTGGCCCGGGTTGTTCGCCGCGTACGGGTCGTAGCCGCCCTGCGGGTGCTGGGGCGTGCCGGGGTCGCCGAAGTACTCCGGCTCGCCGTGCCCGTTGCCACCCTGGGGCCACTGTGGGGCCCCGTAGTGCTGCGGTTGCCCCTGCGGCGCTTCGCGGTTGTCCCGGCCGCGTCCGTTCCTGAATCCAGCCACGTATCGAACGTACCTGTTTTCGGCGGGGTGAATGCCTGGCCCGGGGCTCTGGCCCCGGCATTGCGGCTGACCTGTGACATCCCCTACGGGAGTTTGAAGACAGGCCCTAGGTCGTGTCCGCAAAGTGGTTGGGTCGTTGGTGTCTTCGTGGTGCGTCGACATGAGCTGACTGATGAATCGTGGGCGGTGATCGAGCCGTTG
>NZ_JBIWKP010000005.1:0-625797 GCF_044765725.1 Streptomyces sp. NPDC102406 | reverse complement strand
CTTTTGGCACGCTGTTGAGTTCTCAAGGAACGGACGCTTCCTTTGTACTCACCCACAGACACTGTCTGAGGCTTTCCTCCGGGCGCTTCCCTTCGGTCTTGCTGTTTTGCGTTTCCGACTCTATCAGATCTTTCCGATCCGATTTCCTCGGGGTCTTGCTCCGCTTTCCGGCTTTTCGGCCTTCCTGCGGTGTTGACTCTATCAGATCCTTTCGGGCCTGATTCCCTGTCAACCGGGTTTGTCTTCCTGGCTGTTCGGCCGTTCCGACGTCCCAAACTTTAGCGGATCCTCGCGGCTCTTCCTAATCGGAACGATCAGGCCGTGCGCAACCCAATAGCGAATTGAAATCGGGTACGCCGAAATCAATCCCAGTGGGAGATCGTGCTGGTGTTTGAGTGCCGCTACCGCGGCGGGAGGTGACGTCGCGGAGCCGTCGGCTCCGTGACAACTCGAAGGACCTTACGCCACCGACGCCGGTAGTACAAAAGCGGGGTCCGGCACCCAGGTGCCGGACCCCGCCCCCTGCGAGCCACTCAGGTCCCGACGGGCTCCTTCGCCGCCTCGCCGCGCAGCCGCGGCATGTCCTCGGCCTCGTCGTCCTCGGTCGTGTCGAGGAGCGTCCGCTCGTCGAACGGCACCTCTCCGGCGAGCACCCGCCGCACCCGGTCCCGGTCGACCTCGCCGGTCCACGTGCCGATCAGCAACGTGGCCACCGCGTTGCCCGCGAAGTTCGTCAGGGCGCGGGCCTCGCTCATGAAGCGGTCGATGCCGATGATGAGGCCGACCCCGTCGACCAGCGCCGGCTTGTGCGACTGGAGTCCGCTCGCGAGCACCGCGATGCCGGAGCCGGAGACACCGGCCGCGCCCTTCGAGGCGATCATCATGAAGAGGAGCAGGCCGATCTGCTGGCCCACGCTCATCGGCTGGTCCATGGCGTCGGCGATGAACAGGGACGCCATGGTCAGGTAGATCATGGTGCCGTCGAGGTTGAACGAGTAGCCGGTCGGCACCGTGATGCCGACGACCGGGCGGCTCACGCCCAGGTGCTCCATCTTCGCGATGAGGCGGGGCAGCGCCGACTCCGACGACGACGTGGACAGGATCAGCAGGAACTCGCGGCCGAGGTACTTCAGCAGGGCGAAGATGTTGAAGCCCGTCGCCAGGCGCAGGATCGCCGCCAGCACGATGCCCACGAACAGGGCGCAGGTGACGTAGAAGCCGACCATGATCGTGGCGAGGGCCTGGAGCGCGTCCATGCCGGTTTCGCCGATCACCGCGGCCATCGCGCCGAACGCGCCCAGCGGGGCGGCCCACATGATCATGCCGAGGACACGGAAGACCAGCTTCTGGATGTGCTCGACGCCGCGCAGGACCGGTTCGCCGGAGCGGCCCATGGCCTGAAGGGCGAAGCCTACGAGGAGGGCCACGAGGAGGGTCTGGAGGACCTCGCCCTCGGTGAAGGCGGAGACCATCGTCGTGGGGATGACGCCGAGGATGAAGTCGACCGGGCCTTCCGCGGCGTCCTTGGCCGCGGTGTGGCCGACTTCCTTGGTGGCTTCCGTGAGGTGCATGCCGTCGCCGGGGTGCAGGATGTTGCCGACGACGAGGCCGATGGCGAGGGCCACCATCGACATGACGATGAAGTAGCCGAGGGCGAGGCCGCCGACCTTGCCGATCTTGGCGGCCTTCCGTACCGAGCCGACGCCGAGCACGATCGTGCAGAAGATGATCGGGGAGATCATCATCTTGATCAGGTTCACGAAGCCCGTGCCGATGGGCTTGAGCTCCTTGGCGAAGTCGGGCCAGATGAAGCCGACGGCGATGCCGAGCAGCACGGCCACGATGACGGCTATGTAGAGATAGTGGGTGCGGTCCCGCTTGGGGGCGGTGGGCGTGGTTGCGGTCCCGGACTCGGCCACGGTTCCTCCTGACGACGACGACGGCGTACTGGAACGGTTCGGATCGGTGCGATGCGGACGACGGACGGGCCGGCTCTCCGGCTGGATGGTTCGCGGGCCGGGGAGGGCGCGTGCGCGCAGGCCGTGCGGCTCACGGTCGGCGAATCCCGGTGACTATCTCCCAGGCCGTGAGGACCGTCACCCTTCCGTTCATTTAGTTCGCACCGAAACGAACGGGCAGACTGGCGGGATGCGTCTCCCCCTCCCCCGCAGCCTGGCCGGGCAGCTCTTCGCGATGCAGGCCGTTCTGGTGGCGGTGGTGGTCGCCGGGTGCGCGCTGTTCACGTACGTCAGCGACCGCGGTCAGGCGGAGAGCGCGGCGCGGCGGCAGGCGACGGCGGCGGCCACCGCGGTCGCCGACGCGCCGTCGGTGCGGGCGGCCATCGAGGGGCCGGGCGATCCGTCGGAGCCGCTGCGGCCGTACGCCGACGCCGTGCGACGGCACACCGGCGTCGACTTCGTGACGATCATGGACCCGCACGGCATCCGGTGGACGCACCCCCGCGAACCGGAGATCGGCAAGCGGTACCTGGGGCACATCGGGCCTGCGCTGGAGGGCCGGACGTTCTCGGAGACGTACACCGGGACGCTCGGGCCGTCGGTGCGTGTGATCACTCCGGTGTACGGGGGCGGGCACCGGGTCGTCGGGCTCGTCAGTGCCGGTATCACCATCGACGAGATCACCGCGCAGGCGCGGGGGCAGGTGCTGGCGGTGGCGGGCGTGGCGGGGGCCGCGCTCGTGCTCGGCGGTATCGGGACGTACGTCATCAACGCCAGGCTGCGGCGGCACACGCACGGGATGAACGCGACCGAGCTGAGCCGGATGCACGCCTACCACCAGGCCGCGCTGCACGCCGTCCGCGAGGGTCTGGTCATGCTCGACGGGCAGCGGCGGGTGGCGCTCATCAACGACGGGGCGCGCGAACTGCTCGGGGTGGAGGAGGACGCGGTGGGGCGGGGCGTCGCCGAACTGGGGTTGCCCGCGCCGCTGACCGGTGCCCTGCTGGCCGCCGAGCCGCGCGTCGACGAGGTCCATCTGACCGCCGACCGGGTCGTGGTGGTGAACACGTCGCCGGTGGCCAGTGGTGAGCGGCGCGGCACCGTGGTGACCCTGCGCGATCACACGGAACTCCAGTCGGTGATGGGCGAGTTGAACTCGGAGCGAGGGTTCACGCAGGCGCTCAGGTCGCAGGCGCACGAGGCGGCGAACCGGCTGCACACCGTGGTGTCGCTGATCGAGCTGGGCCGCGCCGACGAGGCCGTGGACTTCGCCACCGCCGAGCTGGAGCTGGCCCAGGCGCTGACCGACCAGGTCGTCGGCGCGGTGAGCGAGCCGGTGCTGGCCGCGCTGCTGCTCGGGAAGGCGGCGCAGGCCAACGAGCACGGCGTGGAGCTGGTCGTGTCCGGTGACACGCGGATCGACGACGGGCTGCTGCCGCAGGCGCTGTCGGCCCGGGATCTGGTGACGGTGCTCGGCAATCTCGTCGACAACGCGGTGGAGGCGGCGCAGGGCTCGCCTGGGGCCCGGGTCACGGTGACGGCCCGCGCCACGGCCGAGGCGCTGCTGCTGCGGGTGGCGGACACCGGGCCCGGGGTGGATCCGGAGCACGCGGACGCGGTGTTCGAGCGCGGCTGGTCGACGAAGCCCGCGGAGCCGGGCGGTCGCGGTCTCGGGCTCGCGCTCGTACGGCAGGCGGTGCGCCGCCACGGGGGGACACTGGAGCTGAGCCGGTCGCCGGAGGGCGGGGCCGCGTTCACGGCGCGGCTGCCGTTGGCGGCGGACCCGGCCGGCGCCCTTGCCTCCCAGAACGGAACACCATGACGGACCCGCGGATCAGAGTCCTGGTGGTGGAGGACGACCCTGTCGCCGCCGACGCCCACGCCCTCTACGTCAACCGGGTGGCCGGGTTCGTGACCGTGGCCAAGGCGCACACCGCGGCCGAGGCACGTCGTGCCCTGGACCGGACGCCGGTCGAGCTGATCCTGCTCGATCTGCACCTGCCCGACGGGCACGGTCTCGCGCTCGCGCGGTCGCTGCGCGCCGCCGGGCATCAGGCGGACGTCATCGCGGTCACCTCGGCCCGCGATCTGGCCGTCGTACGGGAAGGTGTCTCGCTCGGGGTCGTGCAGTACGTGCTGAAGCCCTTCACGTTCGCCACGCTGCGCGACCGGCTCGCGCGTTATGCCGAGTACCGCACGACGAGCGGTGAGGCGACCGGGCAGGACGAGGTCGACCGGGCGCTGGCCAATCTGCGCTCCCCCGCTCCGGCCGCCCTGCCCAAGGGGCTGAGCGCGCCCACCCTGGAGCGGGTCACGCAGGCGCTGCGCGAGGCCGCGCCCGGGGGGCTGACGGCGACGTCGGCCGCCGGGTCGGTCGGTATCTCGCGCATCACCGCGCGCCGCTATCTGGAGCATCTGGTCGAGGCGGGGCTCTGTGTGCGCAGCCCGCAGTACGGGCAGGTCGGCCGGCCGGAGCTGGTCTACACGTGGAAGGGGCTCGGCGGACCCGGGAGCGGGTGAGCGGGCGGGCCGGTGCCTCCGGTCACGATAAGGCCGGTGTCGATCGGTTTCCCGGCCCGGTTCGCCTTCTCAACTCCGTGCCGTCGCAGACCCATTGACCTTGCTCGGAAGCGGCCCGTACGTTTCCGGGCAGCCCCGCGAGGCAACGATGCCCGTGAGCTCCGTAGGAGGTCGTGCCCGTGCGCCCCACCGCCCCTCTCCTCGTCGCCACCGCCCTGCTGGCCGCCGGAACGCTCACCGCCTGCGGCGGCGGCTCCGGCAGCGACTCCGACACGATCAAGGTCTCGTTCAAGCAGTCGACGGACAACCAGATCAAGGTCATGGACACCTATCTGGCCGCGATGAAGAAGCAGTTCGAGAAGGCCCATCCGGGCAAGAAGGTCGAGCTCGTCCCGATCAAGGCCCCGGACTCCGAGTACTACACGAAGCTCCAGCAGATGCTGCGCTCCCCGAAGACGGCCCCTGATCTGGTCTACGAGGACACGTTCCTCATCAACTCGGACATCACGAGCGGATATCTGAAGCCGCTGGACCAGTACCTCGGCAAGTGGGCGGACTGGGACCAGTTCGTCGACACGGCGAAGACGGCGGCGAAGGCCCAGGACGGCAAGACGTACGGCGTCCCGGACGGCACGGACACGCGTGGCCTCTGGTACGACAAGGCGATCTTCGCCAAGGCCGGGATCGCGACGCCCTGGCAGCCCAAGAACTGGGACGAGGTGCTCGACGCGGCCCGCGCCATCAAGAGGAAGGTCCCGGACGCGATCCCGCTGAACGTCTACACCGGCAAGCCGAACGGCGAGGCCGCGACCATGCAGGGCTTCGAGATGCTGCTGTACGGGACGGGTGGCGCCGAGCCGCTCTACGACACCTCGTCCCATAAGTGGATCACGGGCTCGAAGGCGTTCAAGGACAGTCTCGGCTTCGTGGAGACGGTGTTCGAGGAGAAGCTCGGGCCCGACGTCTCCGACGCCCTCGACCCGAACTGGGCGACTCGGGTGCGCGGTGAGATGCTGCCCAAGGGCAAGCTCGGCATCGATCTCGACGGTTCCTGGCTCCCGCAGGACTGGCTGGAGGGCAGCGGCCACGAATGGCCCGAGTGGTCGCAGAAGCTGGGGCTCGCGGCCATGCCGACGCAGAACGGCCAGGCGCCCGGCAAGGTCAGTATGTCCGGCGGCTGGACGTGGGCCGTCCCTGCCAAGGCGGGCAACCCGGACCTCGCCTTCGACTTCATCAAGACGATGCAGACCAAGGCCAACGCGCAGCGCTGGTACATCGCCAACTCCGGCATCTCGGTCCGCAAGGACGTCGCCGCCGACCCGGCGTACGTGAAGGCGCAGCCCGGCATCAAGTTCTTCACCGACCTGGTCGCCACGACGCACTACCGCCCTGCGTACCCCGCGTACCCCAAGGTGTCCACGGCGATCCAGGAGGCGATGGAGTCGGTGACCACCGGGGACTCCTCGGTGCAGGAGGCGGCGGCGACGTACGACGAGCAGGTGAAGACGGCGGCCGACGGCAAGGTCGTCGCCAAACCGTAGGGCGTGTCGCGAACGTCCCGGCCACCCGCCACCCGTACCCGGCAGACGCTTCATCGCACCGGAGGCGACCACACCTGTGAAACGCCGTTCCACGACAGTGCTCCGAGCCCTTCCGCTGGCCCCGGCCACGATCATCATGGCTCTCTTCCTCGCGGGCCCCATCGCCTACTGCGCGTACATCGCCTTCACCGACCTCCAGCTCACCGGACAGGCGGAGTCCTCCTTCGTCGGGTTCGACAACTTCACGGCCGCGTTCCGGGACGACGCCTTCCTCAACGCGGTCCGGCTGACGCTCGTCTTCACGTTCCTGTCGTCGATCATCGGCCAGAACACCCTGGGGCTCGCCCTGGCGGCGCTCATGCAGCGCGCCTCGAAGCCGGTCCGTACGGCCACGGGTGCCGTGGTCGTCACGGCGTGGGTGCTGCCCGAGGTCGTCGCGGGGTTCCTGCTCTACGCGTTCTTCCGCCGGGAGGGCACGCTCAACGCGATCCTCGACTGGCTCCAACTGCCACGGCAGAACTGGCTGTTCACGCTGCCGATCCTCGCCGTGTCGTTCGCGAACGTGTGGCGCGGCACGGCCTTCTCGATGCTGGTCTACTCGGCGGCGCTCTCCGAGATCCCGAAGGAGATCACGGAGGCCGCCGAGGTCGACGGCGCCAACGCCGGGCAGCGCCTGTGGCACGTCATCCTGCCGATGATCCGCCGCTCCATCGGGACGAACCTGATGCTCAACACGTTGCAGACGCTGTCCGTCTTCGGGCTGATCTGGGTGATGACGCGCGGCGGGCCCGGCAACCACAGTCAGACGCTGCCCCTGTTCATGTACGAGCAGGCGTTCCAGAAGAGCATGATCGGCTACGGCACGGCGGTAGCCCTGCTCCTTCTCGTGGTCGGCTCCCTGTTCTCGCTGGTCTACATGCGCCTGCTGCGCTCGGAGGCCTGAATGAGCCGCCGCCGCACCCGGGACCGGCTCACCGCCGATGTGGCCCTGTCCCTCGTCGCCTGTGCCTTCGCGCTGCCGCTCGCCTGGGTCGTCCTGTCGTCCCTCGACGCCGACGCGAACCTCAAGGTGAAGGTCCCGGCGCACGCGACGCTGGACAACTTCGACGCGGTCCTGAAACCGGACATCACCTTCACCCCGCTGCTGAACAGCCTGATCCTGTGCGGCGGCGCGACGGCCCTCACGGTCGTCTGCGCGGCGCTCGCCGCGTATCCGCTGTCCCGGTACCGCTCGCGCCTGAACAATCCGTACCTGACGACGATCCTCTTCGCGACGTGCCTGCCGATCACGGCGATCATGGTCCCGGTCTACGCGCTGTTCGTGCAGGTGGATCTGATCGACACGATGGCGGGCACCATCTACTTCTTCGCCGCGTCCCAACTCCCTTTCGCCGTCTGGCTGATGAAGAACTTCATGGACGGCGTGCCGAAGGAGCTGGAGGAGGCGGCGTGGACCGACGGCGCGGGCACCTTCCAGTCCCTGGTGCGGATCGTGCTGCCGCTGATGGGTCCGGGTGTCGCCGTCGTCACGGTGTTCTGCTTCGCCATGATGTGGGGCAACTTCTTCGTCCCCTTCATGCTGCTGCTCTCCCCCGACCAGATGCCGGCGTCGGTCAGCATCAACGACTTCTTCGGCAACCGGGGCACGGTCGTCTACGGCCAGCTCGCGGCGTTCTCGATCATCTACTCGACGCCGGTGATCCTGTTGTACGTGCTCGTCTCGCGCCGCTTCGGCGGGGGCTTCGCCCTCGGCGGCGCGGTCAAGGGATGAGGCCGCCGGGGCCCGTGCGCTCCCCCGTATTTTCCTACGACATGTGACGTATCACGAACGCACCGTAGCCAAGCGGCGCGTTCCCCCCTACTTTGTGCCCGTGCAGCACACCGCCGCGGCGCATCAGCCCACCCCGCCCTTCAACGCCCCTGCCGCCCGCCGCCTCCGCGAGGCGCTCGGGATGGCACCCGGCCATGTCGCGTACGGCATGCGCGCGTCCTACGGGCTCGCGCACATAACCCCCGAGACGATCATCGCCTGGGAGCGCGGCGACGCGGCGCCCCTGGCGAGTGAGCTGACCGCGCTCGCCGGGGCGCTGTGGTGTTCGCCGGGTGAGCTCATCGGCGTACCGCGGACCCTGCGGGAGCACCGGCTCTCGCTCGGCCTCGCCCCCGAGGACGTGGCGCGCGAGGTCGGCGTCGAGATCCACGCGTACCTGCGGATGGAGGAGACCGGCGAGTGGCGGGGCAACGACCGCCAGTCGAGCGCGCTCGCCGGGGCGCTACGGCTCGCGCCCCGCGCGTTCACGACGGTGACCGGCCGGGACGGACCGCTGACGGAGCTGCTGCGCAGCGCGGCGACCACGCGCTGGCAGGCGTACGTACGACCGCTGACGCGGCTCGTGCCGGTGCAGCGGCGCGAGGCGGAGGACGTGCTGCACGAGATGCACCTGGAGTACCAGGCGCTGATGACGTCCACGCTGAGCTGGGGCGGCGGCGCCTCGGCCGGGTCCGGGGACGCGGGGCGGGACTTCCTGGAGCGGATCCTGGACGAGTTCTGGTCCAGGATCCGCAACCCGTAGGTCCTGGAGGACGGCCCTAGAAGACCGACTCGGCCTCGTCCATCCGGTCCTTCGGGACCGTCTTCAGCTCGGTGACCGCGTCGGCGAGCGGCACCATGGTGATGTCGGTGCCGCGCAGCGCGGTCATCTTGCCGAACTCGCCGCGGTGGGCGGCCTCCACGGCGTGCCAGCCGAAGCGGGTGGCGAGCACCCTGTCGTACGCGGTGGGGGTGCCGCCGCGCTGCACGTGGCCGAGGATGACGGGCCGCGCCTCCTTGCCGAGGCGGGACTCCAGCTCGTAGGCGAGGGCGGTGCCGATGCCCTGGAACCGCTCGTGGCCGAACTGGTCGATGGCGCCCTTGCCGTAGTCCATGGTGCCGTCGGCGGGGTGCGCGCCCTCGGCGACGCAGATGACGGCGAACTTCTTGCCGCGGGCGAACCGCTCCTCGATCATCTTGACCAGGTCGGCCGGGTCGAAGGGGCGCTCGGGCAGGCAGATGCCGTGGGCGCCGCCGGCCATGCCGGACTCCAGGGCGATCCAGCCCGCGTGCCGGCCCATGACCTCGACGACCATCACGCGCTGGTGGGACTCGGCGGTCGTCTTGAGGCGGTCCATGGCCTCGGTGGCGACGCCGACGGCGGTGTCGAAGCCGAAGGTGCGGTCGGTGGAGGAGATGTCGTTGTCGATGGTCTTCGGCACGCCGACGACGGGCAGGCCCGCGTCGGAGAGCATCCGGGCCGCGGTGAGCGTGCCCTCGCCGCCGATCGGGATGAGGACGTCGAAGCCGGCCGCCTCGGTGAGCTGCTTGACGTTCTCGCAGGCCGCGCGGAACTTGTCGCGCTCCAGACGGGACGAGCCGAGGATGGTGCCGCCGCGGGCGAGTATGCCGCTGACCGCGTTGAGGTCGAGGGGGCGGTGGCGGCCGTCGAGCAGTCCGGCGTAGCCGTCCTCGAAGCCGATCACCTCGTCGCCGTAGTGCGTGACGGCTCGGTGCACGACCGACCGGATCACTGCGTTCAGTCCAGGGCAGTCGCCGCCTGCGGTCAGAACTCCGATACGCATCGTGCTGTGTCTCCTGCTCGCTGCCGGTACGTGTGAGCCACTGCGATTCTTCCACGCTCCGGGAGGAGTCGCGTTCGCGCCCCGTCGGGCCGGGGCGCTTCGGCATGCTGTCCGAGGGCACTTGGACCGTGCTGGACAGGGCCTTCGGCCGGGGCGCGGCTTACCCATCGCCGGAGGTATTGTCAAGAGGGCAGGGCTTTCATTACGGCCATTTTTTTCGGCCGTCCGCCGAGGACCACGTCCATCGAGGACCACGAGGGAAACGGAGAGCACGCGTGACGCGCAGCGTGTACGTGACCGGGATCGACCGGGGCGACGGCCGCCAGGTCGTCGAGCTGGGAGTCATGGAGCTCCTGACCCGCCAGGTCGACCGGGTGGGCGTGTTCCGCCCGCTCGTCCACGACGGCCCCGACCGCCTCTTCGACCTGCTGCGGGCCCGCTACCGCCTCTCCCAGGACCCGGCGAGCGTCTACGGCCTCGGCTACCACGAGGCCGCCGCGATCCAGGCCGAACAGGGCACCGACGAGCTGCTGTCGCGCCTTGTCGACCGGTTCCACGCGGTGGCCAAGGACTACGACGTGGTGCTGGTCCTCGGCACCGACTTCGCCGACACCCAGCTCCCCGACGAGCTGGCGCTCAACGCCCGCCTCGCGAACGAGTTCGGCGCGTCCGTGCTGCCCGTCGTCGGCGGCAGGAAGCAGACCGCGGAGTCGGTGGGCGCCGAGGTCCGCAACGCCTACCGCGCCTACGACGGCCTGGGCTGCGACGTCCTCGCGATGATCGCCAACCGGGTCGCCGCCGAGGACCGCGACACGATCCACGAGCAGCTCGCCGCCCACGTCCCGGTGCCCGCCTTCGTCCTGCCCGACGAGCCCGCGCTCTCCGCGCCGACCGTCGCGCAGATCACCCACGCCCTCGGCGGCACGGTGCTGCTCGGCGACGACTCGGGGCTCGCCCGCGACGCCCTGGACTTCGTCTTCGGCGGTGCCATGCTGCCGAACTTCCTGAACGCCCTGACCCCGGGCTGCATGGTCGTCACCCCCGGCGACCGCGCGGACCTGGTCGTCGGCTCGCTCGCCGCGCACAGCGCCGGGACCCCGCCCATCGCGGGCGTGCTGCTCACCCTGAACGAGCGGCCCGGCGAGGAGAT
Organism: Streptomyces sp. NPDC102406; assembly: GCF_044765725.1. Classification (NCBI taxonomy): domain Bacteria; kingdom Bacillati; phylum Actinomycetota; class Actinomycetes; order Kitasatosporales; family Streptomycetaceae; genus Streptomyces; species Streptomyces sp. NPDC102406. The sequence continues at coordinate 615,013 of NZ_JBIWKP010000005.1, read as the reverse complement.
CCTGAAGCTCGCCGACCGGCTCGCGCCGGGCACCCCGGTCGTCGCCGTGTCCGGCGGCTCGTTCCCGACGGCGGCCGAACTCTTCGCCCTGGAGGGCAAGCTGAACGCGGCGACGCCCCGTAAGGCCGAGACGGCCCTCGGCCTCTTCGAGCGGTACGTCGACACGGCCGGGCTGCTCCGCACCATCCAGGCACCGGCCAGCGACCGCGTCACGCCGATGATGTTCGAGCACAAGCTCCTGGAGCGGGCCCGCGCCGACAAGCGCCGCGTCGTGCTGCCCGAGGGCACCGAGGAGCGGGTGCTGCGCGCCGCCGAGGTCCTGCTGCGCCGCGGCGTCTGCGACCTGACCCTGCTCGGGCCGGTCGAGCAGATCCGCAAGAAGGCCGCCGACCTGGGCGTCGACCTCGCCGACACCGAACTCATCGACCCGCAGACCAGCGAGTTGCGGGACCGGTTCGCCGCCGCGTACGCGGAGCTGCGCGCCCACAAGGGCGTCACGGTGGAGCTGGCGCACGACGTGGTCGCCGACGTGAACTACTTCGGCACGCTGATGGTCAGGGAGGGCCTGGCCGACGGCATGGTGTCGGGGTCCGTGCACTCCACGGCCGCCACCATCCGGCCCGCCTTCGAAATCATCAAGACCAAGCCGGACGCCGCGATCGTCAGCTCCGTCTTCTTCATGTGCCTGGCCGACAAGGTCCTCGTCTACGGCGACTGCGCCGTCAACCCGGACCCTGACGCCCGCCAGCTCGCCGACATCGCCATGCAGTCCGCGGTCACCGCCGCCCAGTTCGGGGTCGACCCGCGCATCGCGATGCTGTCGTACTCGACGGGCACCTCCGGCTCCGGCGCCGACGTCGACAAGGTCCGCGAGGCCACCGAGCTGGTCCGCGAGGTGCGCGGCGACCTGAGGATCGAGGGGCCGATCCAGTACGACGCCGCGGTCGAGCCGAGCGTCGCGGCCACCAAACTGCCCGGCTCCGAGGTCGCGGGCCAGGCCAGCGTGCTGATCTTCCCCGACCTCAACACCGGCAACAACACGTACAAGGCCGTGCAGCGCTCGGCCGGGGCGATCGCCGTGGGCCCGGTCCTCCAGGGCCTGCGCAAGCCGGTCAACGACCTGTCGCGCGGCGCGCTCGTGCAGGACATCGTGAACACGGTCGCCATCACGGCGATCCAGGCCCAGACGCCGGCCACCTGAACCCTCGTACCCGACGAAAAGGCATTGCTTCCGTGACCGCGACCCGAGTCCTCGTCCTCAACTCCGGCTCCTCGTCGGTGAAGTACCAGCTCCTCGACATGCGCGACGGCACCCGGCTGGCCGCCGGTCTCGTCGAGCGCATCGGTGAGGAGACCTCACGCCTCAAGCACACGCCGCTGAGCGGCGGGGACGAGGAGCCCCGCGAGCAGAGCCGGCCGATCGCCGACCACGAGGAGGCCCTGCGGGCGGTCGCCGACGAGCTGGCCCAGGACGGCCTCGGTCTCGACTCGCCCGAGCTGGCCGCGATCGGCCACCGCGTGGTCCACGGCGGACTGTTCTTCAGCGAGCCGACCGTCATCGACGACGCCGTGCTCAAGGAGGTGGAGCGGCTCATCCCGGTGGCGCCGCTGCACAACCCGGCGAACCTGACCGGCATCCGTACGGCGATGGCGCTGCGCCCCGACCTGCCGCAGGTCGCGGTCTTCGACACGGCGTTCCACACGACGATGCCGGAGTCCGCGGCGCGCTACGCGATCGACGTGAAGACCGCCGACGAGCACCGCATCCGGCGCTACGGCTTCCACGGCACCTCGCACGCGTACGTGTCGCGCAAGACGGCCGAGCTGCTCGGCAAGGAGCCCGAGGAGGTCAACGTCATCGTCCTGCACCTGGGCAACGGCGCCTCGGCGTCCGCGGTGCGCGGCGGCCGGTGCGTGGACACCTCCATGGGGCTCACGCCACTGGAGGGCCTGGTGATGGGTACCCGTTCAGGAGACGTCGACCCGGCCGTCATCTTCCATCTGATGCGGGTGGGCAACATGTCCGCGGACGAGATCGACGTCCTTCTCAACAAGAAGAGCGGTCTGATCGGTCTGTGCGGCGACAACGACATGCGGGAGATACGGCGCCGCGTCGACGAGGGTGACGAGGAGGCGCGGCTCGCCTTCGACATCTACATCCACCGCCTGAAGAAGTACATCGGCGCCTATTACGCGGTGCTCGGCCGGGTGGACGCGATCGCGTTCACCGCGGGGGTCGGTGAGAACGCGGCGCCGGTGCGGGAGGCCGCGGTCGCGGGCCTGGAGGAGCTGGGTCTCGCGGTCGACGGCGAACTGAATTCCGTACGTTCCGACGAAGCCCGGATCATCTCGCCCGAGTACGCCCGGGTCGCCGTCGCGGTGGTCCCCACCGATGAGGAGCTGGAGATCGCGCAGCAGACCTACGCTCTGGTCGCCGGGCCGGAGAATCGCAACGCCTGAGCACCCGCCCGCCCATTTGTAGATTCCACCAGACGGAATATTCCGTAGCGAAACAAACCGATAGGATCGCCCCCATGCGCCGTTCCAAAATCGTCTGCACGCTGGGCCCCGCCGTCGACTCCGAAGAGCAGCTCGTCTCGCTGATCGAAGCCGGTATGAATGTGGCCCGCTTCAACTTCAGCCACGGCACGCACGCCGAGCACCAGGGTCGTTACGACCGGGTCCGCGCCGCTGCCCAGAAGACCGGCCGCGCGGTGGGCGTCCTCGCCGACCTCCAGGGCCCGAAGATCCGCCTGGAGACCTTCGCCGAGGGCCCCGTCGAGCTGGTGCGCGGTGACGAGTTCACCATCACCACCGAGGACGTGCCCGGTGACAAGTCGATCTGCGGCACCACCTACAAGGGGCTGCCGGGCGACGTCTCCAAGGGCGACCAGATCCTGATCAACGACGGCAACGTCGAGCTGCGCGTCGTCGAGGTCGACGGCCCGCGCGTGAAGACGATCGTCGTCGAGGGCGGCGTCATCTCCGACCACAAGGGCATCAACCTGCCCGGCGCGGCCGTCAACGTCCCGGCCCTGTCCGAGAAGGACATCGAGGACCTGCGCTTCGCCCTGCGGATGGGCTGCGACATGGTCGCCCTGTCCTTCGTGCGCGACGCCGGCGACGTGAAGGACGTCCACAAGGTGATGGACGAGGAGGGCCGCCGGGTCCCCGTCATCGCCAAGGTGGAGAAGCCGCAGGCCGTCGCCAACATGGAGGGCGTCGTCGCGGCGTTCGACGCCGTGATGGTGGCCCGTGGCGACCTCGCCGTGGAGTACCCGCTCGAAAAGGTCCCGATGGTGCAGAAGCGCCTCGTGGAGATGTGCCGCCGCAACGCCAAGCCGGTGATCGTCGCGACCCAGATGATGGAGTCGATGATCACCAACTCGCGCCCGACGCGCGCCGAGGCGTCCGACGTCGCCAACGCGATCCTGGACGGTGCCGACGCGGTCATGCTGTCCGCCGAGTCGTCCGTGGGCGCGTACCCGATCGAGACCGTCAAGACGATGTCGAAGATCGTCACGGCGGCCGAGGAGGAGCTGCTCTCCAAAGGCCTCCAGCCGCTCGTGCCGGGCAAGAAGCCGCGCACGCAGGGCGGTTCGGTGGCCCGTGCCGCCGCCGAGATCGCCGACTTCCTGGACGGCAAGGCGCTGGTCGCCTTCACGCAGTCCGGCGACACGGCCCGCCGCCTCTCCCGCTACCGCGCGGCCCAGCCGATCCTGGCGTTCACCACGGACGAGAACACCCGCAACCAGCTCTCGCTGAGCTGGGGCGTCGACTCCTACGTCGTGCCGCACGTGGACTCCACGGACGCCATGGTCGAGCTGGTCGACGCCGAGCTGATCAAGCTCAGCCGCTTCAACGACGGCGACACCGTGGTCATCACGGCCGGTTCGCCCCCCGGCGTCCCCGGCACCACCAACATGGTGCGGGTGCACCACCTGGGCGGCGTCGACCGCGCCTGACGGACCCGGTGAGGAACACGCGCCGAGGGCGCCCCCTGTACGAGACAGGGGGCGCCCTCGGTTTCTTGCTGTGCGGCTCCCGGAACGGGTTCTGGGGGATGCGCGGCTAGCTGTCCTCGATGGTGGACCGCAGACCGGGCACGTGCAGGTTCCCGCCGAACTGCGCGGCCTGCGTGACCTTCACGTTCGTGAAGTACAGGATCGGCAGGTTGATCGGCGGCGGGTTGTCGGCGTTGAACGTCGCGGGGATGAGCCCGAGCAGATTGCCCGACAGCTCCTCCGTGTACATGGTCGTCTTGCCGCCCGTGATGGTGGACGTGGAGCCCTTGTCCGAGCGGATGTGGAAGTCCTTGCCGTTCGGGCCGGGGGCGATCTGGTGCAGATCCCCGATGTCCGTCCCGTTGGAGATGACGTACTTCATGACGCGCTTGGTGGTGCCGTCGGCCATCTTGACGTCCACGAGGCCCTGGTAGTCCGCGCCCTTGAGCAGCAGCGAACTGGCCTCCAGCTTCCACGACTTGTTGGGCAGCCGGACCGGGGTCTGCTCGTCGGCGCCCTCGGCGTCGGTGGCGACCGGGCAGTCCTCGGGGACCCCACTGGCGCTCGGGGACGGGGTCGCCGTCTCCTGCGCCTCCTTCGCGGCGTCCTCGGCGTCCTTGACCGTGTCCCCGGCCTTGTCCGTGGCGTCCTTGGCGGTGTCGCCGACGCCGTCGACGGTGTCCTTGACGGCGGATCCGAGGTCCTTGGGCCCCTTGGCGTCCTTGGTGCCCTCGGAGTCCTGGGGGTCCGTGGCACCGGTCGAGCCCTTGGTCGCGGACGGCGCTGCCGAGGCCGACGCCGACGGGCTCGGAGTCGGGGTGGCCGACTCCTTGTCCTTCGGCGTGAGCAGGTCCTTGAGCGCGTCGCCGACACCCAGCGGGTCGAGCGGGTTCCTGGTCGCGGACGCGGAGGGGGACGGCGTGGCGGTGTCCTGAGCCGCGTCGCTGTCCTTGGTTTCCGTGCTCTCCTTGGTCCCCGCGGACGTGGAGGGCGACTTCGTCGCGGAGGCCGTTGGCTTGGGCGTGGCTTCGTCCTTGCCCTCGCCCTTGTCCGGGGAGGCGGAGGCGGAAGGCGACGGCGTACCGGTCTCCCCGGCCTTGCCCTTGTCCGCGCCCTTGTCGTCGGCGGTCGACTTGCCGTCCTTGGCGTCGCGCTCCGCCTGGACCGCATCGGCGCACGCCTTGTAGTCGTCCACCGAGAACTTGGTGGGGTTGTCCTTGGCCGACGCGAGCGTGGGCGTCAGCCCCATCCCCATCAGTACGGCGGTAGGCATGGCCGCGATGGCCACCGCCTTGCCCGCGGGCATGTGCAGCCTGGTGAAAAGATGCTTTCTCGGTGCTGCATGCCGCGGCCCGGTTCTCGCACGGGACTCCCCCGCGGAGTCCTCGTGGTGCACCTCGTCAGCCGGCACGGTGCCTCCCGTTCGTCCCGTTGTCCGGGCTCGTCCCTGACTCGTCGTGGTGTGCGCCCGCGACCCGGTAGGTGGCACCCATGGTGGGCGGCACACCGGCCGCGTCCTTCGGCTCGGCATCGGCGGCGTCCGCCGTCGGCGCCTTCTCCTGTGGCTTGACCGGGGCCCAGGAGACGGCGAGCGCGCCGCCTACCAGGGCCAGCAGAAAGCCGATGACGAATCCGCCGAAGTTGGAGACGACAAGGGAGACCAGGGCGAGCAGGATCGCCGCGACGCCCGCGAAGACGCGGGACTGGTACTGGAACCACATCGTGAGGCCGAGCACGACGAGCAGGACACCGATGATCAGCGAACCGGCACCGGCCGTGGTGGCCATCCGGATCGTCATCGTGCCGAGCGTCAGGTTCGCGTACGGGAAGTACATGATCGGGATGCCGCCGAGCACGGTCAAGAGGCCTGCCCAGAAGGGGCGTTGCCCGCGCCACGTGCGGAACGTCCGGCGTGCGTGGCCGAACCTGTCGCCCATTCCTGCTTGCGCTTCGGCGCTCATGTCGTACAGCTCCTCAGGACTGGCGTTTTGTTCGGTGGTGATGTGCGCGCTCCGGGCACGGGGACCTCGGCCGAATCATGCGGACCGTGCCCCCGCGCCCTTGCGTGAGACGCGTTACGGCTGAGGGATCGCTAGGCGGTGAGGCCTAGAAGCACTCGATGCCCTTGCCGCTGCCCCTGTGCAGGCTCATGTTCAGCCCGTTGAGCTTGAACGTGCCGGCACTCGTCGCCCAGGCCGTCTGTTCGACGCCCTTCAGGTTGGCGTGCGTCGCCTCCTGGGCGAAGCCGTTCGGGTCGGACTGCTCCTTGCCGCCCTTCATGCCGGGGCCCTTGCTGGAGGACCCGGCGGCGACACCGATGTTGATGTCACTGAACTCGGCATCCGCCTTGAGCTGCGCGACGTCGATGTAGATCGTGTCGGCGTGCGCCGGCTTACCGCCGCCACCGGCCTTCAGCTTCAGCGTGACATCACCGAGACCCGGCACGTGCGTCACCACGGACTGGCACATGTTGGTGAGGTCGGCCGAGTTGAACGCGGAGACCGAGACCGGGTGAGGGGTCCCGTTCTTCTCCGCGTCGATGGCGCCGTACTGGATCATGCCGTCCGCGTCGAGCTCGTCGACCTTCACCTTGAACGACTGACCCGACACACTGAACGATGCCGCAAGCGCACCCTGCGAGAGGGCGACACCTATCGCGGCAGTAGCCGCGACGCTCGGCACCATGACTACGGCGAACCGCTTCCATCTGGTTCCACCACGAGTCACGGAATTCATGACTTTCCTCCTTCTCGGACGTACATCTCCGGCCCTGACTGCCCCTTAAGGCGGCTCAGCCGGGCAGGGATGGGAGAAGTGCTACGTCCTCGGGAAGGAGAGCGCCCGTATCGGAGGCGCGCTTCCGCACCTTTTGATCACCGGCGATCACCCCCGAGCGACAACCACTGGTCGCACCTGAACCGTCACGCGCAACCTGCTGGACAGGCTCAACCAAAAATGGCCGAGACCCCCCTGTCCCAGACCGACGGCGCTCCCCAAGGCTTCACCGCCGACCTGCCCGGTGGGGACCCACGAACCTTCACTGTCCGAGTGGCTGTCGGACGGTGGGGAGTGGACCGAGCGTGCCCGATCGTGGTGCATTCACGGCGCTCGCACAAGAGGGATCGTTACTCACGGGTAACGGACGGATAACCGAACCACGACCGCCCGACATCGGACGGCAACACAGGGTGCCCCCGACACTGCCCTTAAGGTGGTTGATTCAGGTACAAAGCCGGGCAGAAGACAGCCATCGACTTACTACAAGTAACAGCGGCCGCGTTTACCAAGTTTTGGTAAAGCGCAGCCGCTGTGCGTCCCTCAGGACCGAATTTTCACCCCGGCACCACAGCGCGTGGCGTTCAGGAACAGGTCATCAAACGGTCACTATCGGCTCAGAAGAGGACCCGGGCCAGTGCCGTACGCGCGGTGGTCACCCGGGGGTCGTCGGCGCCGACGATCTCGAACAGCTCCAGGAGCCTGACCCGGGCCGCGGTCCTGTCGTCACCCGCCGTGCGCGCCACGGTGTCGACAAGTCGGCCGAAAGCGTCCTGGACATGGCCGCCCACCAGGTCCAGGTCGGCGGCGGCGATCTGCGCCGTCACGTCACCGGGCTTCTCCGCGGCGTCCTTGCGGACCGCCTGCGGGTCCAGACCCTGCACACGCTGGAGCAACTGGGCCTGGGCGAGACCGGCCTTGGCCTCCGTGTTCGCGGGGTCGTCGGAGAGGACGTTCTTGTAGGCCTGGACGGCGCCTGCGAGGTCGCCCGCGTCCAGGGCCCTGACCGCCGCTTCGAGGAGCGCGTCGTAGGGACCGGCCGGGGCCTCCGCCGCCGGAGCGGCGCCCTGCGCGTCGGCGTCGACGGTGATGCCGGTGAGGCCGAAGCGCTCCTCGGCGACCTGGATCAACTGGTCGAGGGTGCCGCGGATCTGGGCCTCGGGGGCCGCGCCCTGGAAGAGGGGCAGCGCCTGTCCGGCGACGACGGCGAAGACCGCCGGAATCCCCTGGACCCCGAACTGCTGCATCAACATCTGGTTGGCGTCTACGTCGATCTTGGCGAGCACGAAGCGGCCGGCGTACTCGGCGGTGAGGCGCTCGAGCAGCGGGCTGAGCTGCTTGCAGGGCTCGCACCACTCGGCCCAGAAGTCGATGACGACGGGCACTTCGGTGGAGCGCTGAAGCACTTCGCGCTCGAAGTCCGCCTCATTGACGTCGATGACGAGGCTCGACGGGGGGACGGCCCCGCCGCCACCCTGGCGGGCCGCTTCGGCACGCGCCTGCTCCGCCTTGGCCTTGGCCTCCTGGGCCGCCTTCACCGCGGCGAGATCGACGACTCCGCTCATGGACATGTTCCGTGGCTGCATGCGTGCATTCTCCCCCTTCCGCGGTCGGTTGTGGGCCGGGTCCCCTCCGTCGCCTCCCGCCGGATTGCGAGACGCAAAAAGAGACACGGAGCGGGCCCGGCCCGATACTTCATCCTGATGCGGTACCGGGTCCCCACCCGGCACCAGTGGTTGCCGCTCGTCGTGGCCGCCCGGGGTGCAGAACCGAGTCGGCGTACGAGATCGAGCTTTCGCTACGAGTCGTAGCGTAACTCTCCGGGGCGGTGCGCTGGGAAGCGCCCCCGAGTGATCTGCCTCACCCGCGCCATGTTCCCTACCGGCCGGTATGGTCGATGACCATGCAGAGCCGCACGCCGTCGTCCCCGCCAGGCCGACTCGGCCGGCCGCGGTCCGCCGCGGCGGACGAGGCGATCCTGGAGGCCACGCGTGCGGCGCTGGTGGATCTCGGCTGGTCGAAGCTGACGCTGGGCGACGTGGCGATGCGGGCCGGTGTCGCGAAGACGACGCTGTACCGGCGCTGGGCGGGCAAGAACGAGCTCGTGGTGGACGCGGTCGCGGTCCTCTTCGACGAACTCGAACTGCCCGACAGAGGTTCCCTCGCCGCCGACATCGAGGGCGTGGTGCTCCAGTTCGCGGCGATCCTGGACCGTCCTGAGACGAAGACGGCGCTGATGGCGGTGGTCGCCGAGTCCACCCGGGACGCCCCGCTGCGCGAGCGGATCCGCACCTCGATCGTGGACCGGCAGAAACGTCTCGTCCTGGAGGGCAGGGCCCGCGCCGAACTACGCGGCGAGCTGCCGGTGGCACCGGACCCGCGGGTCGCGGCGGCGACGGCCGACCTGATCTTCGACGTGGCGGCGGGCGCGGTGGTGCACCGCACGCTGGTGAGCGCGGAGCCGGTGGACGGGGAGTGGGTCCGTCGGTTCACGGCGTTGCTGCTGGGGGGGTTGGCGGCGGCGTCGGGCTGACGCCTGTACCTCGTTCGTGTCAGCACGCCGCACGGCACCGTCGAACTCGTAGTCATCTCTTGCTTGCCGGGCCCGCTCAAGATCGAGGGATGCCCACCACATGCAGAACCGAAGCGACAAGGAGTCAGAGGAGGTTGCCTGACTCCATCGGTAGGTCATCCGGCCATGGACCGTCGTACAGCGACTCCCGGTCTCCCATGAGTGCGTGTTCCGCTTCGCGCCAGTCCGGGGGGCTGGCGACGACGAAGCTGTCGTCGTCAGGGGCCAGCATCCAGGTGTAGGCCTCGTCGTCCGGCTTCAGTCCATGCCGCTCGCTCAGCATCGCGAACTGCTCGGGGCCCGCGCGTCGGATGTGCACACCGTTTCTGTAATAGGGCGTCAGGAGCATCAGCCTGACGTGGCCGATGTGCACGTCGATCTGGGTCGAGATCCCGTCCATCAACTCCGCCGGGCTGCTAAGGAACAGCTGCCGGTGGGTTGTGGTGAAACCGACCACGCGGAACAGCCTGCCGAGACGCATGAATTCCGTCATACCGTAGATCTTCGACGCGGAGTACGGGAATCAAGCTGGAGCAGGCAGGAAGGGGCACTCACAAAACGTGAACGCGGTGCCGCCGGCCTCTGCTCATGGGGTGTGGGCCGGCCGGCGGGCGTAGTGCCGGACCGGGCGAGCACCCGCGACGCACCGGCACACACATTCGTACCCGCTCTCGGCGAACGTCTCAGAACCCCGCCGGCTCCGTATAGACCCCCCACTCCTCGCGGAGCACCCCGCAGATCTCACCCAGCGTCGCCTCGGCCCGCACCGCCTCCAGCATCGGGCCGATCATGTTCGACCCGCCGCGGGCCGCGGCCAGCATCCGGTCCAGCGCGGAGCGCACCGCTGCGTCGTCCCGGGCCGCCTTGCGGGCGGCTAGCACCCGGACCTGCTCGCGCTCCACCTCGTGGCTGACCCGCAGGATCTCCAGGTCGCCGGTGACGGAGCCGTGGTGGACGTTGACGCCGACGACCCGCTTGTCGCCCTTCTCCAGGGACTTCTGGTACTGGAAGGCGGACTCGGCGATCTCACCGGTGAACCAGCCGTCCTCGATGCCGCGCAGGATGCCGGAGGTCATCGGGCCGATGGGGTGCTGTCCGTCGGGGTGGGCGCGCAGGCCGCGCTCCTTGATCTGGTCGAAGATCTTCTCGGCGTCGGCCTCGATGCGGTCCGTGAGCTGTTCGATGTACCAGGATCCGCCCAGGGGGTCGGCGACGTTGGCGACGCCGGTCTCCTCCATCAGTACCTGCTGGGTGCGCAGCGCGATCTCGGCGGCCTGTTCGCTGGGCAGGGCGAGGGTCTCGTCGAGGGCGTTGGTGTGCAGGGAGTTGGTGCCGCCGAGTACGGCGGCGAGGGCCTCGACCGCGGTGCGTACGACGTTGTTGTACGGCTGCTGGGCGGTCAGGGAGACGCCGGCGGTCTGGGTGTGGAAGCGCAGCCACTGCGCCTTGTCGGTCCGCGCCCCGTAGACGTCGCGCATCCAGCGGGCCCAGATCCGGCGGGCCGCGCGGAACTTGGCGATCTCCTCGAAGAAGTCGAGGTGCGCGTCGAAGAAGAAGCTGAGGCCGGGTGCGAAGACGTCCACGTCGAGGCCGCGCGCGAGGCCCAGTTCGACGTAGCCGAACCCGTCGGCGAGGGTGTACGCCAGCTCCTGCGCGGCCGTGGAGCCGGCCTCGCGGATGTGGTAGCCGGAGACCGACAGCGGCTTGTACGCGGGGATGGCCGCGGCGCAGTGCTCCATCAGGTCGCCGATCAGGCGCAGATGCGGCTCGGGCTGGAACAGCCACTCCTTCTGCGCGATGTACTCCTTGAAGATGTCGGTCTGGAGCGTGCCGTTGAGGACGCCCGGGTCGACGCCCTGGCGCTCCGCCGCGACGAGGTACATGCAGAAGACGGGGACCGCGGGGCCGCTGATCGTCATGGAGGTGGTGACGTCGCCGAGCGGGATGTCCTTGAACAGGACCTCCATGTCGGCGGCGGAGTCGATGGCGACGCCGCAGTGCCCGACCTCGCCGAGCGAGCGCAGGTCGTCGGAGTCGCGGCCCATGAGCGTCGGCATGTCGAAGGCGACGGAGAGCCCGCCACCGCCCGCGGCCATGATCATCTTGTAGCGCTCGTTGGTCTGCTCGGCGTTGCCGAACCCGGCGAACTGGCGGATGGTCCAGGTGCGCCCCCGGTACCCGGTCGGGTGGAGGCCGCGCGTGAACGGATACTCGCCGGGCCAGCCGATCCGCTCGAACCCCTCGTACGTGTCCCCGGGCCGCGGCCCGTAGACCGGCTCGACCGGGTCCCCGGAGAGCGTCGTGAAGTCGGCGTCCCGCTTCCGGGCGGCGTCGTACCGGGCCTGCCAGCGACGGCGGCCCTCTGCGATGGCGTCAGCGTCCATGCTTCCCATGCCACCAATTTACTTGGACGTCCTAGTAAATGTCGATGGCGAACCGCTCACACCTCGTGCGAGCGGTGGGTGATACGCCTGCGCTACGCCTGGGCGAACTTCCTGCCGTCGTCGGCGACCCGGGCGTCCAGCTCCGCGGAGACCTTGCGCTCCACGAAGAACGCGGCGGTCGGGATGGTGCCCGCGACGAGGACCCAGATCTGCTTGCCGACCGGCCACTTCGCCTTGGACCCGAGGTCGAAGGCGAACACCAGGTAGATGACGTAGAGCCAGCCGTGCGCGATGGCGATCACGCGGGTGATGTCATCGGCGCCGTCCATCTTGAACGCGTACTTGGCGATCATGCCGAGACACAGGAGAACCAGGAGGACACCGGTCACGTAGGCCATGACGCGATAGCGGGTCAGCACGCTCTTCTTCATAGGTCGAGCGTAACCGCCCGTTTTGCGCGATCTTCAGGCGGCCCCGGGAGGGGTCACTCCTCCTCGAAGTCCTGCGCCGCCACCCGTAGCGGGCGCAGCATCGCGAAGATCTCGGCGCATTCCTCCGCGTCGTAGACCCCGAGCCCGAAGTCCATGGCCATCAGGTCGCGGGTCGCCGATTCGACGACCTCGCGGCCCTTCTCGGTGATGGTGGCCAGCGTGCCGCGGCCGTCGTTGGGGTTGGGGCGTTTGTCGACGAGGCCCGAGCGGACCAGCCGGTCGACCGTGTTCGTCACCGAGGTGGGGTGCACCATCAGGCGCTCGCCGATCTTCGACATGGGCAGCTCGCCCGCCTTGGAGAACGTGAGCAGCACCAGCGCCTCGTAGCGCGCGAAGGTCAGTCCGTACGGCTTGACGACGGCGTCGACCTCGGCGAGGAGGATCTGGTGCGCGCGCATGATCGAGGTGATCGCGCCCATGGAGGGCACGGACCCCCAGCGCTGCTTCCAGAGTTCGTCGGCGCGGGCGATCGGATCGAAGGCAAGACTGAGCGGCTTCGGCACGTCCTCGACCTTACCGGCCGGTCATATGCTGGTCAGCACCGTCTCGCTCTTTGGCCGGTCCGCCCCTCACCACGCGGCTCGGGGCAGCCCGCGGGCGTTCGGCTCAGCCCTCGGCGAGGTAGCGCTCCACCGTCGCCGGCTTCGAGGTGAGGCCGTCGGTGACGCCGGGCCTGATGTCGGCCTTCAGGACCAGGGAGACGCGCGGCGCCCGCGCCTCGACCGCCGCGACGGCGCGCCGGACGACGTCCATGACCTCGTCCCACTCGCCCTCGACAGAGGTGAACATCGCGTCGGTGCGGTGCGGCAGACCGGAGTCGCGGACCACGCGGACCGCGTCGGCCACGTACTCGCCCACGTCCTCGCCGACGCCGAGCGGGGTGACGGAGAAGGCGACGATCACGCGTTCACGATCCCTTCCTGGCGGGCGCGGGCGGCGATCACCGCGTCGACCGCGCTGTCGGCCTCGCGCTTGAGCCTGCGCTCGGCGAAGAAGCCGCCGGTGGGCAGGACGGAGAGGACGAAGTAGAGGGCGGCCCGGCCGAAGCTCCACTTCGTACGGTTCCAGGCGTCCAGCCAGAAGACGACGTAGAGCACGAAGAGGACGCCGTGCACCGCGCCCATCACCGGGACCGCGTTGAACTCGGTCGTCCGCTTCAGCACCGAGCAGACGAGCAGCAGGAGGAAGGAGACGGCCTCCGGCGCGGAGACGAGGCGGAGGCGGCGGAGGGCGGAGGCGGTCTTGATGTCCACGGGGCACCTTCGGCAGAAGCGACGGGCGGGCAGTGAGGTGTGCGGTGGCGCACGCGTTGATCTTGTGAACGTACGCACAAGCGTTTCTCATTGTGGCATCGCCGCCCGCGAAGCCTGTCGGCGGGCTCCCCGGGCCGGTTACCTTCGATCCGTGGCAACGTTCCGGCTCCAGGGCAGCAAGATGCTCGCCGTCTCCATGACCGGCGACAGTGTGAAGGCGAAGAACGGGTCGATGGTCGCGTACGACGGCCGGATGGCGTTCAAGAAGCTGAGCGGCGGGGGTGAGGGGATACGCGGGATGGTGACGCGCCGCGTCACCGGCGAGCAGATGGTGGTGATGGAGGTGAAGGGGCAGGGGACCTGCTGGTTCGCCGACCGGGCCAGTGAGATCAACCTGGTCGAGCTGCGCGGCGACAAGCTCTACGTCGAGTCGAGCAATCTGCTGTGCACGGACGCCGCGCTGCGCACGGGCACGAGCTTCACCGGTATGCGCGGCGCCTCGCAGGGCAACGGGCTGTTCACGACGACCGTGGAGGGGCACGGGCAGGCGGCGATCATGAGCGACGGCCCGGCCGTGGTGCTCCGGGTCAGCCGTGAGTACCCGCTCACCGTCGACCCGGGCGCGTACATCGCGCACCAGGGCAGCCTGCGCCAGTCGTTCCAGTCGGGTGTCACCTTCCGTACGTTTTTCGGGGAGGGCGGCGGCGAGGCGTTCCAGATCCGGTTCGAGGGCGACGGGCTCGTCTACGTGCAGCCCAGTGAGCGCACCACGATCGCCGGGGATGTGTGAGATGCCACCGTCGAACTTCCGTGAGATCAACTCGAAGATGATCGAGGCGACCGTCCTTCCCGGGCAGCGGCTCTACAGCCAGCGCGGCGCGATGCTCGCGTACAAGGGGGACGTCTCCTTCACGCCCAATGTGCAGGGCGGGCAGGGCGGGGTGATGTCCATGCTCGGGCGGCGCGTGGCCAACGAGGCGACACCGCTGATGACCGTCGAGGGCAGCGGGACCGTGCTGTTCGGGCACGGCGGGCACCACGTGCAGGTGATCACGCTGGCGGGCGACACCCTGTACGTGGAGGCGGACCGGCTGCTCGCCTTCGACGGGACGCTCCAGCAGGGGACGATGTTCATGGGCGCGCAGGGCGGCGTCATGGGCATGGTCCGCGGTCAGGTCACCGGGCAGGGGCTGTTCACGACGACGCTCAAGGGGCACGGGTCGGTGGCGGTGATGGCGCACGGAGGTGTCGTCGAGCTGCCGATCACACCGCAGAGCCCGGTGCACGTCGATCCTCAGGCGTACGTCGCCCACCACGGCGACGTCCGCAACAAGCTGTCCACGGCGCTGGGCTGGCGGGACATGGTGGGCCGCGGCAGCGGCGAGGCGTTCCAGTTGGAGCTGAGCGGCAGCGGCGCGGTGTACGTCCAGGCCTCGGAGGAGAAGCTGTGAGCGGCCCTGTGGTCTTCGACCCCCTGACGTTGCCGGTCGACGACAACGTCAACCCGTACACCTTCTGTGTGGAACTCAAGAGCAGTCAGTGGTTCCTCCAGAAGGGCAAGATGATCGCCTACTACGGGCGGATGGAGTTCAACGGCGTCGGGCACGGCCGGCTCGACCGGCTCGTGCGCACCTCGTTCCACTCGCCGCTGCACGCGAGCGACTGGGTGGTGGCGGAGGGCAGCGGCAAGATGCTGCTCGCGGACCGGGCCTTCGACGTGAACTCGTACGACCTGGATGACGGCAATCTGACCATCCGAGCGGGCAATCTGCTCGCTTTTCAGCCAACTCTCGCTCTGAAGCAGTCGATCGTGCCGGGCTTTCTGACACTTATTGGCACCGGCAAATTCGTCGCCGCTTCAAACGGTCCGGTGGTCTTCATGGAACCGCCCGTCCGCGTCGACCCGCAGGCGCTGGTCGGCTGGGCGGACTGCCCGTCGCCGTGCCACCACTACGACCACGCGTACCTGACCGGGGTGATCGGCGGTCTACGTGCGATGACGGGGGTCGGCGGGGTCTCCGGGGAGGAGCATCAGTTCGAGTTCGTGGGCGCCGGGACGGTGCTGCTCCAGTCCAGCGAGGCGCTGATGCCGGAGCGGACGACGGGTGACGTGCCTCACCAGGCAGGCGTTCCGGGTGGCGGGCAGAGCGCGGGCGCGGGCCAGCCACCGGCACCGCGTCTTCCCGGACAGCTCGGAGACCTCCAGCGTCGCTTCGGGCTGTGAGCGGTAGTCTGCGGAGTGTGACGTCGAACGCGTGACCCCTTTTGCGCGATGCATGAGTGCACCGGGGTGTGAGGTGTCACAACCCCCACATTCGTTCACCTTTCAACTTCTTAGGTAGAATCGATTCCATGGAGACCGAAACGGCCACGCGGTGGCTGACCGCCGAGGAACAGTGCGCCTGGCGCACCCACCTGGAGGTCAACAGGCTGCTGAACTACCAACTGGAGAAGGATCTTCAGCCCTTCGGCCTGACGATGAACGACTACGAGATCCTGGTGAACCTCTCCGAGGCCGATGAGCACCGGATGCGGATGAGCGACCTGGCCGCGGCGACCCTGCAGTCCAAGAGCCGGCTCTCGCACCAGATCACCCGCATGGAGAACGCGGGTTTCGTGCGCCGCGAGAACTGCGAGTCGGACCGGCGCGGCCTCTACACCGTGCTCACCGACTTCGGTCTGGAGACCATGCAGAAGGTCGCCCCGCACCATGTGGCGTCCGTGCGCAGCCACTTCGTCGATCTCGTCACACCGGAGGACCTGGGCAACCTCAAGAAGGCCCTCACACCCATCGCCGACCACCTGCGTTCGCAGCGCGGCAAACCGTGACACCTGCGAATCCCACGGGTCACGGAGGACCGCCGACCTTCTCCGCGTCCCCCTGCTACCGCACTGTTTTGCCCAACTGAGCGGCGGGCAGCCCGAGTTCGAACAGGGCCCCGCCGCCGGGCGCGGCACGCACGGTCAACGTGCCGCCGTGCCGCACAGCCACGTCCCGGGCGATGGCGAGGCCCAGACCGGCCCCGCCGCCGTCCCGGGAGCGTGCGTCGTCGAGCCGGACGAACCGCTCGAAGATCCGCTCCCGCTCGCTCTCCGGTACGCCGTCCCCGTCGTCGGCGACAGCCAGGACCACCCGGCCGCCCGCCGCCTCCGGGGCCACCGTGACCCGGACGCCGCCACGGGCGTGCCGCTGCGCGTTGTCCACCAGATTGCCGAGCACCCGCGCCAACTGCCCCCGTGAGCCGGTGACATGGGCGCCGCCCCGCGTCCGCACGGCGACCGGGTGCGGATCGCCGGTCCGCTGCGACAGCTCCTCGCGGACCAGCGCGGCGAGATCGACCTCGGCCCCGCCCGGCTTCTCCCCCGCGTCGAGACGGGCGAGGAGCAGCAGATCAGCGGCCAGTTCCTGCAACCGTACGGTGTCCTCGACGGCGCCCGGCACGTCCAGCAGCTCCGGGTGCGCGGCGCCGACCTCGAGCTGGGTGCGCAGGCTCGCGATCGGGCTGCGCAGCTCGTGCGAGGCGTCCGCGACGAACCGGCGCTGGCGCTCCACGGACGCCTCCAGGGCCGCGAGGGTCTCGTTCGTCGTCCGCGCGAGCCGGGCCACCTCGTCGTGCGTGTCCGGTTCCGGCACCCGGCGCGCCAGGTCCTGGGAGGCGGTGACGGCGGCCATCTCGGCGCGGATGCCCTCGACGGGCCGCAGCGCGCGCCGCGTGACCAGCCAGGTGACACCGCCGACGACCACGAGCAGCACCGGGAACCCGATCAGCATGGCGGTCAACGCCGAGGACACGGCGCCCTGTTCGGCGGTGAGGGGGGCGCCCGCGTGGACGGTCAGCTCGCCGTACGGGGTGTCCTCCACCTCGACGGCGGCGAAGCGGTAGTCGGCGCTGTCGCCGTCGACGGTCGCGCTGCCCGCGCTGTAGTCGGTCGCGTCGGACACCTTGCCGCGCTCCCCCGCGCCGTCGTCCCCGTCGTCGTCGGCGGCGGCCTCGACCGGCTTGACCGTCTGCGTGCCGGTTCCGTCGATCCGCTCCAAATCCTCGGAGGCCGCCAGCAGTCTGCCGTCCTCGTCGACGACCTGCACCGGCCGGTCCTCGTCGTCCAGGTCGAGGGCGTCCGGGGCCGTCCCGGTCGCCAGCGACGTGGCCACGCGGCGCGCGCCCGCGTCGGCCGCGCTGCCCGCCTGCCCGGTGAGGTTGGTGCGCAGGGCGAGCAGCACGGCGGTGCCGGCCGCGACGAGGGCGACCGCGACGACGAGGGTGGCGGCGAGCGCCGCGCGGGCCCGTACCGAGCCGAGGGCCCGTCCCACCCGCCTCACCTGGGGAGCTCAAGGCGGTATCCGGCGCCGCGCACGGTGCGGATGAGGGAGGCGTCGAGCTTGCGGCGCAGGGCGCTGACGTAGACCTCGACGATGTTCGGATCGCCCTCGTAGGCGAAGTCCCACACGTGCTCCAGGATGTCGCCCTTGGACACGACCTCACCGGCGCGCAGCACGAGCTGTTCCAGGACGGAGAACTCCTTGGCGGTCAGGGCGATGTCGCCGTGTTCGGCGTGGGTGACCCGGCGGGCCGCGGTGTCCACCTCGTACGGTCCCAGGGTGTGCAGCGGCGAGGCTTCGCGCGCGCGGCCACGGCGCCGCAGCAGGGCCTTCACGCGGGCGACGAGGACGACGTAGGAGAAGGGCTTCGTCAGGTAGTCGTCGGCGCCCGTGTCGAGCCCCTCGGCCTCGTCGTACTCGCCGTCCTTCGCGGTGAGCATGAGGATCGGCACGTCCTCGCCGGCGGCGCGCAGGGCGGCGCAGACGCGGTAGCCGTTCATGCCCGGCAGCATGATGTCGAGGACGACCAGGTCGTACGTTCCCTCACTCGCGCGGTGCAGCCCTTCCAGGCCGTCATGGACGACATCCACGGCGTAGCCCTCGGCGGTGAGGCCCTTGGCCAGCGACAGGGCGAGCCGCTTTTCGTCCTCGACAATCAGCAAGCGCATGCCGACAAGGGTGGCAGGTCGAACCTGAAGTCTTCTTCAGGCTTCTTCAGCGGGGCTTCAGGGTCGCTCGGGCAGGTTGGTTCCCGTCGGACCACGAACGACGCCGGATCCACGGACGGAGAACCTCATGAAGCGCCGTACGACCACCATCGCCGCCATCGCCGCCGTCGCCCTGCTGGGCGCGGGCACCGCCACCACGGTGGCCGTCGCCGAGAGCGACCCGTCGGGCCCGGCCGCCTCGCAGTCGAGCGTGCGGGTGAAGGACGACGGCGACAGCGACGCGCGGGAGAACGCGGCCGAGGCGAAGGGCGCGAAGATCAGGGCCGAGGACGCGATCGCCGCCGCCCTGAAGCACACGCCGGGCACCGCGACCGGCGCCGACCTCGACTCCGACGACGGCGCCCTGGTCTGGGAGGTCGACGTCGTCAGCGGCGGCGACACCTGGCACGACGTCGACGTCGACCCCGGCACGGGCAAGGTCCTCGGCTCGCACACCGAGAAGGCCGACGGCGACGACGCCGATGCCGCGGCGCGGGTGTCCGCCGCGCTGAAGAACGCCCCGACGTCCGCGGGGGCCGCGGCCCGCGCCGCGGCCGACAAGGGGACGGTGACCTCGGTGGACGCGGACGACGACGGCGCGGTCGGTGCCTGGGAGGTCGAGACGACCTCGGCCGACGGCAAGCAGCGGGACTGGCACGTCGACCTCCGGTCGGGCGCGGTGACGGTGGACCGCTCCGCGGACGACGAGGGTGACGACGGCGACGACGACTGAGCCGTCCCGAGGCTCATTCCGCGCAGCGAACACCGGTGGGGCTCGACGGTGCGACGGGTGCGGGCCGCGGTGCCCGCCGCACCGTCGTCGCCAGCCCCGCCAGCAGGGGGGCCGTCGCCGCCGCCGCGAAGCAGACGGACAGCGGGAGATGGCCCACCAGGAGCCCCACCCCGGCCGTGCCGCCCGAACTCCCCGCGTTCACGGCGGTGTTGACCCAGGCGCCCGCCTGGGTGCGCAGGCCCGGGTCCACCGCCTCGTCCGCGATGAGGTACGCGGTCGTCAGGGCGGGCGCGACGAACAGGCCCACGCACGCCACGGCCGCCGCGAGGGCGAGCAGCCCGGGGGCGAGGGCCGCGGCGCCCAGGGCGGCCGCGAGGCCGAAGGTCAGCAGGGTCAGCCGGGAGCGCGCGGGGATCCGCCACTCGACGGCGCCGTTGACGAGCCCGCCCACCGCGCTGCCCGCCGACAGGGCCGCGAGGATCCAGGCGGCCGTGTCGGCCCGCCCGCGGTCCCCGGCGAAGGCGAGCACGAGCAGATCGGTCGCGCCGAGGGCGACGCCGACCCCGAGCGTCACGGCCACGGGGTGCCCGATCCGGCCCACGACCCGGGCTCGTTCCCGGCGCCGAGGGCCCTCCAGAACCACCGACCCCACCGGGGGCGAGGCCACGAACACCAGCGTCCCGACCGCGACGAGCCCGGCGCTCAGGGCGACCCCGAGCGCGGCCGGCGCGCCCAGGACGAGCACGCCGACGAGCAGCGGCCCGGAGACGAACAGCAGCTCCTCGGCGACTCCATCGAGGCTGTAGGCGCGCTGCAACAGCCGCTTGTCGGGCAGCAGCCGGGACCACACCGCCCGCATCGTCGGGCCCAGCGGCGGGGTCGCGGCCCCGGCGCACAGGGCCAGGGCGACGAGCAGCCACCCGGGCGCCCCGGGCCGCCAGGTCACGGCGGCGACCACCCCGAGCAGGGCGGCGTACCCCAGGGCCATCGGGGTCAGGGCGCGGCGCGGACCGTACCGGTCGACGAACCGGGCGCGCAGCGGCGACAGGAGGACACTGGCGGCGCCGAACACCGCCATGACGGTGCCCGCGACGGCGTAGGAGCCGGTGGTGGCCTCGGCCGCGAGCATCAGGGAGAGGGAGACGGTCCCGTACGACAGCCTGCCGAGCAGGGCGGCGCCAAAGGTGCGCAGGGCATACGGGGTCCGCAGGACAGCGGCGTACATGATGGGTTTCCTCCGGGCGTGCGAAAGAGCTCGACGGGGCGTGGACGCACCGGAGTTCTATGCACGGAGGAAGGTCATGCCGGACACGGTAGCAGCGGCACAGGAGTCCCGGAAGTGCGCGGCGGAAGCCCGGCCCACTCGGCTCCCGGTGGCTCAGCTCCCGGTGACTCCCTCCACCAGTTCGTCGGCGGCCCGGTAGGGATCGAGCTCTCCGGCCACGATCCGCTCGGCCAGCGCGCCGAGGCGCCGGTCCCCCGACAGGTCGCCGATGCGCTCGCGCAGCGCGGTCACCGCGATCGTCTCGACCTCGCGGGCGGCGCGGGCCGCGCGGCGCTCGGCCAGGACCCCGCGCTCCTCCATCCACGCCCGGTGCTTCTCCAGCGCCTCGACGACCTCGTCGACGCCCTCGCCGCGCGCCGCGACGGTCTTCACGATCGGGGGGCGCCAGTCGCCGGGGGCGCGGGCCTCGCCGAGGCCCAGCATGTGGTTCAGCTCGCGGGCGGTGGCGTCGGCGCCGTCCCGGTCGGCCTTGTTGACCACGTAGACGTCGCCGATCTCCAGGATCCCGGCCTTGGCCGCCTGGATGCCGTCGCCCATGCCGGGGGCGAGCAGGACGACGCTGGTGTCGGCCTGGGAGGCGATCTCCACCTCGGACTGGCCCACGCCGACGGTCTCCACCAGGACGATGTCGCAGCCGGCCGCGTCCAGGACCCGGATCGCCTGCGGCGCGGCCCAGGCGAGACCGCCGAGGTGGCCGCGCGTGGCCATGGAGCGGATGTAGACGCCCGGGTCGGAGGCGTGCTCCGACATCCGCACGCGGTCGCCGAGGAGCGCGCCGCCGCTGAACGGGGAGGACGGGTCGACGGCCAGGACGCCGACCCGCTTCCCGGCCCGCCGGTACGCGCTGACCAGCGCCGACGTCGATGTGGACTTGCCGACGCCGGGCGATCCGGTGAGTCCGACCACGTACGCGTTCCCGGTCAGCGGGGCGAGGGCGGCCATGACGTCACGCAGGTGCGGGGACGCCCCCTCCACCAGGGAGATCAGCCGGGCCACGGCGCGCGGCCTGCCCTCTCTCGCCTGGGCGACCAGCGTGGGGACGTCCTGCATCACAGCTCCGTTCACTCAGGCTCGTAGGACTCGTACGGACCGACGTGGGTTACGCCTTGGGGACCCGGACGACCAGCGCGTCGCCCTGGCCGCCGCCGCCGCACAGCGCCGCCGCGCCGACCCCGCCGCCGCGCCGCTTCAGCTCCAGGGCGAGGTGCAGCACGATACGGGCGCCGGACATGCCGATGGGGTGGCCGAGGGCGATCGCGCCGCCGTTGACGTTCACCTTGTCGGCGGAGACGCCGAGGTCCTTCATCGACTGCACGGCGACGGCCGCGAACGCCTCGTTGATCTCGATGAGGTCGAGGTCGGCGACGTCCAGGCCCTCCTTCTTCAGGGCGTGCCGGATCGCGTTCGAGGGCTGCGACTGGAGCGAGTTGTCCGGGCCCGCCACATTGCCGTGCGCGCCGATCTCGGCGATCCACTCCAGGCCGAGCTCCTGCGCCTTGGTCTTGCTCATCACGACCACGGCGGCGGCGCCGTCCGAGATCTGCGACGAGGTGCCGGCGGTGATCGTGCCGTTCTTGTCGAACGCGGGGCGCAGCTTGGCCAGCGACTCGGCCGTGGTCTCGGGGCGGATGCCCTCGTCCTTGCTGAACAGGACCGGGTCGCCCTTGCGCTGCGGGATCTCGACGGGCGTGATCTCGGCCTCGTACAGGCCGTTCTTCTGCGCGGCGGCGGCCCGCTGGTGGGAGAGGGCGGCGATCTCGTCCTGCTCGGGGCGGGCGATGCCGAGGCGGGTGTTGTGCTTCTCCGTCGAGGCGCCCATGGGGATGTTCTCGAAGGAGTCGGTCAGGCCGTCGTACGCCATCGCGTCGAGCATCTCGACGGCGCCGTACTTGTAGCCCTCGCGCGACTTGGGCAGCAGGTGCGGGGCGTTGGTCATGGACTCCTGGCCGCCGGCGACGACGATGTCGAACTCGCCGGCGCGGATGAGCTGGTCGGCGAGGGCGATCGCGTCGAGGCCCGAGAGACAGACCTTGTTGATCGTGAGCGCCGGCACGTTCATCGGGATGCCCGCCTTGACGGCGGCCTGGCGTGCCGGGATCTGCCCTGCCCCGGCCTGGAGCACCTGCCCCATGATCACGTACTGCACCTGGTCGCCACCGATACCCGCACGGTCGAGGGCGGCCTTGATCGCGAATCCGCCGAGATCCGCGCCGGAGAAGGACTTCAGCGAGCCGAGGAGCCGGCCCATGGGCGTTCGCGCGCCCGCGACGATCACTGAGGTGGTACCGGTCGTTCCAGACATGAGGCACGGCCCCTTGAGGGATAGGGAGTGAACGAGGGTTTACCCGAATGTACTGAGCGGTAAGCCGCACGTCATCGCCCGGCGAGTGTGATCGCGCGCACGTTGCGTAACCACCGTGGACCGCGCTGCACTTACAGCATGCTGACGCGAATCGACCACATCGGGATCGCCTGCCACGACCTCGACACGACCGTCGAGTTCTACCGGGCCACGTACGGCTTCGAGGTGTTCCACACCGAGGTCAACGAGGAGCAGGGCGTGCGCGAGGCCATGCTCAAGATCAACGGAACGAGTGACGGGGGCGCCTCCTACCTCCAGCTCCTCGAACCCACCCGCGAGGACTCCGCGGTGGGCAAGTGGCTGGCCAAGAACGGTGAGGGGGTGCATCACATCGCCTTCGGGACCGCCGACGTCGACGCGGACGCCGCGGACATCAGGGGCAAGGGCGTACGCGTCCTGTACGACGAGCCGCGACGGGGCTCGATGGGGTCGCGCATCACGTTCCTGCATCCCAAGGACTGCCACGGTGTGCTGACCGAACTCGTCACCGCGGCCACCGGGGAGACGGCGGAGCACTGACCTTCACATACTTGGGGCCGGTAGGGTTGGGGGGTGGCTGTCGCGTGCACACGGGACGACGGGGCAGCCGCGGGCCGGGGTCCGGGTATCGGGGGACAAGGGTCGGGGCAGTCGGGCTGGCCGTGGGCAAGCCCGGGGCGCCGCCGTTCTCGATCTGACACCATTCCCCGGGAGCCCCCGTTCGGCGGACGGACGGGGCTCGTAAGGAAGTACTTGCGACCAGGGGACGGATGGGACCGCGCAGTGCGGGGCTACGAGAGCCAGGACGGCCACAAGCCGGCTGAGACCGACCATCTCTCGCGGTTCGAAGCCGAGATGGACCGGCTGAAGACCGAGCGGGAGAAGGCCGTCCAGCACGCCGAGGACCTGGGCTACCAGGTGGAGGTGTTGCGCGCCAAGCTGCACGAGGCGCGGCGCAGCCTCGCGACCCGGCCTGCCTATGACGGGGCGGACATCGGCTACCAGGCCGAGCAGTTGCTCCGCAATGCCCAGATCCAGGCCGAGCAGTTGCGCGCCGACGCCGAGCGCGAGCTGCGGGAGGCCCGCGCGCAGACGCAGCGCATCCTCCAGGAGCACGCGGAGCAGCAGTCCCGGCTCCAGGCCGAGCTGCACGCGGAGGCGGTCAGCCGGCGCCAGCAGCTCGACCAGGAGCTGGCCGAGCGCCGCCGCACGGTCGAGAACCACGTCAACGAGAACGTGCAGTGGGCCGAGCAGTTGCGCGCCCGCACCGAGCAGCAGGCCCGCCGCCTCCTCGACGAGTCGCGCGGTGAGGCGGACCAGACGCTGGCCGCCGCCCGCGCCGAGGCCGAGCGGGTCGCCGCGGAGGCGCGCAGGCGGCTGGCCGACGAGGCGGAGAACGCGAGCGCCCAGGCGCAGGCGATCCTGGCCCGCGCCCGCCAGGACGCCGAGCGGCTGCTGAACGCGGCCTCCACGCAGGCGCAGGAGGCCACCGACCACGCCGAGCGGCTGCGCTCGACGACGACCGCCGAGTCGGACGCCGCCCGCCGCCAGGCCACCGAGCTGAGCCGCGCCGCCGAGCAGCGCATCAGCGAGGCCGACACCGCGCTGCGCGAGGCCCGCGCCGAGGCCGAGAAGGTGCTGAGCGAGGCCAAGGAGGCCGCGGCCAAGCAGCTCGCGAACGCCGAATCGGCCAACGAGCAGCGCACGCGTACGGCCAAGGAGCAGGTGGCCCGCCTCGTCGCGGAGGCCACCAAGGAGGCCGAGGCCACCAAGTCGGAGGCCGAGCAGCTCGTCTCCACCGCACGCGCCGAGGCCGAGCAGTTGATCGCGGAGGCCAAGGAGAAGGCCCGCACGGTCACGGCGGAGGAGACGGCGGGCCAGCTCGCGAAGGCCGCCAGGACCGCCGAGGACGTGCTCAACAAGGCGTCCGAGGAAGCGAAGTCGACGACGAAGGCCGCCACCGAGGAGGCCGAGCGCATCCGCGCCGAGGCCGAGGCGGAGGCGGACCGGCTGCGGGCCGAGGCGCACGACATCGCCGAGCAGCTCAAGGGCACGGCGAAGGACGACACCAAGGAGTACCGCGCCAAGACGGTCGAGCTCCAGGAGGAGGCGCGGCGGCTGCGCGGCGAGGCCGAGCAGTTGCGTGCCGAGGCCGTCGAGGAGGGTGACCGGATCCGGGCCGAGGCCCGGCGTGAGGCCGTCCAGCAGATCGAGGAGGCGGCGAAGACCGCCGAGGAGGTGCTGTCCAAGGCGCGCGCGGACGGGGACGAGCTGCGGACCGCGGCGACCGCCGAGAGCGAGCGGGTGCGCACCGAGGCCATCGAGCGGGCCACGGCGCTGCGCAAGCAGGCCGAGGAGACGCTGGAGCGCACGCGCGAGGAGGCCGAGCGGTACCGCGCCGAGGCCGAGGAGCAGGCGGAGAGCGTCCGGACCGAGGCGGAGCGTGCCGCGCAGGCCCTGAAGGACGAGACCGAGCGCGCCCTGAGCGCCCGGCAGGACGAGGCGGCCCGCGAGCTGACCCGGCTGCACACCGAGGCCGAGGAGCGTCTGACCGCGGCCGAGACGGCGCTGGACGACGCGCGCGCCGAGGCCGACCGGCTGCGCAAGGAGGCCGCCGACGAGAGCGAGCGCCTCAGGTCCGAGGCGGCCGAGCGCGTACGCACGCTGCGGGCGCAGGCCGAGACGGAGGCCGAGCGGCTGCGCACGGAGGCCGCGGCGGACGCCTCGACGACGCGTTCCGAGGCGGAGAACATCGCGGTGCGGCTGCGCTCCGACGCCGCCGCCGAGGCCGAGCGCCTCAAGACGGAGGCGCAGGAGTCCGCCGACCGCATCCGTTCCGAGGCGCAGAACGCGGCGGAGCGCATCGCCACGGAGGCCGCCGAGACGCTGGCCGCCGCGCAGGAGGAGGCCGCTCGGCGCCGCCGCGAGGCCGAGGAGACGCTCGGGAGCGCGCGCCAGGAGGCCGACCAGGAGCGCGAGCGGGCCCGCGAGCAGAGCGAGGAGCTGCTCGCGGTGGCGCGGGCCCGGGTCGACGAGGCGCAGGCCGAGGCGAACCGGCTCGTCGAGGAGGCGGACCGCCGGGCGACCGAGATGGTGTCGGCCGCCGAGCAGACCGCGCAGCAGGTGCGCGACTCCGTGGCCGGGCTCCAGGAGCAGGCGCAGGAGGAGATCGCGGGGCTGCGCAGCGCCGCCGAGCACGCGGCGGAGCGCACGAAGCAGGAGGCGCAGGAGGAGGCCGACCGGGTCCGCTCCGACGCCCACGCCGAGCGCGAGCGCGCCACCGAGGACGCCCATCGCGTGCGTGGTGAGGCGAGCGCCGAGGCGGAGGCCGCCAAGTCCCTCGCGGAGCGCACGGTCGCGGAGGCCATCGCCGAGTCGGAGCGGCTGCGCACGGAGGCGTCCGAGCACGCCCAGCGGGTGCGTACGGAGGTCTCGGATCTACGGACGGCCGCCGATCAGGACGCGTCCCGTACGCGTGCGGAGGCGCGCGAGGACGCGAACCGGATCCGGTCGGACGCGGCGGCGCAGGCCGACACGCTGATCACCGAGGCCACCGCCGAGGCCGAGCGCCTGACGACGGAGACGAACGCGGAGGCGGAGCGCGTCCGCGCCGAGTCCACGGCGAAGGCCGAGGAGCTGGTCGCCGCGGCGACCGCGGAGGCCGAGCGGCTGCACGCCGAGTCGACCGCCGCCGCCGAGCGGTTGGCCGACGACACGCGGGCCGAGGCCGAGCGGTTGCGGGCCGAGTCCGTCGCGCAGGCCGAGAAGCTGATCTCGGACGCGACCGGCGACGCGGAGCGGCTGCGCGCCGAGGCGGCCGAGACGGTCGGCTCCGCGCAGCAGCACGCCGAGCGGATCCGCGTCGAGGCCGAGCGGGTCAAGGCGGAGGCGGCGGCGGAGGCCGAGCGGGTGACGGCCGCCGCGCGGGAGGAGTCCGAGCGCACCCTGGACGAGGCCCGCAAGGACGCCAACAAGCGGCGTACGGAGGCCGCGGAGCAGGTCGACAAGCTCATCACGGAGTCCGCCATGGAGGCGGAGAAGCTGACGCGCGAGGCGCAGGAGGCGGCGCAGAAGACGACCGCCGACGCCGAGGCGCAGGCCGACACGATGGTCGGCGCGGCCCGCCAGGAGGCCGAGCGGCTCGTCTCCGAGGGCACGATCGAGGGCAACGCGCGCGTGGAGAAGGCGCGTACGGACGCGGACGAGTTGCTGGTCGGTGCCCGCCGGGACGCGACGCAGATCCGGCAGCGCGCCGAGGAGCTGCGCGACCGCATCACGACCGAGATCGAGGAGTTGCACGAGCACGCCAGGCGCGAGTCGGCGGAGGCCATGAAGAACGCGGGCGAGCGGTGCGACGCCCTGGTCAAGGCGGCGGAGGAGCAGCTCGCGGAGGCGCAGGCCAAGGCGAAGGAGCTGCTGAACGACGCCAATTCCGAGGCCAGCAAGGTGCGTATCGCCGCGGTGAAAAAGGCCGAGGGTCTACTCAAGGAGGCCGAGCAGAAAAAGGCCGAGCTCACGCGCGAGGCGGAAAAGATCAAGGCCGACGCGGTGGCGGAGTCCACGGCCATGATCGAAAAGGGCCGGCGGGAGCTCGACGTCCTGGTCCGGCGCCGCGAGGACATCAATGCCGAGATTTCGCGTGTCCAGGACGTGCTGGAGGCGTTGGAAAGCTTTGAGACGCCGTCCGGCAACGGGGGCAAGGACGGTGGCGTCAAGGCGGGCGCCACAGCGGGGGCCACACGTTCGGGTGGCAAGGGGGCGGAAGGCTAGCCAGGAAGACGATCGTTGTGCTTCGCACGGACCTTCGAGTCGGTATCTGGCAAGCACTCCGCCGTTACGCCACTCAAAAGGAGTGTCATTCTCCAGATCAAACAGGCATCTGCTCGATGACACGCCGCCCGGACCCCTAGGATTCCCTCTATCACCTCACCGGTCTCATTCGACAGGAACCCCATGAGCGACACTTCCCCCTACGGCTTCGAGCTTGTGCGGCGTGGGTACGACCGCGCTCAGGTGGACGAACGCATCTCGAAGCTCGTCTCCGACCGTGACAGCGCTCTGGCCCGTATCACTGCTCTGGAAAAGCGCATCGAGGAACTCCACCTCGAGACGCAGAACGCCCAGGCGCAGGTGAACGACGCGGAGCCGTCGTACGCCGGCCTCGGCGCGCGCGTCGAGAAGATCCTCCGCCTCGCCGAGGAGGAGGCGAAGGACCTGCGCGAGGAGGCCCGCCGGGCCGCCGAGCAGCACCGTGAGCTGGCCGAGTCCGCGGCCCAGCAGGTGCGCAACGACGCGGAGTCGTTCGCCGCCGAGCGCAAGGCCAAGGCCGAGGACGAGGGCGTCCGGATCGTCGAGAAGGCCAAGGGCGAGGCGACCACGCTGCGCTCCGAGGCCCAGAAGGACGCGCAGCAGAAGCGTGAGGAGGCGGACGCCCTCTTCGAGGAGACCCGCGCCAAGGCCGCCCAGGCCGCCGCCGACTTCGAGACGAACCTGGCCAAGCGCCGGGAGCAGTCCGAGCGCGACCTGGCGTCCCGTCAGGCCAAGGCCGAGAAGCGTCTCGCGGAGATCGAGCACCGGGCCGAGCAGTTGCGCCTGGAGGCCGAGAAGCTGCGTACCGACGCCGAGCGCCGGGCCCGCCAGACGGTGGAGACGGCCCAGCGTCAGGCCGAGGACATCGTGGCGGACGCCAACGCGAAGGCGGACCGTATCCGCAGCGAATCGGAGCGCGAGCTCGCGGCGCTGACGAACCGTCGCGACTCGATCAACGCTCAGCTCACGAACGTGCGCGAGATGCTGGCGACGCTCACCGGTGCCGCGGTCGCCGCCGCCGGTACGCCGGCCGAGGACGAGCCGATCTCCCGGGGCGTGCCCGCGCAGCAGTCCCGCTGAGGCGAACCGTCTCCTCAGGACGACGAAGCCCCCTGCCGTGTCCGAGTGGCAGGGGGCTTTCGCGCGCCCTACCGTGACCGCATGATCGAGCTTGAGGGGCTGACCAAGCGGTACGGCGAGAAGACGGCCGTCGACGACCTGACCTTCTCCGTGCGCCCGGGCATCGTGACGGGCTTCCTCGGGCCGAACGGCGCGGGCAAGTCGACCACCATGCGCATGATGCTCGGTCTCGACAACCCGTCCGCCGGCACGGTCCGTATCGACGGCAAGCACTACGCCCAGCTCAGGAACCCCCTCAAACACATCGGTGCGCTCCTGGACGCGAAGGCGATGCACGGTGGTCGCAGCGCCTACAACCATCTCCTCTGTCTGGCGCAGTCGAACGGGATCCCCCGGAGCCGGGTGCACGAGGTCCTGGACACGGTCGGTCTGACGAGCGTGGCGAAGAAGAAGGCCAAGGGCTTCTCGCTCGGCATGGGCCAGCGGCTCGGCATCGCGGGCGCGCTCCTCGGCGACCCCCGGATCCTGATGTTCGACGAGCCGGTCAACGGGCTCGACCCCGAGGGCATCCACTGGATCCGCAACCTCATGAAGTCCCTCGCGTCGGCCGGACGTACGGTCTTCGTCTCCTCGCACCTGATGAGCGAGATGGCGCTCACCGCCGACCATCTGGTGGTCATCGGCCAGGGCCGCCTCCTCGCCGACACGTCCATGGCGGACTTCATCCGGCAGAACTCACGCGCGTACGTCCGGCTGCGCTCACCCCAGCGCGAACGCCTCCTGGACGTGCTCCACGAGGCGAGGATCACGGTCGTCGAGGCGGGCAACGGCACGCTGGAGGTCGACGGGCACTCCGCCGAGGAGGTGGGCGAGCTGGCCGCGGAGCACCACATCGTCCTGCACGAACTCAGCCCGCAGCAGGCCTCGCTGGAGGAGGCGTTCATGCAACTGACGGCGGAGTCGGTCGAGTACCACGCGCATTCCGAGACCTCAGGCCCCCAGTGGGGCACCACCGGGAAGGGGGCCTGAGATGGCCGTGGCCCAGGTCCTCCGGTCGGAGTGGACCAAGATCAGATCGGTCAACTCCACGGCCCTGACCCTCAGCCTCGCCGTCGTCGTCTCCGTCGGTCTCGGCATGCTGATCAGCGCCCTGTCGAAGAACGAGTTCAAGAACCTCTCCGCCGAGGACAAGCTGACCTTCGACGCGACCTTCACCTCGTTCGCCGGTCTCACCCTCGGGCAGCTCGCCCTCGTGGTCTTCGGGGTCCTGGTGGTGGCGAGCGAGTACAGCACGGGCATGATCCGCACCTCGCTGGCCGCGGTCCCGCAGCGCGCCACGTTCCTCTTCTCCAAGGTCGCGGTCGCCGCGCTGCTCGCCCTCGCCACCGCCCTCGTCACCAGCTTCGCCGCGTTCTTCCTCGGCCAGTGGATGCTCGGCACCCACCACACCGACCTGGGCGCCCCCAACGTGCTGCGCGCGGTCATCGGCGCCGCCCTCTACATGACCCTGATGGCGATGTTCGCCATGGGTGTCGCGGCGATCCTGCGCTCCCCCATGCTCTCCCTCGGCATCCTCATGCCGTTCCTCTTCCTGGTCTCCCCCATCCTCGGCAACGTCTCGGCGACGAAGAAGGTGGCCCAGTACTTCCCCGACCAGGCGGGCTCGAAGATCATGCAGGTCGTGCCCCCGCCGGGCGACGACGCCCCGTACGGGCCCTGGGGCGGCCTCGTGATCCTGGTGGTGTGGGTGGTGGCGGCGCTGCTCGTCGGCTACGCGCTGCTGAGGAAGCGCGACGCCTGAGACCGGGCCGGCGCGGGGCCCTCGGGCCCCGCCGATCCCTTTACCCACTCTTGGCCGGAACCGTCAGCCTCCGGATATCCTCCTAACCCTTACGGGGGCGTGCGCCACGACGTCCTGAACCTTTCAGAAACTTCCGATGGGTGCGGAGAATGATCGAGGCAGTCGGCCTGACGAAGCGCTACGGCGCCAAGACAGCCGTGTACAACCTTTCCTTCCAGGTGCGGCCGGGGACCGTCACCGGCTTCCTCGGACCCAACGGTTCGGGCAAGTCGACGACGATGCGCATGATCCTCGGCCTCGACCGGCCGACCACCGGACATGTGACCATCGGCGGCTACCCGTACAACAAGCTGCCCAACGCCCCGCGCCAGGTCGGCGCCCTGCTCGACGCGAAGGCGATGCACGGCGGCCGGGCCGCCCGCAGCCATCTGCTGTGCCTGGCGCAGCTCGCCGGCATCCCGGCCCGCCGCGTCGACGAGGTGCTCGGCGTCGTGGGCCTCCAGGACGTCGCGAAGCGGCGCTCCAAGGGCTTCTCGCTCGGTATGGGGCAGCGGCTCGGCATCGCGGCGGCGCTCCTCGGCGACCCGCAGGTCCTGCTCTTCGACGAGCCGGTCAACGGACTGGACCCCGAGGGCATCCTCTGGGTCAGGAACCTGATGCGATCGCTCGCCGCCGAGGGCCGCACCGTCTTCGTCTCCTCGCACCTGATGAGCGAGATGGCGCTGACCGCGGAGCACCTCATCGTCATCGGGCGCGGGCAACTGCTCGCCGACATGAGCGTCAAGGACTTCATCTCGCACAACTCGGCCGACTTCGCCCGGGTCCGCACCCCCGACTCCGAGCCGCAGCAGCGCGAGAAGCTGACGGCCGCGCTGACCGAGGCCGGCGGCCAGGTGCTGCCCGAGCAGGACGGCGGGCTGCGCGTCACCGGTCTGCCGCTGCCGCGCATCAGCGACCTGGCGCACGAGGCGGACGTCCGGCTGTGGGAGCTGTCGCCGCACCAGGCCTCGCTGGAGGAGGCGTACATGCGGATGACGCAGGGCGCCGTCGACTACCGCTCGACCACCGACCAGCTCGCGGGCTTCCAGCAGCCCCTGCCGCCCGGCGTGCTGCCGCCGCAGCCGCTGCCGGTGGCCGGACAGGGCCAGCCGGGCTGGTACGCCCCGCCGCCGCCCCACGCGCAGCCCCCGCAGGCGCCGCCGGTGCACAACCCGTACGCGGCAGCGCCCCCGCAGCAGCCGCCCACCGCCGCCGCCCCGACGATGGACAAGGACGCCCGATGAGTACGCCGACCACGCCGAGCACACCCTACGCCGCTCCGCAGCAGCCCCCGGCGGCGCACGACCGCCCGGCGGGCCCCGGCGCGTACACCTCGCCGATCCCCGTGCGCCGGGCCCACCTCGGTGACGCGCTGGCCTCGGAGTGGACGAAGATCCGCTCCGTGCGCTCGACGATGTGGACGCTCGGCGTGATGGTCCTGCTGATGGCGGGCATCGGTCTGGCCTCGGCGGCGATCATCGCCTCGTCCGACACCGAGCAGCCCCGTCCCGAGGAGGCGCTGAGCTTCGGTTTCTTCGGCGTGCTCCTCTCGACGATCTGCGTGATCACGCTCGGCGTCCTGACCATCGCGTCGGAGTACGGCACCGGCATGATCCGCACGACGATGACGGCCTGCTCCAGCCGCAACCGGGTGCTCGCCGCCAAGGCCATCGTCTTCTTCGCGCTGGTCCTCGTGCTGACCACCGTGCTCGCGGCGCTGGTGGGCGCGCTCCAGCTCGGCATCCTGGGCATCGACTCGCCCCGTGGTTCGCAGTGGTTCAAGGCGACCGTCGGCGTCGGTCTGTTCGTCGCCCTGCTCGGCCTGGTCGGGCTCGCCGTCGGCACGCTCGTACGGCACTCGGCGGGCGCCATCACCATCATGATCGGCATCGTGCTGCTGCCGCTCGTCCTCGCGATGTTCATGTTCTCGGACTCGCTCAAGGACGTTCAGCAGGCCCTCTTCGAGTACTCCATCCCCAGCCAGCTCGCCGTGCTCTACGACACCTCGGTGGCCGGCGGGTCGGGCCCGTCCGGCTGGGACCCGCTGTGGATCATGGGCCTGATCGCGGCGGTGGCGCTCGGCGGCGCCTTCCTCACGCTCAACAACCGCGACGTGTAGACGTACGGGCGCACAGAGCGGGCCCGCTCAGTACCGCGGCGCGCTCCGGGACCGCTGCACCCTCGTGGTGCGGCGGTCCTTCGCGTTCCAGCACGCCTTGTGCCAGTGCCGCCGGTCGTCCACGCCGCCGTACTCCGGCCACGCCACGACGTGCGCGACACCGGACGGGATCCCCTGGTCGCAGCCCGGGCAGCGGTACGTCTTGCCGGCCGCGCTCGCGCCCGCCACGTTCCGTACGCTCCACTCCTCGCCCTGCCAGCTCTCGGTGGACTGGAATCCGCCGTAGCGCCGCCCCTCGTCCTCGGTGCTGCCTGCGGACCATCCGCCGGCCTTGGGGCGGTTGCGACGCGGGGACACGGCTCACCTCACGAGGACTGTGTACGGGGAGGGGGTTCCCGTCCAGCGTACGCCGAAGGGACCGGGGTACACGCCCGTCACCGCCTCCATGCGCTTTGTCAAGGTTCTCCGGAAAATCTGCCAATCTGCACGCTCAGCCGTGCCTTTGGCACTTGTCACCCGTTAATGCCCTCAGGGGGAGTACCCGCGTCGGCGCCAAGAAAGGCAGGAGTGCGATGCGTGTAGGAACGTTTGTACTGGCCGCTCAGTTCCCGGGCCAGGGGCAGGGGGAGGCGCTGCACCGGGCGGTGCGGTCGGCCGAGGTCGCCGAGGAGGCGGGCCTGGACTCGGCATGGCTCGCCGAACATCACTTCGTGCCGTACGGGACGTGCCCGTCGGCGATCACGCTGGCCGCGCTGCTGCTCGGCCGCACCCGCACCCTGCGGGTCGGCACGGCGGTGAGCGTGCTGCCGACGGCGCATCCGGTGGCCCTGGGCGAGCAGGCCGCCCTGCTGCACCTCACCTCGGGCGGGCGGTTCTCGCTCGGCGTGGGACGCGGCGGGCCCTGGGTCGACCTGGAGGTCTTCGGCGCGGGCCTCGAAGCGTACGAGCAGGGCTTCCCCGGCTCCCTCGACCTGCTGCTGCGCTGGCTGCGCGAGCCCCGGGTGGCGGGCGACGGCGGGCGGTTCGCCTTCCGCGAGGTGCCGGTCGTGCCGCGCCCCGCCGAGGCGATCGGCGAGGCGGATCCGGCGGGCCCCGAGGTCGTCGTGGCCTGTACGTCGCCGGGGAGCGTGCGGCTCGCCGCCGAGCGGGGCCTGCCGATGCTCCTCGGCATGCACATCGGCGACGAGGAGAAGGCGGGCATGGTCGACCTCTGGCGGCGCTCCGCGCGAGAGGCCGGGCACCCCGGCGCCGAGGCGGCCTCGACGGCCCATGTCTCCGCCGGTGTCGCCCAGATCGGCGACCGCCCCGCGGAGGCCAGGGAGGCGCTCCTGAAGGCGATGCCGGGCTGGTTGAAGCAGGGCCTGGACGCGCATGTGACGGTGGACGGGCGCGCGCGGGCCATGCGGGACCCTCTCGCCTACACGGAGCTGCTGTGCGACCTGCATCCGGTCGGTACGCCTCGGATGTGCGCGGACCGGCTCGCGGCCACGGCCGAGCGGACCGGCATCACCCGCTTCGCGCTCCTCGTCGAAGGCTCCGGCGACCTCGCGACGACCGAGGAGAACGTGCGGCGGCTCGGCGCGGAGGTGCTCCCGGCACTCCCCCGGCTCGGCTGAGGCCGACGGATCCCGCCCCACCGTGCCTGTCGGCCCGTACTGATGCACCTCCCGCGTACGGGACGACAGGCATTCCGGTTCAGCCGTCAGCAGTCACGGAGTTCGGGTGACTGGTTGAGCAACTGATTGCGGGCCGAGGTGAAGCGGGCCAGCGTCTCGTCCACCGACGGGTCCTGCGGGAACACCGCGACCCGGTGGCAGTTCTGGAACGCCAGCCGTACACCGAAGTGCCGCTGGAGCGCACCACGTATCGCGTCACTCGCGAGCGCACGCAGTAGCTGTCCACGCGCCTGCTCGTCCGGCGGCGGCGTCTGGTTGTCGGCGAACTCGCCGCCGTCAACCTTCAACTGGGCCACCAGGGAGCTGACCATCTCCCATGCGTAAGGCAGGGAGGTCCGGACGCAGTCGACGAATTCCGCTTCGTCGACCTCGCCTCGCTCGGCCTGTGCCAACAGTGCCGGTGAGACGTCGAGCGACATGGGTTCTCCTCTCGCACCCCCAAGGGAGCGGGGGTTGACGGACAGACCAGGAGCCCACGGACGTACGGCCATTGAACACGCAGCGTGCACGCGCCGCGACCTCCTGCTTCTACGGTAAGCAACGCATCCGGGCGGCAACAGGGCGTGGAGCGCACGGTTCGCACACAACCGGCCAATAACGAACGGGGGAGTTCTGGGGCGAATCGCGTGCACCCGTGGGCGTCGAGTAGCGTTGCCGACCATGCGTCTTGTCATCGCCCGCTGCTCCGTGGATTACGCGGGCAGGCTCACCGCCCATCTCCCTCTCGCCCCCCGCCTGATCCTCGTGAAGGCGGACGGCAGCGTCTCCATCCATGCGGACGACCGGGCCTACAAGCCCCTCAACTGGATGTCGCCCCCGTGCACCCTCAAGGAGGGGACCGGGGACGAGGCCGGCACCTGGACCGTCATCAACAAAGCGGGCGAGAAACTGATCATCACGATGGAGGAGATCCTGCACGACTCCTCGCACGAGCTGGGCGTCGATCCGGGCCTCATCAAGGACGGCGTGGAAGCACACCTTCAGGAGCTGCTCGCCGACCGTATCGACACGCTCGGCGAGGGCTACACGCTGATCCGCCGCGAGTACATGACGGCGATCGGCCCGGTCGACATCCTGTGCCGTGACGCCGACGGGCAGACCGTCGCCGTCGAGATCAAGCGCCGCGGTGAGATCG
This sequence comes from Streptomyces sp. NPDC102406, assembly GCF_044765725.1. Classification (NCBI taxonomy): domain Bacteria; kingdom Bacillati; phylum Actinomycetota; class Actinomycetes; order Kitasatosporales; family Streptomycetaceae; genus Streptomyces; species Streptomyces sp. NPDC102406. The sequence continues at coordinate 579,488 of NZ_JBIWKP010000005.1, read as the reverse complement.
ACGGCGTCGAGCAACTCACGCGCTATCTGGAGCTGTTGAACCGCGACCCGCACCTCGCGCCGGTCCGCGGCATCTTCGCCGCCCAGGAGATCAAGCCGCAGGCGCGGGTGCTGGCGACGGACCGCGGCATCGGCTGCGCCGTCCTCGACTACAACGCCCTGCGCGGCATCGAGGACGACAAGCTCCGCCTGTTCTGACCCGTCCCGGCGCTCCCCTACATCACGGCGCCGCCGCCCCCGGTCCCGCTCGCGCTCACGCTCGGGGAGTTCGCCGCACCGCTACTCACCGGCGCGCCGCTGACAGGGCTGCCGGCCGAGGTGGACGTGCCCGGTGAGGTCGCCGGCGGAGACGCCGGCGGCGGGGACGAGACCGGCGGGTCGGGGCTCTCCGGCGGCTTGGGGGACGTCGACGGCTTGCTGGTGGGCGGCTTCGGCGACGTCGGGGGCCTGCTGGTCGGGGGCTTGGACGTCGTCGGCTTGCCGGGCGACTTCGTCGGGTCGTCCGGCGTCCCGGAACCGCTCGGGGAGTCCGAAGGCCCGCCGCTGCCGCTGCCACTGGCCGACGGTGCCGGATCGTCCGAGGTGCCCGGGATGCCGTCCACGCCGGGATCGGTCGGCCCGGGCAGCGCGCCACCGCCACCGCCGCCCGCGTCACCCTGCTCGGCCTCCTCGGCGCCGAGGCCCCCGCTGTTCTCCCCCGCCGTCGCCGACGGGTTCGTGCCCACCTTGTCGGAGGACGGGTCATCGTTGCCGGACATGGCGCCGAGCGTCACGACCGTGCCGAGCACCGCCACGAGCAGCGCACCGGCACCGGCCGCGACCAGGTTGCGCCGGGTGCCGCTGACGATCGACCTCCGGGTGGGCGCCTTGCCGCCGAGCACCGTCGGGGCGGGCACGGGCGAACCCTGCCGGGTCACCACCGTGTCCGGCTCGCGCGGCGGCTCGGGCAGGGCGAACGCGGCCGGGACGCCTCCGGGCGGCGACGCCGACTCCTCGTACATCGCGTCCGGGACTTCCTCACCGGCCGGTGTGCGCCCGCCGGGCAGGGCGCCGCCCGAGCGGTCAGCGACGAGCGCGAGGGCCCGGCGTCCGGCGATCGTGCCCCGCTTGTCGGCGAGGGCGCCGCGCAGGCCGATGGAGGCCTCCAGCTCGGCGCGGGCCCGGTCGAGGTGCCCGCCGAGCAGCGCGAGGATGCCCAACTCGTGGTGGAAGTAGGCCTCTTCGGATACGTCACCGGCGAGCCGGGCCGCTTCCTGGCCCGAGCGCAGGGCGCGCTCCCAGGCGCCGCGAACCAGCCCGGCGGCGAAGGCGGGCGCGGCCGCGCGGGCCAACTCCACGGAGGCGCTGGTCTCCTCCTCGGCGGGCGGCGTCGTCACCGGGACGAGGACGGAGAGCGCGGCGAGCACGGCGTCGGCCTCGGCGGCGACCCGCTCGGGCCCGACGGAGGGGTGCCCGGCCCACCAGGCGTAGTGCCGGGCGGCGGTGTGGGCGTACTCGACGGTGTCGTCGCCGTATCCAGCGGCCTCCAACTGCACCTGTACGCCGGACGCGAGGCGGTAGTGGCTGCCGACCGGGGTGACGAGGGCGCAGGAGACGAGTTCGGCGAGGGCCGCGTCGGCGTGCGTGTCCCCGACGAGCGCGGGCAGGTGCGCCTGGTGCGGGAGTTCACCGCCGAGCGCGACGGCGAACCGCAGGGTGGCGCGGGCCGATTCGCTCAGCCGGGACGCGAGCAGCGCGGCGGGCGCGGCGGCGTCGGCGAGCGAGGGCAGCGGTATGTCGGGGGCGTCCTCGGCGTCGAGGGCCGCGTCGACCGGATCGGCCTCCGCCCCTTCGTGGGTGCCGAAGGCGTCGAAGGCGCCCTGGTCGGCGCGGAGCACGTCGCGCTGCCGCAGCAGGGCTCCGGCCTGCGCGAACCGCAGCGGCAGCCCCTCGGACTCGAACCAGAGGTCACCGGCCCACTGCGCCTCCTCGTCGGTGAGGACGCGGCCGACGGCGCGCTCCAGGAGTTCCAGGCTGCTGCCGCGGCCGAGCCCGCCGAGGAAGACCTCCTCCACCTGGGAGTCGGCGGACGGCGCGGCGACCTCGGGCGTCGCCGCCAGCAGGAAGGCGCACTCGGGTGTCGCGTCGAGGAGTTCTTCGAGTGCGGCGCCGCCGAACTCCAGGTCGTCGAGGACGACGACGGCGCCGATCTCGTGGACGAGTTCGAGCAGCAGGGCGCGGTCGGGGCGGTACAGCGGCGCGTCGTACACGGCGCCGAACAGCTCGTACAGGAGGTCGTCGGCCGTGCGCCGGTGGCCGGACAGGCGGACGACGCCGTCGGGCGCGATCTCGGCGCAGTCCTCGGCGATCCGGTCGAGGAGCACGGTGCGTCCGGCGCCGGACGGCCCGGTGAGGCGGACGGAACGGCCGCGCGCGAGGAGGCGGACGAGGCGCTCGCGCTCCTCCTGGCGCTCCAGGAGCGGCAGCCGGGGCAGCGTGGGCCCCGGCGGCAGCGGCGGCTGGGCCGCGCGCGCGAGCTCGGCGCGCTCCGTGGCGTCGTACTTGACGGGCCTGCCGGGGCGCTCTCCGGGCGGGCAGGGTTCGATCTCGCTGCCGTCGACCGGGTTGACGGTGAGCAGGTAGTCGCCGGAGACGAGCTGCACGGTGCGGGCGAGCGCGGGCGACGGCTGGCCGAAGTCGGGTGTGAGCGGATCGCGCGGCGGTCGCTGGCGGCCACTGCCGGCGGACATGTCCTCGCGCCGGTCCTGGCTGAAATCTTCCGGTCCCCGGTTGTTCGGGTCCATGGTCAAAGCCCCCCAAAAGCGTGGTGCGCCGCTTGCCCCTCCCGGCCTGTGCACACTGCGCTGTCGCTTCTGGTCCGGTGCCCGCGTGGCGGGTTCGTCATTATCGCGGGCGACCGAACCCTAGACCTTGGCACAGTATCTATGAACAGTCGGGGTCCCGCGCCGTCCGAGACGTCACAGTCTCGTGAGGATTGTGGGCACTTCCCACAGGAATGAATGGTTCATACCCGGGGCAGCGACTCGACGCCGATGCCGCCCTCGATGGCCAGGATGCGGTGCAGCCGGGTGGCGACCAGCAGGCGCTGCATCTGGGGCGGCACCCCGCGCAGCACGAGCCGGCGCCCGCAGCGGCCGGCGCGCCGGTGGGCGCCCATGATGACGCCGAGACCGGTCGCGTCCCACGAATCGAGTTCGGACAGGTCGAGCACGAGGTCGCCGAGGCCGGTGTCGACGGCGGTGTGCAGGACCGTACGGGCGTCCGCCGCGCTGCGGACGTCGAGGCGGCCCCCGACGACCAGCTCGGCGTGGTCGCCCCTGATGTGCATATGCGCTCCCCGTGAAAGGCAGAAGGGTTCGGGTACTCAGGTCATCGCTCAGGTGATCTGGGTATGTCACTGGAACTGACTCACTGGTACCGACTCACTGAGACTGACTCACTGGAACTGACTGGACCGGAGGGCCAGAAGTTGCCGTCTGTAAGCGAACCGATACCCAATTCACCCTGACGGGTGACATGGCGTCAGAGCGCGCCTCAGGCGTGCTTGTAGAAGCCCTGCCCGCTCTTGCGCCCGATGTCACCAGCGTCAACCATCCGGCGCATCAGCTCCGGAGGGGCGAACTTCTCGTCCTGGGACTCGGTGTAGATGTTGCCGGTCGCGTGCAGCAGGATGTCGACGCCCGTGAGGTCGGCGGTGGCCAGCGGTCCCATGGCGTGGCCGAAGCCGAGCTTGCAGGCGGTGTCGATGTCCTCGGCGGTGGCGACGCCCGACTCGTACAGCTTCGCGGCCTCGACGACGAGGGCGGAGATGAGCCGGGTGGTCACGAAACCGGCCACGTCGCGGTTGACGACGATGCAGGTCTTGCCGACGGACTCGGCGAACTCCCGCGTGGTGGCGAGGGTTTCGTCGCTCGTCTTGTAGCCGCGCACGAGTTCGCAGAGCTGCATCATCGGGACCGGCGAGAAGAAGTGCGCCCCGACGACGCGCTCGGGGTGCTCGGTGACCGCCGCGATCTTGGTGATCGGGATGGCGGAGGTGTTGGAGGCGAGCACGGCGTCGGCGCGCACGATCTTGTCGAGCGCGCGGAAGATCTCGTGCTTGACCTCCAGCTTCTCGAAGACGGCCTCGACGACGATGTCGGCGTCGGCGACCGCGTCGAGATCGGTGGTCGTGGTGATGCGGGCGAGCGCGGCCTCGGCGTCCTCGGCCGTCAGCCTGCCCTTGCCCACGAACTTGTCGTACGACGCCTTTATGCCGTCGGTGCCACGGGTGAGGGCTTCGTCGGTGACGTCGCGCAGGACGACGTCCCAGCCCGCCTGGGCGGAGACCTGGGCGATGCCGGACCCCATGAGACCGGCTCCGATGACGGCGAGCTTCCCTGCCACGTGCGACTCCCTCTTACCGCTTACCGCGTACCCACGTACGGCGCGACCGCTGTTCACATTGCTCTTTTGCGGACCCTAGCGTCCGTGAGGGGCGGTGTGACCGCTAAGAGATGCGCGTCACGTCTCGAATGACGGACATCACACCGGTGCGGGCCCGTAAGGCGTCATCAGGCGTCGCGTACGGCGTAGTTGAGCACCTTCTCGCTCAGCAGTTCCTCGATGTCGTCGAGGACGCCGAGCATCTGCCGGGAGACCTCGGCCGGTGTGCCGCCCGCGAGCATGCGGCGGCCGATGGTCGCCATCACGGTCTGGTGGACCCAGCCGATCTGACCGGCGATCAGGTCGGGCAGCGGGTCGTCGGCGTCGGCGCCGGTCTCCTGGCGCAGTGTGTCGGTGAGGTTGTCGTGGACCTCCTGCTGGATGGCCCACAGGCGGGAGCGGAGCGCCGGGGCGCCGTGGACGACGCGCATGAAGTCGCTGTAGCCGTCCATCAGGCCGACGCGCGGCGAGACGGCCTCGATCTCCTCGCGCAGCTCCCGCAGGACGGCGGCGGCGGCCGACTCGCCCGGGCCGCGGCCCCGCACCCAGCGGGACATGCGGTCGACGACGCCCTTGGAGCGGTCGAGGAACAGGTCCTCCTTGGCCGGGAAGTAGTTGTAGACGGTGTTCACGGAGACGTCCGCGGCGTGCGCGACCTCCGCGACGGTCACCGCGTCGAAGCCGCGCTCCAGGAAGAGTCCGGTCGCCACATCCGAGATGTACTGCCTGGTCCGGCGCTTCTTGCGCTCTCTGAGCCCTTCGGCCGGCCCTTCCGCCGACTCCTTCGCCTGTCCCTGTGCCATGGGCCGATCCTAGCCATTCGGTGGCCCTTCTGAAATTTTGGTGACGTTGCAAAATTTCAGTGACTCTGTTTTTCTGGCGGGCATGGCAGTCATCAGCGCGTCCGGCCTCGCCCGGACCTTCCCCACGAAGCAGGGCCCGGTGGACGCCGTCCGCGGCATCGACCTGCGCGTCGAGCCCGGCGAGATCCTCGGCTTCCTCGGCCCGAACGGCGCGGGCAAGACCACGACCCTGCGGATGCTCACGACCCTGCTGCCGCCGACCGGGGGCGCGGCGACCGTCGCGGGCCACGATCTGGTGAGCGACCCGGCCGGGGTCCGGCGCTCCGTCGGTTACGTGGCCCAGTCCGGCGGCGTCGACCCGTCCGTCTCCGTCCGCGAGGAACTGCTCACCCAGGGCCGCCTCTACCGCCTGACGAAGGCGCGGGCGCGCGACCGCGCCGAGGAACTGGCGGCCGACCTCGGCCTCACCGGCCTGCTGGACCGCAGGACCGCCGCGCTCTCCGGCGGCCAGCGGCGCCGCCTCGACATCGCCCTCGGGCCCACACACCGCCCGCAGGTGCTCTTCCTCGACGAGCCGACGACCGGGCTCGACCCCGGCAGCCGTGCCGACCTGTGGGAGCTGGTGCGCGGGCTGCGCGCCGCGCACGGCACGACCGTCTTCCTCACCACGCACTATCTCGACGAGGCCGACGCGCTCGCGGACCGGATCGTCGTCGTGGACAAGGGGGTCGTGGCGGCCGAGGGCACGCCGAGCGCGCTCAAGCTCGCGTACGGCGGCTCGATCGACGCGACGCTCCAGGACACCTTCCTGGCGATCACCGGACGCGGCCCCGCGCCCGTGGACCCGGCCCCGGTGGCGGTGTGAGCACGATGAAGGACCTTCTCTCCGACACCCGCCTGATCTTCGGGCGCTACGCCCGGCAGACGCTCTCCTCCCGGTTCCAGATGCTCTTCGGCATCCTGACGCCGCTGCTGTACCTGCTGTTCTTCGGACCGCTCCTGACCGATCTGCCGCTGAGCGCGACGGGCAGCTCCTGGCAGGTCCTGGTCCCGGGCCTGCTGCTCCAACTCGGCCTGTTCGGCGCCTCGTTCAGCGGCTTCGGGATCATCCTGGAGAAGAACCTCGGCGTCGTGGAGCGGATGCGCGTCACCCCCGTCAGCCGGCTCGCGCTGCTGCTCGGCCGGGCCTTGCGGGACACCGCCCTCTTCCTCTTCCAGGCGGTCCTGCTGGTGCTGGCCGCGCTGGTGATGGGGTTGCGGGCGCCGCTCGCCGGGGTGCTGATCGGCTTCGGTTTCGTGGCGCTGCTGACGGTCTCGCTCGCGTCGCTGTCGTACGCGCTCGCCCTCAAGGTCCACACCCCGCAGGAGTTCGGGCCGGTCGTCAACGCAGTCACCGTGCCGTCGATGCTGCTGTCCGGGCTGGTGCTGCCGATGGCGCTCGCCCCCGGCTGGCTCGACGCGCTCTCGCACGTGATGCCGGTCCGCTATCTGGTGGACGCGATGCGGGACGCGTACGTCGGCCGGTACGCGACGGCGCACATGCTGTACGGGTCCCTGGCCGCGCTCGCCTTCGCCGCGCTCGCCGTGACGGTGGGCACACGTGTCTTCCGCGCCGCCGGAGGGTAACTACGCTGGCCGCATGGTCAATCTGACGCGCATCTACACCCGTACCGGGGACCAGGGCACCACGGCCCTCGGGGACATGAGCCGCACCGCCAAGACGGATCTGCGGATCTCGGCGTACGCGGACGCCAACGAGGCCAACGCGGTGATCGGCACCGCCATCGCGCTCGGCGGTCTCGACGAGGAGGTCGTCAAGGTACTCACCCGCGTCCAGAACGACCTCTTCGACGTCGGCGCCGACCTGTCGACGCCCGTGGTCGAGAACCCCGCGTACCCGCCGCTGCGCGTGGAGCAGTTCTACGTCGACAAGCTGGAGGCGGACTGCGACCGCTTCAACGCGGAGCTGGAGAAGCTGCGGTCGTTCATCCTGCCCGGCGGCACGGCGGGCGCGGCGCTGCTGCACCAGGCGTGCACGGTGGTGCGGCGGGCGGAGCGCTCGACGTGGGCGGCGCTCGACGTGCACGGCGAGACGATGAACCCGCTGACGGCGACGTACCTCAACCGCCTCTCCGACCTCCTGTTCATCCTGGCGCGCACGGCCAACAAGGAGGTCGGGGACGTGTTGTGGGTGCCGGGCGGGGAGCGTTAGGAGACGTCCGCCGGCGCCTTCTTCGGGAAGACCGTGTAGCTCAGCGCGATGACCAGGTTGAGGGCGATCACGAACAGCATCCTCTGCTGCCACGCGGTGAGGGACCCGGTCTCCCCGTCCCCGTCGACGTACCAGATGGCGCCCTGCAACAGGGCGATGGCGATGAGCGAGGCGAGGGTCCACAGCCCGGCGAGCCGCCACTCGTGCAGCGCGCGGGGCATCCCGTACCGGGGCGTCGACGGAGGCGGGCCGCCCGCGAAGCGGTGGGCGACGCGGACGTCCACCCACCTGACGGTGTAGTGGCCGAGCGCGACGGAGTACCCGATGTAGACGGCGGCCAGGCCGTGTTTCCAGTCGGGTGCGGCGCCGTTCCTCAGGTCGACGGCCGTGGCCACGAACAGGACCACCTCCAGGAGCGGCTCGCACAGCAGCACCGCGAGGCTCGCACGCGGCATCCTGGCCCAGTACCGCAGGGCGAGACCGGCCGCCAGCAGCACCCAGAAGCCGACCTCGCAGAGCACGATCAGCGTGACGATCACGGTGGACCCCTTCCGTCTCCGGCCTCTTCCGCCTCCCTCCAGGGTCACCGCCGTCCGCCGCGTGATCGTCGTCGCCAGTGACGACGTGCGGCTGCATCCTTCGATGTAGCGGGCGCCCGCCCGGCTTCGTCCCGCGGCACCATGCCGGGCCCGCGCGCTCCGTGTTGGATGGACCCATGCGCCTTTCGCCGCCCCGCCCGCACCGCGACGACGTCCGGATCGCCGCAGTGGGGCTGCTGGGCGGCCTCGCGCTGTGGGGCATCGGGCTCGGCATGAACACCGGGCGGCTGCTGGACGGCGCGTGGCTGCTCGTCCCGCTCGTCGCCATGTCCGCCCTGGAGCTGCTGCGCCGGGCCCGGCCGCGGTTCGCGCTGGCGGCGGGCACGCTCGTCCTGGGCGCCGACCAGCTCACCCAGGGCAGTCTGGCGACGGTGCTGATGTTCACCGACGTGATGTACGCCGCCGCGCTGTACGGGACACCGGCCGCGGCCCGACGGCTGCCGGTCTCCACCGGCCTGATCACGGTCGCCACCACGCTCGGCTTCCTCGCCTGGTGGCGGCAGCCGGAGGCGGTCCTGGTGGGCGTCATGACCGGGCTCGTCGCGTTCGGTCCCGCGGCGACGGGCGCCCTCGTCCGCAACCACCGCGACCGGGCCGCCGAGGAGCGGCTGCGGGCCGAACAGACCGCGCTGCTCGCCGAGATGGACCGGGCGCAGGCGGTGACGGCGGAGCGCGCGCGGATGGCCCGCGAGCTGCACGACATGGTGGCCAACCACCTGTCGGCCATCGCCATCCACTCCACGGCGGCCCTCTCCATCGACGAGCCGGCCACGACACGCACCGCCCTGGAGACGATCCGGGAGAACAGCGTCGACGGGCTCGCCGAGATGCGCCGCCTCATCGGCATCCTGCGGGACTCCAGCGGCGACACCGAGCCGGTCGCCGCCCCCTCCCTCGACGGCCTCGGCGCGCTGGTCGAACAGGCCCGCACGAACGGTCTCGACGTCGGCCTGACCCTGACCGGGCCCACCGGCGACCTGCCCGCACCCGTCGGACTAGCCGCCTACCGCATCGTCCAGGAGTCCCTGACGAACGCGCTGAAGCATGCCTCGACGGGCCGCGTCACGGTCGCTGTCGAGCGCACGGGCGAGCGGATCGAGGTGCGCGTGCTCAGCCCCTACGGGGACCGGGACGGGCCGCGCGCGCCCGGTTCCGGCGCCGGGCTCGTCGGCATGCGGGAGCGTACGGCGCTGCTCGGCGGCGCGTTCGAGGCGGGCCCCGAGGAAGCCTCGCCGTGCACCAAGGTCTGGCGGGTCCTCGCCACTCTGCCCCTCGACACCCCGACCCCCTCACCCGAAGGAGAGCCCGCGTGATCCGAGTGCTCGTCGCCGAGGACCAGTCCGCCGTACGGGCCGGACTCGTCCTCATCCTGAACAGCGCGCCCGACATCGAGGTCGTCGGCGAGGCGGAGGACGGCGAGCAGGCCGTGGACCGGGCCCGCGCGCTCCGGCCCGACGTGGTGCTGATGGACGTGCAGATGCCGCGTCTCGACGGGGTCTCGGCCACCCGGGCGGTGGTCGGCGAGGGGCTCGCGGACGTCCTCGTCCTGACCACGTTCGATCTCGACGAGTACGTCTTCGGCGCGCTGCGGGCCGGGGCGGCGGGGTTCCTCCTGAAGAACACCGACGCGAAGGACCTCATCGCGGGGGTGCGGACGGTCGCGCGGGGCGAGGGTCTGATCGCGCCGGCCGTGACACGCCGGCTGATCGCGGAGTTCGCGGCGGGCGCGGACCGGTCGCAACCGCGGCCCGCTCCCCCGGCGTTGGCGACGCTGACGCGGCGCGAGCGGGAAGTGCTCGGCCGGCTCGGCGAGGGGCTGTCCAACGCGGAGATCGCGGCACGTCTCGACATGGCCGAGGCCACGGTGAAGACGCACGTCAGCCGCCTGCTCGGGAAGCTGGAGCTACGCAGCCGGGTGCAAGCGGCGATGCTCGCGCAGGAGTTGGGGCTGTAGCGCTCGGGGTGCCGTGGGGAAGGTTGGCCGAAACCGTTAATTGGTTTAGACCTTGACCGATGGTCCAGACCTTTCTATTCTCGCCGCACTGCGGTGAGCACACCCCCCACCCCGGTGCTCACGGGCGTCGCAGGGTTCCGTCCCCCGTCAGCGAACCCAGGACCACCGAGGAGCACTCGATGCGCTCAAGTGACGTACCCCGTCCACGACTCCGGCACAGAACCACCGCCGCGCTGACCACGCTGCTGCTGCCCGCCGCCGCCCTGGTCGGTCTCGCCACCCCGTCCCACGCCGCCGCCGAGGCCACCGCGGTCACGGCCACGTACGCCAAGACCCAGGACTGGGGCAACGGCTTCGAGGGCAAATGGACGATCAAGAACTCCGGCAGCACGACGGTGAGTTCGTGGGCCGTCGAGTGGGACTTCCCCACGGGGACGAAGGTGACCTCCGCCTGGGACGCCACCGTCACCAACTCCGCGAACCACTGGACCGGCAAGAACCTCTCCTGGAACGGGACGCTCGCCCCCGGCGCCTCGATCTCCTTCGGCTTCAACGGCTCCGGCACCGGCGCCCCCACCGGCTGCAAGATCAACGGCGCGTCCTGCGACGGCGGTGACATACCCGGTGACGCGGCCCCCTCGGCGCCCGGCACCCCGACCGCCTCCGCCATCACCGACACCTCGGCCAAGCTCTCCTGGTCGGCCGCCACCGACGACAAGGGCGTCAAGAACTACGACGTCCTGCGCGACGGCGCCAAGGTCGCCACGGTCACCGGCACCACGTACACGGACAGCGGCCTCACCGCGGGCACCGACTACTCGTACACGGTCCAGGCCCGCGACACCGCCGACCAGACGGGCCCGGTCTCCGGCGCCGTGAAGGTCCACACCACCGGCGGCGGCACCGACCCCGGCAACCCCGGCACCGGTGACAAGGTCAAGCTCGGGTACTTCACCGACTGGGGCGTCTACGGCCGCCAGTACTACCCGAAGAACCTGGAGACCTCCGGCTCGGCCGCCAAGGTCACCCACATCAACTACGCCTTCGGCAACGTCCAGGGCGGCAAGTGCACCATGGGCGACGCCTACGCCGACACGGACATGGCCTACACGGCCGCGAACTCCGTCTCCGGCCAGGCCGACACCTGGGACCAGCCGCTGCGCGGCGCCTTCAACCAGCTCCGCCAGCTCAAGGCCAAGCACCCGAACCTGAAGATCCTGTGGTCCTTCGGCGGCTGGACCTGGTCCGGCGGCTTCACGGAGGCCGCGAAGAACCCGGCCGCGTTCGCCGAGTCCTGCTACAACCTGGTCGAGGACCCGCGCTGGGCCGATGTCTTCGACGGCATCGACATCGACTGGGAGTACCCGAACGCCTGCGGCCTGACCTGCGACACCTCCGGGCCCGCCGCGCTGAAGGGGCTCACCTCGGCGCTGCGCGCCAAGTTCGGCACGAAGAACCTGGTCACCGCCGCCATCACCGCCGACGGCTCGGCGGGCGGCAAGATCGAGAAGACCGACTACGCGGGCGCGGCCCAGTCCCTCGACTGGTACAACGTCATGACCTACGACTTCTTCGGCGCCTGGGAGGCCAAGGGCCCGACCGCCCCGCACTCCCCGCTCACCTCGTACTCCGGCATCCCGCAGCAGGGCTTCACCTCGGCCGACGCCATCGCCAAACTGAAGGCGCAGGGCGTCCCCTCGGCCAAGCTGCTGCTCGGCATCGGCTTCTACGGACGCGGCTGGACCGGCGTCACGCAGAAGGAGCCGGGCGGCACGGCGACGGGTCCGGCGGCCGGCACGTACGAGCAGGGCATCGAGGACTACAAGGTCCTCAAGACCAAGTGCCCCTCGAACGGCACGATCGCCGGTACGGCCTACGCGCACTGCGGCTCGGACTGGTGGTCCTACGACACCCCGGCCACGATCACCTCGAAGATGAGCTGGGCCAAGACGCAGGGTCTGGGCGGCGCGTTCTTCTGGGAGTTCTCCGGCGACACGTCCAACGGTGAACTGGTGACCGCGATCGACTCCGGCCTGAAGTAGGCACGGCCCCCTCAAAGACCGAAGCCGGGCTGGTGGGAACGCCCCCCACCAGCTCGGCTTCTTCCATGTTCACGCCACCTGATGTCAGGCCACGTTGACCCGCTGGCCGGGCGGGGCCGCCTCCAGCCACGCCAGGAAGCCGGTCAGGGCGTCCTCGCTCATCGCCAGTTCGAGCCGGGTCCCCCGGTGCGTACAGGCGAGGACGATCGCGTCCGACAGCAGGGCGAGCTCCTCCTCGCCCTCCGGAGCGCGCCGCCCGGTGACCTCGATGGCGGCCCGCTCAAGGACGCGCTTGGGGCGCGGCGCGTAAGAGAAGACGCGGAACCACTCGATCCGGTCACCGTTGTAGCGGGCGATGCCGTAACCCCAGCCCTTGCCCGCGGTGTCCGGGTCGTCAGGTCCCGGCGCGTCCCACCGCAGCGAGCAGTCGAACGTCCCGCCCGAGCGCTGGATCAGCCGGCGCCGCAGCCCGAAGACAAAGAGCCCCAGCAGTACGAGTACGACGACCGCGACTACGCACAGCACGAGAACGAGGACCATCTGCACCGACCTCCTCGCTTCTCGACAGATCCAAACGCCAGATAACGGAAAAGCAAAAACAGTTGTAGATCGCCTCAGCCGCGACCCGGTCCGGAGAGGGCATCTCCGGCCTGGGCCGCGGCTGAGTCGGGTCTACGGGCTCGCTGGGGTCAGCGGGCCGCCACCGCGCGCAGTCGGACGTCGGCACGACGCTCGGCGGACGCGTCGGCGTCCGACTGAGCGCGCTCCAGCGCCCGCTCCGCTCGCTGGACATCGATCTCGTCCGACAGTTCGGCGATCTCGGCCAGCAGCGACAGCTTGTTGTCCGCGAACGAGATGAAGCCGCCGTGGACAGCCGCCACGACCGTTCCACCGTCGCTCGTACGGATCGTCACCGGGCCCGACTCCAGCACACCGAGCAGCGGCTGGTGACCGGGCATGACGCCGATGTCGCCGGACGTGGTACGCGCGACGACCAGGGTGGCCTCGCCGGACCAGACACTGCGGTCCGCGGCGACGAGCTCGACGTGCAGCTCAGCAGCCAAGGTGGGCTCCTCGGGTCACCACCCGGCGACACTCGCCACCGGGTGTTGGTCAAAGTCTAGTGGGCGTACGACGGGGGGCGGGGCACCCGCCCCCCGTCGGGAAGTCACGACGTGCTGTCAGGACTTCAGGAGACGCCGAGCTCCTTGGCGTTCTTCTTCAGGTCCTCGATACCACCGCAGAGGAAGAAGGCCTGCTCCGGGAAGTGGTCGTAGTCACCGTCGATGATCGCGTTGAAGGCCGTGATCGACTCGTCCAGCGGCACGTCCGACCCGTCGACGCCGGTGAACTGCTTGGCGACGTGGGTGTTCTGGGACAGGAAGCGCTCCACGCGACGGGCGCGGTGGACGGTGAGCTTGTCCTCCTCGCCGAGCTCGTCGATACCGAGGATCGCGATGATGTCCTGGAGGTCCTTGTACTTCTGCAGCACCGTCTTGACGCGCATGGCGGTGTTGTAGTGGTCCGCCGCGATGTAGCGGGGGTCCAGGATGCGGGACGTGGAGTCCAGCGGGTCCACGGCCGGGTAGATGCCCTTCTCGGAGATCGGACGGGAGAGCACCGTCGTCGCGTCGAGGTGGGCGAAGGTCGTCGCCGGGGCCGGGTCGGTCAGGTCGTCCGCGGGCACGTAGATGGCCTGCATGGACGTGATCGAGTGACCACGGGTCGACGTGATGCGCTCCTGGAGGAGACCCATCTCGTCGGCCAGGTTCGGCTGGTAACCCACGGCCGAGGGCATCCGGCCCAGAAGGGTCGAGACCTCGGAACCGGCCTGCGTGAAGCGGAAGATGTTGTCGATGAAGAACAGCACGTCCTGCTTCTGCACATCGCGGAAGTACTCCGCCATGGTCAGACCCGCGAGGGCCACGCGCAGACGGGTGCCCGGCGGCTCGTCCATCTGACCGAAGACCAGCGCGGTCTTGTCGATGACGCCGGACTCGGCCATCTCCTCGATGAGGTCGTTGCCCTCACGAGTGCGCTCACCGACACCGGCGAACACGGAGACACCGTCGTGGTTGTTGGCGACGCGGTAGATCATCTCCTGGATGAGCACCGTCTTGCCGACACCGGCACCACCGAACAGACCGATCTTTCCACCCTTGACGTACGGGGTGAGGAGGTCGATGACCTTGACACCGGTCTCGAACATCTCGGTCTTCGACTCGAGCTCGTCGAAGTTCGGAGCCTTGCGGTGGATGCCCCAGCGCTCGCCCGTGTACTGCTCGTCGACGTTCAGGACCTCGCCGAGGGTGTTGAACACCTTGCCCTTGGTGAAGTCACCGACGGGGACGGTGATGGAGGCACCGGTGTCGGTCACCGAAGCCTGGCGGACCAGACCGTCGGTGGGCTGCATGGAGATGGCGCGGACCAGGCCGTCACCGAGGTGCTGGGCGACCTCGAGCGTCAGGACCTTCTTCTTGCCGTCCTCGGCCGGGTCGTTCACCTCGACGTGCAGGGCGTTGTAGATGTCCGGCATCGCGTCGACGGGGAACTCCACGTCGACGACCGGGCCGATGACCCGGGCGACGCGGCCCGTGGCCGTCGCGGTCTCAACAGTGGTCGTCATTACTTGTCACTCCCCGCGTTCGCGTCGGCCAGGGCGCTGGCGCCACCGACGATCTCGCTGATTTCCTGGGTGATTTCGGCCTGGCGGGCCGCGTTGGCAAGTCGGGAGAGCGTGTTGATCAGCTCTCCCGCGTTGTCGGTCGCCGACTTCATCGCGCGGCGCGTGGCGGCGTGCTTGGAGGCAGCCGACTGGAGCAGCGCGTTGTAGATACGGCTCTCGACGTAACGGGGCAGCAGGGCGTCGAGGACGTCCTCCGCCGACGGCTCGAAGTCGTACAGCGGAAGGATCTCGTCGCCCTTGGACGACGACTCCTGCGCCACCTCATCGAGGCTGAGCGGCAGCAGCCGGCTGTCGACCGCCGACTGCGTCATCATCGAGACGAACTCGGTGTAGACGATGTGGAGTTCGTCCACGCCGCCCTCCGCCGTCTCCTTCTCGATGGCCTCGATCAGCGGACCCGCGACCTTCTTGGCGTCCGCGTACGTGGGCTCGTCGGTGAAGCCCGACCACGACTCCACGACCTTGCGCTCGCGGAAGTTGTAGTGGGCCAGACCACGGCGGCCGACGATGTACGTGTCGACCTCCTTGCCCTCGGTCTCCAGGCGCGCCGTCAACTGCTCGGCGGCCTTGATCGCGTTGGAGTTGAAGGCGCCGGCCAGACCGCGGTCGCTCGTGAGGAGCAGTACCGCGACCCGGGTCGCCGTCTCTGCCTCGGTCGTCAGCGGGTGCTTGGTGGTCGACCCGGTCCCCACCGCCGTGACCGCGCGCGTGAGCTCGGTCGCGTACGGCGTGGAGGCCGCCACCTTGCGCTGCGCCTTGACGACGCGCGAGGCGGCGATCATCTCCATCGCCTTGGTGATCTTCTTGGTCGCGGTGACGGATCGGATGCGACGCTTGTAGACCCGGAGCTGGGCTCCCATGAGTCAGGTCCCTTCCTTACGTCACTTGGCGGCGGCCGGAGCGTCCTCGCCGAGAAGCTTCCCGTCCGAGGTCTCGAACTGCTTCTTGAACTCCGTGATGGCGTCGGCGACGGCCGTGAGGGTGTCGTCCGACATCTTGCCGCCCTCCTTGATGGAGGTCATGAGGCCCTGCTCCTTGCGGTGCAGGTACTCCAGGAGCTCCTTCTCGAAGCGGCGGATGTCGGCGACCGGCACGTCGTCCATCTTGCCGGTGGTACCGGCCCACACGGAGACGACCTGGTCCTCGGTCGGCATCGGCTGGTACTGAGCCTGCTTCAGCAGCTCGACCAGGCGCTGACCGCGCTCGAGCTGCGCCTTCGACGCGGCGTCCAGGTCGGAACCGAAGGCGGCGAATGCCTCCAGCTCGCGGTACTGGGCCAGGTCCAGACGCAGACGGCCGGACACCTGCTTCATCGCCTTGTGCTGCGCGGAACCACCGACTCGGGAGACGGAGATACCGACGTTCAGCGCGGGGCGCTGACCGGCGTTGAAGAGGTCCGACTCCAGGAAGCACTGGCCGTCGGTGATGGAGATGACGTTGGTCGGGATGAACGCGGAGACGTCGTTGGCCTTCGTCTCGACGATCGGCAGACCCGTCATCGAACCGGCGCCCAGCTCGTCCGAGAGCTTCGCGCAGCGCTCGAGGAGACGGGAGTGCAGGTAGAAGACGTCACCCGGGTAGGCCTCGCGCCCCGGCGGACGGCGGAGCAGCAGGGACACGGCGCGGTAGGCGTCGGCCTGCTTCGAGAGGTCGTCGAAGATGATGAGGACGTGCTTGCCCTCGTACATCCACTGCTGACCGATGGCCGAACCGGTGTACGGCGCCAGGTACTTGAAGCCGGCCGGGTCGGACGCCGGGGCGGCGACGATGGTCGTGTACTCCAGCGCGCCGGCCTCTTCCAGGGCACCACGCACGGAGGCGATGGTGGAGCCCTTCTGACCGATGGCGACGTAGACGCAGCGGACCTGCTTCGACGGGTCGCCGGTGCGCCAGTTGTCACGCTGGTTGATGATCGTGTCGACGGCCAGGGCGGTCTTGCCGGTCTGGCGGTCACCGATGATCAGCTGACGCTGGCCACGGCCGATCGGGGTCATCGCGTCGACGGCCTTGTAGCCGGTCTCCATCGGCTCGTGCACCGACTTACGGGCCATGACGCCCGGGGCCTGCAGCTCAAGGGCGCGTCGGCCGCTGGTCTCGATCTCGCCGAGGCCGTCGATCGGGTTGCCGAGCGGGTCGACAACGCGGCCGAGGTAGCCCTCGCCGACGCCGACGGACAGGACCTCACCGGTGCGCTGCACCGGCTGGCCCTCCTCGATACCGCTGAACTCGCCGAGGACGACCGCACCGATCTCGCGCTCCTCGAGGTTGAGGGCGAGACCCAGGGTGCCGTCCTCGAACTTCAGCAGCTCGTTGGCCATGGCCGAGGGAAGACCCTCCACCTTGGCAATGCCGTCGCCGGCCACGGTGACCGTACCGACCTCCTCGCGCGAGGCCGCGTCCGGCTTGTACGCCTGGACAAAGTTCTCCAGCGCGTCCCGGATCTCCTCCGGCCGGATCGTGAGCTCCGCCATCTGGGTTCCCTGCTCTCCTTGTTGGGCCCGAAGTGTTCTTGGGGGGTCTGGGGTCAGCCCCCAGGAATCCTCTGCACGGCCCAACTAGGGCCGTAGGTAGTACGTGGTGAGACCGTCAGCCGGCCATGCGGCGGCTGGCGTCCTCGATACGGTCCGCGATGGAGCCGTTGATGACCTCATCACCCACCTGCACCTTGACCCCGCCGAGGACCGAGGGGTCCACGTCCAGGTTCAGGTGCATCTGGCGGCCGTAGAGCTTCGCCAGGGACTGACCCAGGCGCTGCTTCTGCTGGTCGCTCAGCGGGACCGCCGTGGTGACGACGGCCACCATGCGTTCCCGGCGTTCGGCGGCGAGCTTGGAGAGGGACTCGAGTCCCGCTTCCAGGCTACGTCCCCGAGGCGCGGTCACAAGACGGCCGACGAGACGCTCGGTGGTGGGCCGGGCCCGGCCGCCGAGAAGCTCCTTGACCAGGGTGCCGCGGGCCGGGGCCGTGGCGCCCTTGTCGGTGAGTGCGGCACGCAGCTCGGTGTTGGAGCCGACGATCCGCTCGAACCGGAACAGCTCGTCCTCGACGTCGTCGAGGTGACCGTTCTTCTGCGCCGCGGTCAGGTCCGCGGTGGCGGCCAGCTCCTCCAGGGAGTCGACCAGGTCGCGCGAGGCCGACCACCGGGAGCGGACCAGACCGGCCACCAGGTCGACGGCTTCGCCGCTGACCTGGCCGCCGAGCAGCCGGCCCGCAAGCTCGGCCTTGGCGTCGCCGGACTGCGAGGGGTCGGTGAGGACCCGACGCAGCGACACCTCGCGGTCGAGCAGCGCGGTGACCGCGGCCAGGTCGCCGGCGAGGGCCTCGACATCGACCGACGTGGAGTCGGTCAGCACGTCCAGGCGCTCACGCGCGGCGACGAGGGCCTCGCGGCTCGCTCCGTGCACG
This sequence comes from Streptomyces sp. NPDC102406, assembly GCF_044765725.1. Lineage (NCBI taxonomy): Bacteria > Bacillati > Actinomycetota > Actinomycetes > Kitasatosporales > Streptomycetaceae > Streptomyces > Streptomyces sp. NPDC102406. The sequence goes on along the minus strand of NZ_JBIWKP010000005.1, from coordinate 561,365 downwards.
GTCATCGAGCGGCCTCTGCCTTCGTCGCGGCGTCGTCGAGCCCGTCGAGGAAGCGGTCGATCGTGCGCGACTGCCGGGCGTGGTCCTCGAGGGACTCACCGACGAGCTTGCCGGCCAGGTCGGTGGCCAACTGGCCGACGTCCTGACGCAGCGCCTGAGCGGCGGCCTTGCGGTCGGCCTCGATCTGCGCGTGACCGGCGGCGATGATCTCCTCACGCTGCCGCTGGCCTTCCGCGCGCATCTCGGCGATGAGCGTGGCACCCTGCTCCTGCGCCTCCTGGCGCAGCCGCGCGGCTTCGTGCCGGGCCTCTGCGAGCTGAGCCTTGTACTGCTCGAGCACGCTCTGGGCTTCGGTCTGAGCGGCCTCGGCCTTCTCGATACCGCCTTCGATGGCCTCGCGACGCTCTTCCAGAACCTTGTTGATGTTCGGGAGGAGCTTCTTGGCGAGGAAGCCGAAGACGATGACGAAGGCGATCAGGCCGATGACAAGCTCAGGGATCGGAGGGACGAGGGGATTCTCCATCTCCTCGGCCGCGATCGTGAGCAGCTGGCTCATTTCAGTGCCTTTCGTCTGGTCGGCGGTTCGTAAGTCCGCGAATTACTTGCCGTAGACGAACGGCATGACCAGACCGATCAGGGCGAGCGCCTCACAGAAGGCGAAGCCGAGGATCTGGTTGGCGCGGATGAGGCCGGCCGCCTCGGGCTGACGGGCCAGGGCCTGCGTGCCGTTACCGAAGATGATGCCGACGCCGACGCCGGGGCCGATGGCAGCGAGGCCGTAACCGATGGAGCCGAGCGAACCGGAAACAGCGGCAAGGGTCTGGGACATGCCAGTTCTTCCTTTTCTGTGCGAACCGGTGGGGGTTGGCCACCGGACGTCTGAGGGGGTGTGGGTGAGGGGCACTCAGTGGTGCTCGGCGAGCGCGCCCTGGATGTAGGTGCACGTCAGGAGGACGAACACGTAAGCCTGAAGTGCCTGGATGAACAGCTCGAACGCGGTCATCACCAGGGTCATGATGAAGCTGACGCCGGCGTAGGCGATGCCGATGCCGTTCAGCAGGTACCAGCTAGCGATCGTGAAGAGCAGCAGCAGGGTGTGACCGGCGAACATGTTCGCGAAGAGTCGCACGGCGTGCGTGAAGGGGCGGACCAGCAGGTTCGAGAAGAACTCGATGACCATGGCCAGCGGCAGGACCGGGCCCAGCGACTTGTCGTAGCCGGTGACGTTCTTGAAGAACCCGACGAATCCGTGCCGCTTGAAGGTCAGCGACACCCAGAGGATGTAGACAAGCACGGCGAGCACGGCCGGGTAGGCGATGATCGACGTCACCGGGAACTGGGCGACCGGGATGACCGACCAGAGGTTCATCATCCACACGAAGAAGAACAGCGAGACGATGAGCGGAACGTACTTCTCGCCCTCCTTCTTGCCGATCGTCTCGTAGACAACACCACGCCGGATGAAGTCGTAACCCGCCTCGGCGACCATCTGCAGCTTGCCGGGGACGACCTTCGGCTTGCCGAAGGCGGCCCAGAAGAAGCCGATGATGATGATCGAGCCGAGCAGCGCCAGCAGCATCGGCTTGTTGAAGTACATGTTGCTGTCCGCGTCGCCCCACAGGGGCTCGAACAGGAACGAGTGCAGGCCGGGAGCCGGGAATCCACACCCATCAAAAATGTGGCAGTCGGTCTCGAAGGCGAGCACCTGCGTCGGGTCAGCACTCACCGCGGGCTCCTTCAGCGTGGCGCATAGGTACGGCAACCTCGTTGTGTCGGCGCGGCGCGCAGCCGCGGTTCGGCACGGGACTGGTGGTTCGGATGTGGGGGCGGCGGTCGGGCATCGAGCCTCGCGCTATTGCAGGCGTCAGCTCAGATGCCCGCGCCCGCGATGCCGCAGTTGGCACCGGACGATAGCAGGGTCGTGAACCCCCACTTATCCCGCCCCTACGCTTCACGACTTCGGCCCCGTCTTCTCGGGCTTGTCGCCCTTCTGCGAGTCGGGTTCCACGTAGAGGATCTTGGCCTTCATGTGGGCGCGCGTCTGCGCCGCGATCCACGCGAGGGTCGAGACGACGAGGGCGATCGCGAAGGCCCTCGGGTTGAACAGCGTCGTGTCCTTGAAGAGGGCCATGAAGATGACCATGAGCAGCAACTGTGCCGCGTAGAGCATCAGGCCCATCATCTGGAACAGGTGCGGAAGAGATTTGGCGGTCCGCTCGAGGACCACGAGTCCGATCCCCATGAAGAAGAGCGCGACGACCGTTCCGACGAGCGCGCCGAGGGCCCCCTTGCCGCCCGCGACCGCGGCGCTGACCACGATGGTGATCACGCCGACGGCAGCCGTGGGGACGGCGGTTTTGAGAAGGGTCCGTGCGTCGTTGGACGGCATGGCGGCAGCTCCGCTTATTGATGGGGGCAGGGTGTCGTCATGGACGAGCGTAGTCCGGGGCCGAGACAGGACTTCGGGCCAAGGGACCGTCGCACTACGGTCTTTCGGCTCTATCCCCGGGGTTTCGTGAACGGTATCACAAACTATTTGATGCGGTCTTTACCTAGAAGGTGTGCCAACTGTCACACGTGAGGGGGAACCTGCGCGTCTGTGCATTCAAGACGCCAACTCATCCTGTAATGAGCCGTTTTGCTGGTCGCTGTCAAACGCCGAGAACCTGACGTTCGGCCACAGCGGCCAACTTGGGCGCCCGCCCGGCAGCCGTCATGTTGACGCCCCCGGGATCCGTTCGGATCCCGGGGGCGTCGGTCTTGCTTTCAGTCGGCGCTCGCGCCGAGCCGGTTCAGCAGGTCACGACCTTGTCCCAGTCGGCCCAGGGCTGGACGGACGAGAGCAACGCGGTCTTGTCCTTCTTCACGGACGTACAGGCCGAGTCGTAGCCGTACTTGAAGATGCCCTTCAGCTTCTTCGTGCCGGAGCAGTTGTTCGTGACCTTGAAGGTCTTGTACCCCTCGCTCTGGCGGGTCTTCTTCACCTTGACGCAACTGGGAGCGGCACCCTTGGCGCCGATCACCCCCGCGGTGCCCCCCTGTGACTGAGGAGCCGCCACGGCCGTGGTCCCCATGACGCCCAGCGAACCGCTGAACGCCACGACAGCAACGCCGAGTACAGCGAGCTTACGCATGATTCATCCTCTGCTCATGAGTGCGTGAGGAGGACGCCACCCTGGTCAGGGGTGGCTTGTTCCCCGTTTGACGTGATCATTTCTAACATGGGCGATCACGCAGCGCACCCACTTTTACGCGGGGAGCTACGGAAGCTGCGGTTCAGCTGAACGTGCTGTCCTTACGCCGATCCGTGAAGCGAGATCGACCGCCGATCGCTGTCGCTCCGTTGACGCCCGCGGGAATCGGCGCCGCACTCTCCTCGGTCTCCTCCGCCTCGACCGCCTCGGAAGCCTCCGCCGTCTCCTCCGCGGCGGCCTTGCGGCGGTAGCGCGGCGGTACCAAGTGCTGGGCCCAGCGCGGCGCGTGCGGGGTGAAGCGGGGCAGCAGGAGCAGGACCAGGCCGACGAAGCTGAGGGCGACGATGGTGAGCACGACCCACATTCCGGATGCGGAGTGGACCGAGTAGGCGACCGCGCCGAAGGCGATGAGCGCCGACCAGAAGTACATGATCAGGACCGCGCGGCTGTGGGAGTGGCCGATCTCCAGGAGCCGGTGGTGGAGGTGGCCGCGGTCGGCGGCGAACGGCGACTGCCCGTTCCAGGTGCGGCGCACGATCGCGAGGACGAGGTCCGCGAACGGGATCGCGATGATCGTCAGCGGCATCACCAGCGGGATGAAGACGGGGAGCATCGCGTGCGTGGTGTCCCGCGTGGAGCCGCCGAGGTTCAGCTTGAGGGCGTCCGGGTCGATCTGGCCGGTCATGGAGATGGCGCCGGCCGCGAGGACCAGCCCGATCAGCATGGACCCCGAGTCACCCATGAAGATCCGCGCCGGATGCATGTTGTGCGGCAGGAAGCCCAGGCACATGCCCATCAGGATCGCCGCGAAGAGCGTCGCGGGGGCGGCGGCCTCGATGCCGTAGCCGTACCAGATCCGGTAGGCGTAGAGGAAGAACGCGGCGGCGGCGATGCACACCATGCCCGCCGCGAGCCCGTCCAGGCCGTCGACGAAGTTGACCGCGTTGATGGTGATGACCACGAGGGCCACCGTCAGGAGCGTGCCCTGCCACTGCGTCAGGCCGACCGTGCCGACACCCGGGATCGGCAGCCACAGGATCGTCAGACCCTGCATGACCATGACGCCCGCGGCGATCATCTGGCCGCCCAGCTTGATCAGCGCGTCGATCTCGAACTTGTCGTCGAGGACCCCGATCAGCCAGATCAGCGCGGCCCCGGAGAGCAGCGCCCGCGGTTCGTTGGACGAGTCGAACACCTTGTCCAGGTTGGAGAGGTGGTCGGCGACCAACAGGCCCGCGCACAGACCGAAGAACATGGCGATACCGCCGAGCCGCGGCGTGGGTTCACGGTGCACGTCGCGCGCACGGATCTCCGGCATCGCGCCGGCCACGATCGCGAACTTCCGCACAGGGCCTGTGAGCAGATAGGTCACCGCGGCCGTGATGCAGAGCGTCAGCAGGTATTCACGCACGGGCTTCCCCACAGGTATCGCTGGCCATCTCAGCCCCACACCCTAGCTTCGCGTGCTTGACGATGGAGACTTCCGGGTAGCGACGATGGTTGCACGAGTGACGGTGCGGTACCGTCGCGGCCCTGTTCCAGGGCTGTCCCGGCCCTTCGCCGGCCCGCTATCCGAGGGCGTACGGGGGGAATCTCGCCGCGATGTCACGGACCTCCTCGCGGACCGCGCCCGTATCGAGATCGCCGCGTACGACGCCCGCGAGGAGCACCGCGATCCGGGCCGCCTCCGCCTGCCCCATGCCCTGCGTGGTGACGGCGGCGGTGCCCAGGCGCAGGCCCCGGCCGTCGCCGTGCGGCAGCGCGCAGGTGTCCAGGACCATGCCGGCCGAGGCCAGCTTGCCGCGCGCCACCGGGCCCGGGACGCCGAGCGGCGCCGGGTCGACGGTGACGAGGTGGGTGTCAGTGCCGCCCGTGGTGACGGCGAAGCCCTGCGCGGTCAACTCCCCTGCCAGGGCACGGGCGTTGGCGACGACCTGATGCGCGTACCGGGTGAAGGCCGAAGTGGCCGCCTCGCCGAACGCGACGGCCTTCGCGGCGATCGTGTGCATCTGCGCGCCGCTCTGGGTGAACGGGAAGACGGCCCGGTCCACCCGGTCCGCGAGCTCGGCGCGGCACAGCAGCATGCCGCCGCGCGGGCCGCGCAGCACCTTGTGCGTGGTGGCGCAGACGATGTCGGCGTACGGGACGGGGTTCGGGGCCGCTCCCCCGGCGACGAGCCCCATGGGGTGCGCGGCGTCCACGACGAGGTGGGCACCGACCTCGTCGGCGATGGCGCGGAAGGCGGCGTAGTCGATGTGGCGGGGGTAGGAGGTCGAGCCGCACACGATGGCCTTGGGGCGGTGGGCGCGGGCGGCGGCGCGGACCTGGTCGTGGTCGATGAGCCCGCTCTCGGGGTCGACGCCGTAGGGGACGAAGTCGAACCAGCGGCCGGAGAAGTTGGCCGGTGAGCCGTGGGTGAGGTGGCCGCCGGACGGCAGGCCCATGGCGAGCACGGTGTCGCCGGGGCGCAGGAGCACCGCGTACGCGGCGAGCACGGCCGAGGAGCCGGAGTGCGCCTGTACGTTGACGTGCTCGGCGCCGAAGAGGGCCTTCGCGCGGTCGACAGCGATGCGTTCGGCCATGTCCACGAGTTCGCAGCCGCCGTGGTGGCGGGCGCCGGGGTAGCCCTCCGCGTACTTGTTGGCGAGGGGGGAGCCGAGGGCTTCGAGCACCGCGGGGGACATGAAGTTCTCGGCCGCGATCAACTGGAGGGAGTCGGCCTGGCGCGCCGCCTCGCCGAGGATGATCTCGGCGAGTTCGGGGTCCTGGCGCCGTAGCTCCGTCAGGGGCGCGGGTTCAGTCGTGACCGGCATCTTCGGCTCCGGGCCTCGCGTGCGGGAGATGGTGCTTCCCAATGTAGGTCCGGGGCGCGCGGGCCGCCTGGGGGTGACGCCGCCGGGCTTACCCGGGCACGCCCGTCAGCGCCGCGACGACCGGATCGAGCGCCTCGTTGATCTCGCCGCCCACCGACCGGAAGAACGGCAGCGGCGCCCCGTAGGGGTCGTACACCTCGTCCGCCTCGACGGAGGGGGCGAGCAGCCACCCGCGCAGCGCCGCCGCGGCCCGCACCAGGGACCGTGCACGGCCCACCACGCCGCCCGCGGAGGTGTCGCGGGGGTCGGGGAGGGTCGCCGGGTCTATGGCCCGCACGAGCCGCGTGAACTCCTTCAGCGTGAACGTGCGCAGGCCCGCGCTGTGGCCCATGGAGATGACCTGGGCGCGGTGGTCGCGGGTCGCGGTCAGCACGAGGTCGGCCCTTATGACGTGGTCGTCCAGGAGCTCGCGGCCGACGAAGCCGGAGGGGTCCGCGCCGAAGTCGGCCAGGACCTGCTCCGCGTTGGCCTCCATCGGGGCGCCCTCGTGACCCCAGGTGCCCGCGCTCTCCACGATGAGCCCGCCGGCCAGCGGGTCGCCGAGCCGGTCCGCGAGGGCGTGCCGCGTCAGCCGCTCGGTGATCGGCGAGCGGCACACGTTGCCGGTGCTGACGTGGAGGATGCGGAAGGAATCGCCGGGGGCGTGCGGCCCCCGGTACTCGGTGCCTATGCCACGCCCCGTCTCAGGGGCAGTCAATTCGCCACCTCGAGGTCGGGTACGACCTTGCGCAGTTCCTCGGCGGAGAGCGCTCCGGCGCGCAGCAGCACCGGGACCTTGCCGGTGACGTCGACGATCGAGGAGGGGACGATGCCGGGGGTGGGGCCGCCGTCGAGGTAGACGGAGACGGAGTCGCCGAGCATCTCCTGGGCGGCGTCGCAGTCCTCGGGGGCGCGGTGGCCCGTGAGGTTGGCGGAGGAGACCGCCATCGGGCCGACCTCGGTGAGCAGTTCGATGGCGACCGGGTGCAGCGGCATGCGGACGGCGACGGTGCCGCGGGTCTCGCCCAGGTCCCACTGGAGGGACGGCTGGTGCTTGGCGACGATCGTCAGGGCGCCGGGCCAGAAGGCGTCGACGAGTTCCCAGGCCATCTCGGAGAAGTCCGTGACGAGGCCGTGCAGCGTGTTCGGGGAGCCGATGAGGACGGGGCTCGGCATGTTGCGGCCGCGGCCCTTGGCCTCCAGGAGGTCACCGACCGCCTCGGCGGTGAACGCGTCGGCGCCGATCCCGTAGACGGTGTCGGTGGGCAGCACGACGAGTTCGCCGCGGCGGACGGCGGACGCGGCTTCACGCAGACCTGTTGCGCGGTCGGTCGCGTCGTTGGTGTCGTAACGCCGTGCCATTTAGCGGGCCTCCTGCTCTGCGTACTGCTCAAGGGTGTGAAGTTCGTGGGTCACGGCATCGCCTTGCGGGCGGTCGCGAACCGCGGGCGGTTGTTCAGGTCGGGGTGGTCGGCGGCGTCCGCCCAGCCCCGCTCCTCGGTGAAGATCCACGGCACCAGGCCGCCCTGGGTGTCCGCGTGCTCGATGACGACGACGCCGCCGGGGCGCAGCAGACGGTGGGCGGTGCGCTCGATGCCCCGGATCAGGTCGAGGCCGTCCTCGCCGGAGAACAGCGCCATGTCCGGGTCGTAGTCGCGGGCCTCCGGGGCGACGTACTCCCACTCGGTGAGCGGGATGTACGGCGGGTTGGAGACGACGAGGTCGACCTGGCCGTCGAGGTCGGGGAAGGCCGTCAGGGCGTCGCCCTGGCGCAGGTCGACCCTGGACCCCTCGACGTTCTTGCGCGTCCAGCGCAGGGCGTCCTCGGACAGCTCGACGGCGTGCACGCGCGAGCGCGGCACTTCCTGCGCGAGGGCGAGGGCGATGGCGCCGGAGCCGGTGCACAGGTCGACGATGAGCGGCTCGACGACGTCCATGGCGCGTACGGCGTCTATGGCCCAGCCGACGACCGACTCGGTCTCGGGGCGCGGCACGAAGACACCGGGTCCGACCTGGAGCTCCAGGTAGCGGAAGTAGGCGCGCCCTGTGATGTGCTGGAGCGGTTCGCGGGCCTCGCGGCGCGCGGTCACCTCCCAGTACCGGGCGTCGAAGTCGGTGTCCTTGACGGTGTGCAGCTCGCCCCGCTTCACGCCGTGCACGAAGGCGGCGAGTTCCTCCGCGTCGTTGCGCGGCGAGGGCACGCCGGCGTCGGCCAGCCGCCGGGTGGCCTGGGCCACTTCCGCGAGCAGCAGGTTCACGCTGGTCCTCCGAGTCGAGCTGTCGTGCAGGGGTCCGATGGCTTACGCGGCGGCGAGCTTGGCCGCCGAGTCCGCGTCGACGCACGCCTGGATCACGGCGTCGAGGTCACCGTCGAGCACCTGGTCCAAGTTGTACGCCTTGAAGCCGACGCGGTGGTCCGAGATCCGGTTCTCCGGATAGTTGTACGTACGGATCTTCTCGGAGCGGTCGACGGTGCGGACCTGGCTGCGGCGGGCGTCCGCGGCCTTGCTCTCCGCCTCTTCCTGCGCCGCCGCGAGCAGCCTGGAGCGCAGGATACGCATGGCCTGCTCCTTGTTCTGGAGCTGGCTCTTCTCGTTCTGGCAGGAGGCGACGACGCCGGTGGGAAGGTGCGTGATGCGCACCGCGGAGTCGGTCGTGTTGACGGACTGGCCGCCGGGTCCCGAGGAGCGGTAGACGTCGATGCGCAGGTCGTTCATGTTGATCTCGACGTCGACCTCCTCGGCCTCGGGCGTGACGAGCACGCCTGCGGCGGAGGTGTGGATCCGGCCCTGGGACTCGGTCGCCGGGACGCGCTGCACGCGGTGCACGCCGCCCTCGTACTTCAGCCGCGCCCAGACGCCCTGGCCGGGCTCGGTCGCGCCGTTGCCGCCTTTGGTCTTCACGGCGACCTGGACGTCCTTGTAGCCGCCCAGCTCGGACTCGGTGGCGTCGATGATCTCGGTCTTCCAGCCGACGCGCTCCGCGTAGCGCAGGTACATGCGCAGCAGGTCACCGGCGAACAGCGCCGACTCGTCGCCGCCCGCGCCGGCCTTGATCTCAAGGATGACGTCCTTGTCGTCGGACGGGTCGCGGGGCACCAGCAGAAGCCGCAGCTTCTCGGTGATCTCCTCGCGCGACTTCTCCAGCTCCTTGACCTCGGCCGCGAACTCCGGGTCATCGGCGCCCAGTTCCCGCGCGGTCTCGATGTCGTCGCCGGTCTGCTTCCAGGAGCGGTACGTCGCGACGATCGGGGTGAGCTCTGCGTAGCGCTTGTTCAGCTTGCGCGCGTTGGCCTGGTCGGCGTGGACCGACGGATCCGCGAGCTTCTTCTCCAGATCGGCGTGCTCACCGATCAGGTCCTCGACGGCCTCGAACATCTCCGGCTCCTGCGTGTACGGGGTGCTGTGTCATTCCAAGGGCAAAAGGGGCTGCACCGCAAAGCGCCGGTCCCGGTGCCCCTGCGACGGGACACCGGAGACCGGCGCTGGAGCCTCGCTACTTGTTGGCAGCGGCAGCCTTGCCGAAGCGGGCCTCGAAGCGGGCCACACGGCCACCGGTGTCGAGGATCTTCTGCTTGCCCGTGTAGAACGGGTGGCACTCGGAGCAGACCTCGGCACGGATGGTGCCGGAGTCGATGGTGCTCCGCGTGGTGAACGACGCGCCACAGGTGCAGCTGACCTGCGTCTCGACGTACTCGGGGTGGATGTCGCGCTTCAAGGTGTCTCCTAGGTTCGGGAGGGCGCCGGGTCGCTGACGCGGATTGCGGGAGCGTGAACCGGAGCCGACGTACCAGTCTGCCAGGACTGTTCGTATCTCCCAAAACCGGGGTGGGACCGGATCTATTCCTGAGCGGTCCCGCGGCTATCTGACGACGCCGCCGGCGGCGCCGGTGGCCGTGCCCCTGCCCGCCGACCTCGGGACGGCCCGGTCGGCCTTGAGGGCCTTCCACACCTGGTCGGACTTGGTCTCGTCGATGAGGACGCGGTTGGCGTCGGCCGCGTCGTACTGCACCGGCAGCGTCACCATGTTCATGTCGGCGGAGCCGATGCCCTTGAGGCCGCCCGCGAACGAGGTCAGGGCCTTGACGGAGGCCAGCTCGGAGTCGGTGGTCACGGACTTCGTGGCGGTGTCGGCGAGGTCGTACAGCTTCTTGGGGCTGGTGAAGACGCCGACGTGCTTGATCTGGTCCATCAGGGCCTTCATGAACGCCTGCTGGAGCTGGATGCGGCCCAGGTCGCTGCCGTCGCCGACCCCGTGCCGGGTGCGTACGAGTCCGAGGGCCTGCCGGCCGTCGAGCCGGTGGGTGCCCGCGTCGAGCTTGAGGTGGCTGTCGGGGTCGTCGATCGCCTTGCTGGTGGTGACCTCGACGCCGCCCAGGTCGTCGATGAGGTCCTGGAAGCCGCTGAAGTCGACCTCGATGTAGTGGTCCATACGGATGCCACTCATGGCCTCGACGGTCTTCACCGCGCAGGCCGCGCCGCCCGTGGAGTACGCGGAATTGAACATGGCGTCGCTCTGCGCGGGGTGCTCCGTGCCGTTCTTGTCGGTGCAGGAGGGCCGCTCGACGAGGGTGTCGCGGGGGATGGAGACGATGCTCGCCTTCTTGTGCCCCTTGTAGAGGTGGACGACCATCGCGGTGTCCGAGCGGGCGCTGCCGTCGTCGGTGCCGCCACCGGCCTTCTTGTTGCTGCCGGCCCTGCTGTCGGAGCCGAGGACCAGGATGTCCTGCGAGCCGTTGTCGACGTTCTCGGGCCGGTCGGTGCCGAGGGCCTGGTTGATGTCGACGCTTTTCAGGTTGCCGTTGAGGTGGAAGTACACGTACCCGAGGCCGGTGCCGCCGAGGACGGCGACTCCCGCCGCGCTCCACGCCACGACGCGCAGCGCCTTGCCTCGGCCGGGGCGCGGCTTGCGGCGGCGGCCCTTGGCGCGGCGGCGCCCGGGCTTGCTGTCACTGTCGGGCATGTGCTCCTCGCTCCGTCTTCCTTCGGTCCGCTTCGCTCTTCACTGCGTGTGACGGTGGACCGCCATGAAGGGTTGCACAGCGTGCTGTGTCTCCAGCGGCGCGCGACGCATCCGGAGCGTGTCTAACCCTGACTCCTCCTACCGCTCTCACCTGCACGTTTAGCCTCTTGAGCCGCATGCTTCACGCAGGCCGCGCATCCTTATGCCTGTGGTGAAGGTCTCGGGCGACGCCGGATCCGCACCCGGAAAAGGGCTGGGCCCCGTCGCACCGTGCGACGGGGCCCAGCCCTCTTGATCTACGGAAGTCCGCTCCGTGAAGCGTCAGTCGTTGCCGTTGCCCGGCGTCGGCGTCGTCTTCTGGATCTGGAGCAGGAACTCCGCGTTGGACTTCGTCTGCTTCATCTTGTCGAGGAGCAGCTCGATCGCCTGCTGCTGGTCGAGCGCGTGCAGCACGCGACGCAGCTTCCAGGTGATCGCCAGCTCGTCGCTGCCGAGCAGGATCTCTTCCTTACGGGTACCGGACGCGTCGACGTCCACCGCGGGGAAGATCCGCTTGTCGGCGAGCTTGCGGTCGAGCTTGAGCTCGGCGTTGCCGGTGCCCTTGAACTCCTCGAAGATGACCTCGTCCATGCGGGACCCGGTGTCGACCAGCGCGGTGGCGAGGATCGTCAGCGAACCGCCGTCCTCGATGTTGCGCGCGGCGCCGAAGAAGCGCTTCGGGGGGTACAGCGCGGTCGAGTCGACACCACCGGACAGGATGCGCCCGGAGGCCGGGGCCGCCAGGTTGTAGGCGCGGCCCAGACGGGTGATGGAGTCCAGCAGCACGACGACGTCGTGGCCCAGCTCGACGAGGCGCTTGGCGCGCTCGATGGCCAGCTCGGCGACGGTCGTGTGGTCCTCGGCCGGACGGTCGAAGGTCGAGGAGATGACCTCGCCCTTGACCGACCGCTGCATGTCGGTGACCTCTTCCGGACGCTCGTCGACCAGGACGACCATCAGGTGGCACTCGGGGTTGTTGACGGTGATCGCGTTGGCGATCGCCTGGAGGATCATGGTCTTGCCGGTCTTCGGCGGGGCCACGATCAGACCGCGCTGGCCCTTACCGATCGGCGCGACGAGGTCGATGATGCGGGTCGTCAGCACACCCGGGTCGGTCTCCAGGCGGAGCCGGTCCTGCGGGTACAGCGGGGTGAGCTTGTTGAACTCGGGGCGGCCACGGCCCGAGTCGGCCGCCATCCCGTTCGCCGAGTCCAGACGCACGAGCGCGTTGAACTTCTCGCGGCGCTCGCCGTCCTTGGGCTGGCGGACCGCACCGGTGACGTGGTCACCCTTGCGCAGGCCGTTCTTACGGACCTGGGCGAGGGAGACGTAGACGTCATTGGGCCCGGGGAGGTAGCCCGACGTACGGATGAAGGCGTAGTTGTCGAGGATGTCGAGGATGCCCGCGACGGGGAGCAGGACGTCGTCGTCGGAGACCTGCGGCTCGTTGCCGAAGCCCTGCTCGTCGCGGCCGCGACGGCCACGACGGTCGCGGTAGCGGCCCCGGCGTCCGCGCCGGCCGCCCTCGAAATCGTCGTCGTCCTGCGGACCGTTGTTGCGGTCCCGGTCCCGGTCCTGGCGGTTGCCGCCCTGCTGCTGCCGGCCGCCGCCCTGGTCCTTGTTGCCCTGGCCGGCCTGGTCGTCGCCCTTGCCACGGCGGTCACGGTCACGGCCGCCACGGTCGCCCCGCTCACCACGGTCGCCGCGCTCGCCGCGGTCTCGGCGGTCGCGGCGCTCACGGCGCCCCTCGGCCCCGTTGTCCTGGCCACCGTCGCCCTTGTTTTCGGCGCCGTCCTGCCGGTCCTGGCGGTCCTGCTTGAGCTCCGTCTTCACGTTCGCGGCCTCGGCCGTGACGGTCTCGGGGCTGCCCGCCTCGGAGGTGGCACGACGACGACGGCGCTCACCGGCCGGCTGCTCGTCCCCCGCGCCCTGGCCGGGGATGTCGATCTGCTGCTGGCCCGCGGCCTTCTTCGCCTTGGCGTCACCGGCGTCGGCCACCTGGGCCTTCTCCGCCTTGGCGTCCGCCTTGGCCTGCGCGCCGTCGCCCGCGGGCTCCTCGCCGGTACGGGCCTTCGAGGCGGCCCGGCGCTTCGGCTTCGTCTCGGCGGCGTCGGCGCTCTTCGCGGGGGCACTGCCCCCGGCCTGCGCCTCCTTGATGACCTCGATCAACTGGCTCTTGCGCATCCGCGCGGTGCCCCTGATGCCAAGGCCCGATGCGACCTGTTGCAGCTCGGCCAGCACCATGCCGTCAAGGCCGGTACCGCGGCGCCGCCGGGCAGGCGCAGCAGAGGCGTCCCCTGCGGACGCGGCGGGCGCGGCAGCAGAGCTGTCGGCAGTCACGCCCATCAGATCGGTGGTGTCGCTCACGAAGGGTCCTTCCCTGGAGCGGACGTCGGCCTGTCTGGCTCGGCGACCGGTCGTGCTGTCCGGCGGTGGTCCTGCCTGGGGACCGTGCCGGGGCGGTTGTCCGCCGATGAGGCGGAAGAATGGGTGACGGCGATTCGCGATCCCGCGGGTGCACTGAATTTCCGTGTCACTGAATTTCTGTGTCGCGCGGCTCGGTCACACCGGTTCCGGAGCATGCTCGCCGGCGTTCAGCACCGCGTCCCGGCATAGCGGGGCGCTGTACAGAAATGCTGGGGAGGCTCCCGGAAGAATGGTTGTCCCGGACGGGGACACACAGCACCTCGCCATGGTGGGGTCGGGTGCAGACTTGAGGTTAACACTACCGGATCCAACAAACATTCCCCCTCTCGAAATCCGGCAACCGTACGTTTCTGATCAATCGGGGTTCGAGCCGAGCGGCAGGACGCTCGCCCCGGCGGTGTCGAGGGCCAGGCGGTTGGCCGCCCATCCCTCTCCGGCGAGCCGGGCGACCTTGTCGGCCGCTCCGTCCTCCACCAGGGCGATGACCGTCGGGCCCGCCCCGGAAATCATCGCGGGCACCCCGTCGGCCCGCAGCCGCTCCACGAGCGCGGCGCTCTCCGGCATGGCCGGCGCCCGGTACTCCTGGTGCAGACGGTCCTCGGTGGCCGGGAGCAGCAGCTCGGGGCGCCTGGTCAGGGCCTCGACGAGCAGGGCGGCCCGGCCCGCGTTGGCCGCGGCGTCCACATGGGGGACGGTGCGCGGCAGGAGTCCTCGCGCGGTCTCGGTGAGGACGGGTTTCCCGGGGACGAAGACCACCGGGACGACGGAGGGCGCCGCGTCGAGGCGGATCGCCCGGCCCGCGCCCGACTCCATCCAGGCGATGGTGAAACCGCCGAGGAGGCAGGGCGCCACGTTGTCGGGGTGGCCCTCGATCTCGGTGGCGAGTTCGAGGAGCGCCGCGTCGTCGAGCCGGGCGTCGCCGCCTATCGTCACGGCGCGGGCGGCGACGACCGCGGCGACGATGGCGGCGGAGGAGGAGCCGAGGCCGCGGCCGTGCGGGATGCGGTTCGCGCAGACGATCTCCAGGCCGCGCGGCTGCCCGCCGAGCAGGTCGAAGGCGGTGCGCAGGGACCGTACGAGGAGGTGCGACTCGTCGCGCGGCAGGGTCTCGGAGCCCTCACCCGCGATGTCGATGTGCAGCCCGGAGTCGGCGACCCTGACGACCACGTCGTCGTAGAGCCCCAGCGACAGGCCGAGGGCGTCGAAGCCCGGGCCGAGGTTGGCGCTGGTGGCGGGGGTGCGCACCCTGACGGCGGCGGCGCGGAACGCGGGACCGGCCATCGCTCGATGACTCTCCTTGAGCTGCGGGACGTATCGGGAACTTCCGAAGACTGAGGACTGACGAGATCTGCGAGATGTACGACGGTCGAGGTGTTCGAGAACTTCCGAGACTTCCGATGTCTTGTGCTGCGTACGTCGACCCCCGGGCCGCGAACGACGGAACCGCGGCGGGAGATCGCCGAAAGAACGACGGAACGGCGGCGGCACCGCGGCATATGCGGCGGGCGGGTTCGGTACAGCCTATCGAAGGAAGGTTCTGTGGCGACATAGGGCGCACAGGAGGCGCACGATGCGTGTCGTGAGCCCCCTGTGCACCCCGTGTACCGATACGCCCTGTTGACGGGGTATCAGCGCAGGCGGACGGCTCAGGCGAGGCCGAGGCGGGACGCCGCCGCGACCGCGTCGACCGGCACGGTGACCGGCTGCGGGGCGCCGGAGACGGCCCAGTCGGGGTCCTTCAGGCCGTTGCCCGTGACGGTGCAGACGATTCGCTGCCCCGGGTCGACCTTGCCCTGCTCGGCCGCCTTCAGCAGACCGGCGACGGACGCGGCGGAGGCGGGCTCGACGAAGACACCCTCCTGGGACGCCAACAGCTTGTAGGCGCGCAGGATCTCACGGTCCGTCACCTCGTCGATGAAGCCGCCGGACTCGTCGCGCGCGGCGAGCGCGTAGTTCCACGACGCCGGGTTCCCGATGCGAATCGCAGTCGCGATGGTCGACGGGTCCTTGACGATCTCGCCGCGCACGATCGGCGCGGAACCGGAGGCCTGGAAGCCCCACATGCGGGGGGTGCGGGAGGACACCTTGTCGGCGGCGTACTCCTTGTAGCCCTTCCAGTACGCCGTGATGTTGCCCGCGTTGCCGACGGGCAGGACGTGGATGTCGGGCGCGTCGCCGAGTGCGTCCACGATCTCGAACGAGGCGGTCTTCTGGCCCTCGATCCGGAACGGGTTGACGGAGTTGACCAGCGCCACCGGGTAGTTCTCGGAGAGGCTGCGGGCCAGGTTCAGGCAGTCGTCGAAGTTGCCGTCGACCTGGAGGATCTTCGAGCCGTAGACGAGGGCCTGGCCCATCTTGCCGAGCGCGATCTTGCCCTGGGGCACGAGCACGGCACAGACCATGCCCGCGCGCACCGCGTAGGCGGCGGCGGACGCCGAGGTGTTGCCTGTCGACGCGCAGATGACGGCCTGCGCGCCTTCCTCCTTGGCCTTGGTGATGGCCATGGTCATGCCGCGGTCCTTGAAGGAGCCGGTGGGGTTGGCGCCCTCCACCTTCAGGTGGACCTCGCAGCCCGTGCGCTCGGAGAGGACCTGCGCGGGCACGAGCGGCGTGCCGCCCTCGCGCAGCGACACGACCGGCGTGGTGCCGGTCACCGGGAGCCGGTCCCGGTACTCCTCGATGATGCCGCGCCACTGGTGGGTCATTCCGGTCATCCCTGCTACTCCCCTTCAACACGCATGATGCTGGCGACACCGCGCACGGTGTCGAGCTGGCGCAGCGCGTCCACGGTCCCGGTGAGGGCCGCGTCCGCCGCGCGGTGGGTGACGACGACGAGGGACGCCTCGCCGTCCTTCCCCGACTGGCGCACGGTGTCGATGGAGACCCCATGCTCGGCAAAGACCGTCGCCACCTGGGCGAGTACGCCCGGCTTGTCGGCCACGTCGAGGCTGATGTGGTAGCGCGTCACGGAGTCGCCCATGGGTGAGACGGGCAGTTGCGTGTACGCGGAGTCGCCGGGTCCCGTCGCGCCGTTGAGGCGGTTGCGGCAGACGGCGACGAGGTCGCCGAGTACGGCGGACGCGGTCGGCGAACCGCCGGCACCGGGCCCGTAGAACATCAGTTGCCCGGCGGCCTCGGCCTCGACGAACACGGCGTTGTACGCGCCGCGGACGGAGGCGAGAGGGTGCTCGAGCGGGATCATCGCGGGGTGCACGCGCGCGGTGACGGAACCACCGTCGGCGGCCCGCTCGCAGATGGCGAGCAGCTTGATGGTGCACCCCATCTCCTTCGCGGAAGCGAAGTCGGCGGCGGTGACCTCGGTCATGCCCTCGCGGTAGACGTCGTCGAGGCGCACCCGCGTATGGAAAGCGATCCCGGCGAGGATGGCGGCCTTGGCGGCGGCGTCGAACCCCTCGACGTCGGCGGTCGGGTCGGCCTCGGCGTACCCCAGCGCGGTGGCCTCGTCGAGGGCTTCCTGGTAGCCGGCGCCCGTGGTGTCCATCTTGTCGAGGATGAAGTTGGTCGTGCCGTTCACGATGCCGAGGACGCGGTTGACCTTGTCCCCCGCGAGGGATTCGCGCAGGGGCCGCACCAGCGGGATGGCACCGGCGACGGCGGCCTCGTAGTAGAGGTCGCGTCCGTGCTCGACGGCGGCGGCGTGCAGGGCGGCGCCGTCCTGTGCGAGCAGCGCCTTGTTGGCCGAGACGACGGAGGCGCCGTGCTCGAAGGCGGTGGTGATGAGGGTGCGCGCGGGCTCGATCCCGCCGATGACCTCGATCACCACGTCGATGTCGCCCCGTTTGACCAGGGCGGTGGCATCGGTGGTGACGAGCGCCGGGTCGATCCCTTCCCGCACCTTGGAGGGCCGCCGCACGGCGACCCCCGCCAGCTCGACCGGGGCACCGATACGGGCGGCGAGGTCGGCGGCGTGCGTCGTCATGATGCGCGCCACCTCTGAGCCGACTACCCCGCAGCCCAGCAGCGCCACCTTCAGCGGACGCGTACGCATCATCCGACCTCGATTCCCACAGTGTGTTTCTACGATGGAACCAGTCTCACGCACCGGACCGCGGTTTCTGTCCACGGTCCGGAGTATGAGACAGGTATTTCATTATCCGACGTCGAGACGCAGGAGATCTTCCTCCGTCTCGCGCCGGACGATCACCCGGGCCTCGCCGTCGCGCACGGCGACGACGGGCGGGCGAAGAGCGTGGTTGTAGTTGCTGGCCATCGAGCGGCAGTACGCGCCGGTGGCCGGGACGGCGATCAGGTCGCCCGGCGCCACATCGGCCGGCAGGAAGGCGTCCTTCACGACGATGTCACCGCTCTCGCAGTGCTTGCCGACGACGCGGACCAGCATCGGTTCGGCGTCGGAGCGACGGGAGACGAGGGCGACCGTGTACTCGGCGTCGTACAGGGCCGTCCTGATGTTGTCCGACATGCCCCCGTCCACGGACACGTACGTCCGCAGCCCCTCCAGCGGCTTGACCGTGCCGACCGTGTAGAGCGTGAAGGCGGTCGGACCGACGATGGCGCGGCCCGGCTCGACGGAGATCCGCGGCGTACGCAGCGACGCCGCCTCGCACTCGCGCGTGACGATCTCGGTGAGCGCCTTGGCGATCTCCTGCGGCTCGCGGGGGTCGTCGTCGCTGGTGTACGCGATGCCGAGCCCACCACCGAGATCGATCTCGGGCAGCTCGACACCGTGCTCGTCACGCACCTCGGCGAGCAGGCCGACGACGCGCCGCGCGGCGACCTCGAACCCGGCCATGTCGAAGATCTGCGAACCGATGTGGCTGTGGATGCCGATGAGCTCGATCCCGTCGAGCTTCAGCGCACGCCGCACGGCCTCGGCGGCCTGCCCGTCGGCGAGCGCGATGCCGAACTTCTGGTCCTCGTGCGCGGTGGCGATGAACTCGTGGGTGTGCGCCTCGACGCCGACGGTCACCCGGATCTGCACGCGCTGCCGCTTGCCGAGGCTGTCGGCGATGTGCGCGACGCGGACGATCTCCTGGAAGGAGTCGAGGACGATCCGGCCGACACCGGCCTCGATCGCCCGGTGGATCTCGCCCTCGGTCTTGTTGTTGCCGTGGAAGGCGATGCGCTCCGCGGGCATCCCGGCGGACAGGGCGGTGGCGAGCTCGCCGCCACTGCACACATCCAGGTTGAGCCCTTCCTCGTGCAGCCACCGCACGACGGCGCGGGACAGGAACGCCTTGCCCGCGTAGAAGACGTCGGCCTCGGGCCCGAAGGCGTCCCGCCACGCGGCGCACCGGGCGCGGAAGTCGGTCTCGTCGAGGAAGTAGGCGGGGGTGCCGAACTCCTCGGCGAGCCGCGCCACCTCGATCCCGCCGACACTCACCCTGCCGTCGGCGGTACGCGCCACGGTCTGCGCCCACACCTTCGGGTCGAGGACGTTGAGGTCGGCGGGGGGCGCGGAGTAGTGCCCGTCGGGCAGGACGTCGGCGTGGCGGGGGCCTGCGGGGTGTGCGGAACGGCTCATGACTGCGGGGCGCTCTCTTCGTCTTCTCTACGGCTACAGGTGTGCAGGGGCGTCGATGCCGAGCAGGGTCAGGCCACCGGCGAGCACCGTCCCGACGGCTTCGGCGAGCGCGAGCCGGGCGCGGTGGGCGGCCGAGGGTTTCTCCTCACCCTTGGGCAGGGCGCCGACGGAGATCCGCGCATCGGTGAGAAAGGCGTCGGCGACCTCGACGAGGTGCCGGGCGAGCCGGTCCGGCGCACGGTGCCGGGCGGCGGCGGCCAGGACGCGCGGCTGCTCGGCGAGGACGGCGAGAAGCTCCCGGCCGTCGCCTTCCAGATCGCCGGGCTCGCTGGTGAACCCGAGATCAGCGGCGTTGCGAGTGAGCGCGCGGGAACGGGCGTGGGCGTACCGCACACGGAACAGAGGATTCGACTCCCGCTGCGCCAGGTGGTGGGCGCGGTCCTCGACGCTCTCGACACGCGGCCGGTCGTGCGCGGCGGGGTGCAGCAGAGCCCACCGCCCGGCGTCGACACCGAGCCCCCGCGGGTCGGCGGGCACGGGCCGGAAGGTCACCGTGCCCGCCTCGTCGGCGTACGCGACCTCGACGTCGGCAGCCTGACTACGGCCGATGCGGGCGACGGCGTCGGCGAGGATCTCGGCGCGGGGTTCGCGCGGGATGCGCAGGTCGATGCGGTGGCCGCGCAGGGCGTCACCGTGCCCGTGGGCGAGCCCGTGCCGGCGGATGTCGAGCAGGAGGCTGTGGCTGGGCCCAGGGCCCTCGGCGCTGAGGGTGAGATTCAGAAACCCTGGTCCGGAGACATCGACGGCGGCGATCCCCGGACTGTCGACGAGCCGCTGGGACAGCACCTCGGCGACCTGCCGCGGGGACCGGCCGGCCGGACCGGCGAGTTGCAGGGCGACGTTCGTGGCGTAATCCCCGTGCCCCCCGGCCCGAGGCCGCTCGACGACGATCCGCGCCCGCCCCCGCTCCACGGTGTCCACGGCCCCCACCCCCAGCTCACCGTCATCCACCGCACGGCGCACGGCGCGCAACACGGTGTGGGAGAGCTCGGCGGGGGTCACGGGGACAAGCGTAGGCGAGAAGGGGGGTGGGTAGGCGAGCCGATTTGGCAGATGGTCCGGGATGCGGACGGGTGGGGGTGTTTTTGGGGCGGGGTGGGGCGGGCCCTGGGGGCGGGGGCCGGGGGGCTGCTGCCGGAGGCCGGGGGGCGTGGGGCTGCTGCCGGAGGAGGGGGGTCAGGTTCCGGCGGGGCGATGTACGTGCTCGGGCTCGCCTGCGGCGGTCTGGGCTGCTTGGGCGGTGGGGGTCGCGGTGTCGAGGGAGGGACTGGGGTTGAGCGGTTCCCCGCCTTCCTCGTGATGGCCCTGACTCTGCTCTTGGTCCTGGCCATCCCCGGCTGACGATGTCGGTGTCGCCGTAGAGGCGGGGGCGGAGGCGGAGGCGGCAGCGGAGGAGGAGGCGGAGGCGGGTGCGGCAGCGGAGGCGGCAGCGGAGGCGGAGGCGGGTGCGGCAGCGGAGGCGGACGGAGAAGTAACGGTACGCCCACGCCGACTCAACTCCCCCACTACGCGCACGAGTTCGGTCGGCTCAAAGGGCTTGGCCAGGAACGCGTCGACGCCGACTTCGAGCCCGCTCTCCACCTCGTCCTGGGTGCACCCGCTGACGACGACGATGGGCAGCCCGCTGGTACGAACGTCCCCGCGCAGATGCGCGGCGGTCCGCAGCCCGTCAAGACGCGGCATGACCACGTCCAGAGTCACTACATCGGGCCGCACCTGATGCACCACATCCAGGCATTCGGCACCATCAGCCGCAGTCACGACCTCGAAGCCCTCCAGCTCGAGGTTGACCCTGATCAATTGCCGGATGACCTTGTTGTCGTCCACAACGAGGACCCGACCTGAAGCGCCTGGCACAACTCGAGAGTAGGTCGGCACCGCCGACCGCGTCCGGGTTTTCCCCACTTCCGCCCCGTACAGGTGACTCAACAAGGCTCCGAACCGGCTCCGGGACCTCCGACTCCCTTCGGCCTTAGATGGACCCTGTGCGCCCCGACGCCGCCACTGGCTCCCCTCGGCCTTCGATGGGCCCTGTGTGCCCCGACGCCCCTGGCTCCCCTCGGCCTTCGACGAGCCCGGCCCCCTTCGACGTGACGCCGGCCCACAGCTCGGAGCGCCGCTGCCCACCCGTCGGTCTGCTGCCGGGCCCGACCTTCGGAGCACCATTCGACCTGCGCCCGGCCGACCTTCCCCACCCCGGAATACCCGTTCATGAGGACCCCGGATGAGCTGGTAGGGTTCTACCCGTCGCCGCACACCAAGCGGCACACGCCCCCGTAGCTCAGGGGATAGAGCAACGGCCTCCGGAGCCGTGTGCGCAGGTTCGAATCCTGCCGGGGGCACTCGCCAACGATCAGCAAGTATTAGGTGCTGACCAGGGCGGATGCCTGAAGTAGTAGAGGGCGGGAGTCAGTCTTACTGGCTCCCGCCCTCCCTCGTTGTCTATCGGTGATCACGACACACCTGCGACTAGGCACGCGCACAGCAGGCCGACGGCGAGGCGAGCGCGGCATGACAGGTTCCCCTGCCGCCCCGGACGTCACGCCGGTACTCGACAGCGAGGGGCTGGCCGGGCCATGCTGCGCGACCGTACAGGTCACCGCCTGGCTCGCCCTGGCGCCCGCCGCACACCTGCGTGTGATCACGTCAGCGGCCACTTTGGTGGAAGTCGTTCATCCGCGCATCAAACCGTCCGGCCCTGAAGTGGACTCTCCCCCGCCTCTCGCGGAGCCGGTCACCGACGCAGTCGCACGTCACGTCGCCGCCCTGCTCACCGATGCCGACTTGCACGTCCACAAGTACGCGGTCGACGCCATGCTCAGCGCGACCCCTCTTGCCGCCCCCGGGCCCGTCACATGCCCCTCTGGCCGGAAGATGTCACGACCCTAGGCGGGACGCGCGCCACCGCCATCAAGGTCTGACGCCCACAATAGGAATGAAACGAACACTGCAGTCCCTCAGAGCAAGCAGGAGCAGCATCACTAAGACCTAGCCAAGCAACTCATCCGCTTTCAACAGGCCATGCTTTACCTGAGTAGGCAGATGCATCTGCTCCGCTTTCCGTGCATCCCATACCACGATTCCATGATTCGCAATATAACTTAGCGGAATTTTCGGATTATTTAGATGGTTAGGAGCCCCACCCTCCCGCCGATTAAGCTCCTGTCCTCGCAATTTGGCTTCCCAAATGGAAAAATAGCGCTCTAGACGCGCGGGAGGGATCTCGTAGATTACCTCGGGATTAGACTGGTCGAAGACCGCCACAATCCACAAGTGCACATTCCTGTAACGCTCCACATTTTCGAGCGTAAGGGTATGCTCCGTGGTCACATTCAGATATTTTTTACGCTCACCTTTAGCGCTTACTCGCGCAACAGTCTTGATCTCGTATTCGCGACCTTGATCATCAATCGCGTCGTTGCCGGTGCGGTCCCCACCCTTGGCGAGGTTGAAAAGCGAGAGGAGCAACAGCTCCTTATATCCACCGTCATCGAAAACGTTATGGATGCGGCGAACACTCGCAAGCTCCTGCAGGGCGTTGCCGATCTTCACGACGCCAGCAATGTCCCCCTGCGGTCGCAGGACAGGTTCCGCCTCATTTCCCTCTGTAGTCACAGCCGAGACGCTCTCGCGGACGCGCCGCGACGTCTACAGACTATAAGTCACATGCAGGTCTCCAGTTGGCGTACGGCTCCGCATTCTCCCCTCGGCATCACTGCATGAGGTTTTGGCGGCGTTCAAAATGACTAAAAGAGGGCTTCGGCTTCCTTCGCAAGCCCACGAAGCAATCGGCCCGACTTCGGGTCGATGGTCCACCCATCATCGATGAGTGCCGTGGTTACCACCCTGAGATCGATGTCCCTGAGATGCCAGCCCTCGCTTATTCCGGTGCGCAGCAACTCAAGATAAAGATGACTCGGTGTCGCGGGGACTGCAGCCGCAAGCTCACGGATTTTTTGGCTGACCATGCTTGCGTCTACACGGATCAAAGGAAGCGCCTGCTGTGCAGAATCAGCGGCTTCCATCGTGATGATGAGATCAAGGGTGGCGACATGCTCAAATCCGGACGCAAGGCCCTTGACCGATCGCTGCCCCTTGTTTAGGACGACCAAGGCTTCCGGGAGAATACGAAGCCCAGCAGCCCGAATACACCTCTGGACCAGTTCCCACACCTCACCTGAGGAGTTTCCGAAAACCATACTGATTTTGCCGTCCGGCCGCAGCACCCTGCGAGACTCCGAAAGCGCTGCAGTAAGCAACCTCTCATAGCGATCTGCGGTCCGCTCTCCCTTCGTGCCCTTGCGGTCGACCACAGCTTCCTGACTCACATCGCTGAATCCATCGAGCCAAGCCTCTTGAAAAAGAGCCATATCCGCATAGAAGAGATTTGAGCCAAACGGCGGATCAGTAAAAATGTAATCGACGCTTCCAGTAGCAAGCGGAATCTTGTCTGCGCTACTGATTTCGTAAGAAACGTCAGGGGAATCTGCAACCTCAGGGCCTACAACTACCCTCCTTGCACCCCTCACCCATTCATCAGACTTCAAGACTGCGGAAAGTTTACGAGCAAACAAATCATAGACATTCCATTCGTAGAAAACGGAAGCTACGTAGTAGTTTGCGTTCGCCGCATTTAGCGGTCGAGCTTTCGACCACTGATAACGCTTCGACGCCCTAGTCAAACAGGCCGTAAAAGCAAATAGCAGCTTGGAACGGATTTTGGTGTCGGTCACGGTGCAGATCTTGCTATGCAAGTCGGTCAGTACTGCAAGGTTGCGCGCAGAGTAAAATGAGCCAATTGTGGTCATTCCGCTTTTACCAAGCGCTGACGCCTTATACATCTGACGATCCGGCGTGATCTCCACATTCGGGAAATTCACCCCGTCAAGTGATACCGCCGCTAGGTCACAAGGGCGTTGTTCAATCTGAACTGCGCTGCAGTCGCAGACAACGTAATCGAGCACACGCTCCTCGCTCAAGCGTCGGTTCCTACTCGAAACTCGGTCTCCGCAATGCGGACACACCATCGCCTGCTTGGACCAGCCAGCCTTTTCTAGCGAGTGATAGTAATTGACCGGCATATTGCAGCCACCACACTCGACAGCATAGGACCAGACAGATTTCGCAAGAGTCGCATTCGAACCGCAGCGTGAACATTCAACGGAATACAGGTCCCCAAGCGCCTCTTTCGAAGCCGCCACGACCTCATGAGCGTGCTTATGGAAATCGCTGCTATTCACCAGGTTGACATAATTGCGACCGATATGCTGACCTAGAACGCTAATGTCAAAAAGTTTTGCAGTCCGACCCGCCATGGAAGCAGCAACGCCTGTCATCCCTGAGCCGGCGAAGGGGTCGACCACCACATCACCGGGCTTCGAGTACGCCTCGATGAAGGGAATAATGGCAGGAACTGGAACCTTCGTCAGATAAGCATGCGCCATGTAGGCAGGGTCGCTCCTGCCTACAGACAGCTCCTCCGGTACGCTCCGAACGTTACTCATAGTCTGTAGCCCTGTCGCATTGATTGATCTAGTGTCTTAGCCGCAATGACTACGTACAGTAATAAACAGGACGCGTCCACCCACAGACTGGCATTTGGTGCGCGGGTTCGCTCATTGCGGGAACAAGCTGGGATGTCCCAGGAGGAGCTTGCTCACACTGCGGGCCTCCATCGCACGTACGTCTCAAGCCTCGAGCGCGGACAGCGCAACGTTGGTCTCGACAACATCGTCGCCTTAGCCCGATCCCTCGAGGTAACAACGTCAGTACTGCTCCAAGGTGTTTGATGCTCTGCGGGTTTGCCCCTTGGCCTCTGACCTCGCTGGGACGTTTGCGCGTTCATCACGGTAGCCAGTACCACCCGTACTTTGCGCGACCGGGGCACTATACATCGTCGTGCAGCACACCACAGTAACGAGCATCGCTGTGCAGTCGTCACGCGACGCCCAAGGTCGGCAGTAAAGGGTGCACGCAGGCGGACCAATGGAGTACGACAAAAGATCTCCACCTATCTTGCCTTTCCGTGCAAGCGCGATCACTTTCTTTCTTGCCGGCCATGTGGGAACACGAACGTTGGTCTTTACCGGACAACACTTCCACGCCAAGGGGCGTCGCAGGAGGGCCACTGTTGTCGGGGCGCGGCGCTGGCCAGGTGGACTGTCACACAGACGAAGGCCGGCCCCCGGCTCACCGGGTCCAGCCCTTCGTCGTTTCGGGTTCGTTCACGCGTAAAAGCGCGACACGCTCTGCAATACCGCCGCCGGCTTCGGGGAGTTCTCCAGTTCTATCGTGCCGTCCACCGTTATCTGGACTCCTCCGCCCGCCACCTCCTCCACCTCGGCCAGTGTTGCCGTCAGGCGGATTCGGGAGCCTGCCGGGACCGGGGACGGGAAGCGGACCTTGTTCAGGCCGTAGTTGACCTTCGTGGTGACTCCCTGGACGTCCAGGAGGTCGGTGAAGAGGGGGATGAAGAGGGAGAGGGTCAGGTAGCCGTGGGCTATCGGGGTGCCGAAGGGGCCCTCCGCGGCGCGTTCCGGGTCCACGTGGATCCACTGGTGGTCGTCCGTCGCGTCGGCGAAGGTGTTGATGCGGGTCTGGGTGATGTCCAGCCAGGGGCTCGTCCCCAGGGAAGTTCCTGCCAGCTTCTTCAGTTCCTGCAAGCCGTTCACTGTGAGGGTCATGAGAGGGCAGCCTCCGGAGGGGTGTCGTCAGTGGTGTCTTGGGTGGTTTCTGCAATGCGCAGTGCTGATTTGCGGAGTTTTCCTGATGCCGTGCGAGGGAGGTCCGGGACCAGCGCCGCTGACTTCGGGATCTTGTATGTGGCCAGGCGCGTCTTGAGGAACGTGAGGACTTCGGCCGGGTCGGGGGTTCTGCCCTCGTGCGGTACGAGGAACGCTCGGCCCACCTCGCCCCATGTGTCGTCCGGTACGCCGATGACCGCGCACTCCGCGATGTCGGGGTGGGTGAGGAGGGCGTCCTCTACTTCGGCGGGGTAGATGTTCTCGCCGCCGGAGATGATCATGTCTTTGATGCGGTCGACTATGTGGATGTAGCCGTCGGCGTCCGTTCTCGCCGCGTCGCCCGTGCGGAGCCAGCCGTCGGTGAAGGCCGCTGCCGTCGCCTCCGGCAGGCCCCAGTAGCCCGGCATGACGTGGGGGCCCTTGACCAGGACCTCGCCCGTCTCGCCCTCGGCTGCGGGCGTGAGGTCGGGGCGGACGACGCGGACGTCGCTGAAGAAGTGCGGTACCCCCGCCGAACCGGCCTTGTCCACCGCGTGCTCGGCGTCCAGGAAGAGGACGCCGGGTGCCGCCTCCGTCATGCCGTAGCCCTGCTGGAACGAGAGGCCGCGTTCCTGGTACGTCGCGATGAGTGAGGTCGGTACGGGGGCGCCGCCGCAGGTCAGGGTGCGTAGTGAGGTCAGGTCGGCGGTGGGGAAGGCGGGTTCCCTCGCCACCAGGTCGTACATCGTCGGCACCCCGAACATGAAGGTGATGCCGTGCCGGGCGACGAGGTCGAGGGTCTGCGCGGGGTCGAAGGATTCGACCAGGACGCAGGTGCCGCCCTTGAGGAGGACCGGCAGGGCGAGCATGTTCAGGCCGGCCGTATGGAACAGGGGGGCGCTGACCAGCGCGCGTTCGTCGGCGGCCAGGTCGATGTCGACGAGGACGTTCAGCGCGTTCCAGGTGATGTTGGCGTGGGTGAGCATGGCGCCCTTGGGGCGGCCCGTCGTGCCCGAGGTGTACATGATGATGCAGGTGTCGTCGCCCGTGACGCGTTCGTCCAGAGGGCCCGCGCCTGGGGGAACGGTCGACAGCAACTCGTCGTAGGAGGTACTCACTTGGGTGCCCTCTTGGGTGAGCACTTGGGTGCCCACTTGGACGTAGAGGTGGACGTCCGTGTGTCGGCGGAGGGTCGGGAGCAGGTCGGTGTGGGTCGGCGCGTGGAAGAGGGTCTGTGCTCCCGAGTCGGTCAGTTGGTAGGCGATCTCGGGGCCGGTCAGTCGGGTGTTGAGGGGAACGAAGACCGCGCCGAGGATGCCCGCGGCGAACAGGACCTCCAGGTAGGAGGGGTGGTTGGCGCCCAGGTACGCGATGCGGTCGCCGCGGCGCACGCCCCGGGCGCGCAGGGCGTGGGCGAGGCGGGTGGTGCGTTCGTGCAGGGCCGCGTACGTGGTGGTCGTGCCGTTGTGGATCAGGGCTGTGCGGTGCGGGGTCTTGCGGGCCCGGCGGGCGGGCCATGACCCCAGTCCCTCGTTGCGCATCCGGCACCCTTTCAGGGTTGGGTGAGGCCGAGGAGGCGGGCCGCGTTCTCCTTGAGGATCTTCGGGCGGACTTCGTCCTTGATCGGCAGCTTCGCGAAGTCGGCGAGCCAGCGGTCCGGGGTGAGGACCGGGTAGTCGGAGCCGAAGAGGACCTTGTCCTTGAGCAACGTGTTGGCGTACTGGACGAGTTGGGGCGGGAAGTACTTCGGTGACCAGCCGGAGAGGTCGATGTGGACGCCCGGTTTGTGTGTCGCCACCGCCAGCGCCTCGTCCTGCCAGGGGAAGGACGGGTGCGCAAGGATGATCTTGAGGTGGGGAAAGTCGGCCGCCACGTCGTCCACGTGCAGGGGGTTGGAGTACTTCAGGCGGATGCCCCCGCCGCCGGGGACGCCCGCGCCGATGCCCGTCTGGCCCGTGTGGAAGAGGGCGATCGCGCCCGTCTCCTCGATCACGTCGTACAGGCCGTACGCCAGGCGGTCGTTGGGGAAGAAGCCCTGGATGGAGGGGTGGAACTTGAAGCCTCTGACCCCGTACTCCTCGACCAGGCGGCGGGCCTGGCGGATGCCCGCCCTGCCGCGGAACGGGTCGATGGACGCGAACGGGATCAGCACGTCCGGGTTGGCGGCGGCGGCCTCGGCGACCTCCTCGTTGGGGACGGGCGCGGTGCCCGTCGCGGACTCGGCGTCGACGGTGAAGATCACGGCCGCCATGTGCCGTTCGCGGTAGTACGCGGCCGTCTCCTCCAGCGTCGGCTTCCGCTCGCCCTCGACCTTGAAGTACGCGGAGGACGCGTCGTGCAGCTCGTCGTCGAGGGAGGCGCGGCCCTTCGACTCGCCCTTGGACGACACTTCCGCGTGCGTGTGTACGTCGATGGCGACCAGGGCGTCGAGAGGCATGGCGGGGGCGCCCGGGGTCATGACGCCTCCGGGACGCGGGGGGCCGGGATGCCGACCGTCTCGGGTTCGGCGCCGATCGACGTGGGCCAGGCCGCGGCGAGCGCGTCCGGGGTCCAACCGCCGTCCATGTAGGCCGACTTGATCTCCTGTGGGTGTGACCAGAGGGTGACCCGGTCGCCGCCGATGCCGATGGCCTGGCCGGTCACGCCGCGGGCCGCGTCGGAGGCGAGGAAGGGAACGAGGGCAGCGCAGTCCTCCGGGGTGCCGAAGCCCTCGCCCTTGCGGAGGAAGGCGGGGAGCGGGGCGCCGTTGCGCATGGCCTCGATGTACGGGGCGAACGCCGGGATCGTCTCGGTCATCGCGGTCGCGGCGACCGGCACGATCGCGTTGACGGTGATCCGCGCGCGGGCCAGCTCCATCGACCACGTACGGGCCATGGCGGCGATGCCGGCCTTCGCGGCGGCGTAGTTGGTCTGGCCGAAGTTGCCGCGCTGGCCCGCCGGGGAGCCGACCAGGACGAGGGTGCCGCCCTCGCCCTGTTCGCGCATGCGGACGGCGGCGGCGCGGGCGCAGGTGAAGGTGCCTTTGAGGTGGGTGGTGAGGACCGCGTCGAAGTCGTCGTCGGTCATCTTCCAGAGCACCTTGTCGCGGAGGATGCCCGCGTTGGTGACCAGGACGTCGAGCCGTCCGAACGCGGCGACCGCGCGGGCCACCAGGCGGTCGGCGGCCTCGGCCGTGCCGACCGGGACCACCTCGGCGACCGCGTTGCCGCCCGCCTCGGTGATGGACTTGACGGCCGCCTCTGCCACGGCTTCGTCCACGTCGTTGACGACGACCGACGCGCCGTGGGCGGCCAGGGCGTGGGCGTAGGCGAGACCGAGACCGCGGCCACTGCCGGTGACGACGGCCACCTTGCCTGAGAGATCGACGGGGTCGCCTTCTGCGGCGACGGAGCTGCCTTCTGCGGCGACAGGGCTGCCTGCCGCGGCGACGAGGTTGCCTGCTGCGACTGCGTCGTTGGGGTCGACGGACACGAGTAAGTCCCTTCGGGTCGGCTGGCCGGTTCCGGGATCACGGGGGCGAACGGCCCGGCGAGAAGGAAGGTAGGAGCAATAATTGGTGACGTCAATAGTTGTTGCCGCCCGGGATGTGCGTCAGACTGGGCCACGCCACCGCTGCCGTGGCACGTCACGCCACCACCCGAGGAGACCGCGATGAACCCCAGCCCGATCGACGCGCACGAGCCTTGGATGCGCGGGCTGCACGCCGACACGGGCTATCTGCTGTACCGGCTCGGGCTGCGTTCGGGGCAGTTGTTCAACGCCTCGCTCCAGGCGTCGGGCCTGCGCCTGCGCCACTACGCCCTGCTGCGGCTCCTCGCCACCACGGAGGGCGCGCTGCAACGGGAGCTGAGCACGCGGCTCGGCTACGACCCGAGCGCGATCGTCGGGCTCGTCGACGATCTGGAGAAGGCCGGCCTCGCCGAGCGGCGGCCCGCGCCCGACGACCGCCGCAGCCGCATCGTCGTCCTCACCGAGGACGGGCGCGGGTTCCTGCGGGACACGGACGAGGCGGGCCTGCGCGTCACCGCCGAACTCCTCGAACCGCTCGCTGCGGACGAGCGCGAGACGTTGCACGGGCTCTTGCTGCGCGTCGCGGAGGCGGGGCTCACCTGATCTCCGCCGGGGCCCCGGCCGGTTCTGCTGTCGGCCATCGGGCTACGAGCTACGGGGCTTACGCGGCCGGTGCGTCTTGCGCTGCTTACGCGCCCTGCGCGCCCGACTTCGCCGTCGATGTCCGACTCGGGCGCCCGTCGGAGTGTGACGGCCGCCACCCATGACCAGCACAGGTTTACGCCTGCCTCAGTGGGTGACTACGGTGCGTGGGATGTCCCGCAGCCACTTGAATCCCGTAAACCTGGCAAGACGTGAGTTCCGGAGCCGGGGTTCCACGCGGGAGGGATCGTGAGCGAACCGGTACGCCTGACCGCCTCGCGGGCCCCCCTGCCCCCGCAGCGCGCTGACATCCCACCCGCGCCTCCAGCCGTGGCCGCGACTCCCCGACGCACCCCGGGCGCGACCGTCGCGGGCGCCGCGCCCAAGCCGGGCAAGGCGCGCGACGCGTTCTTCGACAACGCCAAGTACCTGGCGATCGTGCTCGTCGCGATGGGGCACGCCTGGGAGCCCTTGCGCGGGGACAGCCGCGCCGCGTCCGCCCTGTACATGACCGTGTACGCGTTCCACATGCCGGCGTTCATCGTGATCTCCGGCTACTTCTCGCGCAGCTTCGACGCGAGCCCGGGGCGGCTGAAGCGGCTGGTCACGGGCGTGGCCGTGCCGTACGTGGTCTTCGAGGCGGCGTACACCCTGTTCAAGCGGACGGCCGGGGGCGACCCCGGCTACCCGTTCAGCCTGCTCGACCCGTGGTACCTGACGTGGTTCCTGATCGCGCTGTTCGTGTGGCGGCTGAGCACGCCGCTGTGGAAGGTCGTCCGTCATCCGCTGCCGGTGGCGCTCGGCATCGCGGTGCTCGCGTCGGTCTCCCCCGACATCGGTGACGACCTCGATCTCCAGCGCGTCCTCCAGTTCCTTCCCTTCTTCGTGCTCGGTCTGTGCCTCAAGCCGGAGCACTTCCGCCTGGTGCGGCGGCGCGAGGCGCGCATTCTGGCGGTGCCGGTCTTCGCCGCCGCGCTGCTGTTCGCGTACTGGGCGGCGCCCCGGATGAACGCCGCCTGGTTCTACCGGCGTGACAGCGCCCAGGAGTTGGCGGCGCCCGGCTGGAGCGGTGTCGTGATGACACTGGCGATGTTCGGCTGCTCGGTGCTGCTGGTCGCCTGTTTCCTCGCGTGGGTGCCGGGGCGCAGGCTCTGGGTCACCGCGCTGGGCGCGGGCACGCTGTACGGCTATCTGCTGCACGGGTTCCTGGCCAAGGGCTCCCGGTTCTGGGACTGGTACGACGCGCACTGGGTGCACACGCCACTCGGTGAGATCGCGGTGACGTTGATCGCCGCGTCCGTGATCACCGCGCTGTGTACGCCGCCGGTTCAACGGGCGTTCCGGTTCGTGATGGAGCCGAAGATGGAGTGGGCGTTCAGGCGGGACCCGGTCTCAGTGGCCAAGCGGCGGTAGGGCCGCGCGGAGAGGGCGGCGGTCGGTCGAGGCGGGGCGCGTGTCTCGTGCCTCGTAACTCGTGCCTCGTGCCTCGTGCCTCGTGCCTCGTCAGGCCGACGCCCTCTTCCGGGGTGACGTCTTTTTGGCGGTGGACTTCCTGCCGGTTGTGGAACTCCGGCCGGTTGTGGCCTTTCCGCCCGCCGTGGTCTTTCCGCCCGCCGTGGTCTTTCCGCCCGCCGTGGACGTCTTACGTGCCGTGGACGTCCTGCCTGTCCCGGTCTTCGTCGCCGTGGACTTCCTACCGGCCGCGGTCTTCTTGCCCGCTGCGGTCTTCGTCGCCGTGGACTTCCTGGTGGTGGACTCGCCGGACGAGGACTTCGCGGACGACGTCTTCGCGGACGACGTCTTCGCGGACGACGACGATGCCGTCTTCTTCGCGGGCGCCGGCTTCTTCGCCGAAGTCGTCTTCTTCGGCGGTGCCGCCTTCTTCCGGGACCGGCCCGCGAGCTGGGTCACCTCGGCCATGTCCTCCTGCGCGGCGCCGCCCTCCTGCGCCGCCTTCGCCGCCCGCACGCTCTTCTCCAGCGCGGCCATCAGGTCGATGACCTTGCCGTCCCCGGGGTCCGGCGCCGGGGACGGCGTCGGCTCGCCGGAGGACTTCGCCGCGACCAGTTCCTCCACCGCGGCCCGGTAGTCGTCGTGCAGCGAGTCCATGTCGACCTCGCCGAGCGTGTCCATCAGGGCGTCCGCCAGGTCGAGTTCTGCGTCCCGCACCGTGACATGGGCATCGGGCGCGACCTCCTGCGGGGAGCGGATCTCGTCCGGCCACAGCAGCCCGTGCAGCGCGATGACGTCGTCGACGACGCGCAGCATCCCGAGCCGTTCCCGGCCGCGCAGCGCGAACTTGGCGATGGCCACCTTCCGGCTCTGCCGCAGCGCCTCGCGCAGCAACGTGTAGGGCTTGGCCGCGTGGACGCCGTTGGCCGAGAGGTAGTACGCGGTGTCCATCTGGAGCGGGTCGATGCGGTCCGCCGGGACGAACGCGACGATCTCGATCGTCTTGGCCGTGTGGGCGGGCAGTGCCGCGAGGTCGTCCTCGGTGATGGGAATGACCGACCCGTCGGCGTCCTCGTACCCCTTGCCGATCTCGGCGGGCTCGACCTCCTTGTCCTCCAGTTCGCACACCTTGCGGTACCGGATGCGCCCGCCGTCCTCCAGGTGGACCTGACGGAAGGAGACCGCGTGGTTCTCGGTGGCGTTGATCAGCTTGATGGGGATGCTGACCAGGCCGAAGGAGATGGCGCCGTTCCAGATCGAGCGCACCTGGGACCTCCCGTTTCTCGCCGTTCCGCCACGTCGACACCCCGTTTTGAGGCGGAATGTCAGAGTATTACGGTATGACGCCCATCACAGAAGTGGAGGGGCGGCGGCTTCCGCTCAGCAATCTGGAGAAGGTGCTCTACCCGGCCACCGGCTTCACCAAGGGCGAGCTGCTGCACTACTACGCGACGACGGCGGACGCCCTGCTCGCCCACCTCCGCGACCGGCCGGTCTCCTTCCTGCGCTTCCCCGACGGGCCCGGGGGCCAGCGCTTCTTCGCCAAGAACGTGCCGCCGGGGACGCCCGCCTGGGTGAAGACGGCGGAGGTGCCGCGGTCCCAGGGCGTCACCCGGCAGATCCTGGTGCAGGACCTCGCCTCGCTCATGTGGTCGGCGAACCTGGTCACCGAGTTCCACACGCCGCAGTGGCGGGCCGACGCGCCCGCGCGGGCCGACCGGCTCGTCCTGGACCTCGACCCCGGGGAGCCCGCCGACGTCGTCCAGTGCTGCGAGGTGGCGCTCTGGTTGCGCTCACGCCTGGCGGCCGACGGCCTCGACTCGTACGCGAAGACCTCCGGCTCCAAGGGCCTGCACCTCCTCATCCCGCTGGCCCCGGTCCCCTCCGAACGGGCCAGCGCCTACGCGAAGGCGCTCGCGCGGGAGGC
The DNA here is from genome assembly GCF_044765725.1 of Streptomyces sp. NPDC102406. Taxonomy (NCBI): domain Bacteria; kingdom Bacillati; phylum Actinomycetota; class Actinomycetes; order Kitasatosporales; family Streptomycetaceae; genus Streptomyces; species Streptomyces sp. NPDC102406. The sequence goes on along the minus strand of NZ_JBIWKP010000005.1, from coordinate 528,075 downwards.
CGAGGCGGACCTGCCGGACCTGGTGGTGCACCGGATGACGCGCAGCCTGCGCCCCGGCAAGGTGTTCGTCGACCACAGCCAGAACTCCGCCGCGAAGACGACAGCCACCCCCTACACGCTGCGCGCCCGCGCCGAGCCGACCGTGTCGACACCGGTCACCTGGGACGAGGTCGAAGCGTGTCGGCGCCGGGGGGACGCCGGTGACCTGGTGTTCCTGGCCGACGACATCGCGCCGCGCCTCCAGCGGTACGGGGATCTGCTCGGCCCTTTGAACGATCCCGACCGCGCCGGGCCCCTACCGCAGCCGTATCGGTAGCCGTAGTCCTCGCCCCCGCCCTCGCCCTCGCCCTCGCCCCCGCCCTCGCCCTCGCCCTCGCCCTCGCCCTCGCCCTGACGGTGAGACCTCAGACCCGCTCCCACGTGCCACGGTCCCGAGCCATCGCGTGCAGGGCCTCCACGTCCGCCGGTTTCAGCAGGCCTCCGGTGCGGGCGAGGCCGGGCAGTTCCGCGTCCGTCAGCAGTGTCACGCCGCGCGGCTGCGCCTGGACGTCGAGCGCGGTCGGCTCCACCACGACGAGCCCGGCCCGCACCTCGGCGGTGAGCGCGAACGACGCCCGGGACGCGTCGGCCCGGACCCGCAGGAGCAGTGGCTCCGGCTCGCCCCGTCCCGCCGTGACCATCGGATCGCCGACCCGTATCCGCTGCCGGTGCGCGGGCAGCACGTGCAGCGCGAACAGGCCGCCCGGCCCGATCAGCAGATGGTGCACGTGGGACCCGCCGGGCAGCGGTACCGAGTGCAGGACCCGCCAGCCCGCCCCTTCGAGCCCGTCGAGCGCCCCGCCGACCAGTTGCTGCGCGGCCAGCGCCCGGCGCCGCGGATCGCCGCGCAGCCTGCGCTGGGGCGCCGGAGCGCGGTCGAGGGCGATCAGCAGGGCTTCGCCCGGGCGGTTCGGCGCGAGGTCGTCGTCGGGGTGGAGGCTGAGCCTGGCCAGCTCGGCGGGGGTGGGCACCGGCGGGGGGCCGACGGTGACGTGCCCCACGACGAACGGGCGCAGCGCGTCGAGCACCGCCTCCCGGTACACCTCGGTGAGCAGGTTGACCCGGCTCGTGTCCCGGTCGTACCAGGCGACGTTCCGGCCGTCCTCCCCGTAGACGTAGAGCCGCTCCTGACCGTGCCGCCAGGTCGGTATGACGCGCAGTCCGCTCATGCCCCATCACCCCCTGACCATGGGAGCAGCAAGCCCGCCCGAGGGCAAGAAGGCGGCGGGCGCCGGAGTCGTCAGGTCGACAAAGAAGGACTTCCCCACCAATAAGGTGTGACCGAGAGAGCGTGATCGAACAGATGTGATCGCACAGATGTGATCGCGCAAATGTGATCGCACAGATGTGATCGGCGGGACGTGACCGGTGAGGTGTGTATGAAGAGGCGGCTTCCGGCCCTCGTGGTGCCCGCCGCCCTGCTCCTCGCGGGCTGCGGGGACAGCGGCGGGCTCGAAGCCGCGGGCCCGACCCCGACGGCGGTGGGGCCGCGCCACCTGTGGCCGTCCCTGACGCCCGCGTCCGCGCCCGCCGACGACTACGGGGCGGGCGAGACCCAGGTGGTGAAGGGCGTCGCGGTGCCCGGCGGCGACCTGCGCCGGGTGGACCCGGTGACGGTGGTCCGCGCCCAGGCCGCCGCGGACCCGGACACGTACAAGGACATCGAGAAGGGCCTCGCCGACTGCGGCGATCCCGGTCCGAAGGAGACCGGCTGCCCGGTCCTCACCCCCTACTACGCGGATCTGACGGGCAACGGCAAGGACGACATGGTCGTCGCCGTGCGCGCGCCGAAAGGGCAGCTCGTGGTGCGGGTCTACATGTACGCGGACGGCAGGCTGACGCAGATCATGGATGACGAGGACGCCGTCATCAGCGTCCAGCTCGCCGACCGCAGCGTGGTGGTGCGGGCGGTCGCCGACCTGTCGGGGTACGAGTACCGGACGTCGTGGTCCTACGACCGGCATCAGCGGGCGATGCTGCCGACGCGCGACGAGATCGTGCGGACCGGGCCGCCGACGACACCGGTTCCGAAGACACCGTCCGGTCCCGCCTCCCGCTCGGCCGCGCCGTCGCCCACGCCGTCACCGACGGGTGGCTCATGACGCGCCGGCCGCGCCTTCCGGCCTGGACGGCGTCGCTGACCTGGAAGGCCGTCGCGTTCCTCGCGGTGATCTGCTGCGCGCTCGCCGCGCTGCTCGGCGTTCTCGTGCACGTCTCGGTCACCCATCAGACGGTGCGTGAGGCCAGGGACCGGGCGCTGGACCGGCTCGACGAGGCGGCCGAGGCGTTCCGGGCGGGCGGGCGGCTCGGTCCCGGCGCGTCCCTCGATCCACCGGAGCTGCCCGCATCGCTGCGCGCCCTCGCCGTGCACGGGGAGCGCGGCACGATGGTCGGCCGCCACGACACGCGCCCCACGATGTGGGCGGCGGGTCCCGCGGCGGGCGGCAAGGCGCTCGCGGTGCGGATCGACTACGCGCAAGGGGCCCGCACCATCGACGGCCTCGACCGGGCGATCGTCGGGTCGTCGGCGCTGGCCATCGGGGCGACGCTGCTGGTCGGCGCGTTCGCGGTGACCCGGGTGACGCGGCGGCTGCACACGACGGCCCGGGTGGCCCGCAGGATCAGCGCGGGCGCGCTGGACGCCCGGGTCGACGACGTGCGGACCCGGGACCGGGGGCGGCGCCAGGACGAGGTGGCGGCGGTGGCCGGTGCCCTCGACAGCATGGCGTCGTCGTTGCAGGCGCGGATCCTGACCGAGCAGCGTTTCACCGCCGACGTCGCCCATGAGCTGCGTACGCCGCTGACCGGGCTGCACGCCGCGGCGGAGTTGCTGCCGCCCGGCCGCCCCACCGAGCTGGTGCGCGACCGGGTCGCCGCGCTCCGCACGCTCACCGAGGACCTGCTGGAGATCTCCCGGCTCGACGCGCGCAGTGAGCGCGTGGATCTAGACGCCACCTTTCTGGGTCCTGTGGCGGAGCGGGTGGTGCGGGCGTCGGGCACCGGGACGGCGGTCCAGGTGGTCCGGGACGTGTGCGTGGTGACGGACCGGCGCCGTCTGGAGCGTGTGCTCGGCAATCTCGTGGTCAACGCGCACCGGCACGGCGCCGGGCCCGTCGAGCTGACGGTGGACGGCCCGGTGATCACGGTGCGGGACCACGGTGAGGGCTACCCGGACTATCTGGTGGAGCACGGGCCGCAGCGGTTCCGTACGGAGGGCGGCGCGAAGGGGCATGGGCTCGGCCTGACGATCGCGCGCGGGCAGGCCGAGATCCTGGGCGCGAGCCTGCGGTTCACGAACGCGCCGGACGGCGGCGCCCTCGCCACGCTGACGCTGCCCGATCCGGAGGCGTCCGGCTGATCCGCCGCGTCGTCCGACCGGGCCGGGCGCCCGGCGCCGCGCCCCGCTGGTGGCGACATAACCGGATATCGCGGGCGCGCTTGCTACTTTCCCGCCATGACCGCCCCGACCGCGCCCTCCTCGGTCCCCGCCGTGCGTGCCTTCCGGCGCCCGGGGACCGAACTCGCCCTGATCGTCCTGGCCGTGCTGTTCAGCGTCTACGGCTACTGCGCGGTCGGGCTCGCCAGGGACGGCTCGGTCCCGCCCGGCGCCGCCGGGTACGGCGCGGGGCTCGGGGTGCTCGCGCTGCTCGCCCATGTCGCCGTCCGGGTCCGCGCCCCGTACGCGGACCCGCTGCTGCTGCCGATCGCGGTGCTCCTCAACGGGCTCGGCCTGGTCCTCATCTACCGCCTCGACCTGTCGACGCCGAGCGACGAGGCGGCCCCCACCCAGCTCGTCTGGTCGACGCTCGGGGTGGGCCTGTTCATCGGGTTCGTCCTCCTCCTGCGCGATCACCGGGTGCTCCACAGATACGCGTACCTGTGTGTCGTCGCGGCCCTGGTCCTGATGATCCTGCCGATCTTCTTCCCGGCGGTGAACGGGGCCCGTATCTGGATCAGGGTCGGCGGTCTTTCCATCCAGCCCGGCGAGTTCGCCAAGATCCTGCTCGCGATCTTCTTCGCCAGCTATCTCGCGGCCAACCGCAACGCCCTGTGCTACACCGGCAAGACGCTGTGGAAGCTGCAACTGCCCACGATGCGGGTGTTCGCGCCGATCCTCGCGATCTGGCTGATCAGCGTCGGCGTCCTGGTCCTGGAGACCGACCTCGGCACCTCGCTGCTGTTCTTCGGCCTGTTCATCGTCATGCTGTACGTGGCCACGGGCCGCGGGAGCTGGATCGCGATCGGTCTGGTGCTCGCCGCGGCCGGCGCGTTCGTCGTGGCGTCCTTCGAACCGCATGTGCACGGCCGGGTCGAGGACTGGCTGCACCCGTTCGCCTCGGTCGAAGCGGGGGACGGTGCGAGCCAGCTCGCGCAGTCGCTGTTCGCGTTCGCGGCGGGCGGCGTGCTCGGCACCGGGCTCGGCCTCGGCCACTCGGTCCTCATCGGCTTCGCCGCCAAGTCCGACTTCATCCTGGCGACGGCGGGCGAGGAACTGGGCCTCACGGGACTGACCGCGATCTTCCTGCTGTACGCGCTGCTCGTGGAGCGCGGTTACCGTGCGGGCCTCGCCCTGCGGGACCCCTTCGGGCGGCTCCTGGCCGTCGGGCTCGCCTCGATCGTCGCGCTCCAGGTCTTCGTCATCGCGGGCGGTGTGATGGGGCTGATCCCGCTGACCGGCATGGCGATGCCGTTCCTCGCGCAGGGCGGTTCGTCCCTCGTCACCAACTGGATCATCGTCGCGATCCTCGTCCGGGTCAGCGACCGGGCCCGCGGCGGGCTGCCGCCACGGGCGCCGTCGAACGCCGTGAGCGCCGCGGAGGCCGCCGCATGACCACGTACATCCGCCACGCCTCGGCCTTCTGCCTGCTGCTGCTGGTCGCGCTGCTCCTCAACGCGGCCCGCGTCCAGGTGTTCCAGGCCGGCTCCCTCGACGACAACGCGGCCAACCGCCGCACCGCCCTCGCCCGTTTCGGTCAGCCGCGCGGCGACATCCTCGTGCAGGGCGAGCCCGTCACCGGATCGCGGGACACCGGGGAGTCGCTGCGGTACGAGCGCACGTACAAGAACGGGCCGCTGTACTCCCCCGTCACCGGATACGCCTCGCAGACGTACGGCACGACGTTCGTGGAGAGCGCCGAGGACGCCGTCCTGTCCGGCACCGACCCGATGCTCGCGCCGCTCCCCTTCTGGAACGAGATCTCCCGCTCCCAGGAGCCCGGTGGCCGGGCCGAGACCACCGTCGTGGCCGCCGCGCAGCGCGCCGCGTACGCCGGGCTCGGCGGCAAGAAGGGCGCGGTCGCGGCGATCGAGCCGTCGACCGGAAGGATTCTGGCGCTCGTCTCCACGCCGTCGTACGACCCGCGGTCCATCGCGGGCACAGGACCGGCCGCGACCCGCGCCTGGTCGCGGCTGACCGCCGACCCGGACCAGCCGATGCTGAACCGGGCGATCCGGCAGACGTATCCGCCGGGTTCGACGTTCAAGGTGGTCACGGCCGCTGCCGCGCTGGAGAAGGAGGTCGTGGACGGCCCCGGCACCCGCACCGACACCCCCTCGCCGTACACGCTGCCCGGCACGACCACCCGGCTGAGGAACGAGTCCTCCTCCGACGCCTGCGAGAACGCGAGCCTGGAGTACGCGCTCCGCGTCTCCTGCAACACGGTGTTCGCCGACCTCGGGGTGCGGGTGGGGCTTGCGGGCATGGTCAGGATGGCGGAGAAGTTCGGGTTCAACGACGACGGCATCAGGATCCCGATGACCGCCGCCGCGTCCACCTTCGACACCGGCATGAACAAGGCGCAGTTGGCGCTCTCCTCCATCGGCCAGTACGACACGGCGGCCACGCCCTTGCAGATGGCGATGGTCGCGGCGGCCGTCGCCAATGGCGGGACGCTGATGGCTCCGCACCTCGTGGAGCGGACGACGTCCGCCGACGGCGCCACCGTCTCCGCCACCGGCAGCAGGACCTACAAGCAGGTCATGTCGCCCTACACGGCGACCGAGTTGCAGCGGATGATGGTCGACGTCGTGGAGCGGGGCACCGGCACGAACGCGCGGATCTCCGGGGCGACGGTGGGCGGCAAGACCGGCACCGCGCAGAACGGCGTGCGCAACGAGGGCGTCCCGTACGCCTGGTTCCTCTCCTACGCCCGCTCCGACACCGCGTCCGCGCCGCAGGTGGCGGTGGCCGTCGTGGTGGAGGACGCGGCGGCGAACCGCTCGGACGTCAGCGGCGGCGGCAGCGCGGCGCCGATCGCCCGGTCCGTGATGAAGGCCGTGCTGGACTCCGCGGACCGGTGACGCCGACCTGGCGACGACCCGGTCCCGTACGCCCTCAGCCCTCCGCGCCCGCGCTGATCGCGCTGTGCACCTCCGCGACCCGGTCGCGTTCCTCCGCCGCGAAGCGTTCCGCGTCCAGCTTCTCGGCGATCTCCTCGTCCTCGGTCATGAGCGCGTCGAGGTTGGAGTCGCCCATCTCGAAGACGCCCATGTCGACGTAGGCCTGCTGGAGGCGCGGGCCCCACAGGCCGATGTCCTTGACGCACGGCACGATCCGCGAGAACAGCAACTGCCGGAACAGGGCGAGGAACTCGGACTGCTCGGTGTACTCGTCGGCCTGCGCCTTGGGGATGCCGAAGTCCTCCAGGACCTCGACGCCGCGCAGCCGGTCGCGCATCAGGTAGCAGCCCTCGATGACGAACTCCTCGCGCTCGCGCAGTTCGGCGTCGGTGAGCTGCTTGTAGTAGTCGCGCAGCGCCATCCGCCCGAAGGCGACATGGCGGGCCTCGTCCTGCATCACGTAGGCGAGGATCTGCTTGGGCAGCGGCTTGTCCGTGGTGTCGCGGATCATGCCGAACGCGGCGAGCGCGAGCCCCTCGATGAGGACCTGCATGCCGAGGTAGGGCATGTCCCAGCGGGAGTCGCGGAGCGTGTCGCCGAGCAGGGCCTGGAGGTTGTCGTTGATCGGGTAGAGCATCCCGATCTTCTCGTGGAGGAAGCGGCCGTAGACCTCGGCGTGCCGCGCCTCGTCCATGGTCTGGGTCGCCGAGTACAGCTTGGCGTCGAGATCGGGCACGGACTCGACGATGCGCGCCGCGCACACCATCGCGCCCTGTTCCCCGTGGAGGAACTGACTGAACTGCCAGGAGGCGTAGTGCTTGCGCAGCTCGCCCTTGTCCTTCTCCGTCATCTTCGCCCAGTGGGGCGTGCCGTACAGGGACATCGCCTCGTCCGGGGTGCCGAGGGGGTCGTAGGGGTCGACCTCCAGCTCCCAGTCGATGCGCTTGGCGCCGTCCCACTGCTTGTCCTTGCCCTTCTGGTACAGGGCGAGCAGGCGGTCGCGCCCGTCGTCGTACTCCCAACTGAAGCGAGCCGAACCGGTCGACGGTACCGACCAGTTGGGCTCGTCCGGGGCCCTGGTGTACAGCTCATGCGTCGACATACCGGCAGGCTCACACGGTGATAGACGCGGGGTCAACAAGTCGCGCACAAGGGATTGACGGCCTTGCTGACGCGCAGTCTCATAAGGGGAGGCACAGTGGTGACTGCGGTAACTCCGCGAACAGGGATGGGGAGTCGGCGATGACGACCACGACGGAAGCCGACGCGGTGGAAGGGCTGCGCGACGCTCTCGGTCTGCTCAAGGACCGCGAGCAGGTGGCCGAGCGGCTGCTCGACTCCTCCGCCAAGCACTCCTTCGACCCGGACAAGGAGCTGGACTGGGACGCGCCGTTCGAGGACGGCAAGTGGTTCTGGCCGCCGGAGCTGGTCTCCCTGTACGACACCCCGCTGTGGCGGCGGATGAGCGAGGAGCAGCGGATCGACCTGTCCCGCCACGAGGCGGCGGCGCTCGCCTCGCTCGGCATCTGGTTCGAGCTGATCCTGATGCAGCTCCTCGTCCGGCACGTCTACGACAAGGCGGCGACGAGCGCGCACGTCCGGTACGCCCTCACCGAGATCGAGGACGAGTGCCGGCACTCGAAGATGTTCGCGCGGCTCATCACCCGCGGCGAGACCCCGCACTACCCGGTGGCCCGCGTCCACCACAACCTGGGCCGCCTCTTCAAGACCGTCTCCACGACACCCGGCTCGTTCACGGCGACGCTGCTCGGCGAGGAGATCCTCGACTGGATGCAGCGGCTGACCTTCCCCGACGACCGCGTCCAGACCCTGATCCGTGGCGTGACCCGCATCCACGTGGTCGAGGAGGCCCGTCACGTCCGCTACGCCCGTGAGGAGCTGCGGCGCCAGATGGTGACGGCACCGCGCTGGTCGCAGGAGTTCACGCGGCTCACGTCCGGCGAGTTCGCCCGCGTCTTCTCCGAGGCGTTCATCAATCCCGAGGTCTACACGAACGTAGGGCTCGACAAGAGGGAGGCCGTGGCCCAGGTCAAGGCCAGCGGCCACCGCCGCGAGATCATGCAGACCGGCGCGAAGCGACTCACGGACTTCCTGGACGACATCGGCGTGCTGCGCGGCGCGGGCCGCCGGATGTGGAGGTCGTCGGGTCTTCTGGCCTGACGAAGGGGGCGGGCCGGCGGATACGCTCGCGCCATGACGTCGGCAACCGGTACGCCCGCCTACAGACGGCTCAGCGTCGAGGAGCGGCGCGCGCAGTTGCTCGAAGCGGCACTGTCGCTGTTCGCGCACCGGGCCCCCGAGGACGTCTCGCTCGACGACGTGGCGGAGGCAGCCGGGGTCTCCCGCCCCCTGGTCTACCGCTACTTCCCGGGCGGCAAGCAGCAGTTGTACGAGGCCGCGCTGCGGTCCGCCGCCGACGTGCTCGAACAGTGCTTCGCCGAGCCTGCCGCGGGCCCGCTGACCACCCGGCTCGCCCGCGCGCTCGACCGCTACCTGGCCTTCGTCGACCAGCACGACATGGGGTTCGCGGCGCTGCTCCAGGGCGGCAGCGTGGTCGAGACCTCGCGGACGACCGCGATCGTGGACGGCGTGCGCCGGGCCGCCGCCCAGCACGTCCTCAGCCATCTGTCCGTGCCGGTACCGGGCCCGCGACTGCGGATGACGGTCCGCATGTGGATCACCGCGGTCGAGGCGGCCTCCCTCATCTGGCTCGACGAGGGCAAGCAGCCCCCGCTGGACGATCTGCGCGACGGTCTGGTCGACCAGTTCATGGCGGTCCTGACGGCGACGGCGGCCCGCGACCCGGAAACAGCGCGGGTCGTCCGCCGTGCCCTCGCCCTGGAGACCCGGGACGGCCCGGTGGGAGAACTGGCACGAAGGGTGCTTCCGGTGGTGAGCGACGCGGCGCATCTGCTGTGACAAGGGCGTGACGCGAGCCCGTTGCGGCGGGCCGTGTGCCCTTGGATGATGGGGCGCATGTCTGAGCACGGGGGTGCGGCGGACTACACGCCGCAGGTAAGAGGACCGGAGTCCGCCGAGGACTCCGAGGTGGCCGCGCACGAACGGGAGTTCACCGAACCGGTCGTCCAGGCGTTCCCCGACGAGCGGGGGGAGCGGGCATGACGGGCGGTGGAGGCGGTGGCAAGGACCTCCAGGCGGACGGTCTGGGCCTGGTCGCCAAGGGACTGACCGAGGCGCTGGCGGAGCTGAAGGAACTCGGCATGGTCGGCGAGGCCGGGGCCGGGCGCGGCTTCGGTGACATCGCCCTGTCGGGTCTGGAGCTGGGCCACGAGGGCCTGACGGGTGAGTTCAAGTCCTTCTGTGAGCGCTGGGAGTGGGGGGTACGTTCGCTGGTCAACGAGGGCAACGCCTTCGCGGTCAAGACCGGTCTGTCGGCGGGCACGTACTACGAGACCGAGCAGTACGTCGAGGGCTCGCTGAAGGTCATCACCAACTCCGCGATCGGCAACCCCTACGCCTCGGAGGAGGACGTCACCCAGCAGGGCTGGGGCGACATCGCCACCTCGGGCGTGCTCTCGGGCCCGGACTACAGCAAGGAGTCCTTCGACCAGGCGCTGGCCAACAGTGAGCAGGGGTGGAAGGACGCCGGGCGGGATGTGATGACCTCGCACACCGTGGGCCCGCTGGGTCTCAACCCGGAGAACCTGCACGGGGCGGCCGGGATGTCCGACGCCGAGTACGACCAGTGGCTGGACAGTACGTTCGGGCCGTCCCCGGAGGCCCGGGCCAAGGCCGCCGAACAGCAGCAGGGCGGGGGTGAATAGCCGTGGGTCTGCTCGGAGACATCGGCAGCGGTCTCAAGGACGCCGGTGGCGCGCTGAAGGACGGGATCAACGACGGCCTCGGCAAGCTGGAGGACGGCTACGAGGAGGGCAAGAAGCTCGTCGGTGAGGGCATCGACTGGGGTACCGACAAGGTCGGTGAGGGACTGGACAAGGTCGGTCTGCACGATGCCGCCGACGCGGTCGAGGACTGGGGCGACGACGTCGCATCCGATCTCGGTGCCACCCCCGGTGAGCAGCAGCTCGGCCAGACCGAGGAGGCCGACGAGCTCGTCCACGGCAAACCCGACACGATCCGCGAGTCCGCCAAGCACCTCAAGGACTTCCACACCGCCTTCGACCACGTCGCCTCCGGCATGCGCAAGGTCGATTCCTCCGGCTGGGCCGGTGAGGGCGGTGACGCGTTCCGCAAGAAGTTCGAGATGCACCCGACCAAGTGGGCCCAGGCGGCGGATGCCTGTGAGACGGCGGCCGGGGCGCTTGAGTCCTACGCGGACACGGTCAAGTGGGCGCAGGGCAAGGCGAAGGAGGCGGTCGAGCTCTACAAGAAGGGCAAGAAGGCCTCCGAGGACGCGGTCGACGCCTACAACAAGCGGGTGGACGCCTACAACGGCAAGATCAAGGCGAACGAGGACCCCGGCCCGAGGCCCGAACCCTTCCAGGACCCCGGCAAGGCCGACATCAAGAAGGCCCACGAGACCCTTGCCGAGGCGCGCAAGCAGCGCAACACCGCCGCCTCCGACGCCCAGACCAAGGTCAGGGCCGCCCTCGCACACGCACCCGCCGAGCCCCCGCCGCTCGACCGGCTCGGCAACAACCTCGTCGACGGCTACCAGGCCTACAACACCGAACTCACCCACGTCGTCGGCGGCGTCCTCAAAGGCACCGCCGGACTGGTCAACTTCGCCCGCGGCCTCAACCCCACCGACCCCTACAACCTCACCCACCCCGCCGCCTACCTCCAGAACGTCTCCATGACGCTCTCCGGCCTCGTCTCCACCGCCGCCCACCCCGAACGCATCGTCACCGCCGCCGTCGACGGCTTCAAGAACGACCCCTCCGAATTCGTCGGCCGCCTCCTGCCCGAACTCATCGGCACCAAAGGCGCCGGACTCGCCCGCAGCGGACTGCGCATGGGGCTCAAGACCGGCGCCAAGGAAGGGCTGGAGAACGGGGCGCGCAAGGCGGTCCAGAAGGAGCCGCACGGCCGTACCGAGCCCTCGCGCGAGAAGTACGAGCACGATCCCAGCGACCCGATCGACCTCGTCACCGGCAAGATGTACCTGCCGGAGACCGACATCGAGCTGCCGGGCGCGCTGCCGCTGGTGTTCCGGCGCCGGGTGGAGTCGGGCTCCCGGCTCGGCCGCTGGTTCGGACCGTCCTGGACGTCCACGCTCGACCAGCGTCTGGAGATCGACGCCGAGGGCGTCGTCCTCGTCACCGAGGACGGACTGCTCCTGACCTACCCGCACCCGGCGCCCGGCATCCCGACCCTGCCCACGCACGGCAGCCGCCACTGGCCCCTGGACCGGGTCGACGGCGGGTACACGGTCACCAACCCGTACACCGGCCGCACCTGGCACTTCGCCGACCTCGGCGCGGACCGGGCCGCACTGGAGCAGATCGACGACCGCAACGGGAACTGGATCACCTTCGAGCACGACGCCGAGGGCACCCCGCTCGCCGTCGTCTCCTCCGGCGGCCACCGCCTCCACGTCACCGTCGACGGCGACCGGGTCATCGCCCTGCACCTGGCCGGCGCGGGCCCCGGCGGCACGGACCAGGAGATCAAGCGCTACGGCTACTCCGAGGTCGGTGACCTCACCGAGGTCGTCAACTCCTCCGGTCTGCCGCTGCGCTTCACCTACGACGACCGCGGTCGCGTCACCTCGTGGACCGACAGCAACGACCGCTCGTACACGTACGAGTACGACGAGCGGGACCGCTGCGTCGCCGAGGGCGGCACGGACGGGCACATGACGCTGCGGCTGTCCTACGACGAGGTGGACGAGGCCACCGGGTACCGGGTCACCACGACGACCGACGCGCGGGGCCACCGCAACCGTTACCTCATCGACCACGACGGCCAGGTCGTGGCGGAGACCGACGCGCTCGGCCACACCACCCGTTTCACCCGGGACCGCCGCGGCCGGGTCCTGACCCGGACCGATCCGCTGGGCCACGTCACGTCGTACCGGTACGACGAGGCGGGCAACGTCCTCGCGATCACCCGGCCCGACGGGCGGGAGATCACCGCGGAGTACGACGGGTTCGGCCTGCCCTCGCGCATCAGGGCGGCGGACGGCACGCTCACGCGCCACACCTACGACGCGCGCGGCAACCGCACGTCGACGACCGGCCCGACCGGGGCCACCACCGTCTTCGGCCACGACGAGGCGGGGCGCCTGACCACGGTCACCGACCCGTTCGGGCACGTCACCACCGTGCGCTGCGACCGGGCGGGCCTGCCGGTGGAGATCACGGACCCGCTCGGCGGCGTCACCCGCTACGAGCGCGACGCCTTCGGCCGCCCGGTGCGGCTGACCGACCCGACCGGGCTCGTCACCCTCCTGGAGTGGTCGGTCGAGGGGCATCTGACCCGTCGCACCGCGCCCGACGGCACCAGCGAGACCTGGGCGTACGACGGCGAGGGCAACTGTGTGCGCCACACCGACCGGGCCGGTGGCACCACCCGCTACGAGTACACCCACTTCGACCTGCTCACCGCCCGCACCACCCCGGACGGCGTCCGCCACACCTTCACCCACGACAGCGAACTGCGCCTCATCCAGGTCACGAACTCCCAGGGCCTGACCTGGAGCTACACCTACGACCCGGCGGGCCGCCTGAGCGCCGAGACGGACTTCGACGGTCGCACCCTCACCTACACCCACGACGCGGCGGGCCGTCTCACCTCCCGGACGGACGCCCTGGGCCGCACCACCTCCTATGAGCACGACGCCCTCGGCCGCACGGTCCGCAAGGACGCCGACGGCCAGGTCACCACGTACGCCTACGACCTCACCGACCAGGTCGCCGAAGCCACGGGCCCCGACGGCTCACGCCTGACGATCCTGCGCGACAGTTACGGCCGCGTCCGCTCCGAGACCGTCGACGGCCGCGAACTGCGCCACGAGTACGACCGTTCGGGGCGTCGCGTCGCGCGGACCACACCGACGGGCGCGCGCACCACCTGGTCGTACGACGCGGCGGGCCGGCCGGTGGGCCTGACCGTGTCCGGGCGCGCCCTCGACGTCACCTACGACGCCGCCGGACGCGAACTCACCCGCGGTGTCGGTGACTTCCTCACCCTGGAGAACACCTACGACCCGCTGGGCCGGCTCCTCGCGCAGTCCGCGACGGGCCCGGACGGCGGCACGGTGCAGCGCCGCGCCTACACCTACCGCGCGGACGGCCACCTCGCGGCCCTGGACGACCACCTCGACGGGTCGCGCACCTTCGACCTGGACCCGGCGGGCCGGGTCACCGCCGTGCGCGCCGCCCACTGGACGGAGACGTACGCCTACGACGCGGCGGGCAACCAGACCACCGCCTCCTGGCCCGCCTCCCACCCCGGTCACGAGGCCACCGGCGAGCGCGAGTACACGGGCACCGGACTCACCCGGGCCGGGGGCGTCCGCTACGAGCACGACGCGCTCGGCCGGGTCACGCTCCGGCAGAAGACGCGCCTGTCCCGCAAGCCGGACACCTGGCGCTACGCGTGGGACGCCGAGGACCGGCTGGCCCAGGTCACCACGCCCGACGGAACGGTGTGGCGGTACACGTACGACGCGAAGGGGCGCCGTACGGCGAAGCTGCGGATGGCGGCGGACGGCGTGACGGTCGCCGAGCGCACCACGTTCACCTGGGACGGCACGACGCTGTGCGAGCAGACGACGTACGCGGCGGAGCTGCCGGGCCCGGTCACCGTCACCTGGGACCACCGCGGTCTGCACCCCGTCGCGCAGACCGAACGCGTCGGCGCCGCGGACGCCCCGCAGGAGGAGATCGACTCCCGGTTCTTCGCCATCGTCACCGACCTCGTGGGCACCCCCCGCGAACTCGTCGACGAGAGCGGAGCCGTCGCCTGGCGCACCCGTTCCACCCTGTGGGGCACCACGACGTGGAACGCGGACGCCTCGACGTACACACCGCTGCGCTTCCCCGGCCAGTACTTCGACCCCGAGACGGGCCTGCACTACAACTACTTCCGGCACTACGACCCGGAGACCGCCCGCTACCTCACCACCGACCCGCTCGGCCTCGCCCCGGCCCCGAACCCGTCGGCGTACGTCTCCAATCCGCACACGGTGTGCGACCCGCTGGGTCTGATGCCGTCCGACTACAAGAAGGTCACCTACGGCGAGTCCAAGGGCGCGGGCCAGGACCTCAAGCGGACGGCGCAGGTCGGCGACGACACGTGGCAGTTCAACACCGGCCACGGCTACGACCGGGCGCACACCGGTCCGAACGGTGTGCCGAACGATCTGCGCACCACCGGTCTCACCCCGGACGAGATCGAGCAGGGAATCGTCAACTCCGTCTACGACCACATGAAGAACGGGGGGACGGTGCCCAAGGTCGGGCCCGGGTTCACGGGGCCCATGGACGGGTCCCTGAAGATCGGCGGTCATGACATCGGCTACCGCGTCTCCCAGACACCCGACTCTGTGTACCGTGTGGCGACCTATTGGCTCAATCCCTGAGCCGGGCCGACGGAACACGAACAACTCCGACGAAACGTGACGAAGACGGATCATGCCTGACCTGACGAAGCCGATGCGCGACCTGATCGTCTCGACCGAGCGGGCGGACGGCCCGCGCGTTCCCGAGGCCGTCCGGGACTTCATCGAGAAGATCACGTTCGCCACTCCGGAGGAGATCCTTCCGGCGCTGCGCGGCGCGCTGGCCGAGGACTGGATGGCCATGCCGGTGTGGGCCCGCAACCTCGCGTTCCGGCTGGCCTGCCTCCAGCGCCCCGACGACGCGGAGCTGCTGCGGGAGGCGGCGGCCGACCTGCTCTCCTTCGGCCCCGACTGGGACGCGCACGCGGAGGAACTGAAGGAGCGGGCCGCCCGCCTGGACGGCTGAACCGGCGCCCGGCGCGGCCGGTGCGCGACAATCACGCCGTGAAGAGCGAAGACATCCCCTTTGTCGGTGGCCCCCTCGACGGACGGTCGCTGCCCGTCCTGGTGACGGCCACCGGCAACCCGCCCAAGGTGTACAAGGTGCCCGTGCCGGACGCGGCCGGCGGGCCCGACACCGTGCTCGTGTACGTACGTGAGCCCGTGCCCGACGGCAAGGCCGTGCGGCTCGTGCAGAAGTGGCAATACGTGTTCGTGCCCGACGGCAAGGTCGAGCGGGGCGTGCGCTGGCCGTGGCCGCGCAGACGTGACTCGTAAGGGCGGCTGGGTTGGGCCGAACCGCGCAGTCCGCCGCGTGGGCGGGGGCGCGGTCTGCGCATGGTCACGGTGCGGGGCCACGAGGGTTGGCCCGTACCGGAGGTGATGAGGTGTCAGGCAGGCTGGTGCGATGGGTGTGCGCGGCGGCCGTCGCGGGGGTGCTGGCGGCGCCGGGCCCGGCGGGCGCGCTACCGGAGCCGGATCCTGGCCCCGGTGGGGAGCAGTCCGTGGCCGGGCTGCTGACGCGGCTTCAGGAGCTGTACGGGGAGGCCGAGGAGGCCACCGAGACGTACAACGCGACCGAGGAGAAGTTGAAGGAGCGCCGCGCGGAGGCCCGGGCCCTCACCGAGAGACTGGCGGCGGCGCGCGGCTCGCTGTACGGCAGCCGGATCGCGGCCGGGCGCCTGGCGCGCCAGCAGTACCAGGGGCGCAGCGACATCTCCCCGTACGTGCGGTTGCTCCTGGCCCGTGATCCGCTGCACGCGCTCGACCAGGGGCATGTCGTCCTGCGGGCCGCCCGGGAGCGGAAGGCCACCGTCGACCGGCTGACCGGCGCCGAGCGCAGGGCCGATGTCCTGGCCACCCGGGCGCGGGCCGCGCTCGACGCGCAGTTGCGGCTCGCGGAGGAGCGGAAGAAGGAACGGGACGCCGTGCGGTCGCGGCTCGGGGACGTCGAGGAACTGCTCGCCTCCCTGACGCCCGAACAGCTCGCCGACATGTCGCGTCTGGAGGAGACGGGGGCGACCGCGTCGCAGCGGGCGTTCATGGCGTCGGGGGCGCTGGGTTCGGCGGCCAGGGCGCCGTCGAGGGCGGGTGACGCCGCGCTCTCGTACGCCGTGCGGCAGATCGGGAAGCCGTACGTGTGGGGCGCCGAGGGGCCGGACTCCTTCGACTGCTCCGGGCTGACCTCGCAGGCGTGGGCGCACGCGGGGCGCAAGATTCCGCGGACGTCGCAGGAGCAGTGGGCCAAGCTGCCGCGGGTGCCGCTGTCCCGGCTGCGCCCCGGTGACCTCGTCGTGTACTTCCGCAGGGCGACCCACGTCGCGCTGTACCTCGGCGGCGGAAAGGTCGTGCAGGCACCGCGGCCCGGCGCGCGCGTGAAGGTGTCGCCGATCGCCGCGAACCCGGTGCTCGGCGCGGTGCGGCCGGACCCGGAGGACAAACCGATGTCCGGGTACCGGCCGCCGCCGCTGCCGCGCGGTGCGATGTCGGGGGGCGACGCGGGGTACGACAGCCCCGAGGGGGCTAGCTGACCGAGGCGAGGTAGGCGGCCGTCTTCTCCGGCTCGTAGAAGAAGTTCTCGAAGTCGGCCGGGTTGTTGAACCCGTTCGCGAAGCGGTCGGCCACCGGCTGGAGCTGGCCGGCCGCGCCGATCAGGTTGAGGACGTGCTCCGGCGGGGCGCCGAGCATGGCGTTCGTCCACTTCGTGACGTGCTGGGCCGTGTCCCAGTACCGGTCGAAGGCCGACCGCATCCACTCCTCGTCGAACGGCCGGTCACCGTGCTCGACGATCGCGGCGAGGTAGGCGGCGGCGCACTTGGACGCCGAGTTGGAGCCCTGCCCGGTGATCGGGTCGTTGGCGACGACCACGTCGGCGACGCCGAGGACCGCGCCGCCGCCGGGGAGCCGGCCGATCGGGTTGCGGACGGTGGGGGCGTAGCGGCCCGCGAGGGTGCCGTTGGCGTCGGTCAGCTCGACCTTCGTGGCGCGCGCGTACTCCCAGGGCGTGAACTTCTCCATCAGCTCCAGGGTCAGCGCCAGGTGCTCGGAGGGGTCCTTGACGCCCTTGAACACGTCGACGGGGCCGCCGGGGACGCCCTCCCAGAAGAGGATGTCGGCGCGGCCGGTCGTCGTCAGCGTCGGCATGACGAACAGCTCGCCGACGCCGGGTACGAGGTTGCAGCGGACGGCGTCGAAGTCGGGGTGCTCGGGGCGCACGTCGAGTCCGTGCACGTAGGCGACGGCGAGGGCGCGCTGCGGCTCGCCGTACGGGGAGCGGGACGCGTCGCGGCCGAACATGGAGACCAGTTCGCCCTTGCCCGCGGAGACCAGGACGAGGTCGTAGGTGCGGGAGAAGTAGTCCAGGTCGGAGACGGCCGCGCCGTGGATGACGAGCTGGCCGCCGCGCTGGGCGAACGTCTCCATCCAGCCGGCCATCACGCGCTGGTCGACGGACTGGGCGTAGCCGTCGAGCTTGCCGACCCAGTCGACGGCGCGCTGGGTGGGGCCCGGGTCGTGCGAGCCGGGGGCGGCCACCGAGACGCCGAGGCCCTCGATCCGGGGGGCCTGCGACTCCCAGAAGTTGAGCTGGAGGTCGCGCTCGTGCTGGAGCGCGGTGTGGAACATGCACTGCGTCGACATGACCCGCCCGGAGCGGATCTCGTCGGCGGTGCGGTTGGACATGAGGGTGACCTCGTAGCCGTGGGACTGGAGTCCCAGGGCGAGCTGGAGACCGGACTGGCCGGCTCCGACGACGAGTATCTTCCGCGACATACGGCTGCCTCTAACTGATGACGAAAACTGGCGTACGGACAGGGGCTATTCGGGGGCGGCGTCCAGGGCATGGGCGACCAGGGCGAGCAGCGTCTCGATCGCCGATATCCGGCGCCGCGCGTCCATGATCAGCACGGGCACGTGCGGCGGCACCGTCAGGGCCTCGCGGACGTCGGCCGCCTCGAACTCCTCTGTCCCGTCGAAGTGGTTGACGGCCACGACGTAGGGCAGGCCGCAGCTCTCGAAGTAGTCGAGGGCCGGGAAGCAGTCGGGCAGCCGGCGGGTGTCGGCGAGGACGACGGCACCGATCGCGCCGCGCACCAGGTCGTCCCACATGAACCAGAACCGCTGCTGGCCCGGTGTGCCGAACAGGTACAGGACCAGGTCGTCGTCGAGCGTGATGCGGCCGAAGTCCATGGCGACCGTCGTGGTCGTCTTCTCCGGCGTGGCGGAGAGGTCGTCGGTGTCCTCGCTCGCCTCGGTCATCAGCGCCTCCGTCTGGAGGGGCTGGATCTCCGAGACGGCGGTGACGAGGGTCGTCTTGCCGACGCCGAAACCGCCCGCCACCACGATCTTCGTGGCGACGGGGGCCCTCGTCCTGTCCGTCTGCCAGGCCTGGAGCTGTTCTTCCTCACCGGGGAGTCCGGCGAGGAGCTCAGAGACGGCGGAGTCCACTCAGCACCCTTTCCAGCAGCGCGCGGTCCGGCTGTCCCGGGCCGTGACCGGTTCCGTACACGCGGATCTTTCCCTGGTCGGCGAGGTCGCTCAGCAGGACGCGGACCACACCCAGGGGCATCTTGAGGAGCGCGGAGATCTCGGCGACCGTGCGCATGCGGCGGCACAGTTCGACGATCGCCCGCATCTCGGGCATGACACCCGCGAGCGTCCCTTTCCCTATCTCCAGGCGCTCGTCGGGTCCCTCGATGGCGGCCGTGCTCGCGATGAACGTCTCGACGAGCAGGACGTGCCCGAAGCGGGTGCGGCCACCGGTCAGGGAGTAGGGGCGTACGCGGGCGGCTTTGCGGTCGCCGCCGCGCACGGGGAGTTTGGGACTGGTCACCGGCTGCTCTCCATCGACTGGCGCAGTTCGCTGCGGAGTTCGGGCGTCAGGACGTGCCCGGCCCGGCCGACGAAGAGCGCCATGTGGTAGGCGACGACGCTCATGTCGCAGTCCGGGGTGGCGTGCACGCCGAGCAGGGAGCCGTCGCTGATGGACATGACGAAGAGGCTGCCCTCCTCCATCGCGACCATGGTCTGCTTGACGCCCCCGCCGTCCATCAGCTTCGCGGCGCCGATGGTGAGGCTGCCGACGCCGGAGACGATGGTGGCCAGGTCGGCGCTGGAGCCCTTGGGTCCGCCGCTGCGGTCGACGGGGGCCTCGGTGTTCCTCCCGGGGTCGGAGGAGAGCAGGAGCAGCCCGTCGGACGAGACGACCGCGACGGAGAGGAGCCCTGGCACCTCCTCTACGAGATTGGTCAGCAGCCAGTGCAGATTGCGTGCTTCGGTGCTGAGCGCGGGGTTGTTGAGTGCAGGGGTGGGCGCAGTCAACTGCTTGCCTCCTCGGCTGTGTCCCCCTTGGCTTCTCCGATACGTTCCTGGGTGCCGGTCCCGGCCGCGGCCGGCCGGTCCCCGATCTCCGCCTCCACGTCGCGCCGGCCCTTGAGAGCGCCGCTGTGGAAGCCGCCGAGCCTGCGGCGCAGCGCGTCCGCGTCGACGGAGCCGGTGCGCGGCTTCGGGGCGGCGGCGGGCGCGGTCACCTTGGGGGTGCGCTTGGGCAGCCCCTTGTCGGTGACCCGCTCCCACTGCGGGGCGCGCTGCGCCGGGACGTCGGCGGCGGGCTCCGCTATGTCGCCTCCGGCGTGGCGCGTGTCCGGCGCGGGGGCGGCCTCGGGCCGCGGCGGGGCGACGAGTTCCATGGTGGTCTCGGACTCGGACTCGACCGGCGGCGCGGACGCCGGCTGGGTCTCGGGCTCCGGCTGGGTCTCGGACTCCGGCTGGGTCTCGGGCTCCGGCTCGGCCTCGGGCCGTGCTTGTGCCTCGGCCTCGCGGACGGCCTGCTCGGCGGCCTCGATGAGCGGGTCGGCGGCGTCCGGGTCCGGCTCGGGCGCCCGGGCCGGGGCGGCGGCCTGGTCCGTCGCCCGGCCGCTCAGGACGTTGGAGTTGGCCTCGGCCTCGGAGCCCGGCAGATGCACGGCGGGCGCGCCGCCCGGCACCGGCACGGGCGGTGGCGCGGCCACGGCGGGCACGGCCGCGAGCAGCGCGGTGGGCAGCACGACGACGGCGGCGACCCCGCCCTGCTTCTGCTCGCGCAGGCGGACCCGCACCCCGTGCCGCGCCGCGAGCCGCGCGACGACGTACAGGCCGAGCCCGAGCCCCTCGGCGTCCTCCGGGTCGTGGGTCTGCTCGGCGGAGAACGCGGAGAGCCGGCCGTTCAGCTCCCGCATCCGCTCCTCGGCCATGCCGATGCCCTCGTCCTGGACGGAGAGCATGACCTCCCCGTTCTCCAGGAGCCAGGCGGAGACCTCGACGGAGGCGTCCGGCGGCGAGAACGAGGTGGCGTTCTCCAGGAGTTCGGCGACCAGGTGGCTGAGGTCGTCGGCGGCGAACCCGGCGATGTGCGCGTGCGGCGGCAGCGCGGCGATCCGGACCCGCTCGTAGCGCTCGATCTCCGAGACGGCGGCGCGCAGGACGTCGACGAGCGGCACCGAACCGGCGTGCTGCTGTCCGTGCTCGGCCCCGGCGAGGACGAGCAGGTTCTCGCTGTGGCGCCGCATGACGGTGGCGAAGTGGTCCAGCTTGAAGAGCGTGGCCAGCCGCTCGGGGTCCTGCTCGCGGTCCTCCAGGCCCTCGATCACGCCGAGCTGGCGCTCGACGAGGCCGAGCGTGCGCAGGGCCAGATTGACGAACGTGCCGTTGATCGAGTTCCGGACCCGCTCCAACTGCGCGCCGGTCTCGGCGAGTTCGGCACGGAGCGCGTCGCGGTCGTCGGCCATGCGCTGCCGCTCGCCGACGAGGTGCTTGCGGTCGGACTCCAGGGTGCCCTGGCGCTCGTGGAGGGCGACGGCGTGCGCGTGCAGGGCGTTGACCGAGCGGACGACCTGGGCGAACTCGTCGTTGCGTCCGGTGAACTTGATCGGCTCCTCGCCGGCCGGGGCGGCGGCGACCCGCGCCGAGCCGAGGCGGAGCACGGCGAGCGGCCGGGTCAGCGAACGGGCCGCGCCCATGGCCACGCCGACGGCGGCGAGGAGGCAGACGCCGACCAGCGCGATACGCAGTTCGAGCCCGTTGACGTCGTCGTCGCGCAGCCGCTCCAGGCTTTTGACGCGCTGGTCCCCGAGCGCGGACTCGGCGCCGCGCATCGCGTCGATCCGGGCGGTCAGGGCGGCGTCCACGCTCTTGGCGTCGTAGGCCAGCTCCGCGTCGGACAGGGTCGGGGCGTCGGTGAGCCGGGCCAGGTAGGTGTCGGCCTTGCTGACGTCGGGCCCCGTGACGGTGGAGTCGTACGCGGACACGGACGCGGCCGGGGCGGAGTCGCGGAAGTCGGCCAGGGCGGCCTGTTCGCGCACCCGGGCCTGCTGGGCGGCGGCGCTGAGCGCGTCGCGCCGCTTGCCCTCGGCGGTGTCCTCGCCCTGGACGGTCGTCGGCAGCCCGGTGACGGGGTCGACGGTGGTCGTGGTGGCCGGCTCCGGTACCGCGTACGCGGCGAGGAGGAGGCCGCGGGCGGCGGACGCCTGGTCGACGGCGCGGTCGAGGTCGGCGAGGGCGTGCGCGCCGGAACCCGCGCGGGGCGGCATCGCGTCGGCCAGTTCCTCGGCGAGCCGGTGCAGTTCCGTGATGGCCTCGGAGTAGGCGGTGTGGGCCTCCAGGGCGGAGCCCTTGCCGGTGAGGGCGGCGCGCCGGACGGCGGCGACGTCGTCGACGGTGCGCCGCAGTGATCCGGTGGCGTCGCCGCGCAGTTCGTCCACCTGTCGGTCGACGCGGGCGCCGCGCTCCTCGCTCAGCCCCCGCCCCTTGGGGCGTCCGGCGGCGATGTAGGCGCTGACCTCGTCGCGCTCGTCGGCCAGCGCGTGCGAGAGGGCGAGCGCCGACTGGGTCCGCTCGGCGTCGTCGACGAGCCCCTGCGACTCCCCGACCTGTCCGGAGGCGGCCAGGAGGGCGGGGGCCCCGGCTCCGACGACGGCGGCGGCGACGACGGCGACCGCGATGAGCAGCCGGTTCCGCACCCGGGCCCGCTTGCCCTTGCCTGCGGGAGGCGGTTGGGGCGTGCCCGCGCTCTCCGGGGTCAGTGCCGCCGATTCCAAGCCACCCGCACCATCCGGCCCACCCGTCCCACTGGCCTCGTTACCGCCGGAGGTGTTCCGCACCTGGTGCTCGCATTCCTGACTCGTCCTACCCATGGTCGCAGGTGACGGCCTGTCAACCCACGCGCCCCTCTGGCATGGCTCCTGACCATTCCAGCGCCGGTGAGCAGGGGGCGCACATCACCTTGCCCGCCACCCGAAGGAGTGAACATCGAGCGGGAGTTGAGGAGCAAGTTCCCCCGGCACGGGGACGGCGCGCCCACGGTGCGCCGGTTGGACGTCTTTCACAGGCTTTGGCAAGATGCCCCGCCGCGCTTCATCGGAGTCGATCATTCCGCCCCAAAACAGGCGCCCCACCTGCTGGTACGGACCGATCCGCACGGATCGCCCGGCCGTGAGCGCGGCTCATGCAGACTGGCCGAATGCGCATCGAACTGGCCACCGAACCCGGCGTCGCCAACCGTCCGAACGAGGACTACGCCTCGGTCGCGGTTCCGGCCTGCGGACAGGGCGGATCACTGGTCGTCCTCGACGGTGTCACGCCGCCGCCGACCCCGTACGGATGTCTGCATTCCGTCCCCTGGTTCACGGCCCGGCTCGGTGCCGCCCTGGCCGAACTGTCCACTTCGCTCCGGGATATGACCTTGGGTGACATCCTCGCGGCGGCCATCACCCGTACCGCCGAAGCCCATCGCGCAACCTGTGACCTTTCTCACCCGCGCACCCCTCAGGCAACCGTCGCCCTCGCCCGCTGGGACGCGGAGCGGGTCGAGTACCTGGTGCTGTCCGACGCGGCGTTGCTCGTCGAGGCGCCGGACGGCGCGGTGACGGCCCTGCTCGACGACCGTCTCGCCCGGCTCCCGCGTACGTCCCTGGCCTCGGACGCGGTGGCCGACGCGACCGTGCGCAACAAGGAGGGCGGCTTCTTCACGGCTGCCGCCGACCCGACGGTGGCGGCCCGGGCCGTGACCGGCACGCTTCCCCGCGCCCGGGTCCGGGCGCTCACCGCGCTGACCGACGGGGTGACCCGCTGGGTGGAGAAATTCCACCAGGGCGACTGGGGCGACCTGTTCGCCCTCGTACGCAAGGAGGGCGCGCAGGGGGCGGTCGCCCGGGTCCGCGCCCTGGAGGACGCGGACGCCCGGGCCCGCACGTATCTGCGCCGCAGCAAGACCCACGACGACGCGACGCTCGTCTACGCGGAGCTGTGACGGCGGACGCCCCAGCGGTGCGCCGGTCGGCTATTCCGCGCCCGCGTTCAACTGGTGCAGCAGCCGCGCCAGTTCCGCCACTTCGGACCGGTCCCAGCCCGCGAGCTGCCGCACGTACCGCATGCGGCGGGCCTCCCGCACCCGGCCGAAGTCGACCCGGCCCCGCTCGGTGAGCGAGACGAGCCAGGCGCGGCCGTCGGCCGGATCGGGCTCCCGGGAGACGAAGCCGAGCTCCTCCAGGGCGCGCAACTGGCGGCTCATCGTCGCCTTGCCGACGCCGATGTACGCGGCGAGCGCGGTCGCCCGCTGCGCCCCGCACTCCTCCAGGCGCACGAGCAGCCCGTACGCGGCCGGCTCCAGGTCCGGGTGGACCTCGCGGGCCATCTCGCCGGAGGAGGCCCGGGCGCGTCGCAGGAAGACCGTCAATTCGCGTTCCAGCGAGAGGAATTCCTGGTCCACACCACTCGGCGCGGCGGCGGAGTTCGTGCCACGTTCGGCGGTCCGCCGCTCGCCGTTCCCGTCTTCGTGCACGTCAGCACCCATGGCCAGAGTTTCCCCGGGTTTCCCTGTTCTGAAAGTTTTCGCCAATCGCCGCCATCACCGCAGCTCCGTCAGTATTTCGCAGGAGTAGACCAACGGCACCATCCGGACCCCCTTCCCTCCCCCAGGTCTACCTGCGTAGCTTCATGCATGGCATGTCCATACCAGCACGGTCCTCGACGTCGCCCGCGGGACATGCCGACAGGTCGCACACCCAGCACAGGTCCCCGATCAGCGCCGCGCTGGTCCCCCACGGCCTTCATGGAGGCATGCAATGCCCGTGCACAGACCCGGAACCACCCGACGTAAAAGCTTCGCCGCCGGCGCCCTCCTCGCCGCCCTCTCCCTCCTGTTCACCCTTCCGAGCGCCGCGCACGCCGCCGACGTCCCCGCCCGGGGCGAGGCCCACATGGGCATGGGGGTGGCCGAGCACGACGGCGACACCGGCCAGGGCCCGGTCGGCCGCGTCACCCAGACCGAGGGCGTCGACGTCAGCAGCCACCAGGGCAACGTCGCCTGGTCGACCTTGTGGAGCAGCGGCGTGAAGTGGGCCTACGTCAAGGCCACGGAGGGCACGTACTACACCAACCCGTACTTCGCCCAGCAGTACAACGGCTCGTACAACGTGGGCATGATCCGCGGCTCCTACCACTTCGCGACGCCGGACACGACGAGCGGCGCCACGCAGGCCAACTACTTCGTGGACCACGGGGGCGGCTGGTCCAGGGACGGCAGGACGCTGCCGGGCGCGCTCGACATCGAGTGGAACCCGTACGGCGACGCCTGCTACGGCAAGACGGCCGCCGGGATGGTCTCGTGGATCCGGGACTTCGTGAACCAGTACAAGGCGCGCACCGGCCGTGACGCCGTGATCTACACGGCCACGAGCTGGTGGACCCAGTGCACCGGCAACTCCGCCGCGTTCGGCACCACCAATCCGTTGTGGATCGCCCGGTACGCCTCGACGGTGGGCACGCTCCCGGCCGGCTGGGGCGTCCAGACGATGTGGCAGTACACGTCGTCCGGGCCGACGGTCGGCGACCACAACAAGTTCAACGGCGCACTCGACCGCGTCCAGGCCCTCGCCAACGGCTGACCGACTCAAGCCCGTCCGGCGATCGAGGACCGGGGCCCGGGGCGGAGCCCCGTGACAGTACGCGAAGGCCCGGGTTCCGATGAGAACCCGGGTCTTCATCATCCGGCCGCGTCCGTCACGCCGCCACCGGGACCTCCAGGTCCGCGGAGGCGGGCGCGAGGGCCAGTTCGAGCACCTGGCGGACATCCGTCACCGGGTGCACGTCCAGCTTCTCCAGGACCTCCGCCGGGACGTCGTCCAGGTCCGCCTCGTTGCGCTTCGGGATGATCACCGTCGTGATGCCGGCCCGGTGCGCGGCGAGCAGCTTCTGCTTCACGCCGCCGATGGGCAGCACCCGGCCGGTCAGCGACACCTCACCGGTCATCGCCACGTCCGTACGGACCAGGCGTCCGCTCAGCAGGGAGGCGAGGGCGGTCGTCATGGTGACGCCCGCGCTCGGCCCGTCCTTGGGCACGGCACCGGCCGGGAAGTGGATGTGCACGCCGCGCTCCTTCAGATCGGCGACGGGCAGCTCCAGTTCCGCGCCGTGCGAGCGCAGGAAGGAGAGCGCGATCTGCGCCGACTCCTTCATGACGTCGCCGAGCTGGCCGGTGAGGGTCAGTCCTGCCGCGCCCGTCTCCGGGTCGGCGAGCGACGCCTCCACGAAGAGCACGTCACCCCCCGCGCCGGTGACGGCGAGCCCGGTCGCGACACCCGGCACCGCCGTGCGCCGCTCGGCCGGGTCCTGGGCGGACTCGGGCACGTGGTGCGGGCGCCCGATGAGGCCCCGCAGCTCGGCGTCGGTCACCGTGAAGGGCAGCTCGCGCTCGCCCAGTTCGTGCTGCGCGGCGACCTTGCGGAGCAGCCGGGCGACGGAACGCTCCAGGTTACGGACGCCCGCCTCCCTGGTGTACTCGCCCGCCAGCTTGCGCAGCGCGCTCTCGTCGAGGGTGACCTCGTCCTTCTCCAGACCGGCCCGCTCCAACTGGCGCGGGAGCAGGTGGTCGCGGGCGATGACGACCTTCTCGTCCTCGGTGTAGCCGTCGAGCCGCACCAGTTCCATCCGGTCGAGCAGCGCCTCGGGGATGGCCTCCAGGACGTTCGCCGTCGCGAGGAACACGACGTCGGACAGGTCGAGTTCGACCTCCAGGTAGTGGTCGCGGAAGGTGTGGTTCTGCGCCGGGTCGAGGACTTCGAGCAGGGCCGCGGCGGGGTCGCCGCGGAAGTCGGAGCCGACCTTGTCGATCTCGTCGAGCAGGACCACCGGGTTCATCGACCCGGCCTCCTTGATGGCGCGCACGATACGGCCCGGCAGGGCGCCCACGTACGTACGGCGGTGGCCGCGGATCTCGGCCTCGTCGCGCACGCCGCCGAGGGCGACGCGGACGAACTTGCGGCCCATCGCGTGCGCCACCGACTCGCCGAGCGACGTCTTGCCGACACCGGGCGGGCCCACGAGGGCCAGCACGGCGCCGCCGCGACGGCCGCCGACGACGCCGAGCCCGCGCTCGGAACGCCGCTTGCGCACGGCCAGGTACTCGGTGATGCGCTCCTTCACGTCGGCCAGACCGGCGTGCTCGGCGTCAAGGATCTCCTGGGCGCCCTTGATGTCGTACTCGTCCTCGGTCCGCTCGGTCCACGGCAGTTCGAGGACGGTGTCGAGCCAGGTGCGGATCCACGAGCCCTCGGGGGACTGGTCGCTGGACCGCTCCAGCTTCTCGACCTCCTTGAGGGCGGCCTCGCGGACCTTCTCGGGCAGGTCGGCGGCCTCGACGCGGGCGCGGTAGTCGTCGGACTCCTCGCCCTCCGCGTCACCGTTCAGCTCGCGCAGCTCCTTGCGGACCGCTTCGAGCTGGCGCCGCAGCAGGAACTCGCGCTGCTGCTTGTCGACGCCTTCCTGTACGTCCTTGGCGATCGCCTCGGCGACGTCCTGCTCGGCCAGGTGCTCGCGAAGCTGCTCGGTGGCGAGCTTGAGGCGGGCGACCGGCTCGGCGGTCTCCAGGAGTTCGAGCTTCTGCTCGGTGGTCAGGAAGGGCGAGTACCCGGAGTTGTCGGCGAGGACCGACACGTCGTCGATCTGCTGGACGCGGTCCACGACCTGCCAGGCGCCGCGCTTCTTCAGCCAGTTGGTGGCGAGCGCCTTGTACTCCTTGACCAGTTCGGCGACGGCGCCCGGCAGCGGCTGCTCGGGGCCCTCCTCCTCGACGGTCAGGCCCTCCACCCACAGGGCGGCGCCGGGGCCGGTCGTGCCGGCGCCGATCCGCACGCGGCCGCGACCGCGGATGAGAGCGCCCGGGTCGCCGTCGGCGAGGCGGCCGACCTGCTCGACCGTGCCGAGCACACCCGTGTTCGCGTACGTGCCGTCGATGCGCGGAACAAGCAGCACCTTGGGCTTGCTGTCCCCACTGGATCGGGCGGCGGCCTGGGCGGCCTCCACCGCGGCGCGGACGTCCGTGTCGTTCAGGTCCAGGGGCACCACCATGCCGGGCAGCACGACCTCGTCGTCGAGCGGCAGCACAGGCAAGGTGAGCGGTGTGGACGTCGAAGCCATGATCTCCCCTTCGGCAGTCAAGTTGAGCTACATCGACTCAATGCTTCCCAGCCTCCGGATGTTCCCGGCCATGCGTTCGCTCTCAGCGATCACCCCGTCGCGGCCCGGTCGTACCGCGTGGCGCCCCTGCGGAAGCGCAGCAGGGGCCACGTCGTGACGCCGACGGCCAGGGCCAGCAGATGGCCCCAGCTCGCCAGCGGGTCGGTGAAGGTGAGCAGGTCGCCGGTGAGCATCGCGACGACGACGGCGAGCACAAGCCGGCGGGGCCACGGCGTGAGCAGTCCCGCCAGGGCGCCGATGCTCGCGGCGACGCCGAAGCTGACGCCGTAGTCCAGGCGGTGCAGCGAGCTCTCGGGGAGGTGGCCCGTCATCACGGAGAGGCCGACGGGGATCTCGGTGGCCAGGGTCGCGAGGACATGGCCGAGCACGAAGATCCCGGCCGTGCGGAGCCCGCCCGTGCGCCGCTCCAGCGCGCTCAGCACGATGACGAACGCGAGGGCGAACGGGGACGTGACCCCGCCCACGATCCACAGCGCGCTGGCCACGAGCGTCACCACCGGCGACCGGACCAGGTGCGCGACGTCGGTGCTGGACGCCCGGAGCGCCGCGGCGACCGTGTCCGGGTCGGCGAACTCCATGAACAGTGAGGTGGCGACGAGCACGACCGCGTAGGCACAGGTGAAGGGCGTCCGGGCCGGCGTGGGCAGCAGCCGCCAGGGGCGGAAGCGGCCGGGGCGGCCGGGGCGATCGCTTCGGCGGGTCTCCGGAGCCGGGGGCCCTGGTTGCGCCGGGACGCCGGTCAGTGGGCGCGGATACCGCCCTTCGGCGACGGGCGCTGTACCAGAATCGACCGGCACGTTCGTTTTCACGCGCGTGCTCCCCTTTCGTGCACATCAGGTTGGTTTCTTACCCCCGGCAACACCAGATGTGACGGGATTCACAGCAACCTCTCGGGTGATCCTGGCGTCCGGCCCTCACGGTCGCGGGTACCACCCCCGGAGTCTCCTGTCCCGGAACTCCCTCGCCATGCGTCGCCGAACGAGAAGAATGGCCGTATGCCCGACAGCCTTCTCACGGAACCGCCCGTCGTCCTGGACCGCCGCACCGGTCCCTACGGCGAAGTCGTCCTGCGCCGCCACGGCGCCCTGCTCCAGATCATCGCCAACGGCACCTTCCTGATGGACACCTCCGACGGTCGTTCGGAGCGGCTCCTGATCGACGCCGCGCTGGCCGAACTCCCGCCCGACCGCGCCGCACCGAGCCTCCTCATCGGCGGCCTCGGCGTCGGGTTCTCCCTGGCCCACGCCGCGGCGGAGCCCCGCTGGGGCCGCATCACCGTCGTCGAACGCGAGCCCGCGGTCATCGACTGGCACCGCGACGGCCCGCTCGCACCCTTCACCGCCGAGGCCCTCGCGGACCCCCGCACCACGATCGCCGAAGCCGATCTGGTCCGGCACCTGCACGAGGCGGCCGTCACCTACGACGCCCTCTGCCTGGACATCGACAACGGCCCGGACTGGACCGTCACCGAGGACAACGACAGCCTGTACTCCCCCGCCGGACTCGCCGCCTGCCGGGCCCGCCTCACCCCCGGCGGTGTGCTGGCCGTCTGGTCCGCACAGCCGTCCGCAAATTTCGAAGGAACCTTGCGGAATGCCGGATTCCGGGCGGTCCGCACCGAAGAGATCCCGGTTGTCCGAGGCGTACCCGACGTAGTGCACCTCGCAGTACGGGCCGCGTAGCCGACCGGCGGTAACTCCCCGTACGCTGACGTCCGAAACCCAGATCATTCAAGCGTCAAGCGCGTCACGACGGCGCGCATGCAGGGGCGGGGCGATGGAGCAGACACACACCTCCCACAACAGCGGCACGGCGACCCCGGGGGCCCAGCGACGGGTCCTCGTCGTCGAGGACGACCCGACGATCGTGGACGCCATCGCCGCCCGGCTGCGGGCCGAGGGATTCCTCGTGCAAACCGCGCAGGACGGTCCCGCGGCGGTCGACACCGCCGAGGCGTGGCAGCCCGACCTGCTGATCCTCGACATCATGCTGCCCGGCTTCGACGGCCTGGAGGTCTGCCGCCGCGTGCAGGCGCAGCGGCCGGTCCCGGTCATGATGCTGACGGCCCGCGACGACGAGACGGACATGCTCGTCGGACTCGGCGTCGGGGCCGACGACTACATGACCAAGCCGTTCTCCATGCGGGAGCTGGCCGCCCGGGTCCACGTGCTCCTGCGCCGGGTCGAGCGGGCGGCCATCGCCGCGGCCACCCCGCGCAGCGGCATCCTGCGCCTGGGCGAACTGGAGATCGACCACGCGCAGCGCCGCGTCCGGGTCCGCAGCGAGGACGTCCACCTCACGCCCACCGAGTTCGACCTCCTGGTCTGCCTGGCGAACACGCCCCGCGCCGTCCTCTCCCGCGAGCAGTTGCTCGCCGAGGTGTGGGACTGGGCGGACGCCTCGGGCACCCGCACCGTCGACAGCCACATCAAGGCGCTGCGCCGGAAGATCGGCGCGGAGCGGATCCGCACCGTGCACGGTGTGGGGTACGCGCTGGAGACGCCGGCGCCATGAGCACCGGGGACCGGGCACCCTACGACCGGGCCCACCGGCCGCCGCCGCTCAACCCGCACTGGGCGACGGGCGGCCTGCGCCCTTTCTCGATCAAGGCGAAGCTCGGCACGCTCGTCGTCGTCTCCGTCTTCATCACCACGGGTCTGCTCATGGTGGCGATGTACACGGCGACGGAGCTGCGCTTCATCACCGTGTTCTCGATCATCGCGACGCTGCTGATCACCCAGTTCGTGGCGCACAGCCTCACCGCGCCGCTCGACGAGATGAACACGGTCGCCCGCTCCATCTCCAACGGTGACTACACGCGCCGCGTCCGGGGCGCGGACCGCCGCGACGAGCTGGGTGACCTCGCGGTCACGATCAACCGCATGGCCGACGAACTGGCCGCCCAGGACCAGCAGCGCAAGGAGCTGGTCGCCAACGTCTCGCACGAGCTGCGCACGCCGATCGCCGGTCTGCGCGCGGTGCTGGAGAACGTCGTCGACGGCGTCATGGCGGCCGACCCCGAGACGATGCGCACGGCGCTGAAACAGACGGAGCGGCTCGGCCGGCTCGTCGAGACCCTGCTCGACCTGTCCCGCCTGGACAACGGGGTGGTCCCGCTCAAGACCCGCCGCTTCGAGGTCTGGCCGTACCTGTCGGGCGTGCTGAAGGAAGCGAACATGGCGGTGTCCCAGCGCGCGGGCATCGCCTCCGGCTCCGGCACCCACACGCGGACCGACGTCCATCTCCACCTCGACGTCTCACCGCCCGAACTGACGGCGCACGCCGACCCGGAGCGCATCCACCAGGTCGTGGCGAATCTCATCGACAACGCGGTGAAGCACTCCCCGCCGCACGGCCGCGTCACCGTACGGGCGCGGCGCGGGTTCGCCCCCGAGTCGCTGGAGCTCGAAGTGCTCGACGAGGGGCCGGGCATCCCGCAGTCGGAGTGGCACCGGGTGTTCGAGCGTTTCAACCGCGGGGCCGCAGGCAACGCGAAGGGCAAGGGGGACGGTGGCACGGGCCTCGGCCTCGCCATCGCCCGCTGGGCCGTGGACCTGCACGGCGGCCGGATCGGCGTGGCCGAATCGGCGCGCGGGTGCCGGATCAAGGTCACTCTTCCGGGACACGCCTCGACCGCAAAGTTGACGTAGGGTTTCGGTCAGGCGGAGGTCAAGCCGCGCCCAGGCATATCCGAGTGCGCCGGGCGCGTGGCCGAACGTACCGAAACCCCGGTTGTTTCCCGCCATTTCGCGGCCCGAAACACAACGCGCAGTGTGACTTACACGACGGATCACCGGCCCGGCCTGCACGTGCCGCTGATGGAGGCGTAGCCTTTATTCCCGCTGTCCATCACCTTGTGAGAAGCGGAAGAGGGCGGTTCACGCCGTGTCGCCACAGTCCCCCAGTAACTCGAGCATCTCCACCGAGACCGACCAAGCCGGGCAGGGCAAAAACCCTGCTGCCGCCTTCGGTCCCAATGAGTGGCTCGTCGACGAGATCTATCAGCAGTACCTCCAGGACCCGAATTCGGTCGACCGAGCCTGGTGGGACTTCTTCGCCGACTACAAGCCAGGTGCCGCGGCCGCGGGGGCTGCGCCGACCGCGGCTCCGGCCCAGAAGCCCGCGGCCCCCGCCGAGCCGGCGCCCGCCGCGCAGGCTCCGGCGCCCGCGAAGCCCGCCGCCGCGACCCCCGCACCGGCCGCCGCGCCGGCTCCCGCCCCTGCCGCGCAGCCCGCGCAGCAGGCGCCCGCCGCCGCGAAGCCCGCTCCCGCCACCCCCGCTCCGAAGAAGGCTGAACCAGTGACGACCGAGGCCCCCGCCGGCCCCGAGCTCGTGACGCTGCGCGGACCCGCCGCCGCCGTCGCGAAGAACATGAACGCCTCCATCGAGGTCCCCACGGCCACGTCCGTGCGCGCCGTCCCGGTGAAGCTGCTGTTCGACAACCGCATCGTCATCAACAACCACCTCAAGCGCGCCCGCGGCGGGAAGATCTCCTTCACGCACCTCATCGGGTACGCCATGGTGCAGGCCATCAAGGCCATGCCGTCGATGAACTACTCCTTCGCGATGAAGGACGGCAAGCCGACGCTGGTCAAGCCGGAGCACATCAACTTCGGCCTCGCCATCGACCTCGTGAAGCCCAACGGCGACCGCCAGCTCGTCGTCGCGGGCATCAAGAAGGCCGAGACGCTGAACTTCTTCGAGTTCTGGCAGGCCTACGAGGACATCGTCCGCCGCGCCCGCGACGGCAAGCTCGGCATGGACGACTTCACCGGTGTCACGGTCTCCCTGACCAACCCCGGCGGCCTCGGCACCGTCCACTCGGTGCCGCGTCTGATGCCCGGCCAGTCGGTCATCATGGGCGTCGGCTCGATGGACTACCCGGCGGAGTTCCAGGGCACCTCCCAGGACACGCTGAACAAGCTCGGCATCTCGAAGGTCATGACGCTCACGTCGACCTACGACCACCGGGTCATCCAGGGCGCCGCCTCCGGCGAGTTCCTGCGCATCGTCGCGAACCTCCTCCTCGGTGAGAACGAGTTCTACGACGAGATCTTCAAGGCCCTGCGCATCCCCTACGAGCCGGTCCGCTGGCTCAAGGACATCGACGCGTCGCACGACGACGACGTCACCAAGGCCGCGCGGGTCTTCGAGCTGATCCACTCCTACCGGGTCCGCGGCCACGTCATGGCCGACACCGACCCGCTGGAGTACAAGCAGCGCAAGCACCCCGACCTGGACATCACCGAGCACGGCCTCACCCTGTGGGACCTGGAGCGGGAGTTCGCGGTCGGCGGCTTCGCCGGCAAGTCGATGATGAAGCTGCGCGACATCCTCGGCGTGCTGCGCGACTCGTACTGCCGCACCACCGGCGTCGAGTTCATGCACATCCAGGACCCGAAGCAGCGCAAGTGGATCCAGGACCGCATCGAGCGCTCGCACTCCAAGCCGGAGCGCGAGGAGCAGTTGCGCATCCTGCGCCGCCTGAACGCGGCGGAGGCGTTCGAGACCTTCCTCCAGACCAAGTACGTCGGCCAGAAGCGGTTCTCCCTGGAGGGCGGCGAGTCCGTCATCCCGCTGCTCGACGCGGTCATCGACTCCGCCGCCGAGGCCCGCCTCGACGAGGTCGTCATCGGCATGGCCCACCGCGGCCGGCTGAACGTGCTGGCCAACATCGTCGGCAAGTCGTACGCGCAGATCTTCCGCGAGTTCGAGGGCAACCTCGACCCGAAGTCGATGCACGGCTCCGGCGACGTCAAGTACCACCTGGGCGCCGAGGGCACCTTCACCGGCCTGGACGGCGAGCAGATCAAGGTCTCGCTGGCCGCGAACCCGTCCCACCTGGAGACGGTCGACCCGGTCATCGAGGGCATCGTCCGCGCCAAGCAGGACATCATCAACAAGGGCGGCACGGACTTCACGGTCCTGCCCGTCGCCCTGCACGGTGACGCGGCCTTCGCGGGCCAGGGTGTGGTCGCCGAGACGCTCAACATGTCGCAGCTCCGCGGCTACCGCACGGGCGGCACGGTCCACATCGTCATCAACAACCAGGTCGGCTTCACCGCCGCCCCGGAGTCCTCGCGCTCCTCCATGTACGCCACCGACGTGGCCCGCATGATCGAGGCGCCGATCTTCCACGTGAACGGCGACGACCCCGAGGCCGTCGTCCGCGTTGCCCGTCTGGCCTTCGAGTTCCGCCAGGCGTTCAACAAGGACGTCGTCATCGACCTCATCTGCTACCGCCGCCGCGGTCACAACGAGTCGGACAACCCGGCGTTCACGCAGCCGCTCATGTACGACCTGATCGACAAGAAGCGCTCGGTGCGCAAGCTCTACACCGAGTCGCTCATCGGTCGCGGCGACATCACCCTGGAAGAGGCCGAGCAGGCGCTCCAGGACTTCCAGGGCCAGCTCGAGAAGGTCTTCACGGAGGTCCGTGAGGCCGTCGCGCAGCCGGCCGAGGCCCCGATGTCGGACCCGCAGGCCGAGTTCCCGGTGGCCGTGCAGACGGCGATCTCGCAGGAGGTCGTCAAGCGCATCGCCGAGTCCCAGGTCAACATCCCCGACAACGTCACGGTGCACCCGCGTCTGCTGCCGCAGCTCCAGCGCCGTGCCGCGATGATCGAGGACGGGACCATCGACTGGGGCATGGGCGAGACCCTCGCCGTCGGCTCGCTCCTCCTGGAGGGCACCCCGGTGCGCCTCTCGGGCCAGGACTCGCGCCGCGGCACCTTCGGTCAGCGCCACGCCGTCCTCATCGACCGGGAGACCGGCGAGGACTACACGCCGCTGCTGTACCTGTCGCCCGACCAGGCCCGCTACAACGTCTACGACTCGCTGCTCTCCGAGTACGCGGTCATGGGCTTCGAGTACGGCTACTCCCTGGCGCGTCCCGAGTCCCTCGTGATGTGGGAGGCGCAGTTCGGTGACTTCGTCAACGGCGCGCAGACGGTCGTCGACGAGTACATCTCGGCCGCCGAACAGAAGTGGGGCCAGACGAGCGGTGTGACGCTGCTGCTCCCCCACGGCTACGAGGGCCAGGGCCCGGACCACTCCTCGGCCCGCGTCGAGCGCTTCCTCCAGCTCTGCGCGCAGAACAACATGACGGTCGCCATGCCGACGCTGCCGTCGAACTACTTCCACCTCCTGCGGTGGCAGGTGCACAACCCGCACCACAAGCCGCTGGTGGTCTTCACCCCGAAGTCGATGCTGCGCCTCAAGGCCGCCGCGTCGAAGGTGGAGGAGTTCACGTCGGGCGGCTTCCGTCCGGTCATCGGCGACGAGTCGGTGGACGCGAACGCGGTCCGCAAGGTCGTCTTCGTGGCGGGCAAGCTGTACTACGACCTCGACGCCGAGCGGAAGAAGAGCGGTATCACCGACACCGCGATCATCCGCGTCGAGCGCCTGTACCCGCTGCCGGGCAAGGAGCTCCAGGCCGAGATCGCCAAGTACCCGAACGCCGAGAAGTACCTGTGGGCGCAGGAGGAGCCGGCGAACCAGGGTGCCTGGCCGTTCATCGCGCTCAACCTGATCGACCACCTGGACCTGGCCGTCGGCGCCGACATCCCGGGGGCCGAGCGGCTGCGGCGCATCTCGCGCCCGCACGGCTCGTCGCCCGCGGTCGGCTCCGCCAAGCGCCACCAGGCCGAGCAGGAGCAGTTGGTGCGTGAGGTGTTCGAGGCGTAACCGCCTCGCCTCCGCGCGGGAGGGGCCCGGCACCTGTGAGGTGCCGGGCCCTTCCGTGTCCGCAGGGGCGAGCGCGCCGCGCGCCTACACCGGCTGCGGCTCGAAGTCCCAGTAGGGCCGGAACCGGCGGCGGACGGCGACCGTGTGCGGGTGCTGGTCGCCCAGGGTGTCGGCGAGGGCGCGCAGGACCTCCTGCTCCCGCTCGCCCGCCTCCTTGCCGCGGCGCAGCAGGCGCAGGTCGGTGGCGTGGGCGGCCCAGCTCGACAGGGTCAGCGGATGCCGTGCGCCGAGCACTTCCTCGGCGGTCTCGGCGGCGGTGAGGCTGAGCTCGGCCGCGCCGTCCACGTCGCCCGCGAGGGCTCGGGCGCCCGAGGTGTTGAGGGAGCAGCCGAGGGTCCAGGGGTGCCGGTCGCCGACGGCCGCGCGCATGCGGGACAGGGACCGCTCCGACATGTGCAGGGCCTCGTCGCGGTCGTCGAACTCGGCGAGGGCGAGGGCGAGGTTGCCGAGGACGCCGGCGGAGAACGGGTGGCCGTCGCCGAGCAGGGTGACATGCCCGGACACGGCGCGCTCCGCCAGCTCCCGCGCCCGGCCGGGGTCGCCGTGCGAGCGCTGCAAGGTCGCGTAGTCGGCCAGTACGGCGAGGGTGTCGGGGTGATCGGGGCCGTGCACCTGCTCGGAGCGGGCGAGCACGGTCCGCATCAGCGTCTCGGCCTGCTGGTAGTCGCCGGAGCGGCGCAGGCACAGGGCGAGGTTGTGCTCGGCGCGCAGCGTCTGGGGGTGGTGCAGGTCCATGATCTGGCGGTGGACCCGCACGTTCTGCTCCTGGCGCGACAGCGCCTCCGCGTACCGGCCGAGCCAGCGCATGAGGCTGGCGCAGACGGTGCCGCTCTCCAGGGTGGCGGGGTGGCGGAGTTTGAGGATGCGCTCGCGGATCTGCAGCACGCCGAGGTCGATGGCGAGGGATTCCTCGTAACGGCCCAACTGGGCGAGGACGGCGGCGTAGTTGTGCTGCTGGTCGAGCGTGCGCGGGTGCTGTTCGCCGAGCAGTCCCCGGTATGCCTCCCACACCTCCTTGAAGAGGTCACGGGCCTCCTCGTAGGCGGCGAGCGCCCACAGGGAGCCGCCCAGACCCTGCTTGGCGAGCAGGAGTTCGTTGCTGTCGGGCGCGTGTTCCTCCAGCAGGGCGACGGAGTTGCGGCCCGCGGCCTCGGCCTCCCGGTAGCGTCCGACCCGGCGCAGCATGATCGCGTGGTAGTAGTCGAGCAGCAGCAGGTTGCGGTCGGTCGGCCGGAAGCGCTGCTGCCAGCGGGGCAGCGCCTTCTGGATCAGTTCGAGCCCGGCCGAGTACTCGCCGCGTACGCGCAGGTAGTCGATGCAGTCGAGGATGAGTCCCTGCACGTCCGGGTCGCCGCTGTCGAAGGCCCCCGCGTGGTCGAGGTGCGGGATGATCTGCGCGTACCGCTCCCACAGCCGGGTGTCGTTGGGGTTGCGGGGTGAGGCGCTGACCAGGACGCGGCAGGCCGCGGCGGCGGCCTGTTCGCGCTCCGCCTCCGGCATGCCGGTGCGCAGGTAGCTGTGGTACAGGTGGTGCATCTGGACGCTCTCGACACCCTGGTCGACGCTGGTGTCGGCGGCCGGGTAGTCCATGCGCATCACGGCGGTCGCCTCGTTCAGGCGGCGCAGGTTGGTGTGCCAGCCGATCGGGTCGGCGGTCAGGGTCTCCAGGTGCGCGGGCAGGTCGTTGGGCCGGGCCGACTGGATCAGGCCGACGGGGATCGCGTCGGGCGAGAAGAAGCCGAAGATCTTGAGGAGTTCGGAGGCGTCGGGGTGCTTCTCGCGCAGCATGTTCTGCGTGAGCGACCAGCTCGTCCACACGCTCTTCTTGTAGTCGTCGTCGGCGAAGCTGAGCCCGAACTCGTTGGGCCGGCCGCTGCGGATGCTCTCGATGTACGTCTCCACCGGCATGGTCTCGTTGATGGCGAGCCAGGCGGCGGTCTGGTTGACGAGGAGCGGGAGGTCCTGCACGGCCCCGGCGAGGGCGTCGGCCTGTGCGGGGGTGAGGCGGGGCGCGCGGCGGCAGGCGAAGGCGACGCTCTCCCGCCGGGTGAACGGCTGGACCTCGATCTCCCGGGTCCTGCCGTAGGCCGCCCAGTCCCGGGTGAGAGTGGTGATGAGGACGTGTCCTGGGCCGTCGGGCAGCAGGTTCTCGATGCCCTCGACGTTGTCGGCGCCGTCGAAGACCAGCAGCCAGTTGCGGTAGGGGCGCCCGCTGCGCAGGGTGCCCTGGACGGCTCGGATACGGTCACCGGTCTCGCGGCCCGCGGGCAGGTCGAGCCGGGTGGCGAGTTCGGCGAGCTGCTCGCGCGCGGTGCCCGGGTAGCCGGAGTTGACCTGCCAGACGATGTCGTACTCGTTGCGGAAGCGGTAGGCGTACTCGCGGGCGATCTGGGTCTTGCCGACGCCCGAGATACCGCGCAGGACACAGCGCTCGCCCTCACCGCTGTCGGCGAGGACCGTGTGGATGCGCTCCAGGATCTCGTCGCGGCCGGTGAAGCGCTCGTTGCGCGGGGGTACGTTCCACTGCACCTGGTCGTCGTTGGGGAAGCGGGGGCCGCCGTCGTCGTCGCCGGTGACGGTGTGCGGCCGGTCGATGCCCAGCCTGCGCAGCAGTCGGCGGCTCGCCTCGCGGGCGTCGAGACTGAGCAGGGTGACCGGGGCGAGGGCGGCGGAGGCGGCGGGCAGCGCGCCCGTGGCGATGTTGACCGCGGCGAACCGGTCGGCGTGGGCGGAGACCACCTCGCGCAGCGCCTCCGACCACTCCGCCATGGGGCGCGGGCCGAGGCCGAAGTACCAGTCGTCGAGGACGAGCAGGACGCGGCCGGGCGAGTCGAGCAGCCCGGTCAGGGCGTCGACGAGGGATGTCTCCACCGCCGGGTCCCAGCGCAGCATCGCGGTGCTGATCCCCTGCCGCTCCAACTGATGTGCGATCCACGCCGCCCAGGGACGGCTGGAACCCGCGTGGCTGATGGTGATGAACTCGGCCATACGACCGTCTCCCTGTCCTGCGAACTGTCCTGCGAACGTCGGGCGTACACGGTGAATCGGGGGCTGCTGGCACGGTAGTTCATGGTCGGCCGGCAGAACTGACGAAGCGTCGGGGGCCGACCGTATTCGGCCGGAATGGCTACGGCGAGGTGCCGATCTCGGCCGTGAGGCGGCCGGCGACGTGGCGTATCAGCCGGGCCATGTCGGCGCAGTGCACCGTGGGATGGCGGAACCCGCTGGGGGCGAGGTAGCGGTGCGCGTAGTTGCCGCCGCCGCACACCTCCACGAGCGGGCAGCGGCGGCATTGCGCTCCCAGGGCGCCCCGGCCCAGTTGGCGGGCGGCTATGCCCGGGTGGTCGAGCGCCTCGTCGAAGGTGTTGCGGTACACGTCGAGGCCGGTGGCGGGGGCGCCCTCGTAGGCCGTCTTCAACGAGTCGACCTGCTCGATCGACCCGTCGGTGTCGACCACGACGGCGGCGACCGGCGAGAGGCCGACGACCTCGGTGTTGCTGGGCTGGCCGAGGAGCAGCGCGATGATCTCGGCGAAGATCCGGATGCGTACGGCGTCGCCGCGATGGTCCCACCAGCGGTCGAAGGCCCTGGCGAGCCAGTCGCCGTACGGCGTGGGGCGGCGGTGCGGGAAGCGCAGGGTGCGCGGGTCGGCGGCGGCGACGCCCGGCGGCGGAGCGCTCCAGGTGGCGTGGGGCAGCAGCAGGTCGAGGCCGGGCGGGCGCAGCGCGAGGAGGGAACTCACCACGTCCACGGGGTCGTTGGCGAGGTCGATCGTGCACAGGATGCCCGCGTAGCTGTCGGGGTGGCGGGCGAGCAGCCGGGCCGCGCGCAGGGCCGTGGGCCAGGCCGGGCGTCCCCCGTGGTCCGCCCTGAGCCGGTTGTGCGGCGCGCGACCGCCGTCGAGGCTGAGGCCGACCTTGATGCCGGCGGCGGCGAGCTCGGCGAGCGCCCCGGCGGTCAGCAGCGTGCCGTTGGTCTGCACCCCGGCCTCGACGGTGCAGCCGGGGGGCACGGCGTCGCGCACCGCCGTCACATAGCGCACCAGCGGGGCGGCGCCGCCCAGCAGGGGTTCGCCGCCGTGCAGGTCGATCCGTACGGCGGTGAGCCGGTGGGTGCGCGCGTGCTCGCCGATCCGCTGCGCGGTGCGTCGCATGAGGGCGTCGGAGACGCGTGCGGGGCGGTCCCGCCAGGAACTGTCCGCGCCCTCGTAGACGTAGCAGTACGTACAGGCGAGGTTGCAGCGGCTGTGCACCTTGAGCACGAACTGCCGGAACGGGACCGGCCGCACCCCGGACCGGCGCAGCCCGGGGACGTCCAGGTCCCGTAGCGGCCAGGCGGCGAGAACGTCCGTCACGTCCGCCTCCGGGCCGCCTGCGCTCACCCCGGGCCCCCGAAGTTGTCGGTGACGTCGGCACCGTCCGAGTACACGGCCACGGCCCGCCCCGGCGTACGCGGCCGCTCGATCAGCCCGTCGAGGACCGCCCCGAGCACGGGGTGGTCGCTCCGGTCCCGCAGCTCCGCCAGATCCAGCCCCGCGAGGTCGGGCAGGGTCTCACTGGGCGCGCTCACGGCCGGGGTCTGCACATCGCCTCCTCGGGGCAGTCAACTAACCGGGCATGCCCCCTCGCTCCCGCCCGGAAACCCGTGCGAGTCACTGGGTGCCGTCCAGCCGTCGGATCCGGTCATCCGTGCGCCGCACCTCGTCGGGGTCGGCCGCCGGGGTCCGGCTCCAGCGCTCGCGCGCCGCCCGGTACAGCGCCAGCGCGCGGGCCGGTCCCGCCAGCAGCTCCAGGACCTCACCGCGCCCGTGCAGCGCACGCGCGGCGGTCCGCGGATCGCGTGCCGCCTCGGCCTCCTGCACGGCGCGGCCGTACGCCTCGTCGGCGCGCACCCACTCCTCGCGCTCGCGCGTGTGCTGGGCCAGCATCCGGTGCAGCCCGCCCAGTTCGAGCCAGGCCGCGGCGCGCAGGGCCGGCCCCTCGGTGTCCCTCAGTGCCAGCTCCAGCGTCCAGCACGCCTCGTACAGGTCGGCGACCATCTCCTCGGAGCCGTAGCGTCTGCGCAGGGCGCGGGCGAGGAGGAGCCGTCGTTCGGCGGCGGAGGGGTGGCTGGGCGCGGTGTCGGCGACGGCCTCCCGCAGGCTGTGCACCGCTTCGGACACCGTGTTCGTGTCGTCGCCGCGCTCGGGTGCCCCCTGCGCGCCGTCCCGTGCGTCGCCCCGCGAGTCGAGGAGCATCTGGCCGTAGGAGACCAGGAGTTCGGCTCGCTGTGGATCGCCCGGTCGTAACAGACTCAGTGCCCTCTTCATCTCCGCCTCGGCCGTCTCGAGTTCCGCTCGGTCACGTTTCCACAGCCATACGGACAGCCTCCCTCGCGCCGCGGCCTCCAACTCCCTATCACCTTCGGCACGCGCCGCGGCGGAGGCCCGCTTCAAGGCTTCCCCCTCCGCGGGAGAACGGAACGGCTCATCGCTGAGCGCATGTGCCTCGGCAAGATCGAACAGCGCGCGCGCAGGTGGTACGTCCGTGCGGCTCACGCCCCCTGTCCTGCGTACCCCTGATTCCAGGGCCGAAGCGGCCCGGCCGGCCAGTGCCCGCTGCTCAGGGCCGTCGGCAGGGGCGAGTTGGGCGCGCCGCAGGAGCGCCCTGCCCAGGGCGTACCAGAGTTCGGCGGGCGGCCGGGCGACCGGCCAGTGCTCCGTGAGACGGCCGAGCAGTTCGATGCTGAGGTCGAGCGGTTCCAGGTCGGCGTCGGGCGAGCGGCCCAGCCTGCGGTTGACGACGGCCGTATGGAGGAGCGCGCAGGCCAGGAGCGTGGCCGGGGACAGCCCGCGCTGCTCCACCGCCGCTTCGAGCTGCGTCATGGCCTCCTGTACGCGCCTCTCGCCCGCCGCCCGCTCCACATCGGCCTCCGGCCCCCGGCGCCTGGCCGCCTCGGCGACCTGCTCCTCGCCGCCCGCCCGCAGCACCCGGGCCAGGGCGAGGCGGGCCGCCCCGAGCGCCTCGGCGTCGGGCGCGGGGTGCCGGGCCAGCGTCTCGACCTCGCCCCGGGCCACCTCCTCGGCCTCCGCGAGCTGTCGCGGGTCACGCCACTCCTGCCAGGCGTGCAGCAGCGCCCGCGCGTACAGGCCGCTCCAGCCGGGGTGCGCGCGGGCTCCTGGTACGCGCAGCAGCCGGAGCGCCTCCAGCAGATCGTCGGGGCTGCCCTTGGCCTCGTAGCGGTCGAGACGGCCGATGGCGTCGCCGAGCGGGTGCGGGACGCGCGGGGCCGCGCCCGGCAGCGCGCCCAGGCGCTGCTCGAAGTGGCGCAGCACCAGGTCGGACACGGCGACGAAGGGTTCGGGGACGCTGCCGGTGCCGTGCGCGGGGCGGCGTCCTGTGCCTTCGAGATAGGCGACGACGACGGCCGGGTAGTTGCGGGCGTCGCGGCCGAAGGTGCGCTCGATGTAGAGGGCGCAGTGCTTGAGGACGAGGGCTGCCTCACCGGCGCTGAGCCGTCGCAGCAGCAACGCCCGTACCCGCGGTCTGAAGTCGAACCAGGGGCCGGAGCGGGCCGCCTGCTCCCGGCCGGGACCCGTGACCGGGGGCTGTTCCGTGACGAGGCCGCCGAGCAGCACCTCGGCCAGTTCGCCGGGGCCGCTGTCGGGCTGCATCGTCTGCTGGACGAGGCGCATGACGGGCAGGGACAGGGGTGCGGCGGAGAGCTGTACCGCCAGGTCGCGGGCGAGCGGCGAGGCGGCTTCGTCGAACTCCTCGACCAGCCGCCGCGCCTCGTCGTCGTCCGGTTCGGCGGGTGGGGTCCGGTCGGTGTCCGGGACGTCGTTCAGGGGTGCCGCGGCGCCGCGCAGTCGCAGTCCGCCCTCGGCCGACACGAGCCGCGCCCAGGTGCTGAGCGCGGCGGGCGTCGGGGTGAGGACGGGTACATGCGGCACTGACCGGTCGGCCGCGCCCCGGTGCAGGGGGCCGAACTCCAGGGCGCGGTAGGGACCGGCCCTGCGCGTCAGCACGCCCGCGACGGCCGGCAGCGCGGTCCGCTGCCAGAACCTGCGGGGCAGCGGCTGCACCACGGCGAGCGGAGTGCTGCCCGCCCAGTCCCGCAGCAGCCGCTGGAAGGTGCCGTCGCGCCACAGGGGCCCGGTGCAGTCGCTGAGCAGCAGATGGACCCGGCGGCCCGAGGGGTCCGCCAGCTCCTGCGCCGGGCGCAGGACATGGCCGCGTCCGGGTTGCGCGGTGGTGCCGAGGCCGTCGCCGAGCGGGTGCAGGTACTGCACGACGACATCGCGGAACGCGCCGACCTGGACGAAGGCGCGTCGCAACTCGTCCAGCAGGCCCTCCCACACGGCCATGGCCGGGGCGCCGTCCATGAGCAGGTACAGGTCGGCGGTGCGGCGGCGCACCGGACGCCGTACGGGGCTCACCAGGGCGGTGGTCGCGGTGAGCTCGGCCGTCGCCACCTCGTCGAGCTCGCTGAGCACCGCCGAACCGGCGGGCCGGTACGCCCGCAACGCGCGCAGCGAGCGGCGCAGCGCGGGCAGCGACGGCAGGCCGGGGGCGGTGGGCAGCCGCAGCCGCCGGGAGGGGGCGGCGAAGTCG
Organism: Streptomyces sp. NPDC102406; assembly: GCF_044765725.1. Taxonomy (NCBI): domain Bacteria; kingdom Bacillati; phylum Actinomycetota; class Actinomycetes; order Kitasatosporales; family Streptomycetaceae; genus Streptomyces; species Streptomyces sp. NPDC102406. Next base: position 484,902 of record NZ_JBIWKP010000005.1, on the reverse strand, counting down.
AGGGCACCGCTCTCGGAACGGTCGGTGTCCCGGGCGGCCGAGGGGTCGGGAGCGGCCTCGGATCCGGTGCGCGCGTCACCGGTTCCGCCCGTCTGGCCGCGCGCGCCCGACTCGCTCGCCTCACCGGCCCCCTCCGGCTCATCCGGCTCGTCAGGTGAATCGGTTCCCGGCGAACGGGTTTTGGCCGGATCCGTACGCTCCCCGGGCGTCGACGGAGGAGCCGCTTCCGGTGGGGCACCGTCGCCGGGGCGCTTCGTCCACCGGGCCAGCCAGAGCGCGTCGGCCACCTGGCGGCTGTCGAGCGGGTCGTCGGCCGCGGCGAGGGTGCGGACGAGACGGGTGAGGGGGTCGGGGGCGTCCTTCTTCCGCACCCCCCTCACCGGGTCCGGTCGAGCGGGTGCATCAGCTCGGCGGACAGGCGGGCGCGGGCGGGGCTGTCCTCGCCCCAACCGGTGCGCTGCACCAGGTGGATGGCGTTCAGGAGCTGGTCCACGGCCAGCACGTCCCCGGGGTCCCGGTCGAGGAACTGTTCGATGAGGGAGGCGTACGCCAGGTCGGCGCCCTCCCCGAAGTGGGCGCGGACCATTCCGGCGAGCCGCTCCGCGTCCGGCGCGGCCATCTCCAGTTGGATGCAGCGCCTGCGCAGCGGGGCCGGGAACTCCCGCTCGCCGTTGCTGGTCAGCACGATGAAGGGAAAGGCCCGGCAGCGTACCCGGCCGCCCCGCACCGGGACGCGCGTGCCGTCGTCGGTCAGCACCTCGACCACGGGCGCGACATCGGCGATCCGCTCCAGCTCGGGGATGGCGAACTCGCCCTCCTCCAGGACGTTCAACAGGTCGTTGGGGAGGTCGATGTCGCTCTTGTCCAGCTCGTCGACGAGCAGCACGCGCGGCCGGTCGTACGCGAGGAGGGCCGTGCCGAGCGGGCCGAGCCGGATGTACCGGCCGATGTCGGCGATCCCGGCGGCGGCGTCCTCGCCGAGCGCGCCGCGGATCTGGAGATCCTGGAGGCGGCCGATGGCGTCGTACTGGTAGAGGCCGTCGCGCAGGGTGCTGCGGCTGACCACCGGCCAGCTCAGGACCCGGCCCAGCTTCAGCTCGTACGCGACCGAGTGCGCGATGGTGCTCTTGCCGCTGCCGGGCTGTCCGGTGACGAGCAGGGGCCTGCGCAGGTACAGCGCCGCGTTGACCAGTTCGCGTTCCTCGGTGCCCGGCCGGTGCATCTGGGCCTGTCGGCTGCGCACCCCGAGTCTGCGCACCGAGGCGCTGTCGAGGCGGCCGGGCGAGTCCAGCACGGGGCCACCGTCGAAATCGCGCCAGGGCGGCGGCGGGGGCAGGCGCTGGATCTCGTCGTGCGGGGCTCCGGCGCCCCGGTAGATCAGCCACTCGCTCATGTCGACCCCCTCCTCGACAGGCTGCCAACAACGTACCGGGGGCCCGGCCCACGCACGACGTTTTCCGGACTCACCGGCACCCCGGGGGCGCGAGAGGTTTCTCCGCGGCCTGGGGCAGAGGGTGGTTCGGATCGTCGTAGAACAAGATCACGTCTGACACCCAGGTGGCCTCGGCCGCGCCCGAGTCGGCATGCTCGGTCCGCAACCGCCACAACCGGCCCGGCAAGGTGCGCACCGCCCCGCCCGCCCGGCCGAGAAGCCCGTCCACACCCGCGTGGAACGCCTCGCAGACGTCGCCGCAGTCGTCCCGCGCGCCGTGCCCGCCCGCGCGCCACAGGGCGACCGGATAGCCGAGGCCGACCGTCCGCTGGACCGCTTCCTTGCCGAGCCCGGTACCCACCTCCTGGCACAGCACCGGGACCGACCCGTGCGGGGCGCCCAGGAGCGCCGGGCGGCGCAGCGGGACCGGCGGACCCGCCGGGCGCAACGGCCTCAGCCGGGGCGCCGCGTCGAGTCCCCGCCAGCGCTCGCGCCACCGCTCCGCGAAGACGGCGGCGCTGTCCCGGTCGAGCGACTGACCGCGCCGCTCGATGTCGCGGATCACCACCGGCCGGTCGATGCCGACGGGGCCGCGCGGCGCGCTGGGACGCGGGTCCTCGCGCACCTCCCAGTCGGCGACGGTCGCGGCGAACTCGGTTCCAGGCAGCGCCACTTCGAGCGGTACGGGATCGTCGGCGGGCCGCGCCGCGTCGGCCGCCGCGAGGACCTCGGCGAGCGCGTCGAGCGCGGCCTGCCTGGCCTGCTCGAAGGGGCGGCCCTCGGCGGGCGGCGGCACCGCCAGCTCCCAGCGCCCGTCGTCGTACCCCTTGAAGACGGACCAGGTGAACGTCCTGGTCTCCTCCTCGCCCGCTTCCGGGTAGGCGGGCGGCGGCGCGTGGTCGAACTCCAGGAGCACCGCGCGCGGGCGCGGGCGCAGGCTGCCGAGCAGGGCCCGCTCCTTGGCGTGCAGCGCCTGGCCCCGCTTCATCACGGAGTCGTAGAGTTCCGCGGCGCTGTCCGTGGCGTCCTTGCCGTCGGCGTGCGCGGTGACCCAGCGGACGACGAGCGACAGGTACCTCAGGTGCACGGCGAGGTCGTCGTGGCCGCCGAAGCCGTGCAGCATGCCGTGGCCGTCGCGCCAACTGACGGGCTGGACGGTGTGGCCGAGCGACTGCCCGAGAGCCTCCTCGGCGAGCTGGCGCACGACGGCGGGGCCGCTCGGTCCCGGCACACCGCCGAGCCGGTGCAGCGCGTTGAGCCGGTCCAGGACCTCCCAGGTACTGCGCCGCCGGGGCAGCTCCCGCTGCACGTCGACCCATGTCGGCTCGCCGTCGTCGCTCTCCGGGTGCTGCCGCTGCCAGTGCCAGGCGTCGTGCCGCTTCATCAGCTCCCGGTACGGGTCGTCACCGAGGTCGGGGGCGCCGGGCAGGTGGGCCTGCGGGGACAGGTCACGCAGGGCGCTGACGGCGACGGCCAGACCCGAGCCGCCGTCCCTGAAACGGGCCTTCACGATGCCGACGACCTCGCCGCGCTCCAGGTCGACGAGGGGGCCGCCCGAGGTGCCCGGCCGCATGTCGACGCCGAGCTCGAACTTGATCCGGTTGCCCCGCGTGCTGCCATGGCCGCAGGTGAAACGCTCGGGGACACAGAAACCGCCGTCGTCGGGGCGCGTGGCGAACCGGCCGACGATGCCACCGCCGCCGCCCCCGCCGTCGCCGCCGAACTCCCCCGGCGGCCGGTCCGTGAGCCACACGCAGCGCTCGCGCCCCACCGGCCGGTCCAGCGCGACCAGCGCGACATCGGGGACGATGCCCTCGACGGCGGACACGAACGTCTCGCCCTCACCCGCTCCTCTCGGCACGGAGCCGCGCGGTGTCGGCATGCAGTACGCGAGACGGCCCGGCAGGATCTCGCCGTCGATGTACACGCCCACGTCCGGCTCGTCGGCACCGTCGTGCCCGGTCGGGCGACGTCGGCCCATCCCGTCGATCAGGACGTGGGCGCAGGTGAGCACCCAGCCGGGCGCCACGCAGAAGCCGCTGCCCCACAGGGCGGTGCGCCGCTCTCGGGCCGCGCCCGGGGGCGGCCCGAGCCCCACCGTCGCCTCCTCGACCAACTGCCACAGCGGACCCCGCTCCGTCAGCGGCATCAGACGGTGGCCCGGTCCGCGCCCCCTGGGTCATCTGGGGCCTGTGGGGCGTTCGGGGTGTTTGAGGTTTCCGTGGCATCGGCGTCCGCGGTGGACGCGGCCCCCGCGCGCGTGGCGGCCCGCCGCTCCGCATGGCGCCACGTCAAGGTGATCGACAGATTGGCCTTGGCCTCACCGTCGGCGAGGACCGCGACGGCCCGCCCCGGCTTGGCACTGACCTCGATGCCGAAGGTGACCGCCGTCTCGTCGGGAGCAGCCTCCGCGGTGGCGTCCCGCACCGAGCGCGCGACACCCTCCACGGTCTGCTTCAGCCCCTCGACCTTGGTGGTCACGGTCTCCCAGAGACCGACGTCCTCGTAGAGGTCGGTGTCCTCGGCGGCGCCCGCGACCCCCTCCAGGCGAGAGGCCCGCACCCACACTTCCGTACCGTCCGGCAACCGGATCGGGCGTATCCCGTCCCCCATGACGCGCTCCCCCGTCCCCGCGGCGCACCAACGCGCGTACGCCCCATAGGCATTGATGGATCACCCAGGCTAGCTGGCCGGGACCGAGGGAGCGAGGGCCTTCGGAGCTCTGCCGTCTCTCCTATCCTTGCTGGGAAAGCGCGACCACAAGCCCCACGGAGCAACGCATGTACTTCACCGACCGCGGCATCGAAGAGCTGGAGAAGCGGCGCGGCGAGGAAGAGGTCACCTTCGAGTGGCTCGCCGAACAGCTCCGCACGTTCGTCGACCTGAACCCGGACTTCGAGGTGCCGGTGGAACGCCTCGCCACGTGGCTGGCGCGACTGGACGACGAGGACGACGACACGGAGTAGCACCTCGCCGGCCGCCCCTTCCCGGACCATCGCTTGCCCCCTCGCCGGGATCGCCGACCGTCGTCAGGCCCCCGGGGCGTTCCCGTCGCGCGCCGCGCGCATCCGGTCGTACGCGAATCCGAGCGCCCCGTGCACGAGCAGCAGGGCGCCCGCCGTGAGCCAGCCGCCGCTACGCCGCCGCAGGCCGTGCACGGTGAGCGGTACCCCGGACACGAGTTGGGCGGTGGCCAGGAAGCGCCCCTTGGGGCCGCGCATCCAGGGGCCGAGGCCGGTGTTCTCCACGACGTCGAGCTCGGCGTGGACGGCGTCCCGCCAGCCCGGCCACTCGACCGTCTCGGCGTGGCCGCTGACCCGGGCGGCCTCGCACAGGCGGTCGGCCGGTTCGCCGGGCGCGAGGCCCGGGGGCAGGGTGAGGCCGGTGCGGGCGAGGACCGCGAGCAGGCCGCGCATCCGGGCCCGGGCGTCGGCCGCGCTGTCGGGCCTGGCCAGCATCTCCAGGGCCTGCATGTCGAGCACCGGGTCGAGCCCGAGGCGGGCGGCGAAGGTACGCATGGCCTCGTCCTCGCCGACCGGGGTGCCGTTCGCCAGCCAGACGTAGCCGACGGGGCGGCGGAACCCCGAGGCGAGGGTGAATCCGCTGCGGTCGGAATCCCACCACAGGGCCAGCACCGGCCAGGGCGCGCCGACGGCCAGCGCTCCGGCCCAGCCGCCGAGGACCAGGTCGACGGGGTCCCCACCGCCGTCCGCCGTGGCCGACCACGGCTTGCCCTCCGGTACGAGGACGCTCCACTCGTCCCCGGCCGGGGCGAGCAGCATCCGCTCACGCAGGAGCTGGGCGGCGGGGCCGACGACGGCGGGCTCGGCGCGGCAGAGCAGCAGCGCACCGGCGGATCGAGGGGACGGCATGACCCCACGCTAGGGCAATTCGCCCGAATTGGACCACACATGACCACCGCGGTGTGGGCGGGTGACAGGTGGGTGCCGCGGGTTCCCGCGCCAGTCTTGACTTTCCGTAACCGCGATATATCGTGTTGTGGAGAGGACGCGATATGGCGCGTTCGCTCCGGAGGAGGTCGCACCATGTCCGAGTGGTCCGTCGCGGAGCCGCAGAAGCTCGCCTTCGACGAGCCGGTGACGGCCCTGCACGTACGAATCGTCAACGGAACGGTGAACGTGGTGGGCACCGACGAGGGTTCCGCCCGTCTGGAGATCTCGGAGATCGAGGGGCCGCCCCTGCGGGTCACCCAGAAGGACGGCACGCTCGCCGTCGCCTACGACGACCTGCCCTGGAAGGGCTTCCTGAAGTGGCTCGACCCCAAGGGCCGGCACCGCAATGCGGTCGTCTCGCTCGCGGTACCGAGCCACACCAGGGTGGAGCTCGGCGTGGTGGGCGCGGGCGCCGTCGTCTCCGGCATGGAGGGGCACACGGAGGTGAAGGGCGTCACCGGCGACACGACGCTGGTCGGCGTCACGGGCCCGGTGCGCACCAGCACGGTCTCGGGCAGCGTCGAGGCCCAGGCGGTCACCGGCGACCTCAGGTTCAACTCCGTCTCGGGTGATCTGACGGTCGTCGAGGGTTCGGGCTCGTTCGTGAAGGCGGAGACCGTCAGCGGCTCGATGGTCGTGGACCTCGACCCGGCGGGACCCACGGACGTGAGCCTGACGAGCGTCTCCGGCGAAATCGCCATCCGCATCCCGCACCCGGTGGACGCGCGGGTCGAGGCGAACACGGCGAGCGGCGCGGTCTCCAACGCCTTCGACGGGTTGCGGGTCTCCGGACAGTGGGGCGCACACAAGATCACCGGCCGACTCGGCGCGGGCACCGGCACCCTGAAGGCGACCACGGTCACCGGTTCCATAGCCCTGCTCCGCAGGCCGCCCGGCGAGGACGAGGGCGCCGCCGCCCCCGCCGACGACCCCGCCGACGACCCGGGTGGCCCCGACGGCTCCGACGGCTCCGACGGCTCCGCCCCGACCGCCCCCACCGACAAGAAGGTGCTCTGACATGCCTCCCGTCTTCGCCCACGGCCGTCTGCGCCTCTACCTCCTCAAGCTGCTCGACGAGGCACCGCGCCACGGCTATGAGGTGATCCGCCTCCTGGAGGAGCGTTTCCAGGGGCTGTACGCGCCGTCGGCGGGCACCGTCTACCCGCGCCTGGCCAAGCTGGAGTCCGAGGGCCTCGTCACCCACACGACCGAGGGCGGCCGCAAGGTGTACGCGATCACCGACGCGGGCCGGGCCGAGCTGGCCGACCGCAGCGGCGAACTGGCCGACCTGGAGCTGGAGATCCGTGAGTCGGTGGCCGAGCTGGCCGCCGAGATCCGGGACGACGTGCGCGGGGCCGCCGGCGACCTGCGGCGCGAGGTGCGAGCGGCCACGTCCCAGGCCCGGGGCGCCCGCGCCCGCGGTGGCCCGGGGCCGGACCTGAGCGACCTGAAGGACTTCACCGACGGGGAGTCCTGGCGCACCGCCAAGGAGGAGCTGCGGCGCGCGAAGCAGGAGTGGAAGGAGCAGGCGCGGCGCGCGAAGGACGAGAGCCGCCGGGCCCGCGAGGAGGCCCAGCGGGCGCGCCGCCAGGCCAAGGAGACGCAGGACAGGGTGCGGGCGCAGGCACAGGACGAATTGCAGCGGATGGCCAAGCGCGTGCAGGACCAGGTGCAGGACCACTTCGCGCGGGGCGACTGGCCGACGGGCGTGCGCGAGGGCCTGTCCGAGCTGGCCAAGGAGTTCGGCGAGTTCGGCAGAACGTTCGGCAAGGACTTCGGCAGCGGCCCGGCGAAGGAATCCCCGGCGCCGTCCGACGCCGCACCGTCGGAGCCCGCGGCCTCGGCGGAGCCCGTGTACCGCCCGGCGTCGGACGCGATGGCCGCGGAGTACGTGCCGTCGTGGGCGGCGGAGGACTTCACCGGCGACCCGGCCCGGGACCTGGACCGCCTCCTGGACCGGTTCCGCGACGACATCCGCGACACGGCCCGCGACCACGGCGTCTCCGGCGAGCAGTTCCACACGGCCCGCCACCACCTGTCGGAGGCCGCGGCCCGCATCACGGCCGCGTTGCGAACGCCGAAGGGGTGAGCCGAAGGGGTGACGGGTCAGGACACCGCTCAGCCCGCTGCCGCCGCCCCGCCCCCGTACAGGACCCGCTCCACCGCCGGCACGGTGACCCCGTGTCCGGCAAGGGCCTCGGATGCGATGCCGGGTCGGGCCGCGAGGGCGAGAAGGAGGTGTTCGTCGCCGATCGCGCGGTCGTGGTGGGCCAGCGCCATCCTCAGGGACGACTCCAGCACCCCCTTGGCCTCCTTGGCGAAGGGCCGCCGCCCGCCCAGTCGGCGGCCACCGCTCAACGCGCCGACGCCATGCACCTCTTCGACCCGCGCGACGACCTCGTGCACGTCGATGCCGAGCCCGGCGAGGGCCTCCGCGTCCGCCTGGCTCAGGCCCGCCCGGCGCCGGGCGGTGACCAGTGCCTCGCCGACGGCCCCCCGCTTCTCCTCGGCGTCCATCCCGAGGGCGCCCAGGGCGAAGGAGCCCCGGGTGCCGCGGGCGTCGAGGACGGCGAGGAGCAGGTGCCCCTCGTCGACGTAGGGTGCGCGCTCGCGCTCCGCGTGGGCGACGGCGCCCTTGACCACGTCGCGGGCGCCCTTGGTGAACCGCTCGAACATCATCGCCTCCCGTACTTCTTGTGCACGGCCTGTCGGCTGACTCCCAGTTCGGCCGCGATCTCCTGCCACGACCAGCCCTGATCGCGCGCACTGCGCACCTGTACCGCTTCCAGTTGTTCGAGCAGCCGACGCAGTGCGGCGACCGACCGCAGCCCTACGCGCGGGTCGCGGGCGCCTGCCTGCTCGGCGAGATCCGTAGCCTCGGTCATGATGTCAATGTAGGTTGACATCCGAGATCCGTCAACCACAGTTGACACGAAAAAGGGGCGCCGAAGCGCCCCTTCCTCAACCCGGGACCGACGGTGGCTCACACCGTCAGTACGACCTTCCCGAACAGGTCACCACCGGCCATCTTCTGGAAGCCCTCGCGCGCCCGGTCGAGCGGCAGGACCTCGTCGATGACGGGTCGCACCCCTGTGGCGGCGCAGAAGGACAACAGGTCCTCCAGTTCGTCCTTGGAGCCCATGGTCGAGCCGACGACCTTCAGCTCCAGGAAGAAGATGCGGTTCAGCTCGGCGCTCTTCGGGCTGGGCCCGCTGGTCGCGCCCGAGATGACCAACGTGCCACCCGGCTTCAAGGACTTGACGGAGTGCGACCACGTCGCGGCGCCCACCGTCTCGATCACGGCGTCCACCCGCTGCGGCAGCCGTGCGCCCGCCTCCACGGCCTCGACCGCGCCCAGTTCCAGCGCCCGCTTGCGCTTGGCCTCGTCGCGGCTGGTGGCGAAGACGCGTAGTCCGGCCGCCTTGGCGAGGACGATCGCGGCCGTGGCGACGCCGCCACCCGCCCCTTGCACGAGCACCGAGTCCCCGGGCCGCACACCGGCGTTGGTGAACAGCATCCGGTACGCGGTCAGCCACGCGGTGGGCAGGCAGGCGGCCTCTTCGAAGGAGAGCTCCTTCGGCTTGGGCAGGACGTTCCACGCGGGCACGGTGACCTGTTCGGCGAAGGTGCCCTGGTACTTCTCGGTGAGGATGGAGCGGCCCTCGCGGGGTCCGACGCCGTGGCCGCTCTGTCCGATGACGGAGTGGAGCACGACCTCGTTGCCGTCGCGGTCGATCCCGGCGGCATCGCAGCCCAGGATCATGGGCAGCGCCTCCTCGCCGAGCCCGACCCCGCGCAGGGACCACAGGTCGTGGTGGTTGAGGGAGGCGGCCTTGACGTTCACGGTGGTCCAGCCGGGCCGGTCCTCGGGGGCGGGCCGCTCCCCCAACTCCAGTCCGCTCAAAGGCTGGTCACGGTCGATTCGGGCGGCATAGGCGGCGAACATGACCTTGACGATAGGCGTCCCGCCGGGGCCGGGGAACCGTGCCGCGCTGTGACCCCGATTACGGCCCAGGGACGCGGCGGCACGAACCGTCCGGCCATGGAAAAGGCCCCGCCGAAGACGGAGCCCCCACCATGACCGGCACGACGCGCGCGCAGTTCAGCGCCGCGCGACACCCTCGGCCCGCGCCGCCGCGGCCACCGCCGCCGTCACCGCCGGGGCGACCCGCTCGTCGAACGGCGACGGGATGACGTACTCCGCGGACAGCTCGTCGCCGACCACGGCGGCCAGCGCCTCGGCGGCGGCGATCTTCATCGTCTCGGTGATCCGCGAGGCACGGACCTGGAGGGCGCCCGCGAAGATCCCGGGGAAGGCCAGCACGTTGTTGATCTGGTTCGGGAAGTCCGAGCGCCCGGTCGCGACCACGGCCGCGTACTTGTGGGCGACGTCGGGGTGCACCTCGGGGTTCGGGTTGGCCATCGCGAAGACGAAGGCGCCCGGCGCCATCGAGGCGACTGCGGCCTCGGGGACCGTACCGCCGGAGACACCGATGTAGACGTCGGCGCCGGCCAGGGCGTCCTCCAGGGAACCGGACAGGCCCGCCTTGTTCGTGATCTCGGCCAGCTCGCGCTTGACCGCGGTGAGGTCCTCGCGGTCGCGGCTGACGATGCCCTTGCGGTCGGTCACCGCGACGTCCCCGAGCCCGGCCTCAAGGAGGAACTTGGCGATCGCCACCCCCGCCGCACCGGCGCCGGAGATCACCGCGCGCAGCTCGCCGAGCGTGCGGCCGCTGAGCCGGGCGGCGTTCTTGAGCGCGGCCAGCGTCACCACGGCCGTGCCGTGCTGGTCGTCGTGGAAGACGGGGATGTCGAGCTTCTCCTGGAGCCTGCGCTCGATCTCGAAGCAGCGCGGCGCGGAGATGTCCTCCAGGTTGACACCGCCGAAGGAGGGGGCGAGCCGCACGACGGTGTCGACGATCTCGTCCACGTCGGTCGTCGCGAGCGCGATCGGCACCGCGTCCACCCCGCCGAACTGCTTGAAGAGAATGGCCTTGCCCTCCATCACCGGGAGGGACGCCTCGGGGCCGATGTCCCCGAGGCCGAGCACGGCCGTGCCGTCGGTGACGACGGCCACGACGCTCGACTTCCACGTGTAGTCGTGGACGAGTTCCGGCTGCTCGGCGATGGCGCTGCACACCTTCGCGACGCCGGGCGTGTACGCCAGGGACAGGTCGTCCTTGTCGCGGATCGGCACGGTGGCCTGCACGGCCATCTTGCCGCCGCGGTGCAGCGCGAAGGCCGGATCGAAGGGATCGGCGATCTCGCTGCCGCCCTCGTCGCCGGTACTGCTGTCGCTGCGAGGATTGACGATCTCCGCTGCCACTTGTCTTACCCCTTAGGTCTTGAACATCAGTTGAGGGTGTCCACTCCTGGTTGAGGAGCGGGCGGGCACCGCGTACGCACCGGTCGGTCCCCGTTGGGGGACCGCCGCACAGGCGCGTACACGACGGGCGCGCCGCACGCGCGCCCTGAGCCCCGGATGAGGGGTGTAAAGAACCTTCTTACCCGACGGACAGTGCTGCGGACGAGCCCGTACGTGATCGATCACGGCCCGGTGACATGACTCATAGCCGAATATCTGGACAAGTCGTCGACTCCTGGTCGAAGCGCGCGGGAAGTCGGCTCGAATGGTGAGACAGCGGACAGTTCGCCGGAGATTTTCCCGTGGCCGGACGGCGGCTCCGCAGATGCTGCGGCCCCATGCACCGTGATGGGCGGTCGCGTTGGGGGTCTTGGCACACCTGTTATCCGATTTTGACATCGCCGACCCCCTGGAGGGCCCCGTCCGAATGGCAAGATGCCGTCATCGCACGTGATCGCACGAGGTCGCGACACCCGAAGGTGTGTGCCAAGGCGACCCCACACGGCAACTCCACCCATCCCGCCGGAGGACCCCACCATGACCGCAAGCACCACCCGTCGCACGACCGCGAATTCCGCGAAGTCCCGGATAGCAGCGGTCGGCGCGATCGCGGTCGCCGGCACCCTGCTGCTGACCGGCTGCGGTGACCAGACGAAGTCGAAGGACTCCGACTCCGCCTCGGGCTCGACCTCCGCGAAGTCGGCGCCGCTCGCCTCCAAGCTCCCTGCCTCGATACGCGACAAGGGCGTCATCAACGTCGGTTCCGACATCGCGTACGCGCCCGTCGAGTTCAAGGACGACTCGGGCAAGGCGGTCGGTATCGACCCCGATGTCGCGGCGGCGCTCGGCAAGCAGCTCGGCGTGACGTTCAACTTCCAGAACGGCAAGTTCGCCGACCTCGTGGGTGGCTTGGCCTCCAAGCGCTACGACATCGCCATGTCGGCCATGACGGACACCAAGGACCGTCAGGAAGGCATCGACAGCGACACCGGCAAGAAGGTCGGCAAGGGTGTCGACTTCGTCGACTACTTCACCGCGGGCGTCTCGCTCTACACCAACAAGGGCGACGACCAGGGCATCAAGACCTGGGACGACCTGTGCGGCAAGACGGTCGCCGTGCAGACGGGGACCTTCTCGCAGGACCTCGCCAAGGACCAGGCGAAGAAGTGCAAGGAGGACGGCAAGAAGGCCCTGAAGGTCGAGGACTTCGGGACCAACCCCGAGGCCGAGACCCGGATGCGCTCCAAGGGTGCCGACGTCGTCTCCGCCGACTACCCGATCGCCGCGTACTCCGTGAAGAAGTCCGGTGGCGGCAAGTACTTCGAGATCGTCGGCGACCAGGTCGAGGCGGGCCCCTACGGCATCGCCGTCGCCAAGGACAACACGCAGCTCCGGGACGCCCTCAAGGCCGCCCTGGACGCGATCATCAAGAACGGCGAGTACAAGAAGATCATCGCGAAGTGGGGCGTCGAGGACGGCGCCGTCACCGAAGCGAAGATCAACGGTGGTTCCTGACCCGTCACCCCTGTCCTGCACTCTGACGGGCTCTGAAAGGCACCACCCATGACTCCCCTCAGCAAGGCGAACGAGCCCGCCGACACCGCGCCCGCCGGTGCCGCCCCGGAGGCCGTCAAGGCCATCCCGGTCCGGCACCCCGGCCGCTACGTGTCCGCGGTCGTCGCCGTGGCGCTGCTCGGCGCCATCGTCTACGCGTTCTCGCAAGGCAAGATCGAGTGGGGCACGATCCCCAGCTACTTCTTCGACGACCGGGTCCTCACCGGTGTCGGCAAGACGCTCGAACTGACCGTCCTGTCCATGGTCATCGGTGTCGTCGGCGGCATCGTCCTGGCCGTGATGCGGATGTCGAAGAACCCGGTGACCAGCACGATCGCCTGGTTCTACATCTGGTTCTTCCGTGGGACGCCGGTCCTGGTCCAGTTGTTCATCTGGTTCAACCTGGGCCTGGTCTTCGAGTACATCAACCTCGGGCCGATCTACAAGGACTACTGGTCCTCGTTCATGACCCCGCTGCTGACCGCGCTGCTCGGGCTCGGTCTCAACGAGGCGGCGTACATGGCGGAGATCTGCCGCTCCGGCCTGCTCGCCGTGGACGAGGGACAGACCGAGGCGGCGCACGCGCTCGGCATGAGCCACGCCAAGACCCTGCGCCGCATCGTGATCCCGCAGGCCATGCGGGTGATCGTGCCGCCCACGGGCAACGAGGTCATCAACATGCTGAAGACGACCTCGCTCGTCTCGGCGGTGCAGTTCCTCGACCTGTTCAAGGTCGCCTCGGACATCGGCCAGACCTCCGCCTCCACGGTGGAGATGTACTTCCTGGCCGCCGCCTGGTACCTGATCCTCACGTCGATCTTCAGCGTCGGGCAGTACTACATCGAGCGGTACTACGCGCGCGGCACGTCCCGCGCACTGCCCCCGACCCCGCTCCAGCGCCTGCGCATCGTCGTCGGCCGCCCGAAGGGAGGCATGGCATGAGCGCCAAGACCACCACCGGCCCCGACGCGGACCCCACGCCCGGACCCGCGACCGCCATGGTCAAGTCCGAGGGCGTCCACAAGTCCTTCGGCAGCGTCGAGGTCCTCAAGGGCATCGACCTGGAGGTCAAGCAGGGCGAGGTGTTCTGCCTCATCGGCCCCTCGGGCTCCGGCAAGTCGACGTTCCTGCGCTGCATCAACCACCTGGAGAAGATCAACTCCGGTCGGCTCTACGTCGACGGGGAACTGGTCGGTTACCGGCAGAAGGGTGACAAGCTCTACGAGCTGCGCGACAACGAGGTCGCCCTCAAGCGCCGGGACATCGGCATGGTTTTCCAGCGCTTCAACCTGTTCCCGCACATGACGGCCCTGGAGAACGTCATGGAGGCGCCGGTCCAGGTCAAGGGCGTCTCCCGGGCCCAGGCCCGGGAGCGGGCCGGGCAGCTCCTGGAGCGCGTGGGTCTCGCCGAGCGGGCGAAGAACTACCCCTCGCAGCTCTCCGGCGGCCAGCAGCAGCGCGTGGCGATCGCCCGGGCGCTCGCCATGGACCCGAAGCTGATGCTGTTCGACGAGCCCACGTCGGCGCTCGACCCGGAGCTGGTCGGTGACGTCCTCGACGTCATGCGCGACCTCGCCGAGTCCGGCATGACGATGATCGTGGTCACGCACGAGATGGGCTTCGCCCGCGAGGTCGGCGACAGCCTCGTCTTCATGGACGAGGGCGTGGTGGTCGAGACCGGCCACCCGCGCGAGGTCCTGACCAACCCTCAGCACGAGCGGACGCAGTCGTTCCTCTCGAAGGTGCTCTGACCCGGTCCGCGCCACGGAGAAGGGGGCGTTCGGGTTCCGACCCCGAACGCCCCCTTTTTTCTGCCTGCCCGGTCACCTCACTTCAACGCGAGCACCATCGCGTCGGACGGCGAGCTCCACACCACTCGCGCCTCCCCGAAGCCGGCGCCCCGAAGGGTGTCCGCATGCCACTGGGCGGACGGCGTGTCCCCGTCGGCGTGCTCCCCGTAGATCTCGAAACGCTCCGCCGTGGGCCCGGCGAGAACCGGGTCCTGCGCGGCGAGCGCCCACCACTCGGCCCAGTCCACCGCCCCGCCCGTCTTCTCCTCGTCCATGCGCGCATGGCGCAGGGCACGTTCGGCGGCATTGATCCGCGGCGTCGCGGGGTCGATCATGTGGTCCGCGTTCATGAGGACGCCGCCGTCACGGACGAGGCCGGCGAGCTGACCGTAGAGGGCCGTGAGGGGGTCGGAGTGCAGCCAGTGCAGGGCGGTGGCGGTGAGCACGGCGTCGTACGAGTCGTGCGGCAGTGCCCGCGTCCAGTGCGGGTCCTTGAGGTCGGCGGTGACGAAGCTGACGCGTGCGTCCCCGTCGAAGGTGCCGCGCGCGATGGCGAGCAGGGCCGGATCCAGGTCGACGCCGACGCTGGTGGCCTCCGGAAAGCGGGTGAGCAGCCGGTCGGTGATGCTGCCGGTGCCGCAGGCGAGGTCGAGCACGCGGGGCGCGCGGCCGACGCACGCCTCGACCATGTCGAGCATCACCCGGAACCGCTCCTCGCGGTCGGGCATGTACCACTCCTGCTGCCGGTCCCAGCTCTCCTGCCAGGCACGCCAGTCCGTCGCGGAGCCGGTGGTGGTCCCCGTCATGATTCCCTCCCGTACAAGCACGTCATGCACGCCTTGCCCATGCACGTAATACCCTGAAAGCCCAAGCGAGCATTACTCTCGCCCGCCCTGACGATAGACCGCCCCGGTAAGGACTACAAGTGGAACTGGCCTATTACTCGGACTACGCCGTGCGCCTCGTCAACACCGAGGAACCGGTCCGCGGCAAGGACAGCCTGACCTCCGTGGACGCGGTGCGCGGCCTGTTCGGCGCCAACCAGGAGGCGGCCCGGCGCGCGGCGGACGCCGATCTGACGCGCTTCCGCAGCGTCCGGGGGCGGCTGCGCGCCGTCTTCGAGGCGGCCGACGGCGGCGACGAGACGCTCGCCGTCAACCTGCTCAACTCGCTCCTGCTCGAATTCCCGGTGAGCCCGCAGATCTCCGGGCACAACCACCGTGACGACGACGGCCGCCCGCTGTGGCACATGCACCTGGCGGACCACCCGTCGAACGCGACCGCCGGCTACGCCGCGATCGCCGCCATGGGGCTCGCCTTCCACCTCACCGAGTACGGCGTGGACCGCCTCGGCCTGTGCGAGGCGACCCCGTGCCGCAACGCCTACCTGGACACCTCCACCAACCGCTCCCGGCGCTACTGCTCGGACCGCTGCGCGACCCGCGCCAACGTCGCCGCCTACCGCGCCCGCAAGCGCCTGGAGGCGGAGCGGCCCGACCGGCCCGAGAGCACGGGACGCACGGCGCCGAAGGCCCAGGAGAGCACCGCCGTCACGGACCGCTGACCCTCACCCTCCGCCCACGGCCTGCGCCGCCGCAGCCGCCCGCGGACCTTGGCGAGCACCAGTTCGTCCGGCACCACCCCGTACACCGTGCTGTCGCCACCGGCCCCGGGGTTGTCCCCGAGCACCCACCAGCCGCCCTCGCGCCGCTCGGCGATCCGCTTGACGACCAGCAGGTCCTGCTGGAACGGATGGCGCAGCACCACCACGTCGCCGGGCCGCACCCGGGCGCCGTACTGCACCAGCATCCAGTCACCGTGGTACAGCGTCGGCACCATCGACGGACCGTCGACCTCGATGATCTGGAACGGCACCTTCGCCGCGCGCGCTTCCTCGACCGTCTCGGGCATCAGACAACCTCCCCGGTTTCCAACCGCCGGTCCCATCCTCCACCAGTCCCAGTGTCACCCTGGACTTTTGGCCTAAGCCCCCGGGGGCACCCGCGAAAAGCCGTCGCGCACGGAGTAATGTCCCACCTGAGAAGACGATCACGAGGAAGGACAGCAACATGCTTTCCCGCCTGTTCGCCCCCAAGGTGAAGGCCAGTGCCCACTGCGACCTCCCCTGCGGCGTGTACGACCCCGCCCAGGCCCGCATCGAGGCCGAGTCGGTCAAGGCCGTCCAGGAAAAGATGGCCGGCAACGACGACGCGCACTACCAGGCGCGCGCCACGGTCATCAAGGAGCAGCGCGCCGAGCTGGCCAAGCACCACGTCTCGGTCCTGTGGAGCGACTACTTCAAGCCCCCGCACTTCGAGAAGTACCCGGAGCTGCACCAGCTCGTCAACGACACCCTGAAGGCCCTCTCGGCCGCCAAGGCGTCGACCGACCCGGCCACGGGTCAGAAGGCGCTGGACTACATCGCCCAGATCGACAAGATCTTCTGGGAGACCAAGAAGGCCTGACCCGAGGCCTGTTGAACCCTGGGACCGGCGACCGGCGAGCGGTGCACCCCCGCAGGCCCCGGCCCACCCGAAGGGGCCCGACCGACACACTCGGCCGGGCCCCTTCGGCATGGGACCGACCGCTCCCGTCCGGCCCCCGCCCGACCCGCGCCCCTCCGCACCCCAGGAGCCTCCGTGTCCCGCCGCCCCCGCGTGCTCTACGTGACCGACCTGGCCTACCCGGCCCGCGGCCGACGCTACGGCGACGAGGACGTCTTCCTCACCTCGCGGCTCCGCCGCGCGTTCGACCTGGCGCTGTGCCACCCGCTGGACGCGGTCGCGCTCATGGACGACTTCGAGGTGGTCGTGGTCCGCAACAGCGGGCCCGTGCTCGGTTACAGGGACGCGTACGAAACGTTCCGCGGCCGGGCGCTTGAGCGCGGCACGAACGTCTACAACCCGCTCACCGGCCGCGCCGACATGGCGGGCAAGCAGTATCTCCTGGAAATGACAGCCGCCGGGTACCCGGTGATCCCGACGGTCGACCGCGCCGCCGACCTCGACCGCCTCCCCGCCGCCGACGCGTACGTGGCGAAGCCGAAGCTGGGCGCGGACTCGATAGGGCTGCGCGTCGTACCCCTGACCGAACTCCCCGGGCTCCCCTTCGCCGACGGCCTCCTGGTCCAGCCGCACATCGACTTCGCGTACGAGGTCTCCTTCTACTTCGTGGACACCACCCTCCAGTACGCCCTGTACGCCCCGGACCCGGAGCGCCGCTGGGAGATGCGCCCCTACGACCCCAGCTCGTCGGACCGGGAGTTCGCCGGGCGCTTCATCGAGTGGAACACCCTCCCGCACGGCATCCAGCGCGTCGACGCCTGCCGTACCCGGGACGGCGAGCTCCTGCTGGTGGAGCTGGAGGACCTGAACCCCTACCTCTCGCTCGACCTGCTGGACGAGGTGACGCGGGACGCGTTCGTGGCCGCGATGACCGAGTCGGTACGCCGGGCCGCCGCCACCGGCTGACCTCAGGTCGCCTCCAGCACCTTGCGCGACTGGGCCAGCAGCCGATCGCGGTCCTTGCGGACGGACTCGAACTCCGCGCGGTGCAGCCGCAGTTCACGCCGCTGGAGCCGTTCCATCACCGACCACCAGACGCCGCCCGTGTTGTGGGCGCGCTTGCACTCGATGTCGGCGACAGCCGTCCCCACCTCCCGCTCCGAACGACGGGTGTTGCCGTCCTGCCCGCGCTTCCACGCCTTGCTGTCGTAGGCGTCCACGGGGTCGGCGTACCGCTCGAAGCCCTTGTCCACGACGCAGTCCGCCCACACCTGGTAGGCGCGGCGCAACCGCGGCTCCCGCTCGGCCTGCCGCTGAAGGGCGGCCTCGCGGTCGGTGACGTACGTCCACATGCGCTTGCTGTCCCGGAGCCCGCGCTGAAGCCGCCGCGACGCCTCGCCGTAGCAGCCGCTGTGTTCGCTGCGCCCGTCGCCGTAGTAGACGGCGGACTCCTCGACCGTCATCTCCCGCCCCCGCGGCTCGGGCGGACGCATGTTCTTGCCGGGATCCCAGCCGTACCCCCAGCGCCGCGCCTGTCCGAGGCCGTAGAGACCGACCGGCCCGGTGGACACCGCGACCATCGTGGTCGTGTACGACTGGCTCATCCCCGGATACTTCGGGTCCAGCGGGAAGTCGGCGAAGCCGTGCCGGACCATGCAGCGCTGCGTGAGCAGGCGCGTCGCGGACTCCATCCGGTCGTACGCCTTCTCGTCGCCACCGTCGAACTCATACCTCTCCAGCGGCAGTTCGGGCATCTCGTCCTCGGTCCACACGACCGGCGTCCCGTCCGCCCATGCCTTCGCGTGCCCACCCGTCCCCAGGTCGCCCCCGGCGAACCCGAGCACCACCGCCCCGACGGCGACACACACCACCCCCCGGCGTCTCACTCCCGGCTCTCCCCACTCTCCGCGCTGTTCTCCCCAGCGGACTCGATCTTCCGCACGACGCGCGCCGGGTTGCCCACGGCCACGACGTCGGCGGGCAGATCACGCGTGACGACGGCGCCCGCGCCCACGACCGTGTTCGCGCCGATCGTCACACCGGGGCAGACGATGACGCCACCGCCGAGCCACACGTTGTCGCCGATCGTGATGGGCTTCGCCGCCTCCCACTTGGCTCGCCGCGGTTCGGGGTCGATCGGGTGGGTGGGGGTGAGCAGTTGGACATGGGGGCCGATCTGCACGTCCTCGCCGATCCGGATGGGTGCCACGTCCAGCAGCACCGCCCCGGTGTTGACGAACGTCCGCGCGCCGATGCTGATGTACTGCCCGTAGTCGACCGAGAGCGGCGGTCGCACGACGACGTCCTCACCGACCTCGCCGAGGAGTTCACGGAGCAGGGCGCGGCGCGCGGGCAGGTCGGTGACGCTGCCGGTGTTGTAGCGCTCGGCCAGCTCGGCGCCGCGCAGCGCGTCCGCCTCCAGTTCGGGATCGTCGGCGAGATAGAGGTCACCGGCGAGCATCCGCTCCTTCTGACTACGCGGCTCAGGGCGCGGCCAGTCCCGCACCTCGGTCACCGCGTCGACCGCCAAGGGCCCGTACAGGTGCGGGAACCGCTCCCCGTCGGGCGCCCCGGGCACACCGGGCTCCACCCGCACCGGCACATCCAGCCGCTCACGGTCGACGACCAGGACCACCAGCCTCCCCGGCTCGGGGTCGGTCCCGTACAGCAGCTCGGCGACACGGCGCACCTGGTGGGGGAACGAGCAGTGGATGAACCCGACCTCTTGGAGGGTCTTGCCACGGGTCGACATCGTGTACGACCCGGTGGCCCGGGCGCTCTCCCACAGGGCGCGCTCGGTGATGTGCAGCAGTTCGATCGCCATACGCCCAATCTATGCGCGGCGATCCATGCGCATCGGCCTATACACAGTGGTCTGTGCGCAGTGGCCTGTGCGCAGTGGTACGCGCGCAGTGGTACGCGCGCAGTGGTCTAAGCGTGGTCGCGCCCACCGGCTCTGCTGTAGCGGCGGACGACCACACCGTTCCCGAAGGTGCGATTCTCTTCGAGTTCGAAACGCGCGAGGTCGTACCCTCGCCCGGCGAACATCGGCATGCCCGCACCGAGCACCACCGGGTACGTCTTGATCACGAGTTCGTCGATCTCGTCCGCGAGCAATCCGGCCACCTGCGCACCGCCGCACAGCCAGATCCCCGACCCATTGCCGCTCTCCGCCTTCAGTTCCCGCACCTTGCCGACGACGTCGTCGCGGATCAGCTCCACATTCGGGTGCGGAGACGTGTCGAGGCTCCGCGACACGACGTACTCGCGCAGATGCCCGTACGGGCTGAGAACACCGGCGTCGATACCGACCTGATAGCTCCCGCGCCCCTGGATGACGGTGTCGAACTTCTTGTTGGCGACACCGTCCAGACCGACCATCTTGCGGCCCTCCGCCGGCACGGTCTCCGGATACTCCGCCTTGAGGAACGCGAGAAACTCCTCGTCCACGAAGGACATGAACATCGTTCCGTCACCGGACTCGTCACCGATGAAACCATCGACGGACACCGCGACGAAGTACGTGAGCTTACGCAAACCGGTCTCTTCTCCTGGAGGAAGGTCAGCTCCGAACGGCTGAACCACTACAGTTATAGTGCTAGAAGTGCTCCATGTGTAGTGGTTGCAAGAGATTTTTTCAGAAGTGCTGAGAAGCAAGGAGAGCCGAGACATGGTGAGGAACCCCGAGCGCCGGGCCGCCCTCGTGGACGCGGCCGTGGAAGTCCTCGCGGCCGAGGGCGCGCGCGGCCTGACCTTCCGCGCGGTGGACACAGCGGCGAACGTCCCCACGGGCACCTCGTCCAACTACTTCACCAACCGCGACGACCTGTTCCACCACATCGACACCTGGCTGCACCAGCGTCTCGCCCCCGACCCGAAGGCCGTCGAACGGCTCCTGGAACTGCCCAGGAACCGCGAGCTCGTCACCGCCTTCATGCACGACCTTTTGCGCCGCGTCATGAACGACCGCACCGGCTTCCTCGCCCTGATGGAACTGCGTCTGGAGGCAACCCGCCGACCCGAGCTGCGCGCGTCCCTGATGAAGTCGCTCCGCGCCGACCTCGACTTCGGCATCACCTTCCACACCGAATCCGGACTGCCCGGCGGCGCCGAGGACGTCACCCTGCTCTACCTCGGCATGCTCGGCCTCATCCTGGAACACCTCACGATGCCCGGCCTGCTCGACGACGCGATCCCCGGCGTGAACACACCGGACGACCTGGTACGCCGCCTGGTGGCACGCATCGTGCCGGACGCGTAAGACGCCTACGTCTGCCCAGCTTCCCCGCACGCGCCGGGTGTGGCGTCCGTCGGACAGTCAGTTACTGGGCTTGCGGCTCACGCCACATCGGCCACAGGGACGGTCCGTCCGGCAGGTCGACCGCGGTCCCGGTGAAGACGAAGCCGAGCCGCTCGTACAGGGCACGACTACGAGCGTTGCTCGCCTCCAGATAGGCGGGCAGCCCCTCGCGGTCACAACGCTCCAGGACCGGCGCCATCAACGCGGTCCCCAACCCCTCACCCTGCCGGTCCGGCCTGACTCCTATCATCCACAGGTAGACATGCTCCCGGCCCACCGGATGCGCGGCAGCGGTCAACCGGGCTATCTGCTCCACCCGTTCGTTGTCGGGATCCACAGCGGCCCGCACCTGCGCGGGCCCGTCGTCGCTGCTGCCCTCGCTCGGACCAAGCGGCTCATCCGGCGTGTCTGGCGCCCCCGGTATATCCATCCACAGCGCGACGGCCGCGCCGTCCTCCGCAAGGTCTATATACCCGTCGGCGAAGGTCGCATCGGTGAACGCCGCCATCAGCCCCGCATGCCGAGCCCGCCTGTGTTCCACGTCCGGGAACACCCAGCCACTGACCGGATCGTCCATGAACGCCTCATCGAGCAGCCTCACGACATAGTCCCGGTCACTCGCCTGCGCCCGCCGAATCCCCACGCCCACCGTGAAACCCCTCGCCTCGCCAACCCAGCCAGCCGAACTGGCCCAACCAGCCGTCCGAGGCTGGGCGTTGGCAGCCTAAGCGATCAACTCCTCTCGCTAACCGGGGGCCTGGACACCGCGTGGCCCGGGGTCGGGGCCCTGGGTCGGGGCCCTGGGGTCGGCCCTGGGTCGGGGCCCTGGGAGGCGCCGACAGGTCGGGCGGAGGGAACGGGCTGGGCCGCCGCCGACTGCTTCCCCTGCCCGCTACTCCCCTAGGGGCTGTCTTCGAACTCCCGTCTGCCCGCTTCTCCTTCCGCCGTGACTCCGATGATCCGGGGTCACGGAGACACGCCGGTCCCTGCGCAGAGTGCCTCCGCAACGGTGACGCACCCTCGGATCACGTGCCGCGCTTCCCCGCACCGCACACCCCACGTCCCGGGCCACCCCGCACCGCACACCCCACGCCCCACGTCCCGGGCCACCCCACACCCCACGCCTCACGTCCCCGGGCCACCCCGCACCTCACGTCCCGCGCCCCCCGGGGCGCCCCTGCACCACACCTCCCCCTCGGGCCCCCGCCCCTCGTCACCGCACTTCAGCTCTGCCCGCCCCGCCCCGCACCGCAGCGCACCGCACCGCACCGCACCGCACCGCACCGCACCGGCCCAGTGCTGCCCTCTCACATGCCCCGCCCCCGCAATCCACCCCTCCTCGGACCCATTCGTCCCCCCAACCCGCAACCCCGCCGCCCCTCCTCTCTGTCGGCCTCTGCCCCCAGTTCCCTTCGCTCGCGGCCACCTCCCCAGCCAAGCCCCCCTCGGCCCCCTCCCGCCACGCGGTGTACCCCTCAGTACCCCCGCCGCGTCACGAACTCCGCGAGGGACAGCAAGCCACCCGCCTTCTCCGGGGTCGGCACCGCCCTGGCAAGTTCGTGCAGCGCCCGTGCCATCTCGTCCGCGGCCTTCGCCTGCGCCCAGTCACGTCCGCCGGCCCGCTCCACCGCCGACGCGATCGCCTCCAGTTCCGCCTCGCCCTCCTTTCCCGGGCCCGGTGGCCCGTACAGCGCGGCCAACTCTTCCGCCGCCGGGCCGCCGGAGGCGAGCGCCGCGACGACCGGCAGGGACTTCTTGCGGACGGCCAGGTCGGCCCCGGCGGGCTTGCCGGTGCGCGCCGGATCGCCCCAGATGCCGATGACGTCGTCGATGAGCTGGAACGCCAGTCCCGCCGCCCGCCCGAACGCGTCGAGCGCCGCCACCTCCTTTTCCCCGGCCCCCGCATACAGCCCCCCGATCGCACACGCGCACCCGATCAGCGCCCCTGTCTTGGCCTCCGCCATGGTCAGGGTCTCCTCCAACGTCACGTCGCCCGGAGCACGCCGCTCCAAAGCCACGTCCGTGGACTGTCCTTCGCACAACTCCACGACGCAGGCGGCGAGTCGCGCCACCGCGGCCCGGGCCGCCGGATGCGGGTCCTCGGCGAGGAGCAACTGCGCCTGAGCCTGCATCGCGTCCCCCACCAAGATCGCGTCGGCGCTCCCGAACACGGTCCACGCGGTCGGCCGGTGCCTGCGCGTCGTGTCCCGGTCCATCACGTCGTCGTGCATCAAGGTGAAGTTGTGCGTCAACTCCACGGCCGCCGCGGCCCGTACCGCCGCCTCGGGCCGTCCCCCCAGGGCCCGTGTCGCCGCCAGGACGAGGGCGGGCCGGACGGCCTTGCCCGCGTTGCCCACCGCAGGCGTACCGTCCGCGTGCTGCCAGCCGAAGTGGTAGAGGGCGACCTTGCGCATGGACTCCGGCAAGGCCTCGACGGCCCGGCGCAACTCCGGGTCGACCGACACCCTGGCCTGCACCAGGATCGCCTCCGCCTCCTGCTCCTCCTGCCCGCCTTGCGCCGACTGCCCGGCCCGGCCCGCTCCCTCGGGCCCCGCGGGCTGCGGGACGACCTGCGCTCGCACCGTGTCCGGTTCGACGGGCGCCTCTGCCGCTCGCGTCTGCGTCGTCTGCGTCATGGACTCACCCCCAGGGGGGCGCGGACGGTGGCAGGTCCGCTGCTGCTGGGCGCGTACCCCCTCGGTGTACCCGCCCTTGCGGGCGGGAACACGGCGCGCCGGTGGCGGGACGTCACCGCCACCGACCGATCTCGACGTTCTCCAGGACACCCAGCGCGTCCGGCACCAGGACGGCCGCCGAGTAGTAGGTGGTCACGAGGTACGAGATGATCGCCTGTTCGTTGATGCCCATGAACCGCACCGACAGGCTGGGCTCGATCTCGTCCGGGATCCCTGTCTGTCGGAGCCCGATGACGCCTTGCTCCTCCTCCCCGGTACGCATGCAGATGATGGAGGTGGTCCGCGCCTCCGAGATCGGGATCTTGCCGCACGGGTAGATCGGTACACCGCGCCATGTCGGGATGCGGTGCCCGCCGACATCGATGCTCTCGGGGACCAGACCCCGCTTGTTGCACTCCCGGCCGAACGCGGCGATTGCCTTCGGGTGCGCGAGGAACAGCTTGGACCCACGGCGCCTGCTGAGCAGTTCGTCCATGTCGTCGGGGGTGGGCGCACCGTCGTGCGGTTGCAGCCTCTGGTCGTACTCGCAGTTGTTGAGCAGACCGAACTCCGGGTTGTTGACCAGCTCGTGCTCCTGGCGCTCCTTCAACGCCTCGACGGTGAGGCGGAGCTGATGTTCCGTCTGGTTCATCGGCTGGTTGTAGAGGTCGGCCACGCGGGTGTGGATGCGCAGTACGGTCTGCGCCACGCTCAGTTCGTACTCGCGTGGCGCCGACTCGTAGTCGACGAACGTGCCGGGCAGTACGGCTTCGCCCACGTGGCCCGCGGAGAGGTCGATGGCCTTCTCGCCGTACTTGTTGGCGCGTTGCGTCGGGATCGAGCGCAGTTGCCGCAGGTGTGCGCTCAGCGTCTCGGAGCGCTCCGCGATCTGCTCGAGGTCGCGGCGCGGCAGGGTGAGCACCGTACATGCGGTGACCGCGCGGGCCGTGTACTCCCAGATGCTTTCCGGGTCGAGCAGCGCCTGGTCGCCGAAGTACGCGCCGTCGGCCAGGACGCCGAGCACCGCGTCGTCACCGTAGGGTCCCGTCCCGATCTTCTCCACGCGGCCGTGCGCGAGCAGGAACACCTCGTCCGCCTGACTACCGAAGGAGGTGAGCACCTCGCCGGCCGCGAACTCCCGCTGCGTGCACCGCTGGGCCAGTTCGCCCAGGACGTCCGTGTCCTCGAAGCCCCGCAGCGGCGGCAGCTCCCCGAGTTCGGCCGGGATGACCCGGACCTGGTCACCGGTCTTCACGAACGTGATCCGTCCGTCCCCGACCGTGTAGCTCAGCCGCCGGTTCACCCGGTACGTGCCACCCTGCACATTTACCCAGGGCAGCGCTCGCAGCAGCCAGCGGGAGCTGATCTCCTGCATCTGCGGTGCGGACTTCGTGGTGGTGGCCAGATTCCGCGCAGCGGATGTACCGAGGCTCTTTTGTGACTCGGCCTGCTCTGTGCGGACCTCTTCGCCTACCGACATGGAATTGCCCTCCTGATCAGGAACTGACCTGCGGGGACAAGCCTCCAACACCGTCCGTGCCCGCGCCATTACACAAATGAGCGGGAATGGATCTCGTCCGGACGGGGCATTGGTCGCGTTTTTCGGAACTCGGTGATCTCGTCACGCGTTGATCGGAAAACGACCGGACACCGAAAGAGGAGACGACCATGGCGGGCTTCCTGGACCGTGCGAAGGAGCAGGCGCAGCGCGGCCTGACGCAGGGCAAGCAGAAGCTGGACGACGTGCAGGCGCAGCGTGCCGGCGGCGATCTGCTGAAGAAGTTGGGCACGGCGTACTACGAGGAGCGCAAGGGCACCGGCAGCCCGGACGCCACGCAGCGGGCCCTGCAGGCTCTTGAGGCGCACATCGCGGCGAACGGGGACGCGTTCCTGCACGGCTGAGCCGCCCGGCCCGCCGGTCGCCGATGTCCGGAACGGCTCGCACGAAATCCGAACGAGTAGTCGCTGCAACGCAGTTCGGGTACAAGCACCTGTACGAGACGGTGCGCGACGGGCGGCCGTCGCGCCCCTGAGGAGTCGGCCATGGCCCCACCCATGTCCGCGAGCAGTTTTCTCGCCGCCCTCAAGAGCGAGGGGCTGACCGTCGTCGAGGTCGGCGACTGGAAGCATCACAATCGCAACCACAAGGGAGCCTGGGGCCCGTTGAACGGGGTGATGATCCATCACACCGTCACATCGGGGAGCGAGCGCACGGTCCGTATCTGCCGCGACGGCCACCCGGACCTGCCTGGCCCGCTGTGCCACGGCGTCATCACCAAGGACGGCCGGGTCCATCTGGTCGGCTACGGCCGCGCGAACCACGCGGGGTTCGGCGACGACGACGTGCTGCGCGCCGTGATCGCCGAGAAAGCCCTCCCCCACGACAACGAGGCGAACACGGACGGCAACAGCCGCTTCTACGGCTTCGAGTGCGAGAACCTCGGTGACGGGCAGGACCCGTGGCCGGCCGTGCAGTTGGAGGCGATCGAGAAGGCCGCCGCGGCGGTCTGCCGCCATCACGGCTGGACGGAGCGCTCGGTCATCGGCCACCTGGAGTGGCAGCCCGGGAAGATCGACCCGAAGGGCTTCACGATGGCATCCATGCGGGGGCGTATCCGCGAACGGCTCAAGTGACGCACTGCGACGCGTCGGCGGCGGGTGCCCGGACAGATGTCCGACAATGGCCGGGTGCCCCACCCGATCACCGCCGCCCTGCGTCCCCGGCTGCCGTCGCCTCTCATGGAGGTCGACGACGACCGTTTCGCGCGCCATGGTGTCCGGCTGCTGCTCAAACGGGATGACCTGATCCACCCGGATCTGATCGGCAACAAGTGGCGCAAGCTCGCCCCGAACCTGGCGGTGGCGCAGGGCCGCCCCCTCCTCACATTCGGTGGCGCCTATTCGAACCACCTGCGGGCCACGGCCGCCGCCGGCCGCCTGCTGGGTGTGCCCACGCTCGGCGTGGTCCGTGGTCAGGAACT
Organism: Streptomyces sp. NPDC102406; assembly: GCF_044765725.1. Lineage (NCBI taxonomy): Bacteria > Bacillati > Actinomycetota > Actinomycetes > Kitasatosporales > Streptomycetaceae > Streptomyces > Streptomyces sp. NPDC102406. The sequence continues at coordinate 458,348 of NZ_JBIWKP010000005.1, read as the reverse complement.
GGCGGATCGCCCGCTCAATCCGTCCCTCGCCCGGTGCGTGGCCGACGGGATGCGGCTGCACTTCGTCGACAGATCGACGTACCGGGCGAAGAGCGACCCGGAGGTCCTGGCCACGCTCCTGGACGCCGTCGGAGTCGTTGACGCGTACGTCGTCCCGGAAGGCGGCAGCAACGCCCTCGCGGTCGAGGGGTGCACCGACCTGGGGCGTGAGCTGCGCGGCCGTGCCGATGTCGCTGCGGTCGCCTGCGGCACGGGCGGCACCCTCGCCGGACTGGCGGCCGGGCTCGCCCCCGGCCAGCGCGCCATCGGTGTCTCCGTCCTGAAGGGCGACTTCCTGGCAGCCGATGTCCGCACCCTGCAAGAAGCGGCGTTCGGCAGCCCCCGTGGAAGCTGGTCCGTCGAGGACCGCTTCCATTTCGGCGGCTACGCGCGCGTGCCCACAGAACTCGTCTCGTTCGCCGACGACTTCGAGCAGCGCCACGGCCTCCCGGTCGAGCGTCTCTACGTCGCGAAGATGCTGTACGCGCTCGTCGCGCTTACGGAAGCGGGCACCTTCACTCCCGGCACGACGGTGGCGGCCGTCGTCACGGGAGCGCCTTTCTAGGACGTCAGTCGTCGACCTCCCGGTAGGCGGCGGCCTCCTCCAGGTCGAGTTTGCGCAGCAGGGTGCGCATCATCTCGTCGTCGATCCGCCGTTCGTCCCGCATCCGTACGAAGACCTCGCGCTCGGCCGCGATCGCCTCCCGCGCGAGCCTGCGGTACGTCTCGTCGGCGGACTCACCTGTCACCGGGTTGGGCTGGCCGAGGCGCTCCCACACGGAGTTGCGGCGCCGCTCCAGAACGGTGTGCAGGCGGTCCTGGAGGGGCTGGGGCAGGTCGTTGCGCTCCTCCCGCATCAGCGCGTCCACCCGCTCCTCCGCGGCCGTGGAGGCGACGTTCTGGGCCTGCGCCTCGGCCAGCGTCTCGGCCTGTACGTCACGGCCCGGCAGCTTCAGGGCCTTGATCAGGGGCGGCAGGCTGAGCCCCTGCACGACGAGTGTGCCGATGACCGTGGTGAAGGTCAGGAAGAGCACCAGGTTGCGCGCGGGGAACGGATCGCCGTCCTCCGTGACGAGCGGGATGGAGAACGCGATGGCCAGGGACACCACCCCGCGCATTCCCGCCCAACCCACGATCAGTGGCCGCTTCCAGTCGGTGTCGCCCTCCCGTTCCTTGATGCGCGACGAGAGGAACATCGGCAGGTAGGTGGCGGGATACGACCACACGAAGCGGATCACGACCACAAGGACGAACACGGCGATCGCGTACCAAGCGGCCTGCGCCACGCTGTACTCGCCGAGGTCCTTGAGGACGACGCGCAGTTGCAGGCCGATCAGCGCGAACACCGACGACTCCAGGATGAACGAGACGACCTTCCACACCGCGGCCTCCTGGAGCCGCGTCTCGAAGTCGACCTGCCAGGAACGGTGCCCCAGGTACAGCGCCACGGTCACGACGGCGAGGACACCGGAGGCGCCCACCTGCTCCGCGGCCGCGTACGCGACGAAGGGGATCAGCAAGGAGAGCGTGTTCTGCAGGATGGCCTCGGTGAGGTGCTTGCGCAGCCAGTGCAGCGGCACCATGAGCAGCAACCCGACGCCGACACCGCCGACAGCGGCGACCAGGAACTCCCGGATGCCGCCCGCCCAGCTCGCCCCCTCCCCCACGGCGGCGGCGAGCGCCACCTTGTAGGCGGTGATGGCGGTCGCGTCGTTCACCAGGGACTCGCCCTGAAGGATGGTGGTGAGCCGCGACGGCAGGCCCACCCGACGCGCGATCGCGGTCGCGGCCACCGCGTCCGGCGGCGCGATCACGGCGCCCAGGACGAGCGCGGCGGCCAGCGGCAGGTCGGGGATCAGTTCGTACGCGAGCCAGCCCACCGCCACCGTCGCGAACAGGACGTAGCCCACCGAGAGCAGGGCGACGGGCCGGATGTTGGCCCGCAGGTCCAGATAGGAGCTCTCCAGTGCGGCGGTGTGCAGCAGCGGCGGCAGGATCAGTGGCAGTACTACATGCGGGTCGAGCCCGTACTCGGGAATCCAGGGCACATAGGAGGCCGCCAGCCCGACCGCGACCAGGAGGAGCGGTGCCGGTACCGGCGTCCTGCGCGCCGCCCCCGCCACCGCCGCACTCGCCGCGATCAACCCCACCAGTGGCAATACGTCCATGCCCCGCCTTCCGCCGTCCTTCTCGCGCCACCCGTCGTAACCTGGCCATCATGAACGAGTGCCCGCACGTCGATGCGCTGCCGCACCCCGAACCGGCTCCGCTCAGCGAGACCTGCCTGGAGTGTCTGGCCGTCGGCAGTCACCCTGTGCAACTGAGGCTGTGCCTGATCTGCGGCCACGTCGGCTGCTGCGACTCCTCGCCCTACCGGCACGCGACCGAGCACTACAAGACGACCGGGCACCCGGTGATGCGCACCTTCGAGCCTGGTGAGAGCTGGCGTTGGTGCTTCGTGGACGCGACTCTGGTCTGATGCGGACGATCCGCGGCGGTGCCGGGGTTCGACCGGTGAGCGCCTGGGTACGTCAATCCGGCGCCCGCTGTTTCCAATTGGGTCCGCACACCCTCTAGCCACTGTCCGTACCCGTATGCTTACTATGAGTGACAGCACTGGGCCGGGGGTCCCCGGGACAGGAAAGTCGGGCGCGCGGTAGCGTCACCGCAGATATATGTGGCGCATCACCCGGAGGAGGACCTCCGGAGCCCGAAAGTGCTTGTACCACCTTGGAGGTGAGGGTGTCCCAGATCGCAGGAGAGCCCGGGAATCAGGACTTCGTGGAAGTCCGGCTGCCGGCTGCGGGTGCCTACCTGTCGGTGCTGCGGACGGCCACGGCCGGTCTCGCGGCGCGTTTGGACTTCACCCTCGACGAGATCGAGGACCTGCGCATCGCGGTCGACGAGGCCTGCGCGATCCTGCTCCAGCAGGCCGTCGCGGGCTCCGTGCTCAGCTGCGTGTTCCGGCTGGTCGACGACTCCCTGGAGGTGACTGTCTCCGCGCCGACCACCGACGGCCGGGCCCCGGAGCGCGACACCTTCGCCTGGACGGTGCTGTCGGCCCTCGCGGGCCAGGTCGACTCCTCGGTGGCCGATGACAACACCGTCTCGATCAGCCTCTACAAGAAGCGCGGCGCGGGCCCCGGCCCGGCGTGATGGACGGGGGCGGTCCGGTGCGGGACGACAAGCGCGGCACACGGGATCTCCCGGCCGACGGCACTGCGGGGATGCGGCGGGTGGCCGCGGGCATCCCCGAGCAGCAGGCCCGGCCGCACCCGGAGGACCCGGCGGCCGACGTGCCACAGCAGGCAGCGCCGATTTCCGGGACCGAGCTTCGTGGGCGGGCCGGGGGATCGGACGCGCGACGGGCGGGATTGATGAGCGACCACGAGCGACACGGTGAGCAGCAGGGCCGGCACGACCCGCGGGATCGCAGCGGTGCACGGGCGATGTTCATCGAGCTGCGCACCTTGCCGAGCGGCAGCCCGGAGTACGCGGAGATGCGCAATCAGCTCGTGCGCATGCATCTGCCTCTGGTCGAGCACCTCGCGCGCCGTTTCCGCAACCGCGGAGAGCCGCTGGACGACCTCACCCAGGTCGCGACGATCGGCCTGATCAAGTCGGTGGACCGCTTCGACCCGGAGCGCGGCGTGGAGTTCTCCACGTACGCGACCCCGACGGTCGTCGGCGAGATCAAGCGGCATTTCCGTGACAAGGGCTGGGCCGTGCGCGTCCCGCGCCGCCTCCAGGAGCTGCGCCTGTCGCTGACGACGGCGACGGCCGAGCTGTCCCAGCTCCACGGCCGCTCCCCCACGGTCCACGAGCTGGCCGAGAAGCTGGCGATCTCGGAGGAGGAGGTCCTCGAGGGCCTGGAGTCGGCCAACGCGTACTCCACGCTGTCCCTGGACGTCCCGGACACGGACGACGAGTCCCCGGCGGTCGCCGACACGCTGGGCGCCGAGGACGAGGCGCTGGAGGGCGTCGAGTACCGGGAGTCCCTGAAGCCGCTCCTGGAGGACCTGCCGCCGCGCGAGAAGCGCATCCTGCTGCTGCGTTTCTTCGGGAACATGACGCAGTCGCAGATCGCCCAGGAGGTGGGCATCTCGCAGATGCACGTCTCGCGCCTGCTCGCACGCACGCTGGCACAGCTCCGGGAGAAGCTCCTGGTCGAGGAGTGAGCGCAGAGAACGTAAGTACAAAAAGGCGCCCGGTGCGGTCATCGCACCGGGCGCCTTCCTGTCGCTTCTTCCTTCGTCTACTCGGACTGGCGTGCGCTCCCCGGGGTGCGGATGCCCAGCGCGCGCGTGGTCTCCGCATTGACGAGCAGCACCAGCGCGGCGATCGCGACCGCGGCGAGGGCGATCCCGCCGGGGATGGCCATGCTGTCGGCCTGGAGCAGCGTGTAGGCGACCGGCAGCGCCATGATCTGGGTGATGATCGCGGGGCCCCGGCTCCAGGCCTTGCGGGCCAGCAGTCCGCGCGCGGCCAGCAGCGGCAGCAGCGCGAGCACGATCAGGGTCACACCGCCGGTGACGGCCTGTTGCGGGTTGTCGGGGTGGCCCGTGACCCCGGCGACCAGCATGAAGACGCCGCCCACGAGGAGCGCGACACCTTCGAGTCCGGCCAGGGCCGCCGCGGCGGTCAGCCGGCCGGGGCGCGGGCCGTCTTCTTCGGAGTTCTCGGGGGCGGGGTTCTGCTCTGAGGTCACCCTTGCAGGGTAGCTCTCGGTCGCCTCGGTCCCGCGGCGCGCCGGTCGGGCTCCGGGGCCGTCCGGGCTTACCCGAGCCCTACCTCGGGCTGGGCCCGATCAAGGGCGCTAGGTACCCTGCTTCGCATGCGTGCACTTCTTGTGGTCAATCCGGCGGCAACCACCACCAGTGCGCGCACGCGCGATGTCCTGATCCATGCCCTGGCGAGCGAGATGAAGCTCGAGGCGGTCACGACCGAGTACCGCGGCCACGCGCGCGACCTGGGCCGGCAGGCCGCCGAGAGCAAGGACATCGAGCTGGTCGTCGCCCTCGGCGGCGACGGGACGGTCAACGAGGTCGTGAACGGGTTGCTGCACCACGGCCCCGATCTCGACCGGCTGCCGGGCCTGGCTGTCGTCCCCGGCGGCTCCACCAACGTCTTCGCCCGCGCCCTCGGTCTGCCGAACGAGCCCGTGGAGGCCACAGGGCAGCTCCTGGACGCCCTGCGCGAGGGCCGCGAGCGCACGGTGGGCCTGGGCCTCGCGGAGGGCACACCCGGCACGGAGGACGAGGCGGTCCCGTCCCGCTGGTTCACGTTCAGCGCGGGGGTCGGCTTCGACGCAGGGGTGGTCGGCCGCGTCGAGCAGCAACGGGAACGGGGCAAGCGTTCGACACATGCCCTGTACGTGCGACAGGTCGTGCGTCAGTTTCTCGGTGAACCCGACCGCCGACACGGCACCATCACGCTCGAACGGCCGGGCGAGGATCCCGTCACGGATCTGGTCGTCTCCATAGTCAGCAACACGTCCCCGTGGTCGTTCCTGGGCAACCGTCCGCTCTATCCGACGCCCCAGGCGTCCTTCGACACCGGCCTTGACGTGCTCGGACTCAAGAAACTGTCGACTCCCGCGGTGGCGCGTTACGGCACGCAGTTGCTCACCTCCTCGCCCGAGCGCGGACCGCACGGTAAGAACGCGGTTACGCTCCATGACCTCACCGACTTCACCTTGCATTCGAAGGTGCCCCTGCCCCTTCAGATGGACGGTGACCACCTGGGGCTAAGGACGAGCGTGACGTTCACAGGCGTACGCCGTGCACTGCGTGTGATTGTGTGAGTGGAAGGGCCCAAAGTCCTTTATCTCGAACGTTTGGGCCAGGATCCACCCCATGGAAGTACGGCTGTGACCTAGCCGACACCGAGGAATCAAAAAAAACTTTCCGGAAGGGGTTGTATCCGCCGCCGAGGTTTGCGAATCTCTACATGGCGCTCGGGACGGCCCGCAACATCGGCCCCACAGAGAGCCCGAATCCCCTCCTCAAAGCAACGGACACCCGTCGCAGATGTGACGTTCGTCCCTTCACTTGTTGAGGGATTCGTGAAAGCGTTCACATTCACAAGCAATCCGCACGTAATACCAAGGAGAGGTAGCAGCCATGGACTGGCGTCACAACGCCGTTTGTCGCGAGGAAGACCCCGAGCTGTTCTTCCCCATCGGCAACACCGGTCCCGCGCTGCTGCAGATCGAGGAAGCCAAGGCCGTCTGCCGCCGCTGCCCCGTCATGGAGCAGTGCCTGCAGTGGGCGCTCGAGTCCGGCCAGGACTCCGGCGTCTGGGGTGGCCTCAGCGAGGACGAGCGCCGTGCGATGAAGCGCCGCGCCGCTCGCAACCGGGCCCGTCAGGCCTCCGCCTGATCCCCGCACCCCTTACGAGCCTGAGCCCGGCGGCGCGTACAGCGAGTACGCATCCCCCCGCCCCCGAGCCGCAGCGCGCAGTACCCCCGATGCTCCCCCAGGCTCAGCCCGGGACATGACCCGAGCAACGCGAGCAGTGAGCCCCGGACCGTTCAACGGTCCGGGGCTCACTGCTGTGCCGGCCCCCCCGCGTCCACGTGCGCGGAGTGTGGACTACTTGTGTGTGCGCACCGGGATGTCGAGGATCACCTGGGTGCCTCGTTCGGGTGCGGCCACCATGTCGAACGTTCCGCCCAATTCACCCTCCACCAGGGTGCGTACGATCTGTAGCCCCAGGTTGCCGGTCCGCTTGGGGTCGAAGTTCTCGGGCAGGCCGACACCATCGTCCTGAACGGTGATCAGCAGTCGGACGTCCTTGCTGGTGCCGCCGCGCACGGCGGACACCTCGACGGTGCCCGTGTCGCCCTGTCGGTAGCCGTGCTCCAGCGCGTTCTGAAGGACTTCGGTCAGGACCATCGCCAGCGGGGTCGCCACCTCCGCGTCGAGGATCCCGAAGCGGCCGGTACGCCGGCCCGTCACCTGGCCCGGCGAGATCTCGGCGACCATGGCGAGCACCCGGTCGGCGATCTCGTCGAACTCCACCCGCTCGTCCAGGTTCTGCGAGAGCGTCTCGTGCACGATCGCGATGGAACCGACGCGCCGCACCGCCTCTTCGAGCGCCTCACGCCCCCTGTCCGACCCAATGCGCCGGGCCTGGAGGCGAAGCAGTGCGGCCACCGTCTGCAAATTGTTCTTCACCCGGTGATGGATCTCCCGGATGGTCGCGTCCTTGGTGATCAACTCGCGTTCACGGCGGCGCAGTTCGGTGACGTCACGCAGGAGCACCAGTGAACCGATGCGCGGTCCCTTGGGCTTGAGCGGGATCGCGCGGAGCTGGATCGACCCCTCCTCGCCCTCGATCTCGAACTCCCGCGGCGCCCAACCACTGGCCACCTTGGCCAGAGCCTCGTCCACCGGCCCGCGGGAGGGCGCGAGTTCGGCCGTGGTCCTGCCCAGGTGGTGGCCGACCAGATCCGCCGAGAAGCCCAACCGGTGGTAGGCGGACAGGGCGTTGGGCGACGCGTACTGGACGACCCCGTCGGCGTCGAGCCGGATCAGGCCGTCGCCCACGCGCGGGGAGGCGTCCATGTCGACCTGCTGCCCGGGGAACGGGAACGAACCGGCCGCGATCATCTGCGCCAGGTCGGAGGCCGACTGGAGATAGGTCAGCTCCAGTCGGGACGGCGTACGGACGGTCAGCAGGTTCGTGTTGCGCGCGATGACACCGAGGACCCGGCCCTCCCTGCGTACGGGGATGGACTCGACCCGTACCGGGACCTCCTCACGCCACTCGGGGTCACCCTCGCGCACGATGCGGCCCTCGTCGAGAGCGACGTCCAGCATGGGGCGACGACCGCGCGGCACCAGGTGCCCGACCATGTCGTCCTGGTAGGACGTCGGACCGGTGTTCGGCCGCATCTGCGCCACGGAGACATAGCGGGTGCCGTCGCGCGTGGGGACCCACAGGACGAGGTCGGCGAAGGACAGGTCGGAGAGCAACTGCCACTCCGAGACCAGCAGGTGGAGCCACTCGAGGTCGGAGTCACCGAGGGCGGTGTGCTGGCGTACGAGATCGTTCATGGAGGGCACGAGCCGAGCGTACCCGCCGGTCGCGGGGGCCCGAAAAGACCGACGGACCGCGGCGCCGGGGGTCGGGACCCTCAACCCTCGCCCTGGCACCGCAGCCCTTCAGGTGCACCGACTGCCAGGTGTGCGGTTCCCGGCTGCCGATCGAGGAACCGCCGCAGTCAGGGCAGAGAGCGCGGATCCTCTGTCCGTCCTCCTGTGCGGGGAGGGCGGAGGTCTTCACCACGCATTGTGGACTAGACCATTCTCCCATGTCTATGCGTCGGCAAAGGTTTGTTCTCGTCTATTCCTCCGAGTCCCGTACCGGATCCTAGGCCGGATGCGAGCCAGGTTCGAGGCTACGTCCGGGACTTTCCCGCACGGGCCAGGCCGCCATGGCGATGTCGGCGATGCCCTCCAGCTCGGCCTTGCTCGCCCCGTCCCGGGACTGTTGCGACATGCCTTGGAAGACGGCCCCCACGAAACGGGCGAGCGCGGCGATGTCCGTGTGCTCGGGCAGCTCCCCCGCGTCCACGCCCTGCCGCAACCTGTCCTCGATCGCGGCGAGGCTCGCGCCGCGCTGCTCGCGCAGGGCCTGCTCGACCTCGGGGGTCGTGCAGTTCGTCGCGGCGTGGATCACGAGGCAGCCGTGCGGATGGGCCGGGTCGGTGAATTCGTCGGCCGCCTCCCTCAGCATCCGTTCGACGGCCGCGCGGGCGGTGGGCTCCTCGGTCAGGGCGCGGGCGGGCCCCGCACCGTGCGTGACGCCGTAGACCCGGACGACCTCCTCGAACAGCGAGCGCTTGTCGCCGAACGCGGCGTACAGGCTGGGGGCGCCGATGCCGATCTCGCGGGTCAGCTCGGAGACCGACGTCCCCTCGTAGCCGTGCTCCCAGAAGGCTCGCATGGCCTTTTCCAGGGCGGTTTCCCGGTCGAAGGAGCGAGGTCGTCCGCGCTGCTTGGTCGCCATGGGGTGAATTCTATAGCGACCACTAGATATCCGGGAGGCGGGTGCGCTACGGTCTTTCCATAACGACCGCTACAGATATGGGGAGGGGCGTCGACATGGGCGTACTCACGGGCAGGACGGCACTGGTCACGGGCGCGAGCCGGGGTATCGGACGAGCCATCGCCGAGCGGCTCGGCAGGGACGGTGCGCGGATCGCGGTGCATTACGGGGTGAACCAGGAGGCGGCGAAGGAGACGGTGGCGGCGATCGAGGCGGCCGGCGGATCGGCGTTCGCCATCGGGGCGGATCTCGGGTCGCCGGGTGCGGCGCGGGAGCTGTGGGAGAAGTTCGACGCGCAGGCGGACGGTGTGGACATCCTGGTGAACAACGCGGGGATCGGTACGTCGAGCCCCTTCGAGGACATCGAGGAAGCGGAGTTCGACCGGCTGTTCGCGGTCAACGCCAAGTCGCCGCTCTTCCTCGCCCAGCTCGCGGCCCCGAGACTGCGGGACGGCGGCCGGATCATCAACATCTCCTCCGGCGCCTCCCACACCGCGATGCTCACCCAGCTCATGCCGTACGCGATGACCAAGGGCGCCCTCGATGTGCTGACGCAGTACCTGGCCAAGATCCTCGGACCGCGGGGCATCACGGTGAACACGGTGGCACCCGGCATCGTCGACACGGACGTCAACGCGGAGTGGCTGCGCGCCAGCGACGAGGCGTGGGCGGAGGCGGCGGCGCTCTCGGCCCTGGGCAAGGTGGGGACACCGGAGGACATAGCCGACGTGGTGGCGTTCCTGGCGTCACCGGACGGCCGCTGGGTGACGGGGCAGTGGGTGGATGCGACGGGGGGTTCACTGCTCTGACCGCACAGGGGGCGGAGGACTGAGGGTGGAGGGCTGGAGGTGGAGGACTGGGGGTGGGGAGCTGGAGGTGGAGGACTGGGGGTGGAGGGCTGGAGGTGGAGGGCCGGGGATGGAGGGTCTGAGGGGCGAGCCCCGGACGCGGGGTCGGGCTGCGAGCGTCGCCGGGCGCACGCCTCAAGGCCCGAACCACCCACGGTCCCGCACGACCTCCAGGCCCGAACCACCCCCCGATCCCCCACGACCTCCAGGCCCGAACCACCAACGCCCCCGCACGACGCCCAGGCCCCCCCGCCCGACATGCCAACCGATCGCGCAGCGCTGAGCATGGACAGAGCGGGGCGGGTGACGCAGAAGGCCTGACCGAGAGGGGGCCGCTCTGCTAGATTGGTCTATACCACATACCGTCAGTCTCTCCAGTTGACTCCTCTCACCAGAACGGCAGGCCCAGCGTGGAAGTAGTGATCGTTCCGGACGCCAAGGCAGGTGGCGAGCTGATCGCCGAGGCCATGGCCGAGCTGTTGCGACGCAAGCCCGAGGCGTTGCTCGGCGTGGCCACCGGCTCGACCCCGCTGCCCATCTACAAGGCGCTGACGGCCAAGGTGCGGGCCGGAGAAGTCGACGCGTCGAAGGCCCGCATCGCTCAGCTCGACGAGTACGTGGGGCTCCCGACGGGGCACCCCGAGTCCTACCGGGCGACAGTGCTGCGCGAGGTCGTGCAGCCGCTCGGCCTGAACGAGGCGTCGTTCATGGGGCCGGACGGCAGTGCCGCGGACGTACAGGGAGCGTGCGAGGCGTACGACAAGGCGTTGGCCGAGGCGGGCGGTGTCGATCTCCAGTTGCTCGGGATCGGTACGGACGGGCACATCGGGTTCAACGAACCGTGCTCGTCGATCGCGTCGCGCACCCGGATCAAGACGCTGACCGAGCAGACCATCGCGGACAACGCCCGGTTCTTCGAGGGCGACCTGAGCCAGGTGCCGCGGCACGTCATCACCCAGGGCATCGGCACGATCCTGGAAGCCCGCCACCTGGTGCTGCTGGCGACCGGTGAGGGCAAGGCGGACGCGGTGGCGGCGACGGTCGAGGGGCCGGTGGCTTCGGTGGTGCCGGCGTCGGCGTTGCAGCTTCACCCGCACGCGACGGTCGTCGTGGACGAGGCAGCCGCGTCCAAGCTCAAGCTCGCGGACTACTTCCGGCACACGTACGCGAACAAGCCGAAGTGGCAGGGCCTGTAGATGTGGCAGGGCCTGTAGATGTGGCAGGGCCTGTAAGGGCCGTCCCTAGCGTTTAGCGTCCAGGCCGCCTGAAGCAGTAGCTCAAGCAGTTCGGGCAGTTCGGTTAGTTCGGGCAGTTCGAAGAGTTTCAGCCATTGTGGCTTCGACGCAAGGAAGTGCCGGTCGTCCCCGCTCGGAGATGACCGGCACTGTCCGTAAGGCGGGCGGCAGGGGTCCCCAGGCGTCCCCTCCCCGCCCCGCCCCCGCGCTCATCCAGCCGTGATGACCTCCGCGGCCGCGACCCCGCAGACCCGGGCCGCGCCGTGGGTCGCGATGTGGAGGGCGCCCCGGGGCGGGGCCGCCGGTATGCCCATCTCCACGACGATGGTGTCCGGGCGGGCGGCGAGCAGGGCGTCGAGGGCGGCGGACATCCAGGCGTGGCGGTGTTCGTCGCGGACCACGGCCACGATTCGCCGTTCACCGGCGGCGGACAGCGCGGCCTGGCCGGCGTCCGGGCCGGCGTAGGAGCCGGTGGTGGTGCCGGGGAGCAGGCGTTCGAGTTCGGCGGCGACGCCCCAGGGGGTCTCGTCGCCGACCGCGATATTGGCGACCGGGGAGAAGGCCGCGACGTGTACGGGGGCCGTCACGGGTGGGGCGTACTCGCCGCGCGTGACCGTGACCGCGCGCCGGGCCGCGACCAGCCCGATCTCCGAGCCACCCGTACCTTGTGACCCACTCCCCGACGCGCCCCCCGACCGTTCCGGCGCCGGTCCCGACGCCGACGCCGACGCCGTCAACGCCGACGCCGTCCACGTCGCCAGGGCGCGGACGCGGGCGGCGGCGTCGGCGAGGCGTTCTTCGGGGAGTTCGCCGGAGCGTACGGCGGTGACGAGGGCGTCCCGCAGGGCGGTCACCGTCTCCTCGTCGGAGAGGCCGCCGCCCACGCAGATGGCGTCGGCACCGGCGGCGATGGCGAGCACGCTGCCGCGCCCGATGCCGTAGGTGGAGGAGATGGCCCGCATCTCGATGCCGTCGGTGACGATGAGGCCGTCGTAGCCGAGTTCCTCGCGGAGCAGGCCCGTGAGGATGCGGCGGGACAGGGTCGCCGGGCGCTCGGGGTCGAGGGCCGGGACGAGGATGTGGGCGCTCATCACGGCTCGGCTGCCGGCCGCGATGGCCGCGCGGAACGGGGCGAGGTCGCGGGCGTGCAGCACGTCGAGGTCGACGTCGATGAGCGGCATGTCGTGGTGCGAGTCGACCCCGGTGTCGCCGTGCCCGGGGAAGTGCTTGGTGCAGGCGGCGACGCCCGCGGCCTGCATGCCTTCCACGTACGCGGCGGTGTGCCGGGCGACGAGCGCGGTGTCGGCGCCGAAGGAGCGGACGCCGATGACCGGGTTGTCGGGGTTGGCGTTGACGTCGGCGGAGGGCGCCCAGTTGAGGTTGACGCCGCAGGCGGCGAGGCGGCGGCCGAGTTCGTGGGCGACGTCCCGGGTGAGGTCCACGTCGTCGACGGCGCCGAGCGCGTGGTTGCCGGGGAACGAGGAGCCCGTACGGACTTCGAGGCGGGTGACGTCGCCGCTCTCCTCGTCGATGGCGACGAGGACGTCATCGCGTTCCGCCTTCAACTGGGCGGTCAGGGCGGCCAGTTGTTCGGGCGTCTGGATGTTGCGGCCGAAGAGGCCGACCGACGCGAGGCCCTCGCTGAGCCGGCGCAGCAGCCAGTCGGGGGCCGTGGTGCCGGGGAAGCCGGGTTGCAGGACGGTGAGCGCGTCGCGGGTCAGGGTGTCCGTGCCGCGAGTGACAGTGGTCATCGGGTGGTGTTATCCCTTCACGGCGCCGGAGGTGAGGCCGCTGACGGCCTTGCGCTGGAGGAAGACGAAGAGGATGAGGATAGGGATCGCGAAGAGGGAGGCCGCGGCCATGGTGGCACCCCAGTCGTCGCCGAACTGGCTCTGGAACTGCGACAGCCACAGGGGCAGGGTCTTCGCGTCCGGCTCCTTGTTCAGGACCAGGACCAGGGGGAACTCGTTCCATGCCGTGATGAAGCCGAACAGTGACGTGGCCATCAGGCCCGGCGCGAGCAGCGGCAGGATCACCTTGACGAAGGCCTGCGGGCGGCTGCACCCGTCGACCATCGCCGACTCCTCCAGCTCCTTGGGCACCGCGGCGACATAGCCGCGCAGTGTCAGGACGGTGAAGGGCAGCACCATGACCATGTAGAAGAGGGTCAGTGGGAGCAGGCTGTTCAGCATGTCGGCGTCGCGTACGAGCATGTAGATCGCGATGACCATGACCTCCCAGGGCGCCATCTGCGCGACCATGAAGACCAGGATCATGCCCTTGCGCCCCTTGAACCGCATGCGCGCGAGGGCGAACGACGCGAACAGGGCGATGACGAGCGAGAGCAGCACCGCGCAGACCGTGACGGTGACCGAGTTGACCACCAGTTGCCAGAAGTTGGGCGCGTCGATCGCCGTGCTGAAGTGCTCGAAGGTGACATCGGTCGGGAACCAGACCGGGTCCTCGGTGATGATGTCCGCGGTCGGCTTGAAGGCCGTCGTGAACATCCAGTACACCGGGAAGACCATCATCACGAACAGCGCGATCGCCGTGGCGTTGGGCCAGATGCGGCCGAGCAGTGAGCGCTTCACAGCTCGTCCTCCTCTTGCTTGAGAACGATGCGGAGGTAGTACGCGGTGAGGATCAGCATGACGACGATGGTGAGCAGCGCGATGGCGGCGCCCATGCCGTAGTGCTGGTTGCCGACGCCCTCGACGAACGCGTAGATCGGCAGGGTCTCGGTGAGCCGGTCGGGGCCGCCCTCACTGATCGTGAAGCCCTGCGTGAACGCCTTGAAGACCCAGATGACTTCGAGGAACGTCGTGGCGTAGAGGAAGGGGCGCAGGAAGGGGAAGGTCACCGAGGTGAACTGCTTCCACACGCCGGCGCCGTCGAGGGAGGCGGCCTCGTACAGCTCGCGCGGGATGGTGGTCGTGGCGGCGTAGAGGTTGATCGCGACGAACGGGATCGAGCCCCAGACGATCAGCAGGCCGATCACGAAGAACGTGGAGAGTTGCGAGCCGGTCCAGTTGTAGTCGGCCATGGAGTGCCAGCCGAGCTTGTCGAGCACCCAGTTGACGATGCCGAAGCGGGACGCGAACAGCCACTGGTAGACGGTCGACGACGCGACGATCGGCATGGCCCAGGCCAGGACGAGGCCCAGCATGAGCAGCAGCCGCATCTTCTTGCCGAGGCGTGCGAGCAGCAGTCCGATGAGCGTGCCCGCCACCATGATGGCGACGACGTTGGCCGCCGTGAAGATGATCGAGCGCAGCGTGACGCGCCAGAAGTCCTCGCCGGTGAGGACTTCCTTGTAGTTGTCGAAGCCGTTCCACTCGGTGACGTGCTGGATGAGCTGGCCCATGTTGAGGTTCTGGAACGACAGCATGCCGTCCTTCACCAGGGGCCAGCCGAGGAAGATCGCCGTCACCACGAGGGCCGGGAGCAGCAGCAGATATGGGGCGGCGGCCGCCGCGCCCTTCCGCTTGTCCCCCCGGGGTCCGGGTGTGCGACCGCTGCCGTGTCCGGCGGCCTCGACCTTTTCGGTCGCGTCCACCGGATTGGTCTGCACTGCCATGCTCGCCATCTCTTCCAAAGCCGTACGAATCCGTACGAAGCCGTACTGGGACGATGCGCGGGGCCGGGGCGGCGGTCCGGGATGCAGGATCCGGTCCGCCGCCCCGGCTCAGGGCGCGCCTACTGCTGCTGGCTCAGGCGCTTGTTGAGCTCGCCCTCGACCGCCTTGGCCGCCTCGGTCGCGGACTTACCGTTCAGGACCGAGGTCATGTACGTCTTGATCGGGTTCGGCGGGTTCTCCACCGGCGCCCACTCCGGGATCAGCGGCGTGGTGCCACCGGACTTGGCGGCGGCGGGGGCACCGGCCATGGCGGCCGGCTGGTCCTTGGCGTAGGACTCCAGGGCCGGGGACTTCGGGACCCAGCCGGCCTCCTTGACGAGCTGGCCGTCGTTCTTGACGGAGAGCGCGACCTTCAGGAACTCCTTGGCGAGTTCCTGCTTCTTGGAGCCCGCGGCGACCGCGAGGTTGGAGCCGCCGAGGAAGACGCCCTCGGGCTTGTCCGCGGTCTCGCCCGGGATGGTGAAGAAGCCGATGTCCTCGGCCTTGAGCTTCTTGGCCTGCAACGCGGTGCCGGCCTCGTAGCCCATGGCGATGATCGCGCCGGTCTCACCCTTGCCGAAGACGGTGGCCTGCTGCGGGGTGGCCTCGTCCTTGTCCTTGGGCGCCTTGGAGAAGGCCTGGTACTGCTTGTAGATGTCCATCGCCTTGCCGACCTTGGGGTCGGAGAGGTTGGAGACCCACTTGTCGCCGTCCTTCTTCACGGGCTCGACGCCCTGGCCGACGAGCAGGCCGTCGAAGAAGTACCAGTTCTGGCCGGGCAGGTAGAGCGGCTCGGCCTTCGTCTTCGTACCGATCTTCTTGAGGTCGGCGAACAGCTCGGCACGCGTCTTCGGCGTGTCCGTGATGCCGGCCTGCTTCCAGATCTTCTTGTTGTACATGACCGTGCGGTTACCGAAGTACCAGGGCAGCGCGTACTGCTTGCCCTCGTACACCGACGGCTTGTTGACCGAGTCGGCCCAGTCCTTGCCGATCTCGCTCTTGAGATCGCTCAGGTCGGCCAGACCGCCGGTCTTGGCGTACGCGGGGGTCTGGGTGTTGCCGATCTCCAGCACGTCGGGCGGGTTCGACTCCGAGAGGGCCGTGGTGACCTTCTGCTGGATGCCGTTCCACTCCTGGACCTGGATGTTCAGCTTGGCCTTGGTCTTCTTCTCGAACTCGGCCTTGACCTGCTTGGTCCACTCCGGGGGATTCGACCCGGACATGGTCCAGACGGTCAGCGTCTGCCCCTTGTACGACCCGTCGGCCCCCGCCTTGCTGCCGCTGTCGTCGTCACTGCCGCCACATGCCGCGACCGAGACCATCATGCCCGCGACACCGATCGCCGCTATCAGCTTGCGCTTCACGCCACCCTCCTCAGGGATGCCAGCAACCCCCCTGCCCACCGCGGTGACTTGAGACGAGTACGACCTGTGGGGCTGGGACCTGGTCGTGAATGGTGTAGACCAGTACCGGGAGCTTGGCCCAGACCAATAGAGGTGTCAAGAGTGGCCGAGAAAGGGCCGTGCGTCCGTTATCGGAACGACACCCACCCGTCGGCACAAGGGCGTTGAGGGGTCGCGGAACCGCTTCCCCCACTTGGTGTGTGGACTAGACCAGACGGGCACCGGACGGTATAAGGAGGGATCACGGAGCGTGCGGGGAGTCCCCGGCAGCGAGCCGTGCCACGATGTGAGCCGTGGCCGATGGGTACGTCGGTCGCATCGGCACCGGAGCCGGGAAGGCGGAGCATGAGCACCGACGTGAGCAGTGCGGAGAACGAGAGCGGGGCGCCCGTCCGTACCGCACGCGTGCCCAAGTACTACCGCCTCAAGAAGCATCTGCTCGACATGACGGAGACCCTGCCGCCGGGCACGCCGGTGCCGCCGGAGCGCACGCTCGCCGCCGAGTTCGACACCTCGCGCACCACCGTCCGCCAGGCGTTGCAGGAGCTGGTCGTCGAGGGCCGCCTGGAGCGCATCCAGGGCAAGGGCACCTTCGTCGCCAAGCCCAAGGTGTCGCAGGCCCTGCAACTCACCTCGTACACCGAGGACATGCGGGCGCAGGGCCTGGAGCCGACCTCGCAGCTCCTCGACATCGGGTACGTCACGGCGGACGACACCCTCGCCGGGCTCCTCGACATCTCCGCCGGCGGGCGCGTGCTGCGCATCGAGCGGCTCCGCCTGGCCAGCGGCGAACCCATGGCCATCGAGACCACGCACCTTTCGGCCAAACGCTTCCCGGCGCTGCGCCGCTCGCTCGTCAAGTACACCTCGCTCTACACGGCGCTCGCCGAGGTCTACGACGTGCACCTCGCCGAGGCCGAGGAGACCATCGAGACGTCGCTCGCCACACCACGGGAGGCCGGTCTGCTCGGCACCGACGTGGGCCTGCCGATGCTGATGCTCTCGCGCCACTCGATCGACGGTTCGGACCGGCCGGTGGAGTGGGTGCGCTCGGTCTACCGCGGCGACCGGTACAAGTTCGTGGCGCGCCTGAAGCGGCCGATGGACTGATCCCGGCCCCCGGATTTGTTGGGGAACGGGACCGGCTCCGCACGCGGTGTGGCGCCGCTCACCTTTCTGCCCTACGTTCCTCCCGTCGCCGCATGGACGGGAGGACGCACTCGTGCGTACCGCATCTCACCGCTCTCCGCGCACCATCGCCCTGTGGACCTTCGTCGCGCTCGTCGGCGCGGCCGGCTGGTCCGTCCTCGCCCTCGCCCGCGGCGAGGAGGTCTCCGCCGCCTGGATGGTGGCCGCCGCCCTCGGGTCGTACGCCGTCGCCTACCGCTTCTACGCGAAGTTCATCGCCCACAAGGTGCTCAAGGTCGACGGCACCCGGGCCACGCCCGCCGAGCGGCTGAACAACGGCATGGACTTCCACCCGACCGACCGGCGGGTGCTGCTCGGCCACCACTTCGCCGCCATCGCCGGGGCGGGACCGCTCGTCGGACCCGTGCTCGCCGCCCAGATGGGATACCTGCCCGGCACCATCTGGATCATCGTCGGGGTGATCTTCGCGGGGGCCGTGCAGGACATGGTCGTGCTGTTCTTCTCGACCCGGCGGGACGGCAGGTCGCTCGGGCAGATGGCGCGCGAGGAGATCGGCCCGTTCGGCGGGGCCGCCGCGCTGCTCGCCGCCTTCGCCATCATGATCATCCTGCTCGGGGTGCTCGCGCTGGTGATCGTCAACGCCCTCGCGGCCTCTCCCTGGGGCACCTTCTCCATCGCGATGACGATCCCGATCGCCCTGTTCATGGGCTTCTACCTGCGTGTCCTACGGCCGGGCCGGGTCTCCGAGGTCTCCCTTATCGGCGTCGCGCTGCTGCTGCTCGCACTCGTCGCGGGGCGCTGGGTCGCCGAGTCGTCGCTGGCCGACACCTTCACCCTCGCCCCCTCCACGCTCGTCATCTGGATGGTGGCGTACGGGTTCGTCGCCTCGGTGCTGCCGGTGTGGATGCTGCTCGCGCCGCGCGACTACCTCTCCACCTTCATGAAGCTGGGCACGATCGCGCTGCTGGCCATCGGCGTGATCGTCACGCTGCCGACGCTGAAGATGGACGCCGTCACCGACTTCGCCTCGCACGGGGACGGGCCGGTGTTCGCCGGGTCCCTGTTCCCGTTCGTCTTCATCACCATCGCGTGCGGCGCGCTCTCCGGTTTCCACGCCCTGATCTCCTCCGGCACGACGCCGAAGATGATCCAGAAGGAGACCCAGGTCCGGATGATCGGCTACGGCTCCATGCTGATGGAGTCGTCCGTCGCCGTGATGGCCCTGGTCGCCGCCTCGATCATCGACCCGGGCCTGTACTTCGCCATGAACGCGCCCGCCGGCGTCATCGGCGACTCCGTGCAGTCCGCCTCCCAGGCCGTCGCGCAGCTCGGCTACTCGATCTCGCCGGACGATCTGGCGCGCGCGGCCCGGCAGGTGGAGGAGTCGAGCCTGCTGTCCCGTACGGGCGGCGCGCCGACCCTGGCCGTCGGTGTCTCCGAGATCTTCTCGCAGGTCACCGGGGGCGGACTGCGGGCCTTCTGGTACCACTTCGCGATCATGTTCGAGGCGCTGTTCATCCTGACCGCGCTGGACGCCGGGACGCGGGTGGGCCGCTTCATGCTCCAGGACATGCTGGGCAACCTGCACAAGCCGTTCAGGAACGTGAGCTGGAAGCCCGGTCTGCTGATCAGCAGCGCCGTCGTGGTCGCCCTGTGGGGCTACTTCCTCTGGGTCGGCGTGCACGAACCGCTCGGCGGGATCAACCAGCTCTTCCCGATCTTCGGCATCTCCAACCAGTTGCTCGCGGCGGTGGCGCTGGCCGTGTGCACGACGCTGCTCGTGAAGTCCGGCCGCCTCAAGTGGGCCTGGGTGACGGGGGTCCCGCTCGTCTGGGACGCCGTCGTGACGCTGACCGCGAGCTGGCAGAAGGTGTTCTCCAGCGACCCGCGCGTCGGCTTCTTCCAGCAGCGCTCGAACTACCAGGACGCCATCGACGCGGGCAAGGTGCTGCCGCCCGCCAAGACCATGGACGACATGCACACCGTCGTGACCAACTCCACGGTCGACGGCGTCCTGTCGGCCGCGCTCGCCCTGCTCATCGTCGTGGTGATCGCGGACGCGGCGCGGATCTGCCTCAAGCACGTACGCGACCCCCGGTCGACCCGGCTGAGCGAGGCCCCCTATGTCGAGTCGACGCTGGTCGCCCCGGCCGGGCTCGTCCCCAGTCGGGAGGAGAAGGCGGAACGGCGAAAGGAGGCGCGCGATGCTGGCGTCGGTACTTCTGCGGGCGGTTGAGCATGTGCGCTGGTACGTACGTGAGTTGACGGACGAATCGGCGTACGAGCGCTACGTGGCACACCAGCGGGCCGTGCACCCGGGGGCCTCCGTGCCCTCGCGGCGCGAGTTCGAGCGCATGCGGACGGACCGTCAGGAAGAGGATCCGCGCCAGGGCTTCCGCTGCTGCTGACGACCGGAAGCAGTACGTCCGTTATCCGGACAGGGGTTCCATAGATCAAGACTCTCGCTTAGATTTCCCGCACGTTAAACGTGAGATAAGTGGGATCAGCGAGGGGACGGAGCCGCGAAATGTCCGATGCGCCGGAAGTTGCGCCACAAGTGGGGAGACCGGTGGTGACACCGGTCCGCGTCGTCATCGGGCTGTGCCTCGTCGCACCGTTCGTGGCGATGCTCTGGGTCAGCTCGTATTCCAAGATCGACCCGACCTTCATCGGCATCCCGTTCTTCTACTGGTACCAGATGCTCTGGGTGCTCATCTCGACGGGCCTCACGATGATCGCGTACAAGCTGTGGCAGCGTGACCAGCGCGCCCGCAAGGCCCCGAGGAGCCAGGGATGAACGGCGGCGTCAACGGTGTCGCGCTCACCGTCTTCATCATCTTCTTCCTGGCCGTCACGGTCATGGGCTTCCTCGCCGCGCGCTGGCGGCGCTCGGAGAGCGACTCGCTCGACGAATGGGGCCTCGGCGGACGCTCGTTCGGCACCTGGATCACCTGGTTCCTGCTCGGCGGCGACCTCTACACGGCGTACACCTTCGTGGCCGTCCCCGCGGCGATCTACGCGGCGGGCGCGTCCGGCTTCTTCGCCGTGCCCTACACGATCCTCGTCTACCCGCTGATCTTCACGTTCCTGCCGCGCCTGTGGTCGGTCTCGCACAAGCACGGGTACGTGACCACGTCCGACTTCGTGCGCGGGCGCTTCGGCTCCAAGGGCCTCTCGCTGGCCGTCGCGATCACCGGCATCCTCGCCACGATGCCGTACATCGCGCTCCAACTGGTCGGCATCCAGGCCGTGCTCGACGTCATGGGCGTCGGGGGCGGCGAGAACACGAACTGGTTCGTCAAGGACCTGCCGCTGCTGATCGCCTTCGGCGTGCTCGCCGCGTACACGTACTCCTCGGGCCTGCGGGCCCCCGCGCTGATCGCGTTCGTCAAGGACGGTCTGATCTACCTCGTCATCGCGGTCGCGATCATCTACATCCCGATCAAACTGGGCGGCTTCGACGACATCTTCGCCGCCGCGGGCAAGAAGTTCGAGCAGCTCAACCCGGCGACCGGCAAACCCGTCGGGGCGCTCGCGCCCGGCGACGCGGGCCACTGGACGTACGCGACGCTCGCGCTCGGCTCAGCCCTCGCGCTGTTCATGTACCCGCACTCGATCACGGCGACCCTGTCGTCCAAGAGCCGCAACGTGATCCGCCGCAACACCACGATCCTGCCCCTGTACTCGCTCATGCTGGGCCTGCTCGCACTGCTCGGCTTCATGGCGATCGCGGCCGGGATCAAGGTGCAGAACGGGCAGTTGGCGATCCCGCAGCTCTTCGAGGACATGTTCCCCGACTGGTTCACGGGGGTCGCCTTCGCCGCCATCGGCATCGGCGCGCTCGTCCCGGCGGCGATCATGTCCATCGCCGCGGCGAACCTCTTCACGCGCAACATCTACAAGGACTTCATCAAGCCCGACGCGACGCCCGCACAGGAGACCAAGGTCTCCAAGCTCGTGTCGCTGCTCGTGAAGGTCGGCGCGCTCGCCTTCGTCCTCACCATGGACAAGACCGTCGCCATCAACTTCCAGCTCCTGGGCGGCATCTGGATCCTCCAGACGATGCCCGCGCTGGTCGGCGGCCTGTTCACCCGCTGGTTCCACCGGTGGGCGCTGCTCGCCGGCTGGGCGGTCGGCATGGTGTACGGCACGCTCGCCGCGTACGGGGTGGCCTCGCCGACGCAAGCACACTTCGGCGGCTCCTCCGACGAGATCCCCGGCATCGGGGAGATCGGCTACATCGGTCTGACCGCGTTCGTCATGAACGTGATCGTGACGGTCGTCCTGACCTTCGTCCTGAAGGCCGTGAAGGCCCCGGCCGGTGTCGACGAGACCTCGCCCGAGGACTACACCGCCGACGCCGGTGACAAGGGCGTCCAGCAGGACCTGCCCGTCGTCGGAGTGGGCGCCGGACACTGATCACCACCCCTCGTAGGACGGGCCTCTCCCTTGTGGAGGGGCCCGTCTCTTTGTGTCGGGCTCCTCCCTCGCACACCAGGACGACACAACATATGGGCACGCGCCGGACACCCGGCACAACATGTATGCTCGCTCTCGCTGTAGCCGCAGGGGAATCCGGTGCAAATCCGGAACTGTCCCGCAACGGTGAACGTATGCGCACACAAAGGCGCCCGCGTGAGTCCGACGACCTGCCGACAGCACACCCGGGCCGTCCGGTCCGGGTGTCGATGACGTCCGGGCCTCGCGGAATGGGCCGGTGACGACGGCGCCCCCGTGCACGCCCGAGCCACTCCTCCCCGCAGGCCCCGAGCCGAGCGAGGGAGAGCCCTTAACGTGACCATCGCGCCGCCCGCCGAACCGGTCTCAGCCGCACCCGACGACGCCCCGGGCACCGCGCTGCTGCGCACCCTGACCGAGCTGACCTCCGACCTGCCCGGCGCCGACCCCGGCCGGGTCGCCGGTGCCGCCCTGCGGGGGCGCAGCGCCGGAGCCGACGAGAGCGAACTGCGCGAACTCGCCACCGAGGCCGCCGCCGGGCTGATCTCCGAGGACCCCGTCTACTCCCGGCTCGCCGCCCGCCTCCTCACACTCTCCGTCGCCGCCGAGGCCGCCTCCCAGGGCGTCACCTCCTTCACCGAATCCGTCGCGACCGGCCACCGGGAGGGCCTGATCGCCGACCGCACCGCAGCGTTCGTCCGCCTCCACGCCACGCGCCTCGACGCGCTGATCGACCCCCGGGCCGACGACCGCTTCGGCTACTTCGGCCTGCGCACCCTGCACAGCCGCTACCTGCTGCGCCACCCGATCACCCGCCGGGTCATCGAGACCCCGCAGTACTTCATGCTGCGGGTGGCGGCGGGCCTGGCCGAGGACGACAGCAGCCGCGCCGTCGACGAGGTCGCCGCGCTCTACGGCCTGATGAGCCGCCTCGACTACCTGCCGTCCTCCCCCACGCTGTTCAACTCCGGCACCCGGCACCCCCAGATGTCGAGCTGCTACCTCCTCGACTCCCCGCTCGACGAGCTGGACTCGATCTACGACCGCTACCAGCAGGTGGCCCGCCTCTCCAAGCACGCCGGCGGCATCGGCCTCTCGTACTCCCGCATCCGCGCCCGGGGCTCGCTGATCCGCGGCACCAACGGGCACTCCAACGGCATCGTGCCGTTCCTGAAGACCCTCGACGCGTCGGTCGCCGCCGTGAACCAGGGCGGGCGCCGCAAGGGCGCCGCCGCCGTCTACCTGGAGACCTGGCACGCCGACATCGAGGAGTTCCTGGAGCTGCGCGACAACACCGGTGAGGACGCCCGCCGCACCCACAACCTGAACCTCGCGCACTGGGTCCCCGACGAGTTCATGCGCCGGGTCGCCGACGGCGCCGACTGGTCACTGTTCTCCCCCGCCGACGTGCCCGAGTTCGTCGACCTGTGGGGCACCGGGTTCGACGCCGCGTACCGCCGCGCCGAAGCCGAGGGCAAGGCACGGAAGACCATCCCCGCACGGGACCTGTACGGCCGCATGATGCGCACCCTCGCGCAGACCGGCAACGGCTGGATGACCTTCAAGGACGCCGCCAACCGCACCGCCAACCAGACCGCGGAACCCGGCCGCACCGTCCACTCCTCGAACCTGTGCACCGAGATCCTGGAGGTCACGGACGACGGGGAGACGGCCGTCTGCAACCTCGGCTCGGTCAACCTCGGCGCCTTCGTCCACGACGGTGACATCGACTGGGAACGGCTCGACGCGGCCGTCCGCACCGCCGTCACGTTCCTGGACCGCGTCGTCGACATCAACTTCTACCCCACCGAGCAGGCGGGCCGCTCCAACGCCCGCTGGCGCCCCGTCGGACTCGGCGCGATGGGCCTCCAGGACGTCTTCTTCAAGCTGCGCCTGCCCTTCGACTCGGCCGAGGCCCGCGCGCTGTCGACCCGGATCTCGGAACGCATCATGCTCGCCGCGTACGAGACCTCCGCCGACCTCGCCGAACGCGACGGCCCGCTGCCCGCCTGGGACGAGACCCGCACCGCCCGCGGCGTGCTGCACCCCGACCACTACGACGTCGAGCTGACCTGGCCGCGGCGGTGGGCCGCACTGCGGAAGCGGATCGCCGCCGTCGGCATGCGCAACTCCCTGCTGCTCGCCATCGCCCCGACCGCGACGATCGCCTCCATCGCGGGCGTCTACGAGTGCATCGAGCCGCAGGTCTCCAACCTCTTCAAGCGCGAGACGCTGTCCGGCGAGTTCCTCCAGGTCAACTCCTACCTGGTCGAGGAGTTGAAGCGGCTCGGCGTGTGGGACGCGCAGACCCGGGAGGCGCTGCGCGAATCGGGCGGCTCGATCCAGGGCTTCACCTGGGTCCCCGACGACGTGCGCGCCCTGTACCGCACGGCGTGGGAGCTGCCGCAGCGCGGCCTCATCGACATGGCGGCGGCCCGCACCCCCTTCCTCGACCAGGCCCAGTCCCTCAACCTCTTCCTGGAGACGCCGACCATCGGCAAGCTCTCCTCGATGTACGCCTACGCCTGGCGATCCGGGCTGAAGACGACGTACTACCTGCGCTCGCGCCCCGCGACGCGCATCGCCCGCGCGGCGGCCCGCGTGCCGCTCCAGGCGGCCGAGCCCGACGCCGTCGCCTGCTCCCTTGAGAACCCCGAGTCCTGCGAGGCCTGCCAGTGATGACCCCCGCACCGAAGAAGACCGCGAAGAACCTGCTCGACCCGGGCTTCGAACTGACCCTGCGCCCCATGCGCTACCCGGACTTCTACGAGCGCTACCGGGACGCCATCAAGAACACCTGGACCGTCGAGGAGGTCGACCTCCACTCGGACGTGGCCGACCTCGCGAAGCTGTCGCCGGGCGAGCAGCACCTGATCGGCCGCCTCGTCGCGTTCTTCGCGACGGGCGACTCGATCGTGGCGAACAACCTGGTGCTCACCCTCTACAAGCACATCAACTCCCCGGAGGCGCGCCTGTATCTCTCGCGTCAGCTCTTCGAGGAGGCCGTGCACGTCCAGTTCTACCTGACGCTGCTCGACACCTACCTTCCCGATCCGCAGGACCGGGCGGCGGCGTTCGCGGCGGTCGAGAACATCCCGTCCATCCGCGAGAAGGCCGAGTTCTGCTTCAAGTGGATGGACTCCGTGGACCGGCTCGACCGGCTGGAGACCAAGGCGGACCGCCGCCGTTTCCTGCTCAACCTGATCTGCTTCGCGGCGTGCATCGAGGGCCTGTTCTTCTACGGTGCGTTCGCGTACGTCTACTGGTTCCGCTCGCGCGGACTGCTGCACGGGCTGGCCACCGGGACGAACTGGGTCTTCCGGGACGAGACCATGCACATGTCGTTCGCCTTCGACGTGGTCGACACGGTGCGCAAGGAGGAACCGGATCTCTTCGACGACGAGCTGCGCGGTGAGGTCACCGACATGCTGCGGGAGGCCGTCGAGGCCGAGCTCCAGTTCGCGCGCGATCTGTGCGGGGACGGGTTGCCCGGGATGAACACGGACTCGATGCGCCAGTACCTGGAGTGCGTCGCCGACCAGCGCCTGGTGCGGCTCGGGTTCGCGCCGGTCCACGGCTCGCAGAACCCGTTCTCCTTCATGGAGCTCCAGGGTGTCCAGGAGCTGACCAACTTCTTCGAGCGCCGGCCCTCGGCCTACCAGGTGGCGGTGGAGGGGTCGGTCGGCTTCGACGAGGACTTCTAGGCGACCTTGGCGAACTCGGGGCGCTGGGAGGTGCGCTCGGCGTCCCGTCGCGCCTGCCGGATCTGCCGGTCGATGCGGCGGTCGTGGGCGGCGCCGTACAGGGAGGGGGCGGCGAGGAGGAGGAAGACGAAGAGGACGGTGAGGTAGTTCATCGCTGTGTTCATGTCCTCTACTCTGCCGCCGCCGAGCGCACCGCGGCAGTGGCAGTTCTGTCACTGACCCTCGAATTACTGCCAGGTCTGCGGCAGACTGTCCTCCATGCTGAAGAACGTGGCCGCAGTGCTGCTCGACGGTGTGCATCCCTTCGAACTCGGCGTCGTGTGCGAGGTGTTCGGCCTCGACCGGAGCGACGCCGGGCTCCCGGCGTACGACTTCGCGGTCGCTTCCACCGAGGGGCCCTCGCTCACCACCCATGTGCCGGGGATGACGGTCTCCACCCCGCACGGCCTCGAACGCCTGGAGGAGGCCGACCTCATCACGATCCCCTCGGCGGGGCGCCGGTTCGACGGCTACCCGCCGGAGCTGCTCGACGCGCTGCGCCGGGCGGTCGACCGGGGTGCGCGCGTGCTCAGCCTGTGCGCCGGGGTGTTCGTGCTCGGGGAGGCCGGGCTCCTGGACGACCGCCGCTGCGCGGTCCACTGGCGGTACGCGCGCGAGCTCGCCGTCCGGTACCCGCGCACCCGCGTCGACCCCGACGTCCTGTACGTCGACGCGGGCCCGGTCATCACCTCCGCGGGGACGGCCGCGGGCATCGACGCGTGCCTGCACATCGTGCGCAGCGAGCACGGCTCGGCGGTGGCCAACGCGATCGCCCGCCGCATGGTGGTGCCGCCGCACCGGGACGGCGGCCAGGCCCAGTACGTGGAGCGGCCGTTGCCCGCCACGCGCTGCGACACCGTGGGCGAGGTGCTGGCCTGGATGGAGCGGAACCTCGACGCGCCGGTGACCGTGGAGGAGCTCGCGGCGCGGGCGCACATGTCACCGCGGACCTTCGCGCGCCGCTTCCAGCAGGAGACGGGGACGACCCCGTACCGCTGGCTGCTGCGCCAGCGGGTGCTGTTCGCGCAGGAGTTGCTGGAGCGCACGGACGAGACGGTGGACGCCATCGCCTACCGCGCCGGGTTCGGGAACGCGGCGGCGATGCGCCATCAGTTCATGAAGGCGCTGGGCACGACGCCCAACGCCTTCCGCAGAACCTTCCGGGTACGGCTGGCGAGCTAGGAGCCCTGCCGCGCCTCCACCCGCAGCAGGGCCCTCCTCGGCTGGAGCGTGATGCCGATACGGGGGGAGCCGTCCGTCTCCGGGGTCGGGACGAGCCGCCACCGCGCGACCACCGTGCCCAGGATCAGTGCCAGTTCGGCCATGCTGAAGTGGTCGCCGGGGCACTTGCGGTTGCCGACGCTGAACGGCGCGTGCGCCGCGGGCGTGACGTCCGCGGCGCGCTCGGGCAGCCAGCGGTCGGGGTCGAAGGTCAGGTGGTCGGTGAACGCGCGGGGGTCGCGCTGCATCGCCAGCGGACTGTAGACGATGTCGGATCCGGCCGGAATCCGATACCCGCCGAGCGTCGTATCGACGACGGCCAGCCGCGTCAATATCCAGACAGCGGGCCTAATCCGCATCGACTCGGTGAGGAGATTCCGCATATATGCGAGCTCCTTGAGATGACCGAAAGCCACCGGCTCGCCCTCTGTCACGGATTCAACCTCCGCGTGCAGCCGCCTTTCCTGCTCGGGGTGTTCGGCCAGAAGCTGGAACACCCACGTCAGGGTCTTCGCGACATTTTCGGCACCGGCCACGACGAGGGAGACGACCTGGTCGTGCACCTCCTGCTCGTTGACGGTTTCACCATTCTCGTCGCGGTCGTCGAGCAATGCCCCGAGAAGGTCCCCCGGATTGCTTCCCGACGCCCTTCGCTCGGCGATGATCTCGTCGACCAGGCGATGCAAATCGGCCAGTGCGTTCTCGAATCGCCTATTGGCCGGTGTGGGCAGCCGGTACAGCGGCCCGAAGGAAAGGATCATCCTGCGGTACAGGCCCTCGAACACGGTGTGCAGCGCCGCGCTCAGCCGGTCGGCCCGCTCGTCGACGGACTCGATGTGCAGCACGGAACGGGCCACGACCCGGGTCGCCGTGCGGAACACCTCGGCCGCGATGTCGACGGTCTGCCCGTCGGTCCACCGCGCGGCCATCGCCCGCGCTTCCTCCTCCATCACGGTCGCGTACGCGTGGATCCTGTCCATCCGGAACGCGGGCTGGATCGCCCGGCGCTGCCGCCGGTGCAGGGGCCCGTTGCTGGTCGCCACGCCCTTGCCGAGCAGGACGCCCATCGTCTCCCAGAGTGGCCCTCCGACCAGGAAGTCCGGGCTCTTGAGCAGGGTCGCCACCAGCTCCGGGTCGCACACCGCATAGGCGGTTCTCGGGCCCAGCCTCAGCCGGACCACGTCGCCGCCGTCGCGCAGCCGCGTCAGAAAGCCGAGCGGGTCGCGCAGCAGGTTCCAGGCGTGGCCGAGCAGGGGCGCGCCGCCGGGGGCGAGCGGTGGCCGGGCCGGGTCCGTGCCGGGCGCGGCCGGGGTCGGCGGGGCGGATCCGACGGTCATGCGCACTCACCCACCTGGTCGGTCTGTTCGGTCGTCTCGTCGTCGGTGATGTACGGCGGGGTCGCCCGGTCGTCCCAACTGTCGACCGCGTAGCGCCCTGATTCGTGGTGGAACCAGTACACGGAGCTGAACCAGTTCCGCATATTTCCCACGCACGACCTGATGGCTTTCGCGAGTTCTTCTCCGTGCGGTCCGATGTTCTCCGTCGCGACCGCGAGCTGTTCGACCTCCGCCTCCGCGGCGAGGAAATCCTCGATGGTTCCCTCGACCCTTCGGCGGACTTCAGCTATTGCTTCTCCGAGGGAAAGCCCATCGTGTTTGATGAGGCTTATACCGAGGTTGTGCAATTCGTCGCCCGCGAGTTCCTTGGGCAATGAGCACAAGTCGTTGTACCAGGCGGCGAAATCCTGGCAGGCGAGTGCCGCGCGGTGGTACGCCTCGTTCTTCCTGACCCATGCGGGGAGTTCGTACTGCGCGGTCGGCTCCAGCAGGTCGAGCCAAATCCAGTGCGCGAACGTATTCCTGCGCAGGGCTATGTACTCGTCGACGGTCGGGACCGTTCCCGTCATGCGGTTGCCGAACTCCTGGTCGTACGCGTCGATCACCACGTGGAAGTGGCGGGCGAACCGGGCGTTCCACGTCCGGCTCAGGGAGCCGTAGAGCCGGCCGACGCTCTCGGCGAAGCCCGCGACCACGGGGTCCTGGTGGTTGCGGTGGAGCTCCGGGGCCTCGGTGGCCGCGTGGAGCTGGACGGCGAGCCGCCGCCAGTTCGCGGCCCTCGCGTGGATCACGTCGCGGTCGTGGCGGTCGTCCCAGACGAAGAACCACGCGCTGTAGTCGCATATGGCGGCCAGTACGTCGTCGGGCGCACCGAGGTAATACCCCGCCATCAAGTCCGTGTAGCACAGACCATCGGCATATTTATCCACCTTCTCGGCGGGCATCAGTCGCTTTTCGAGCAGCCAGGACCGCGTCTTCTCCTGGAGCTTCGGCCAATAGGGGTGCAGCTTGCGAGGAAACGCGTCCTCGATCACCGGTAGCGCCAGCGCCGGTGGGACCGCTGTCCTTGAATAAGCAGGCACGAACTAACCCCTCTCTGCCGCCCTGATGGCGTACGCCCTCCCGCAGTGCCGGGCGCGCGCCGTTGCGTATCCCCGCGCTTTCTATTCAGCACTACAACTGACCGTTCTGGGAACGGATTTGCTCCCCTCACTACCCCCACTCGCCGGAATCGTCCCCTTACATGACTGAATATGGGTCACGTACGGCCGGTCCTGTTCGCACAACTGGGCGTACGCGTGCGGGGCACCGGCTCGGGCACTGGTGCAGACGAGAGCGGCGCCCGGTTCGGAATCATCCGTACCGGGCGCCGCTCGGCGCTCAACTGCCTCTTGACACTCAGTCGTTGGGGACCACGGGGTAGCGCGGGGTCCCCTCCTCCATCTGCTTCAGGGCGTTCTTCCGCTCCCGCTTCGAGAGCCGGTCGATGTACAGGTACCCGTAGAGGTGGTCCGTCTCGTGCTGGAGGCAGCGCGCGAAGTACCCGGTGCCGCGCACCGTGATCGGGTTGCCCTTCTCGTCCTGCCCGGTGACCACCGCGTAGTCGGGGCGGGCCAGTTCGGCGTACGCGGTCGGCACGGACAGGCAGCCCTCGTTGGAGTCGTCGAGGCGGCGCTGGTCGGCGGGCAGCTCGCGCAGGACGGGGTTGACGACGACGCCGGTGTGGCGCACGCCCTCGTCGTCCGGGCAGTCGTAGACGAAGACCTTGCGGTCGACGCCGATCTGGTTGGCCGCGAGGCCGACGCCCTCGGCGGTGCGCTGGCTGGCGAACATGTCGTCGACCAGCGCGGCCAGCTCGTCGTCGAACTCGGTGACGTCCTTGCACTCCTTGTGCAGGACGGGGTTCCCGACGACGGTGATCGGCCGCGACGTCCCGCGCTCCCGGTACGCCGCCTCGCGCGCCTCGCAGTCCTCGGTGTCGATGACGAAGCCCTCGTCGTCCACGGGGAGCACGCCCGCGCGCTGCTGATCGGTGTCCTGCTGGGCCATGACCGAGGTAAGCCTTCCTGGGATGTACGGAGAACCCCTACAGGGTACGGCGACGGGCGTGCCGCCCTGGGCGCGGCGTCTCAGCACACCTCTTCGAGATCCCGCCAGTCCCGCGAATCCGGGCTGTCGGCGACCCAGCCGTCCAGCAACCCCCGGACCAACGAGGCCGGCGCCGCCACCCCGCACTCGCGCTCCGGCACCCAGAGCTGCCCGTCCGTCCGGTGGCCCAGCGGCCCGGGGTGCCCCGGCTCGCTGTGGTCGTGCGGGTCGAGGTGCTCGCCGTCGCCCTCGTCGGACGGCATCCGCGACTCCGAGCACATGCGGCACAGCAGCCGCACCGACGACGACCAGTCCTCGGCGGCGAACCCGGCATCGGCCGCGAGCCGCTCCAGCGCGTCCCGGTCGGACTCGGTGGCCGCCTCCAGGAGCACCACCCAGGTCGGCACCGGCGAGGGCGCCCACAGCTCGATCTCGTCGAAGACCGGGTACGAGTGCCCCGCGGCGATGGTCCGCTCCCCGTGGGGCACCCCGTCGTGCAGCACGACCTCGCCCCAGCGCCGCCCGGAGGACGGCAGCGGAATGGAGAGCACCTCGATGCGCGCGGGGTCGAGCCTGCGCCCCCACACCACCTCGGCCTCGCCCTCCGGGGAGAGCCGCACCGCGGCGCTGCCCAGCTCCATCCCGGTCGGCTCGCCCGCGGCGGTGGCGCCACCGGGCACCTTCAGCCCGTACGCCTGCCAGGCCCGCCGGGCCAGCGGCCAGTCCTGGAGCGCCGTGGCGGCGATCCCCACGTTCCACCAGTCAGGGGCGCCCGTCTCCCGTTCGAGCAGCGCGACGGCGCGCAGGCCCGCGGTGCGCGCCTGCTCCCAGTCGTGCCGGAACTTGTGCAGCAGCGCGAGGTTGAACCAGGACTCCGACAGCCACGGCTCCAGGTCCGCGGCGCGTGTCAGCAGCGCCCCCGCGTCCTCGTAGCGCCCGTCCCCGATCAGCGTGAACGCACGATCTGTGGCCTGCCGCCACGAGGCGGAGGGCCGGTGCCGTCCCTTGCCGAAGATCCTCACGATTCCCGCCTGCCGATACTTGAGGCCCGTGCCCCCGGGACACTCCCCTTTTGTGGGCTTCTTCGCATCCAACCACGTACGGTCGGACGCCCGCTCATTACCCATGGGTTACCCAGCCGACCCTAGGCTCAGACCGCGCTCCACGACCACTCTGGCCAGTGCCTCCACGACCTCGGGCTGGTAGTCGCGACCGGTCCCGAGCCGCAGTCGTTCCAGGGCCGCGAGCGGTCCCTGCGGGCCCTCTTCCCTGGCCATCTCCTCGTACGCGTTCGCTGTCCGCACAATCCGTGCGGCGAGCGGCTGTTCACGGTACGGATCGGCCTGCCGCTCGACCACCACGGCGACCTGGGCGTCCACGCCCGTCTGCCGGACGACGGCGCCACCGAGCAGGGCGATGCGCCGCTGCTGGGCGGGGGTGAGGTTCGCTGTCGCGCCCCGGGCGACGGGGTCGAGGAGCGAGAGCTGCCCGATGTCGTGCATCAGGGCGGCGTACTCCAGGACGGTCAGATCGGGCTCCGAGAGCCCCAGCTCCCGGCCGACCGACCGGCTCAGCGCGGCGACCCGGTGGGCGTGCCCGTGCGGCGTGTACCCGGCGATCTCGGTGGCGCGGGCCAGTGAGGCGATGGTCTGCCGGTACGTGGCCCGGACCGCGCTGTAGCGCCGGAAGGCCAGTTGGGTGAGGAGCAGCGGCAGGCTGATGACGGGCAGCGCCCACAGGCCGGCCACGGCGACGGCGAGGGCCATGACGGCGCCGGTCGCGCAGACGGCGGAGCCGATCCCGAGCATCGCCCGCAGTTCGTCACGGAGCAGCGGGCCGAACGGCCAGCGGGTGCGCGCGTGCGCCATGGCGGCGGCGAGCACGGCGTCGCACAGGGCGGTGAGGGCGAGCAGCCCGACGACGAGCAGCGCGTAGCGGGACCCGTGGCCGAACCACTCCTCCACCTCTCCCCGGTTGTAGAGCGGCTGGAAGCAGACGGCGGCGAAGCCGACGGTCAGCACGCGGCGCGCCATGTGGTCGAGCGAGGGCCCGTCGCCCCGGGCGACGTGCGGGACGCATCCCACGAGCGTGCCCGCGACGGTGACCGCGACGACCTGGAGCACGCCGTGCTGCGTGGGCTGCCCGGCGTCCTGCCCGAGCAGCGCGTACGCGAGCGCGCCCGCGGTGCCGAGGGGCGCGGCTTCCCGGTCGCCGCCGGCGCCCCATCGCGCCAGTTCCCCCACCACGACGAGGAGGCCGAAGGCGAACGCGGCGCCGGGGTCGGCCGCGCCGTGCCGGGCGGTGGAACCGAGGGCGAGCAGGGTGAGGACGCCGGCCGTCAGGTAGACGGCCGCCACCGCGGCGGGCGGGCGCTCCGCACGGCACGGCGGGTGGGCGGCGCCGTCGGCGCCGGGCGCCGGCCTGCGGGGCGCCCGGCCCGTCACCGGGAGACCGCCCCGGGCACGGCCACCCCTGCCGGGCGAGCGGCGGGGACCGCGGCCTCGTCGGCGGTGACCACGGGGTGCCACCCCTCCCGCCCGAGGACCCGCACCAGCGCCCGCACCATCACCGGGTCGAACTGCGATCCGGCGCACCGCTCCAGCTCCGCCAGGGCCACGTCGACGGGCCGTGCCCGTGAGTACGTACGCGTGGAGGTCATGGCGTCGAACGCGTCGGCCACCGCCACCACCCGGGCGAACTCCGGGATCTGCGCGCCCGCGAGCCCGTACGGGTACCCGCTGCCGTCGAGCCGTTCGTGGTGGTGGAGGATGGCCGCCCGCGCCTCGCCGAGGAAACCGATGCCGCGCACCATCTCGTGGCCGTACTCCGGGTGGAGCTGGATGATCTCGCGCTCCTCGGGCGTCAGCGGCCCGTCCTTGCGCAGCAGTCTGGTCGGGACGCCGAGCTTGCCCACGTCGTGCAGGATCCCGGCGAACCGCAGGACCTCGACCCGCTCGTCGGCCATGCCGAGTTCCCGGGCGATCATCATGGACGCCTGCCCGACCCGCTCGCTGTGCCCGCGCGTGTAGCCGTCCTTGATGTCGACGGCCTGTACGAGGGCGCGGATCGTCGCCTGGTGGGCGGCCCGCTCGCGCTGGTACTGGGCGAACACCCAGCAGGAGATGTACATGGGCAGCAGGACGAGCAGCGCGGCCAGCGGACCGTAGGAGCTGGCCCAGAGCACCGCCATCAGCAGCCCGGCGAGCCCGTGCACGGCGACCGGTGCCAGGGACCGCGCGAAGAGTCCGCGCCAGGCGGCCCGCAGGGGCACGCGCTCGGCCGCGGCGAGGATGCCGCCGTCGAGGGCGGTGAGCAGGGCGCAGAAGACGAGGACAGCGGCGGCGGCGGGGAGGAGCGCGTACGGGAGCCGGGCTCCGGAGACGGCGTCCGGGCCGCCGAGCGCGCCGAAGGCCCGCGCCGAGGACCACCCGGCGAGGGCGAACTGGGCGGCCCGCCACAGGCGGCGCAGCGCCACCGGACGCTGTTCGACGCGGGCGAGCAGGGCGCCGGGCACGGCGACGAGGGCAGCGGCCGGGGGCGGCAGCAGGAACGCTCCTGCGAGGAGGACGGGGAAGAAGGTGCCCATGCCCCTGGGGGCACGCCGTCCGACGAGCCGACAGCGGCCGACCTGCTCGCAGCCCGCGTACACGCATGCGAGCAGGGCCACGGCGGACCAGGAGGTGTCCGGGGAGAACGCGGGCGCGACGCACACGAGGGCGCAGCCCACGGCGAGGAGCACATAGACACGGGCCACCGGCGGAACCGACCGCATGCCCAACTCCCTCCCCATGGCGTCCAGTTCACGGAGAATAGGACGCGGTGCACGCCACGAGGGCGGCATCACGGGGATTGCCGGGGCCTGGGGCCCCGGATTAGCACGATCGGGTGAACAGGGTGGCGAATGAGGCGAACTCCCGCACATGATGCGGGAGTTATCCGTATAAGCGCCTCAGGCGAGCGGCGTGCCCTCGTCCGGGGCGGGCTGCCCGGAGCGGATCAGATCGATGCGCCCCATGACCTTCGCCCGAAGGTCGGCCGGCACGTCGTCGTGGCCGCAGCAGCGCTTGACCAGCTTCTTCACGGCCTGCTCCAGACCGTACTTCTCCAGGCACGGGGAGCACTCCTCGAAGTGCACCTCGAACTTGGTGCAGTCGGAGTCCGGCATCTCATGGTCGAGAAACTCGTAGAGATGGTCGAGGACCTCACTGCAGTCCGTCTCGTGCGGCTCTCCGCAGCTCATGAGCCCGAGCCTTTCGCTTCGTTCGACTCTCCGGCGCCGGCCGGGACGAGCCCGCGGTCACGGGCGTAGTCCTCGAGCATCCCGCGCAACTGGCGACGGCCCCTGTGCAGCCGGGACATCACCGTACCGATGGGTGTTCCCATGATGTCGGCGATCTCCTTGTACGCAAAGCCCTCGACGTCGGCGAGATAGACCGCGATGCGGAATTCCTCGGGGATCGCCTGCAACGCCCGCTTCACATCGGAGTCGGGCAGGTGATCGAGCGCCTGGGACTCGGCGGAGCGCAGACCGGTCGACATGTGCGACTCGGCGCGCGCAAGCTGCCAGTCCTCGATCTCCTCGGCAGCACTGCGCTGGGGCTCGCGCTGCTTCTTGCGGTACGAGTTGATGAAGGTGTTCGTCAGGATCCTGTACAGCCACGCCTTGAGGTTCGTGCCCTCGCGGAACTGGTGGAACGACGCGTACGCCTTGGCATACGTCTCCTGCACCAGGTCCTCGGCGTCCGCGGGATTGCGCGTCATGCGCAGCGCGGCCGAGTACATCTGGTCGAGGAACTCCAGCGCGTCCCGCTCGAAGCGCGCGCTGCGGGCAGCGGCGGTCTCCGGGTTCTCGGGGGTGCCGGGCTGCTCGTCCGCCTGGCCGTGTTCGGTCCCTGCGTCGGTCCCTGTGACCGGACCCACCTCCTCCAACGACGTCGCGAGACCCAAGGAGGTCCCACCCGAATCGGAGGATAGACGACGATCCGGTCCGCCCGCCGCCCGAATAGGAGCGTTCTTGGCCGCGCTCAGCACGCTCCACTCCAGTTCAGGAGTGGTGGCGCGGCTCGGGCAGATGGTCGAACCCATGCGGCGGACTTCCTCTCGTACGACTGTGTCACCGACGTACGCCACAACAGCCGCCCCGCACTCCACATTCCCGGACTTGATCATCCGTCCCGGCGGAGTGACGAAGTCCACGCCGTGACGGCGTCGGTGATGACGGCGAGGGTCTCCTCCTCGCCGACCCCCGCACGCTTCGGCACGGCGAACCCGTGATCCGCGTACGGCACTTCGACGAGCTCGTAGGCACCGTCGCCGGGGAACTCGGCCGGCTTGCCGAACGGATCGTTGCCGCCCTGCACGACCAGGGTGGGAACCTCCGTGCCCAGCAGCTCGTCGGCGCGGGACTTCTCCGGCCTGCCCGGCGGGTGCAGCGGGAAGCTGAGGGCGAGGACGCCGAGGGCTCCGAGTTCCTTCGCCGTCCGGCAGGCGACGCGGGCGCCCGCGCTCCGGCCCCCGGCGACCACGGGCACCCCGCTCGCCGCCACCGCGGGCCACACCCCGCGCCACCCCACGTCCAGGGTCCTGGGCGCGGGCGCCACCTTCTTGCCCGCCACCCGCCAGGGCTGTTCCACGAGGGCGACGCTCACCCCGTGCGGCGGCAGGGCGTCGGCGAGGGCCCGCAGGTCCCGGGCCTCGATGCCGCCCCCGGCACCATGACCGACGGCAAGGACGAGAGCGGGGGACGTGGCGGCGTGCCAGGTGATACGGGCGTCACCGGCGTCGGTGGGCACGAGGTCGATACGGGTCACCCGATCATGGTGCACCACCGGCCGGGCCCGGCCTCAGAAGAGCGTCACCTCTTCGGGCCCGTCCAGCTCCTTCAGCAGCTCCGGTCCGTTGTTGCGGACATTGCTGACGGCCGTGGACACCGGGTACGCCCGCATCAGTCCCTCCGGCGGCGCCGCGAGCAGGGAGCGCACCTCGTCCACGTCCGTGCGGCCCGGGTCGAGCCACGCGTCCCACCGGTCGGGCGTCAGCATCAGCGGCATCCGCGGGTGGATGTCGGCGAGCGAGCGCGGCCCGCTCTCGGGCGCGACGCCGAGCGGGGCGGTCTCCGCCTCGGTCGTGATCACGGAACACGTCACCCACCAGGCCAGCGGGTGCTCGTCGGGGAGCGTGCGGTCGCGCCAGAACTCGTAGAGGCCGGCCATCGCGAACACCGACCCGTCGGCCGGTGTGACGAAGTACGGCTGCTTGCGTGGCCGCTTCTTCTTCCCCTCGACCTCCAGCTCCCGCTCCCCCGCCCCGGTCACCCACTCGTAATAGCCGTCGGCCGGCAGGATGCAGCGCCGCGTCGCGAAGGCCCGCCGGTACGACGGCTTCTCGTGCACGGTCTCGGCCCGCGCGTTGATCATCCGGGCGGCGCCCTCGGGCGTCTTCGCCCAGGACGGCACCAGTCCCCACTTGAGTTTGCGCAGTTGGCGAACCGGGCGCGGGTCCTCGGCGTCTTTCACCGGACGATCGAGTACGGCGAAGACCTCTTTGGTGGGGGCCACGTTGAAGTCGGGCTCATAGGCCTCCGCCGGCTCCCACTTCTCGACCTCGAAGATCGCTGCGAGATCCTCGGGCCCACGACTCGATGCATACCGTCCGCACATACGTGCCACAGTGCCAGAGCGACAAGCCCGACGACCACAGAATCCGAACGGGAGCAGCCCGCACATGGACGCCAGCCTCTGGGACCGCATCTTCGGGACCCAGTCCGACCCCGACCAGTGGGTGGTCATCGCCACCGGCGTCGTCGCGCTGGCGGCGATCGTCCCGCACACCCTGTGGCGGCTCTCACGGAACGCCATCACCATCGCCCACGAGGGCGGCCACGGCCTGGTGGCCCTGCTCATGGGCCGCAGGCTCGACGGCATCCGCCTGCACTCGGACACCAGCGGCCTCACGGTCAGCCGGGGCAAACCGACCGGCCTCGGCATGATCCTCACCGCGGCGGCCGGGTACACGGCGCCGCCCCTGCTCGGCCTGGGCGCCGCGGCCCTGCTCGGCAACGGCCACATCACGCTCCTGCTCTGGCTGGCGACAGCCCTGCTGGTGGCGATGCTGGTGATGATCAGGAACGCGTACGGGGTGCTGACCGTGTTCGTCACGGGCGGCGCGTTCGTCGTGGTCTCCTGGCTGGCCGGACCCCAGGTCCAGGCGGCGTTCGCGTACGCGGCGGTCTGGTTCCTGCTTCTGGGCGGTGTCCGCCCGGCCTTCGAACTCCAGGCCAAGCGCCGGCGCGGCGGTGCCGGTGACTCCGACGCCGACCAGCTCTCCCGCCTCACGCACGTCCCCGCGGGAATGTGGCTCTTTTTCTTCCACGCCGTCTCCCTGTGCTCACTGCTGGGCGGGGGTCGCTGGCTGCTCGGCCTGTGAAGAGGTGGCTCGGGGCGGGCCCACTAAAGTAAAGGCATGACCACGCACCCCGTGCCCACCGCCCTCTGGCCCGCCCCTCTCGCGAGCGGGGCCGTCGACGCGACCGTTCCGGTGCCCGGGTCCAAATCCGTGACCAACCGCGCCCTCGTCCTGGCCGCGCTCGCCGCCGAGCCGGGCTGGCTGCGCCGCCCGCTGCGCTCCCGCGACACGCTGCTGATGGCGGGCGCGCTCCGCGCGATGGGCGTGGGCATCGAGGAGGGGGTCGGCCCGGACGGTTCGGGCGAGGCCTGGCGCGTCATCCCCTCCGGGCTCCAGGGCCCGGCCACGGTCGACGTGGGCAACGCGGGCACGGTCATGCGCTTCCTGCCGCCGGTCGCGGCGCTCGCCGACGGGCCGATCCGGTTCGACGGCGACCCCCGTTCGTACGAGCGGCCGCTGCACGGTGTGATCGACGCGCTGCGGGTGCTCGGCGCCCGAATCGACGACGACGGCCGGGGCGCACTGCCGCTGACGGTGCACGGCGGCGGGGCGCTCGACGGCGGCCCGGTGGAGATCGACGCGTCCTCGTCCTCCCAGTTCGTGAGCGCGCTGCTGCTCTCGGGCCCGCGCTTCAACCAGGGCGTCGAGGTCCGCCACACCGGCTCCTCGCTGCCCTCCATGCCGCACATCCGGATGACGGTCGACATGCTGCGCGCGGTCGGCGCCCAGGTCGACAGCCCGGAGTCGGGCGGCGAGGCCGATGTCTGGCGGGTCACCCCGGGCGCCCTGCTCGGCCGGGACATCGTCATCGAGCCCGACCTCTCCAACGCCCAGCCGTTCCTGGCCGCGGCCCTGGTCACCGGTGGCCGGGTGACCGTCCCGGACTGGCCCGAGCACACCACGCAGCCCGGCGACGCGCTGCGCGAGATCTTCACGCGGATGGGCGGCACCTGCGAACTGACCGAGCGGGGGCTCACGTTCACCGGCTCCGGCTCGGTCCACGGCATCGACGTGGACCTGAGCGAGGTCGGCGAGCTGACCCCGGGCATCGCGGCGGTCGCGGCCCTGGCCGACGGGCCCTCCACGCTCAGCGGCGTCGCGCACCTGCGACTGCACGAGACGGACCGCCTGGCCGCGCTGACCAAGGAGATCAACGAGCTGGGCGGTGACGTGACGGAGACCGCCGACGGTCTGCACATCCGCCCGCGCCCCCTGCACGGCGGGATCTTCCACACCTACGACGACCACCGCATGGCGACGGCGGGCGCGATCATCGGCCTGGCCGTGGAGGGCGTACGGATCGAGAACGTGGCGACGACGGCCAAGACCCTGCCGGACTTCCCCGACATGTGGACCACGATGCTCGGGAACGACAGGCCGTAGGGACGTAACGCGATGCGCCGCTACGGCAAGCACACCGACGAGGACGACATCCGCCAGCGCCCCAACCGCAAGGGGAACCGGCCGCGGACCACCATCCGCCCCAAACACGAGGACGCGGCGGAGGGCATGGTCCTGACCGTCGACCGGGGGCGGCTGACCGTCCTCATCGACGACCGGCCCGTCCACGCCATGAAGGCCCGCGAACTGGGTCGCAAGGCCGCGGTCGTCGGCGACCAGGTGGCCGTCGTCGGCGACCTGTCCGGCGCCAAGGACACCCTGGCCCGCATCGTCCGCATCGCACCGCGCACCTCGGTCCTGCGCCGCACGGCGGACGACGACGACCCCTACGAGCGGATCGTCGTCGCCAATGCCGACCAGCTCGCCATCGTCACGGCGCTCGCCGACCCGGAACCGCGCCCCCGCATGATCGACCGCTGTCTGGTGGCCGCGTTCGACGCCGGTCTGACGCCGCTGCTGGTCCTGACCAAGTCGGACCTCGCCTCGCCGGACAAGCTGCTCGAGCTGTACGGCGACCTCGACATCCCCTACGTCGTGACCAGCCGCGAGGAGCTGGAGAACGGCACGGCGGTGGCGCGGGTGCGCGAGCAGCTCGACGGGAAGATCACCGCGTTCGTCGGCCACTCGGGCGTGGGCAAGACGACGCTGGTGAACGCGCTGGTGACCCAGGCTCAGCGGCGTACGACGGGGCACGTCAACGCGGTCACCGGGCGCGGGCGGCACACGACCACGTCGGCGCGGGCCCTGCCGCTGCCGGACGACGCGGGCTGGGTGGTCGACACCCCGGGCGTGCGCTCGTTCGGCCTGCACCATGTGGACCCCTCGCGGGTCATCCAGGCCTTCCCCGATCTGGAGCCCGGCACGGCGAACTGCCCGCGCGCGTGCAGCCACGACGAGCCGGACTGCGCCCTGGACGCCTGGGTCGCGGAGGGCCACGCGGACCCGGCGCGCCTGTACTCGCTGCGCCGTCTGCTCTCCACGCGCGAGCGGCGCGAGGGTGACTGACCTCTGTCTTGTTTGCTGCCCCCGCACGCCGGTGAAGGCATAATCGCACCGAGCCGGACGCAAGATCGAAGCCGTACGAGACGCACGGGATCAGTGGAACGCGGGAGGCACATCACATGGCGTGGCTGCTGGTCATTGTCGCGGGGTTCCTGGAGACCGGTTTCGCGGTCTGCCTGAAGCTGTCGCACGGCTTCACCCGGCTGTGGCCGACCATCGCGTTCGCCTCCTTCGCACTGGGCAGTTTCGGCCTCCTGACGCTGTCCCTGAAGAAGCTCGACGTGGGTCCGGCGTACGCGGTGTGGACGGGCATCGGCGCGGCCGGTACCGCGATCTACGGGATGATCTTCCTCGGCGACGTGGTCTCCACCCTCAAGATCATCTCGATCAGCCTGGTCATCGCGGGCGTCATCGGCCTCCAGCTCTCCGGGTCGGCGCACTGAGACGCGGGCGGCGCGGGACCGCCCTCTTGGCCGCGACCGGGTTCGCCCGGTTCAGCCGGGGCGTCCCGGGCGAATGGCCTCCCGCACCATCCGCCCGACCCCGCCCTCCCGCGGCGGCACCATGACGCAGGACAGGGCGATCCGTACGGCCAGTTCGCAGTCCCGGGCCAGCGCCTCCGACGGCGTCCTCGCCGTGCCCGCGGCGCCGAGCGCGGCCAGGGACCGGTCGCGTACCGAGGCGACGAGATCGGCGGGGGCGGGCAGGGGGCCGTCCGCGCGGCGCTGCGCGGGCACCGCCGACGAGGACGGCACCGCGGACAGGGTCGGC
Source organism: Streptomyces sp. NPDC102406 (assembly GCF_044765725.1). NCBI lineage: Bacteria > Bacillati > Actinomycetota > Actinomycetes > Kitasatosporales > Streptomycetaceae > Streptomyces > Streptomyces sp. NPDC102406. Next base: position 417,579 of record NZ_JBIWKP010000005.1, on the reverse strand, counting down.
GAGGGCAGCCGCTCGCTCCAGCAGCCGGTGAGCGCGGCGCGCACCAGCGGATTGCGGCGGGCGCTCGCCACGGTCCACTCGGCGACCGTGTCCAGGCCACCCTCCTTCAGGGCTCGGTCGACGCCGGCGAGATAGGCGTCGGCCTCGCGCCGCACCAGGGCGCGGGCCAGCCCCTCCTTGCTGCCGAACTCGTTGTAGAGGGTCTGCCGGGAGACCCCGGCGAACGCCGCCACGTCGACCATGCGCACCCCGCCCCAGGGACGCCGCGCGAGCGCCGTGTAGGCCGCGTCCAGTAGGGATTCCCGCGCTGCGGGCATCGTCGCCTCCCCGGGCCGCCGTGTCCGTACGGCTTGTTTCGCCAGAGTTGACGGGCTTGTCCGCCCTGTCAATAGTCCTGCCAAGAGCCCCGTCGGCAGCCCTGCCGAGAGTTCGCGCGCGGCGTCGCGCGGAGGCCGTGTGGCCCCGGGCGGACCACGGTCGATACTGTGCAGTCATGCCCGACTACCACGATGATCTGCGTCTCGCCCACGTCCTCGCGGACGCCGCCGACGCCGCGACGATGGACCGGTTCAAGGCACTCGACCTGAAGGTGGAGACCAAGCCGGACATGACGCCGGTGAGCGAGGCCGACAAGTCCGCCGAGGAGCTGATCCGTGGTCACCTCCAGCGGGCGCGGCCGCGTGACGCGATCCTCGGCGAGGAGTACGGCGTCGAGGGCACGGGCCCGCGCCGCTGGGTCATCGACCCGATCGACGGCACCAAGAACTACGTCCGCGGGGTCCCCGTCTGGGCGACGCTCATCTCCCTGATGGAGGCGGGCGAGGGCGGCTACCAGCCGGTCGTCGGCGTGGTCTCGGCGCCCGCGCTCGGCCGGCGCTGGTGGGCGGCGAAGGGCGCGGGCGCGTACACGGGCCGCAGCCTCACCTCGGCGTCCCGGCTGCACGTGTCCAAGGTGAGCCGCCTGGCCGACGCCTCCTTCGCGTACTCCTCGCTGACGGGCTGGGAGGAGCAGGGCCGCTTCGAGGGGTTCCTGGATCTGACCCGGGCGGTGTGGCGCACCCGCGGCTACGGCGACTTCTGGCCCTACATGATGGTGGCCGAGGGCTCGATCGACCTGTGCGCGGAGCCGGAGCTGTCGCTGTGGGACATGGCGGCGCCCGCGATCGTGGTCACCGAGGCGGGCGGCTCCTTCACCGGCCTGGACGGACGCCCCGGCCCGCACAGCGGCAACGCGGCGGCGTCGAACGGACTGCTCCACGACGATCTGCTCGGCTACCTCGACGCGCGCTGAGCGGCGCTCGTAGGACCTACGAGCGCCCTCGAACTCGCTTCCCGCGCCCCCTTGTTGGTGCTCCCTTTACCTGTAACTCTGAGAGTCCCCCCACTTGTGAACTTGTGAATCGTTTCTCGTACCCGGGACCGGTTCCACAGGTGGCCCCACAGGAAGGTGGCTCCATCCATGCTCGTCCGTGACGCCATGAGCACGATGGTCCTCACCATCGGCCCCACCCACACCCTGCGCCAGTCGGCCCGGTTGATGTCGGCGCGGCGCGTCGGAGCGGCTGTCGTCCTCGACCCCGACGGCTGCGGCATCGGCATCCTGACCGAGCGCGACATCCTCAACTCCCTCGCACTGAACCAGGACCCGGACCACGAGAGGGCCGGTACCCACACCACCACCGACGTCGTCTTCGCCGCCCCGTCGTGGACCCTGGAGGACGCGGCGGACGCGATGACCCACGGCAACTTCCGCCATCTCATCGTGCTCGACGGCCGGGAGCCGGTCGGCATCGTCTCGGTCCGCGACATCACCCGCTGCTGGACCCCGGCGAGGCGGCACACGCCCGCACCGACGCTGACGGCCTAGACGAGAGGGCCGGCTCCCCTGGGGAGCCGGCCCTCCTACCTAGCCTGTGCGGGTCAGACCAGGTCGAACCGGTCCAGGTCCATGACCTTGCTCCACGCCGCGACAAAGTCCTTCACGAACTTCTCCTTGGCGTCGTCGCTCGCGTAGACCTCAGCCACCGCGCGCAGCTCGGAGTTGGAGCCGAAGACCAGGTCGGCGCGGGTGCCGGTCCACTTGACCGCGCCGCTCGCGTCGCGGCCCTCGAACTCGTCCTGCGCGGAGGACGTCGACTTCCACGTCGTGCCCATGTCGAGCAGGTTGACGTAGTAGTCGTTGGTCAGCGTGCCCGGACGGTCGGTGAGGACGCCGTGCTTGGACTGACCGGTGTTGGCGCCCAGGACGCGCAGGCCGCCGACGAGGACGGTCATCTCGGGGGCGCTCAGCGTCAGCAGGTTCGCCTTGTCGAGCAGCAGGTACTCGGCCGGCAGGCGGTTGCCCTTGCCCGCGTAGTTGCGGAACCCGTCGGCGGTCGGCTCGAGCGCGGCGAACGACTCGACGTCCGTCTGCTCCTGCGCGGCGTCCACCCGGCCCGGCGTGAACGGCACCTCGACGTCGAAGCCGCCGTCCTTGGCCGCCTTCTCGACGGCCGCGGAGCCCGCGAGCACGATCAGGTCGGCCAGCGAGACCTGACGGCCGCCCTTGGCGTTGAAGGACTCCTGGATGCCTTCGAGCGTGCGCAGCACCTGCGCCAGCTCCTCCGGGTTGTTGACCTCCCAGTTGCGCTGCGGCTCCAGGCGGATGCGGGCGCCGTTGGCACCGCCGCGCTTGTCGCTGCCGCGGAAGGAGGAGGCGGAGGCCCAGGCGGCCGAGACGAGCTGGGCGACCGTGAGGTCCGAGCCGAGGACCTGCTCCTTGAGGGCGGCGATGTCCGCGGCGTCGATGATCTCGCCCGTGCGCTCCGGCAGCGGGTCCTGCCACAGCAGCGTCTCGGACGGCACCTCGGGGCCGAGGTAGCGGACGACCGGGCCCATGTCACGGTGCGTCAGCTTGTACCAGGCGCGGGCGAAGGCGTCCGCGAACTCCTGCGGGTTCTCGTGGAAGCGGCGCGAGATGGGCTCGTAGATCGGGTCGAAGCGCAGCGCGAGGTCGGTCGTGAGCATCGTCGGGAGCTGCTTCTTCGACGCGTCGTGCGCGAGGGGAACCGTCGCCTCGGCGTTCTTCGCGACCCACTGGTTGGCACCGGCGGGGCTCTGGGTCAGCTCCCACTCGAAGCCGAAGAGGTTGTCGAAGAACTCGTTGTCCCACGCGGTGGGCGTGCTGGTCCAGGTCACCTCGAGGCCGCTGGTGATGGCGTCGCCGCCCTTGCCGCTGCCGTAGGTGCTGGCCCAGCCGAGGCCCTGCTGCTCGATGGGGGCGGCCTCGGGGTCGGGCCCGACGTTGTCCGCAGGACCGGCGCCATGGGTCTTGCCGAAGGTGTGGCCACCGGCGATGAGGGCGACGGTCTCCTCGTCGTTCATCGCCATCCGGCGGAACGTCTCACGGATGTCGCGGGCCGCGGCGATCGGGTCCGGGTTCCCGTTGGGGCCCTCGGGGTTCACGTAGATGAGACCCATCTGCACGGCGCCGAGCGGGCTCTCCAGCTCGCGGTCGCCGGTGTAGCGCTCGTCGCCGAGCCAGGTCGTCTCGGGGCCCCAGTAGACGTCCTCCTCGGACTCCCACACGTCGGGGCGGCCACCGGCGAAGCCGAAGGTCTTGAAGCCCATCGTCTCCAGCGCGACGTTGCCGGTGAGGATCAGCAGGTCGGCCCAGGAGATGGACTGGCCGTACTTCTGCTTGACCGGCCACAGCAGGCGGCGGGCCTTGTCCAGGTTGCCGTTGTCCGGCCAACTGTTCAGCGGCGCGAAACGCTGCTGACCGGCACCGGCGCCACCGCGGCCGTCGCTGATGCGGTACGTGCCGGCGCTGTGCCAGGCCATGCGGATCATGAGCGGGCCGTAGTTGCCGAAGTCGGCGGGCCACCAGTCCTGCGAGGTGGTGAGCACCTCGGCGATGTCCCGCTTCACGGCGGGCAGGTCGAGGGCGTTGAACGCCTTCGCGTAGTCGAAGTCCTCACCGAGCGGGTTCGCGACCGCCGGGTTCTTGGCGAGGATCTTCAGATTGAGCCGCTCCGGCCACCACTGGGTGTTGCCACCGCCCTGGGTCGGATGCTTGGCGCGGCCGTGCGCGACCGGGCAGCCGCCCGTCTCCTCCGTCTTCGCGTCCGTGACGATTGCTTCATGGTTCTCGGTCATGCGAACCCTTCCGGAGTCTGTCCTGTCGCTTGGCCCTAGCCAATGCTTGATCCTACAATGGACAATGTCTAAGTCAAGCAAAGCTCCAAAGTCACATCCATTCGGGATGCGGTCCCCCAACTGTTAGGCTGGATTCCATGAGTGACCTCCTTGACCGACTGCGCGGACGCGGCTGGCGCATGACCGCGCAGCGGCGCGTCGTGGCAGAGGTTCTCGAAGGGGACCATGTCCATCTGACGGCCGACGAAGTGCACGCACGAGCGGTCGCGAAGCTCCCGGAGATCTCGCGGGCCACGGTCTACAACACGCTGGGCGAGATGGTGTCGCTTGGCGAGGTCATCGAGGTGGCCACGGACAAGCGGGCGAAGCGCTACGACCCGAACGCGCACCGCCCGCACCAGCACCTGGTCTGCGGCCAGTGCGGCCAGATCCGCGACGTCCATCCCACGGGCAACCCGCTGACGAGCCTCCCCGACTCGGAGCGCTTCGGCTTCACGATCTCCGACGTGGAGGTCACGTACCGCGGCCTCTGCCCGAACTGCGCCGGGTGACTCGCGCCCGAACTGTGTTACGCGCAAGAGGCCCGCACCTGCTGGTGCGGGCCTCTTCTGCGTGGACGACGCTGTAGAGCTACAACCGTCCGTACATATGCCTGAGGCCCGGAACCAATGGTTCCGGGCCTCAGGTCTTCAGTAGCGGGGACAGGATTTGAACCTGCGACCTCTGGGTTATGAGCCCAGCGAGCTACCGAGCTGCTCCACCCCGCGCCGTTGAACACAACCTTACGGGACGCCTCCCACCAGCGCAAATCCCCGCCGGGGGCGGTCCGGGGCGGGGGCAGCCCAGAGCCTGGGCCGCCCGCTCAGGCCGACAGTTCCTGGCGCAGGGCGTCCCGCAGCCGGCCCGCCCGCTCGGCCACCTCGGCGGGGCCGAGCTCGACGGCCCGGCTCGCCCACTTCTGGCCCTCCACCAGATCGCCGCGCCGCGCGCACAACAGGGCGAGGCGGAGCGCGGCCCGGCCGTGCCCGGCGTCAGCGGCGCGCTTCCACCACAGGGCCGCCTCCGGTTCGCTCCCCTCGCGGGCGAGCAGCAGCCCGAGGTTGAAGGCTCCGTTGCGCGAGCCCGCCTCGGCGGCCTCCCGGTACCAGCGCGCCGCCTCGACCACGTCGCCGCGCACGGCGGCCAGCATGCCGACGCGGACCTGCGCGCGCCGGTGCCCGTGCTCGGCGGCCCGCTCGTACCACTCCTCGCACTCGCTCTTCACCGTGACGGGCTCGCCCAGCTCGTGCCGGGTCTCGGGCGGGCGGCGCACGTCGAGCAGCGAGGCGAGCCGGTACGCGGCCTCGGGGCTGCCCCCGCCCGCGGCGCACCGCAGATGCCGCTCGGCGCTCGGCTCGTCACCCTGGCGCAGGCGCGCGATACCGGCCTGCAAGGCGGCTTCCGTGTGCCCTCCGGCGGCGGCCCGCTCATACCAGCGCAGGGCCTTCTGGTCGGCCTCCGGCTCGTCGCGGCCCGCGTACAGGATGCCGAGGTTGAAGGCGGCGTCGACGCTGCCCGCCTCGGCCGCCTTGGAGAACCAGGGCTCGGCGCCGACCGCGTCGCCGTTCTGGAGGAGCAGCACGGCCAGCGCGTTGGCCGCCTCGCGGTGACCCGCGTAGGCGGCGCGGCGGTACCAGCTCTCGGCCTGCGCGGTCCGCTTCTGCTCGGCGCAGAGCAGGCCGAGGTTGTACGCACCGTTGTTGTCGCCCGCGTCCATGGCGGCGCGGTACCAGCGCTCGGCGGTCTGCGTCTCGCCGCGCTGGGCGTGCAGCGCGCCCAGCGCGTTCGCCGCGTTGCCGTCGCCGTCCTGCGCGGCGCGCAGCCACCACACGGCCGCGCTCTCCTCGTCCCCGGCGTCGCGCAGCAGGAAGGCGAGGGCGCACGCGGCGCGCGGCTCACCGTCCTTGGCGGACGTCAGGTACCAGCGGCCGGCCTCCTTGAGGTCGCCGCGCTTCTCCAGGATGGAGCCGAGATGGAGCGCGGCGCGGCGGTGTCCGCGGGCGGCGGCCTGCCGGTACCACTGCTCGGCCTCGGCGGCCGGCTTCCTGTTCTCGTCCGTGACCAGTACGTCCTCGGGGCCGAGGCGCGCGGCCTCCCGGTCCAGGGCGCGGGCGAGGCGGTACGCCGCCTCGCGGTGCCCGCGCTGAGCGGCGACCCGCATCCAGCGCTCGGCGCCGACGTCGCTGCGGTGCTCCAGGAGATCGGCGAGGGCGTACGCGCCGAGGGTGTGGCCCTGCTCGGCGGACTGGCGCAGCCAGTACTCGGCGGCGGGCTCGTCGCCGCGCTCGCGGAAGTGGCGGCCGAGCGCGTGCGCCGCGGGGGCCGAACCGGCGACGGCGGCGATCCGCCACCAGCCGGCGGCCTCGTCGGCGTAACCGCGCTGGTGCAGCAGGACACCCAGGTTGTTGGCGGCGGCCCGGTCGCCCGCGCCGGTGGCGCCGCGCAGCAGGGGCTCGGCTCCGTCGAGATCACCGCGGCGCAGCAGGATGGCGCCGAGGACGCTCATCGCCTCGACGTCGCCGGCCTCCGCGGCCAGCCGTCGGCGTGCTTCTTCTGCTGCCTCGCCGGATTCGTCCCGGTCAGAAGGCTGCACAAACCGCCCTGTCTCCAACAGAGTTGCCTTGTCCCCCATAACGTCCATCGTCGCACCACCTGCAACCTGGGTACACCTCGTATACCGCAGCCAGTGAGGTCACTTCAGCGTTTTGTCGACATGCCCACAGGGCGACAAGTGAAACACAATTATCCGAACTCACCCCGTGCGGCGCGGCGTTCGTACTGTCTTGATACACAGTTCGCACATGCCAGCGGCCCGTGACACCCGGGGCCTCGACGCACCGAAGGCCCGGAAGCTGCTGCTTCCGAGCCTTCGATCATGAGTAGCGGGGACAGGATTTGAACCTGCGACCTCTGGGTTATGAGCCCAGCGAGCTACCGAGCTGCTCCACCCCGCGCCGTTGTGTTCAAACCGTACCACGGCGCGGGGGGAGCCCCGGACTCAGTCGCCGGCCCCCTTCTTGTCGGCGCCCTTGCCGTCGCTCTTCTGGTCGGCCTTGGCGTCCTTGTCGGCCTGCGTCTGGGCCTTGTCGGCGCGCTGGAGGGCGTCCTGGAGCTTGTCCTGGGCCTCGCCGTACGCGGCCCAGTCGTTCTCCTTGAGGGCCTTCTGACCGTCCTCGAAGGCCTTCTCGGCGTCGGCCAGCGCCTCCTTGACGGTGGAGTTCGCCGGTGGCTTCGTCGTGTCCCCACCGGGCTTCTCCGGCTCCGCCGGTTGCGCCCCATCCACTTCGAAGGCCTGGTTGAGCGCCTCCGACAAGGAGTCGGCGAAGCCCGTCCGGTCGCCGTAGGAGACCGCGACCTTGCGCATCAGCGGGTACTCGGCGTTGCGCCCCTGGGCGTAGATCGGCTCCACGTACAGGAAGCCCTTGTCGAGCGGCACCGTCAGCAGATTGCCGTACAGGACCGTCGAGTCGGCGCCCTTCATGTCACGTACCCAGTTCGCCACCGGGTTCGAGGAGTTGAGCTTGTTCTGCACCTGCTCAGGTCCGTAGACCTTGTCCTCGGTGACTCTCAGGAGCCTTATGGTCCCGTAGTCCTTGCTCGTCGCGTCGGCGTCGACGGCCATGAAGGCCCGTAGATTGGGCCGGCCGCTGGGCGTGAACGTCGTCGTCAGTGAGAACTGCTGACTGGTCTGGCCCGGCATCTTCATGGACAGGTAGTACGGCGGAACCGCGCTGTTGTCCTTCTTCGTCGGGTCGTTGGGGACCTGCCAGGCGTCGGACGCGTTGTAGAACTGGTCCGAGTTCGTGACGTGGTACAGGCTCAGCAGCTCGCGCTGGACCTTGAACATGTCCTGCGGGTAGCGCAGGTGCTCCTTGAGGTCCGCCGGGATGGCGCTCTTCGGCTCGACCGTGCCGGGGAACGCCTTCTTCCAGGTCTTCAGGACCGGGTCGGCGTTGTCCCACGTATAGAGCTTGACCTCGCCCGTGTACGCGTCGACCGTCGCCTTCACCGAGTTGCGGATGTAGTTGACCTGGTTCTGCTGGGTCACCACCGCGCGCTGGTTGTCGCCCTCGTTGAGGGAGTCGGCCGTCGTGTCGCCCAGCGTCGTACGGGACGCGTACGGATAGCCGTTCGACGTCGTGTACGCGTCGACGATCCACTTGATCTTGCCGTCGACGACGGTCGGATAGGCGTCGCCGTCGATGGTCAGCCAGGGCGCGACGGCCTCGACGCGCTCCTTGGGCGTGCGGTTGTACAGGATCCGCGACCCCTCGCCGATGGCGCCCGAGTAGAGGATCTGCGGCTCGCTGAAGGCCACCGCGTACGCGGCGCGGTTGATCGGGTTCGAGAGGTTGACGCCGCTGTCGCCCTTGTAGCTCGTGGTCTTCTGCGTGCCGTCGTCCTGCTCGTAGTCCAGCTCCTTCTGCGGCCCGCCGACGATCGAGTACTGCGTCGTCTTCTCGCCGTAGTAGACCCGCTGGTTGTAGTCGCCCAGGTCGCCCGTGGTCGGCAGGCCCGACTGGGTGAACTGGGGGGCGCCCTGGGCCGTCGACGTGCCCTTCGCGGTCACGGCACCGAAGCCGTGCGTGTACACGAAGTGGTCGTTGATCCAGTTGCGCTTGTCCAGCTTGCCCAGGTTCAGCTCACGCAGGCCGACGACCGTGTCCACGCCGTTGTAGCGGTCCACGTCCAGGGTCGTCGGGAACTGGTAGTACTTCCGCTGCTGTTCGAGCTGCTGGAAGGTGGGCGACACGATGTTCGGGTCGTTCAGGCGGTAGCTCGCCGCGGAGTCGGAGTCCGTGCGCTGCTTCTTGGTGTCGTCCGAGCTCTTGCCGCTGTAGTCGACCGGGTTCGCCTTGTCGATGCCGTACGCCTTGCGGGTCGCCTCGATGTTCTTCTCGATGTACGGGGCTTCCTTGGACTGCTCGTTCGGCTGCACCTGGAACTTCTGGACGATGGCCGGGTACAGGCCACCGATCAGGATCGCCGAGAGCACCATCAGGCCGAAGCCGATGACCGGGAGCTGCCAGGTACGGCGCCACAGTGTCGCGAAGAACAGCACCGCGCAGATGACAGCGATGCAGAACAGGATCGTCTTCGCGGGCAGGTACGCGTTCGCGTCGACGTACCTGAGGCCCGTCCAGTTGTCGGTCGCCTTGAAGTCACTCGACTTCACGGTCAGCCCGTACCGGTCCAGCCAGTACGCGACCGCCTTCAGGGTGACGAACACGCCCAGCAGGACGGACAGGTGCCCGGTCGCCGCGGCGGTGGCGCGCGCGCCCGGGCTGGTGACGCGCAGCCCGCCGTACAGGTAGTGCGTCAGCGCGGCGGCGACCAGGCCGATGACGGTGGCCGCGAACCCGAAGCCGAGCAGGAAGCGGTACCAGGGCAGGTCGAACGCGTAGAAGGCCACGTCCATGTGGAACTGCGGGTCCTTCTGGTGGAACGGCACCCCGTTCACGAACATCAGCCACGTACGCCACTGACCGGCGGCCGAGGCACCCGCGATGAGCCCCACCAGGGCGGTGACACCGAGCAGCAGCCATTTCTTGAAGGGCGCGATGCCCATGCGGTAGCGGTCGAGGCTCTGCTGCTCCATCGACATGGCGCTGAGCGGCGGGCGCAAGCGGTGCGCCAGCCAGATGTTCACGCCGACGACGAGCGCCATGAGCAGACCGAAGACGAAGAAGAGCCCGATCTTCGTCCACAGCGTCGTCGTGAAGACGGACGAGTAATTGACCGATCGGTACCAGAGCCAGTCCGTCCAGAATCCGGCGAACATGACGAAGGCCATGCCGAGCACGGCCAGGACGCCCAGCGTCAGCAGCAGCGTCCGGGCACGCCTGGACGGGCGGCCCACTCTGATCCGCGGCCCCGTCGGGCCTCCGCCGCGGTCCGGCATCTGGAAAGCCAAGGTGCGCACCTCGAAGTTGAGTAATCGATCGGCCGGGCCCCCGAGACCGGGGACCCATCACCTATGCAACTTACTCACGCTTTACTCAGTTCCCGCTTCGGGGGAGGAACGAGGCAGGATTGTGACCATGTCCAACACACCCATGGCAGCGAGCCCCCTCACCCGGGCCGTACTCGAGATCGACGAGTACGCCTCCGGCCTCGGCTGGGACCAGCCCGCCCGCCTCTTCGCCCTGGTCGACACCGCCGCGCTGCGCGCCCAGGAACCCGCTCTCGCCTCCCAGCTCGGCCTGGAGGGCGAGCAGGAGACCACCGGTCTCACCCCGATCGAGCAGGACGAGATCCCGGCCGACAAGGCGCTGGACGAGTTCCTCGCCACCATCGCCTGGCCCGACGCCGTCGTGGGCTGCGCCCTGACGGTGGAGCGCCTGATGCTGCCGCCGTCCGCGGAGGCCACCGTCCCGGAGGGGCTGAGCGAGAAGAAGCTCGCGGCGTGGGTCGCCGAGCACCCGGACCGCCAGGAGGTCCGGATGACGGTCGCGGTGCTGCGCGACGGCTCCCGCGACTCGGCCCTGCGGCTGCGGGAGAAGGACTCGCCGACCGAGGTCCTCACCGGCTCGCAGCTCGTGCCCGGTCTGGCGGAGGCCCTGTCGGCGACGTTCGCCGAGTGAGATTTCCCTCGTCACGGGGAGGGACGCGCCGGGAGTCTCCGGCGCGCTCCTCTTCGTAGACAGTCGCGGATTCCCGGCCTCGGCTCAGCCTTTGGTCGTGCACGCGGGCAGGTCGGCGGTGTCGCCGCTGCGGATGTCCTTCAGAGCGTCCATGGCGTCGCCGATGGTGTTCACCTTGACGAGCGTGAGCCCGTCCGGGGTGTCCTTGGCCGCGGTCGCGCAGTTGTCCTTCGGCGTCAGGAAGTACTGCGCGCCCTTCTCCCGTGCGCCGACGATCTTCATGCCGATGCCGCCGATGGGGCCGACCTTGCCGTCCTCGTCGATGGTGCCGGTGCCGGCCACGAACTTGCCGCCGGTCAGGTCGGTGGGCGTGAGCTTGTCGACGATACCGAGGGAGAACATCAGGCCCGCGCTGGGGCCGCCCACGTCGGCGAGCTTGATGTCGATCTGGAACGGAAAGGTGTGGTCGGTCCCCGCCTGGATGCCGACGATGGCGCGGTCGTCCTCGGCCTTGCCCGTCTTGATCGTCACCTTCTCCGTGCGGGTGGCCTCCTTGCCCGCCTTCTCGGCGGCGGCGGCCTCCTTGACGGGAACGACGGTGAAGACGACGTTCTCGCCCGGCTTGTGCCGGGTGACGAGCTTCGCGACGTCGGCGGGCTTGGTGACCTCGGTGCCGTCGACGGCCTTGACGACGTCACCGGCGTGCAGCTTGCCCTCGGCGGGGCTGTCCTTGACGACGGTGGAGACGATCACCCAGGACTTCACGGGGATGCCCAGCTCGTCCAGGGCGGCGACCTTGGCGCTCTCCTGGGACTGGCTGAACTCCTCGGCGTTCTCCTGCGAGGACTGCTCCTCCGTCTGGCCGTCCGGGTAGAGCGTGTCGTGCGGCACCACGATGCTGTCGTGAGCGAGCCACCCATAGACGGCGGACACCAGGTTCATGTTGAAGTCGGCACTGGTGACGCGGACCGTCGTCATGTTGAGGTGCCCGGTCGTCTCGTACGTCCGGTGACCGGAGATCTGGATGACGGGTTCGCCCTCGTGGTCCCCGAGCGTGTTCACCGTCGGACCCGGAGACATCTCCGCGTAGGGCACCTTGATGAGCACTCCGGCACAGAGCAGCGCGATCAACATGAGGGTCGAGGCGAGCATCGTCGCGGTGCGGCGTGGCATGGAACGACAGTACGGGACGTGCCTGTCGGAGCACCTGTGGGGCCGGTCCGTCGAACCGACGCCGTGTCAGGTCCCGCCGGCCCTGCCCAGGCCGCGCTCAGGCCCCGGAGTTGGACTTCTCCATGGCCTCGCGGAAGCGTTCGTATCCGCTGAGTTCGTTCACGTCGCCCGCCTTGTGGCGGTGGCGGCCGGCCCAGGAGCCCCACAGCGCCGCCCCCACCGCGGCGATCACCGGAATCAGCAGCCACAGGAGCGCTGCCATGCCGACCTCCCGACCCCGTGTGCCATCACAACTGACTGATCAGCAGATTAACCATCCGCACAGTCAACGCTCGCCGCAGGGGTGCGGTTACGCAACCGGAGGGTCAGCAGGCCCCCACCCACTCCTCGGTGCCGTCGGAGAACGTCTGATGCTTCCAGATGGGCACTTCGTGCTTCAGGTCGTCGATGAGCTTCCGGCACGCGTCGAAGGCCTCACCCCGGTGCGGGCACGACACGGCGACCACGACGGCCAGATCGCCCACGGTCAGATCACCGATCCGGTGGACGGCGGCGAGGGCACGCACGGGGTACTCGGCGACGACCTTCTCCGCGACGCGGCGCATCTCCGCCTCGGCGGTCGGATGACACGAGTAGCCCAGTCGCTCCACATCGCTTCCGCCGTCGTGATTGCGCACCGTCCCCACGAAGAGCGCGGTGCCGCCCGCCGCGTCGTCCCCGACGGCCTTGAAGACCTCGTCGACGGAGAGGGGCGTCTCACGGACGGCCAGCAGCTTGATGGGGTCCTGGGCCGCCTGCTCACCGGGGTGGTCGTGCTGGGTGGGTGCCATGTCCTCATCGTGCCGTACGCCGCCGACAACCGTGAATAGCGTTTTCGACCGGCACGCGCGTGTGGAGACTTGGAGCCTCCTACAGGCACGCGGTTTCGTGGGATCAGATGCGCCGTCGGGCCTTGCGCACCCGCCGGACGACCGCCGCCGTACCCAGCAATGCCACCGTCGCGCCCGCGGCTCCGGCCGCCGTCGCGTCCTTGCGCCCCAGTCGGCGGCCGGCGACCGTGCGGCGTCCGGCGACCTCTTCGAGCAGTTCGGAGAGGACCTCCTCGTTCGTCCACCGGGGGCGCCATCCGGCGTCGTGCAGCCGGCTCCCGCTGACGACCCACGGGTACATCGTGTAGGCGAGGTCCCCGGCCGGGGAGGGCGTCAGGCCGATCCGGTGCAGCCGCGCCGCCGCGCCGAGCGCGACGGTCGACGGCAGTTCCATGCGCCGGATCCCGCTGAGCTCCTCGACCTCCTCCTGCTCCAGCCAGCCGTCACAGCCGACCGCGAGCTCTCCGTCGACCTTCTCCAGGACGGCGTACTCCAGAGCGCTGCACAGGTCCTCCACGTGGCAGAACTGCCAGGCGGGCCGTGAACCGGCCACCACCAGGAGGCGCGGTGACTCGAAGTAGCGCGTCAGGGCCGTGTCCGTGCCGCCGACGAGGATCGCGGGGCGCACCACGGTGACGTTGAGTCCGGGGTGCGCGCGGGGGGCCCGCCGGGCGAGCCGCTCGATCTCCAGGAGGTCGCCGACGCCCGTGGCCTCCGCCGTGGCGCGCAGCTCCGCGTCCTCGGAGAGGGGCAGCTCGTTGTCCTCGAGCGCGCCGTAGACCATCGCCGAGGTGCACAGGACGACGCGGTGGACCCCGGCGGCGGCCGCGGCGGTCAGCACCGTCTGGGTACCCCGTACGTTGTACGCGGTACGGGCCGCGGCGTCGGACTCCAGGTCGAGGTCGAGCGCCAGGTGGACGACGACGTCGGCGCCGCGCAGCTTCTCGGCGATGGCCGGGTCACGCACGTCCAGGATGTGCCAGGTGGCGGCGGCGCACTCGCCGCGCCGCTCGTCGATGGCGAGCACCTGCTTGATCGCGTCCGACGCGGCGAGCCGCTCGGTGAGCAGGGCGCCGGTGCCGGAGGCGGCACCGGTGACCGCGACGACGGGTCCGCGCACGGCCGGACTGGTTGAGGGGTTTCGCGCTGCGCGAACCTGCGGATCTGGGGAACTCACCGGGCGTCTCCAGCGGTTGTCTTCAGTACGTGCGTGTATGACGCGTACGTACCAGGAGGCATCCATCCTGCCGCAGGCCATGAGTCGGCGAAGCACCGAGGCCCGATCGCGTCACGGTGTCTACGCTGGGTGTGTAGTCGGGCAGTCGCCGCCGGGACAGAAACCGGTGGCCTTACCAGCCGAGGAATCCCGTGAGTGACACCCCATTTGGTTTCGGCCTTCCGCCTGAGGAGCCGGACGACGGCGACGAGGGCAAGAAGAAGGACCAGCAGGGTGGTGGCGGTCAGGGACCGGCCAACCCCCTCGGATTCGGGTTCCCGGGCCTGCCGGGGGCGGGCGGCCCGGGCGGTGCGGGCGGGGACAACCCGTTCGCGGCGATGTTCGGCTCGATGGATCCGAACGATCTGGGGGCGGCCTTCCAGCAGCTCGGCCAGATGCTCTCCTACGAGGGCGGCCCGGTGAACTGGGACATGGCCAAGGACATCGCGCGCCAGACGGTCTCCCAGGGCACGCAGGACGGCGTGAAGGACGCGAGCGTCGGTCCCGCCGACCGGACCGCCGTCCAGGAGGCCGTGCGCCTGGCCGACCTGTGGCTGGACGACGCGACGTCGCTGCCGTCGGGCGCCGGTTCCACGGTGGCGTGGAGCCGCGCCGAGTGGGTCGAGGCGACCCTTCCCGCGTGGAAGGAGCTCGTCGACCCGGTCGCCGAGCGGGTCGGCCTGGCCATGGGCGATGTGCTGCCCGAGGAGATGCAGGCCATGGCGGGCCCGCTCATCGGCATGATGCGCTCCATGGGCGGCGCCATGTTCGGTTCCCAGATCGGGCAGGCCCTCGGCGTGCTCGCGGGCGAGGTCGTCGGCTCCACGGACATCGGTCTGCCGCTGGCCCCGGCCGGCAAGGCGGCGCTGCTGCCGCTGAACATCGAGGCGTTCGGCAAGGACCTCGGCATCCCGAAGGAGGAGGTCCGCCTCTACCTGGCGCTGCGCGAGGCCGCCCACCAGCGGCTCTTCCAGCACGTGCCGTGGCTGCGCTCGCACTTGTTCGGCGCGGTCGACGGGTACGCACGCGGCATCAAGGTCGACACCACGAAGCTGGAGGACGTGGTCGGCCAGTTCGACCCGCAGAACCCGGAGCAGTTGCAGGAAGCGCTCCAGCAGGGCATGTTCCAGCCGGAGGACACCCCGGAGCAGAAGGCCGCCCTGGCGCGCCTGGAGACGGCTCTCGCGCTCGTGGAGGGCTGGGTCGACGCGGTGGTCCACGCCGCCGCGAAGCCGCGTCTGTCGTCCGCCGACGCGCTGCGTGAGACGCTGCGCCGCCGCCGGGCCTCCGGTGGCCCCGCGGAGCAGACGTTCGCGACGCTGATCGGGTTGGAGCTGCGTCCGCGTCGCCTGCGCGACGCCTCGCGCCTGTGGGCATCGCTCACGGATGCGCGCGGGGTGGACGGCCGTGACGGGCTGTGGGCCCACCCGGACATGCTGCCGACCGCCTCGGACCTGGACGACCCGGACGGTTTCGTCCACCGTGAGCAGCTCGACTTCTCGGAGCTGGACAAGATGCTCGGCGAGGCAGCCGACGGGCCCTCCGCCAAGCCGACGCTCTCCAAGGACGACCCGGACGGCGCGGACCGTACGGGCGACACCGGCAGCGCCGACACCACGGACGACAACAAGGGCGACAACGACAAGTGACCCTGTACGACGATGCGGTCCTCGTGCTCAAGGGCTACGAGGACCAGCCGGAGCTGCGCCAGGGCTACCTGGACCATCTCGCCGCTCACGGTGAAGCGGCGATGTGGAAGTCCTGCACCGAGGGTCATCTGACGGCGAGCGCGCTGGTGGTCGACGCCGAGCGGGGCCGGGTCCTGCTCACGCTGCACAAGAAGCTGCGGATGTGGCTCCAGATGGGTGGTCATTGCGAGCCCGGTGATCCGACGCTGGCGGCGGCGGCGCTGCGCGAGGCGACCGAGGAGTCCGGCATCCCGGGGCTCACCCTCCGCGCGGGTGGCCCGGTCCGTCTCGACCGGCACGCCATCCCGGGTCCGTGCACCGAGCACCTGGACACGCAGTACGTGGCACTCGCCCCGGCGGACGCCACGGAGGCGATCAGCGACGAGTCCCTGGACCTGCGGTGGTTCCGCTACGACGAGGTCGCGGACGTGGCCGACGCGTCGGTGGTCCGCCTCGTGGAAGCGGCCCGCGCCCGTCTGTAGGACGTACGCACCTGTGCATGTGTAAGGGGCGGGCCCCATTGGCACCCGCCCCTTACAGCCTGCCTGGACGCAGGCATCAGCTCCAGACGTTGCCCTGGTTCTGGCCGCGGGCCCCTTGCTGCCCCATGCCGTACTGGGCCGCGATCCCCTGTCCGCTCACCGAGTTCTGCGGCGGCAGCAGTTCGCTGGGCTGGACGAGCGCGTAGCCCTGCCCCATGAAGCTGAGTTCCCAGCCCTCGCCGGTGTTGCCGCGGCGCCGCCAGATGCCCGAGGAGTGCGTCTGTGCCTGCATCTGCACCCGAAGCCCGGTCGACCAGGCGACGACGGCGTCCGCGTCGGCGTTGACGTAACGGTCGGGCGTGACGGGCAGCATCAGCGGCTGGCCCGAGGTCATCAGCGCGACCTTGCCGCGTCCGGTGATGTTGAGCTGGTACTTGCCGGAGCCGGAGATGCCGAACTGGCTGTCCACGGCGATGACCTCGTGGTGCAGCGACGAGTCCATCGCCAGCACGTAGCTGCTGTCGACGGTCAGCCCGTCCTGCTCCACGTCCACCACATGGATGTACTGGGCGAGGTTCGCGAGGTAGACGGTGCCCTGGCCGTGGCAGCGCATGAGGTCGAGGCCCTCGCCCGTGTGCGCGCGGGAGCGGCGCTGTCCGGTCGTCTGGATCTCGCCGTCGAACTCCATCAGTCCCTGGTAGGCGACCATCGAGCCCTTACGGGCGAGGATGTCGTCGTGGCCTTCCAGGGCGACCCGCAGCAACTGCGGGTTCTGCAGCGTGTAGCGCTCCTGGGACTGCTGCTCGGTGCATGCGAAAAGCGGGCTCTGCATGATGTGTTCGCTCCCCCTCAGCCCCGGGCTCGGAGACGGTCGGTGCTGTCTTCACTGGGCTGTACGACGACGATGCCCTCCCCGGAGAAGCCCATCTGGTAGGCCTCACCGCTGCCGCGCCCGATGAGCGAGGCGGCCTTGAAGCTGCGCTTGCCCTTCACCTTCAGATTCGGTGACCAGGCGATGAGCGCGTCGGGGTCGACGTAGGTCTCGTCCTCGCCACGCCCGCAGTCGACGACGATGGGGGTGCCGCGCGAGGTCAGGGCGACGTGCCCCTGACCGCTGACCTTGATGTTCCACAGGCCCTGCCCGGCGAACTTGGCGAGGCCCTTCACGCGCTCGACGCCCCACTGGAGGTGCGCGTCGAAGGCGAGCAGGTTGGTGCCGTTGACGGAGATCGACTCGCCGCCGAGGTCGATGACGACGATGTCGGCTCCGTAGTCGGCGAGGTAGAGCAGACCGTCACCGGAGCACTTCATGAGGGGCGCGCCCTCACCGGTGATCCAGTCACGCGCGATCTGGCGTACGGCGGGCGGGTTGGGCTCGTACTGGACGAAGCCTTCGTAGGCGACCATCGAGCCCACGCGCGCGAAGAGGTCGTTTCCGGTCTGCATGGCGACCTTCAGCATGTTGCTGCCGTGGTTCTCCATGCGGGCGGCTACCGGGGTCGGGGCGAAGCCCGCGAGCGGCTGGTTCATGACGGGCTCCCTCAGACCTCGTACGGCTGGACGACGATGAAGTTGCCGGGTGCGCCCCGGAACTGGAGGTTGACGCTCTCCCCGCTGTGGCCGGGATAGGCGTTGCGGCGCATCCGGACCTGGCTGGAGACGATCGCCTGCGCGGCGGCGGACCAGGCCACGACCGCGTTGCAGTCGGCGAACGTCGTCGGCGTCACCGGCAGCACGACGGGCGTTCCGTGCGTCTTGACGACGACGGTCCCGGTGCCCTGGAACTGCATGATGAACAGGGCGCCTCCGGGGATGCCGTGCCCCTCGATCCTGCGCACTTCGTACTGAAGGCTCTCGTCGAAGGCGAGGACGTTCTCGGCGGAGACGCAGATCGCGTCGCCCTGGAGCTCTATGGGGTGCAGGTAGGTGGCCTCCTCGGCGAGGAAGACCTGACCGCGGCCGGTGCAGCGCATGAGCTGCATCTCCTGGCCGGTGGCGTTGCCCACGATGCGCCCGGCGAACCCGGCGCCCTTGTAGCCGAACTCGACCTTGCCCTGGTAGAGCACCATGCTGCCCTGCCGGGCGAGCACGGGCTGGTCGCCGCCGGCTCCGAGGTCCACACGGATGAGCTTCTTGTTCTGGAGCGTCCAGCGCTGCCCGGTGGGGGCCTCGCGGTACTTCTCCAGGGCGGCTGCCACACCCGGCGCTCCGGCCTGCTGCGGGGCGCCTTGAGGAGCACCGTACGGGGAGGGAGCGGCGGGCGGCTGACCGTAGCCGGGCGGCGGGGTCGGTGCCGGGGGCTGCTGGCCGTAACCGGGCGGCAGGCTCGCACCGCCCTGACCCGGTACCTGCCCGTACTGGGGCTGCTGGGGCGGTTGCCGATCGTAGGGAGCGGGCGGCGGTGGCGGAGGCACCGCGCCCGGCGGCGTGGTCAGCGGCGCGACCATGGTCGGCGCAGCGTGCACGGGCGGCACGGCCGGGGAGGTCGCCGGCGGAGGCGCCGGGCTCTGCGGCGGCGCGAAGGGCTGCGCAGCGGGCGCGGGAGCCGGTGCCGCGGGGGCGCCGAAGGCGGGCGGCGCGGTCGCCTGGGCGGGCGGCGCGAAGCCGGGGGCCTCGGCGGGCTGCGGCTGCGCGGCGGGCTCCTCCTCGGCGACCTCTCCGCCGAAGTTCCTCAGCAGCGCGTCCAGACCCCCGTCGAAGCCCTGGCCCACGGCCGCGAAACGCCACACGTCCTTGAGGTAGAAGTCGCCCAGCATCACGGCGCGCTCGGTGGAGAACTCGCCACCGTGGAAGGAGTACCGGGCGACCTCCTCACCTCCGGCGACGATGCGGATGTACCCGGGTGCCACCTGCGACATCTGGCCCGGACCGTCGAGCGTCGCGGTGAACGACAGCTTGTGGATGTTCGCGGGGATCTTGTCGAGCGTGACGCGGAAGGACTCCGAGTCACCGGCCTGCGCGCCGAGCAGTTGGACGGACTCCTCGGGCGTCTTGGGCTGGTTGAAGAAGACGAAGTACCGGTCGTCGGACAACCGCTCCTCGGCGTCGAGGCCGAAGCAACTGATGTCGAAGGTCAGTCCGGGGCCGGTGATCTGCACGCCGACGTACAGATCGGTGCCCGCGGTGAGGTCGCTGATCTTGGCCTTGTGGCCGCGTTGGAATTCCCTGGCCATGCGTAACGACCGTCCCCCATCCCGATGGTGATTGCGTCGCTCAGGCTAACGGCAAACACCGGGGCCGGAAGAGGCCGGTACAGCCCTGGTACAGAACCGGACCAGTGGGCCTTCACTCACCGCGCGCGGGCGGCAGATGCGGCAGGCGGTCCGCCGCGACCACCCCTTCGAGGTAACCGCGCGCCCGCTCGGTGCGGGGGTACGCCTCCAGAAGCTGCCAGAAACGAGGTCCGTGGCCGGGAACCAGCAGATGCGCCAGCTCGTGGACGAGCACGTAGTCGACGACGTACTCGGGCATGCCCTGCAACCGGTGCGAAAGACGGATGCTGCCTTCCGCGGGGGTGCAGGAACCCCACCGGGTGTTCTGATTGGTGACCCAGCGCACCGATGCGGGCCGGGCCTTGCCGCCGAGGTACTGCTCCGAGAGCCGCCCGGCGCGCTCGGCCAGCTCCGCGTCGCCGAGGACCCGCTTGCTCTCCTGCGCCGCGAGCTTGTCGAGCATCACGCTCACCCAGCGCTGTTCCTCCGCCTCCGACATCCGGGCCGGGATGAGCACCACGGTGCGGTCGCCCTCGCGGTACGCGGAGACCGTCCTGCGGCGCCGGGCACTCCTGCGGATTTCGACCGCGCTCACCCCCGGACCGCCTGGCGGCGGGCTGGTCGTGCTGCGCTGTGTAGTCGTGGCACGGTGCGGAGGGTCGGCGGGCACGCCCCGACGTTACCGGGTGGGCAGGGCGGAAGTCCCGCCTCCAGGACTGTTCGGTGTGCTCCCACGCCCCCGCCGACTTGACTTGTACGACTATCACCCACTGCCTGTGGACAACCTTCGGCACGCTTTCGGCCGAGCGGGCAGGCTGGCCCTCTCGATCGACGCGATCAGCACAACACGGGGGACAGTCATGCATCCGATCCTGAAGCCGGCGCTGCGGCGCGGCTGGCACGATCTGAACACGGTGCAGTTCGGCCTGACACCGGCGCACGCCGTGGTGCTCGGCCCGGTCGACACGGCCACGGGCAGCTTCCTCACCCTGCTCGACGGGACGCGCGGGGTGCCGTTGCTGCGCGAGGAGGCCCAGCGGATGGGCCTGCCCGACGGACATGTGGACGCGCTTCTGGAGCGGCTGACCGGCGCGGGGCTCCTCGACGACGCCACGGGCGGTGGTCCGGCCGCCGAGGCACTGCGCACACAGACGCGGGCGATGGACCGGCTCCGCCCCGACCACGCCGCGCTGACGGTGACCACGGCGGAGCCGGCCGAGGCGATGCGGCGACTGGCGGCCCGGCACAGCATGCGGGTGCAGGTCAGGGGCGCCGGGCGGGTCGGCGCGGTCGTGGCCTCGGTCCTCGCCGCCGCGGGCGTCGGCCATGTCGACGTCCGCGACGGCGGCTGCGTCGAGCCGTGGGACGTGGCCCCGGGCGGGCACCCGCCGGAGGCGGTCGGCGAGCGCCGCGACGTGTCGGCGCGCCAGGTGGTGCGCGCCGCCGCACCGAGTCGGCCCCCGCGCCCCGACCGTCGCAGGACGCAGACCCGTCCGGTCGACGGGGACCAGGAAGACCCCGCCCTCTCCCTCGTGATCATCACCCCCCGCGACGGGCTGGCGATCCACTCCCCCGACCCGGCCGCCGCCGAGGACCTGATCGCCGCCGGCATCCCCCATCTCTACGCCGGTGTGACCGAGGCCACCGGAATCGTGGGCCCCCTGGTCCTGCCCGGTGGCACCGGTTGCGCGCATTGCCTGCTGCTGGGGCGCGCGGAACGCGATCCGACGTGGCCGCGGCTGCTCGCCCAATGGGGATCGGGGCACGCCGCCCGCCAGACGCAACCCTGTGACCTGGGTCTTGCCACCGCCGTGGCAGGTCTCGCCGCGGCCCATGGACTGACCTTCCTGGACGGGGAGCTGCCGTCCACCACCGGTGCGCGCTGGGAGACGGCCGCCCCGGGCCTCGACTGGCACGCCCGCCCGGTATGGCCGCATCCGCAGTGCCCGTGCGGTGCGGGTGAGGGAGGTAACGGGCAGGAGACCCCCGTGGAGCACGAGCCGCACGACACAATGGCGGGGTAAGCAATCGCTGACGGCGTCATGACGCCTGGGCACGCGCGGCACGGCTGTCCGGCACTTGGAGGGGTGTATGTCTGATCTTCCCCGGAAGGCGGTTACCCGTACCGCGAAGCTGGCCGCCCTACCGATCGGCTTCGCCGGCCGGGCGACCTGGGGCATCGGCAAGCGCATCGGCGGCAAGTCCGCCGAGATCGTCGGCCGTGAACTCCAGCAGCGCACGGCCGAGCAACTGTTCAAGGTCCTCGGCGAGCTGAAGGGCGGGGCCATGAAGTTCGGGCAGGCGATGTCCGTCTTCGAGTCCGCCCTGCCGGAGGAGGTCGCCGGACCGTACCGAGCCGCCCTGACGAAACTCCAGGAGGCCGCTCCCCCGATGCCGACACGCACCGTGCACGCGGTCCTCGAGGAGCGCCTCGGCCCGCAGTGGCAGGAGCTGTTCCAGGAGTTCGAGGACAAGCCGTCGGCCGCGGCGTCGATAGGCCAGGTGCACCATGCCGTGTGGCACGACGGACGCGAGGTCGCCGTCAAGGTCCAGTACCCGGGCGCAGGCGAGGCCCTGCTCTCGGACCTGGGTCAACTGAGCCGTTTCGCCCGCTTGTTGGGCCCGCTGATCCCGGGCATGGACATCAAGCCGCTGATCGCCGAACTGCGCGACCGGGTGACCGAGGAGCTGGACTACGCGCTGGAGGCACAGGCCCAGCGCGCCCACGCCGAGGAGTTCCACGACGACGCCGATGTGGTGATCCCGGACGTGGTGCACCAGAGCGAACAGGTCCTGGTGACGGAGTGGATCGACGGGACGCCGCTCGCCGAGATCATCAACGACGGGAGCCAGGAACAGCGGGACCGCGCGGGCCAGTTGCTGGCACGGTTCCTTTTCTCGGGCCCGGCGCGTACCGGTCTGCTGCACGCGGACCCGCACCCCGGAAACTTCCGGCTGCTGCCGGACGGCGAGAACGGCTGGCGCCTGGGCGTCCTGGACTTCGGCACCGTGGACCGGCTGCCGGGCGGACTTCCCACCCCGATCGGCAGCTCTCTGCGGATGACGCTCGACGGTGACGCGGCCGGGGTCTACGAGCTGTTGCGCGAGGAAGGCTTCGTCAAGGAGTCGATCGAGCTCGAACCGGACGCCGTACTCGACTACTTGTTGCCGATCATCGAACCCGCCCAGGCCGACGAGTTCACGTTCACCCGCTCCTGGATGCGCAACCAGGCGGCTCGCATCGCCGATATCCGCTCCCCCGCCCACCAGTTGGGCAAGCAGCTCAACCTGCCGCCTGCGTATCTGCTGATCCACCGGGTGACGCTCAGCACGATCGGAGTGCTGTGCCAGCTCGGTGCCACAGTGCGGCTGCGGGACGAACTGGAGGCCTGGCTACCGGGGTTCGTCGCCGAGACGGAGGAGGAACCGGAGCAGGACGCGGCCGCGGAGGGCTGATCACCACCACTCCGCGTCGAGCCGGCCCTCGATGGCGCGCAGGTTCTCCCGGGCGCAGGCCTCGCAGTAGAGGCGGCCGACACCACCCTCCACGGAGTACGTCCAGGTCAGCGGCGTCCCCTGGGCCGTCGTGCCGCACCGGGCACACACGACGGCCTGCTGGTCGGCCTCGTGCGCGGAGTCTTCGCCAGGAAGAGACATCACTGCGCGACGATAACTCCGAGGACCCATGGTCGTCAGGCGCAACGCACCGCGGGGGCCGGTCCTTGCACCGGCCCCCGCGGGAGCAGCCGCTTGATCGTCGCGGCTCATGTCGATGGGTGTCGACGGCTTGTCACTGCATGACGGCCATGGCCAGTGCGCGCCGAGCACGCAGTGAGGCGCGCTCGGCGCGCCGCTGCATCCGGCGGGCGACCACCAGGCGCAGGGCCTGGCGCTCGGCATGGGCGTCCCGCAGTTGCTCGTGCATATGCGCACGTGCCAGGGCTTCTGGAATGAGTTGCATCTGACGGGTCCTGTTCTGACGCGAGTCGTTCGCGTCGGACATGGGGAAGTCTGGGATCGCGGAGCCCGCGGGCTCGCTCGTGGACGGCTTCATCGGGGCCTGCTTCTTGGGGTCGTGCGTCATGGGGCGGTCGATCGTTCCTCGGGTGTTCATGCGGCGACCGGGTGCTTGCGCGGGCGGCCACGCGGCCGCTTCCGGGCGACGACGACGCCCTGGACGAACAGCTCGCCACCCCAGACGCCCCAGGGCTCGCGCCGCTCCTTGGCGCCGGCGAGACAGGCCTCCATCAGCGGGCAGGTACGGCAGAGCGACTTGGCGTACTCGACGTCCGCCGGCGACTCCGCGAAGAAGACCTCGGGGTCGTAGGCACGGCAGGGGACGGGCACGCCGAGGTTCTCGATGGCGTCGTCGAGCGCGGTGAGCGCGGTCAGCGGGTTCAAGGTGGGGTCCTCCGTGGGCACGGGCGGGGGAAGAGGGTCCGAAGGCGGTACGGACGGGGCGTGCGCTTCGAGTTGCACGGTGTTTTCTTCCTCGTCTGGTCGTTCCGGCCGGTGGGCCGGGTGTCGGTGGTACCGGGTTCTTTTCTTGTCCCGAGGCCCCTTCGTCCTGGTCACTCGGAAGATCGCTGAGTCTTCCGGGCAAACAGAAGGGCCGCGGATCCCGGGTGGGGTTCCGCGGCCCTGAAGGCGCCGGCCTGATCGTCGATCAGGCTGGATCACTCCAGGGTTCGAGCCCACGGAAGGCCCACATCGTGTGATGCTGCGTCGTCTGCTTCCGGAATCCGGCACCGGCCGCGGCAAAGGCATAGGCCTGAGCCTGTGCCGTCGCTACTGCTTCCGGTGCCTTGGTCGGTCGCTCATTGCCCTCGCGAATGGGAAGAACCGCGAGAGACAGGCCGGACTCCGGACGCATGGCGCTGACGCCAGACAGACCGGTGCCCAGGTTCGAGAAGCCGAGCAGGCAGGAAGCGACGACCGAGCGATCGGTCATTTTGACGGTGCTGACGGAGCTGGTGTTGATGCTGATCACTGGAATCGCCTCCTCTCGGCGTCTTGGGGGCCGGCGCGAACCGGTCCGACGGCTTTCAAGTACAGCACGGAACCAGGGCCTTGGAGAAGGCCGCTGCTTTCGTGCTTAAGAACCTATGGGGATTGCTGGGGCATGCGCAAACTATTTTTTCGACGAGTTCCCGTCAGTCCTCCTCATCGCCCCCTTCGGCCTCCTCCCCTACTGGCTGACCTGCACAAATGGCCAGCACGTCGGATCCGTGGGCCCGAAATTTCCGTACGCCGACGCCCGGGATGCGGGACAGCTCGCCCTCGTCCTCCGGTGCGGCCTCGGCAATCGCGATCAAGGTCTTGTCGGTGAAGACGCAGAACGGGGGCTGCCCGAGCGCGGCGGCCGTACGGGCCCGCCACTCGACGAGCCGCTCGTACAACCCCTCGTCCATGTCGGACGGACAGTCCTCGCAGCGCATCAGCTTCATCTCGACGGCTTCGAGGGTGCGCCCGCACACACGACAGCGCGCCACCTTCCTGGCGCCTCTGCGGCGAGCCTGACTCAACGGGCCCGCGGCGTCCTGCCGCGCCCCGTGCTCGACGCCGCCACGGCCCAGGCCCGCGCTTCGCCGGGCCGAGCCGGTGGAGCCCGGACGCAGGCCGTCGAGGAACCGGCTGGGTCTGCGGTTGGGGCGCCCGCCGGGCGAGCGGGACAGCGCCCAGGACAGACCCAGGTGGGAGCGGGCCCGGGTCACGCCGACGTACAGCAGCCGGCGCTCCTCCTCGATCTGCTCATCGGTCTTGGCGTACGTGATCGGCATCATGCCCTCGGCGAGACCGACCAGGAACACGACATCCCACTCCAGCCCCTTCGCCGCGTGCAGCGACGCGAGGGTGACACCCTCCACGGTCGGGGCGTGCTGCGCGTTCGCCCGCTCGTCCAGTTCGGCCACGAAGTCGGCCAGGGTGGCGGTGGGCCGGGCCCGCGCGCAGTCCTCGGCCAGCCGGGCCAGGGCCGCGAGGGACTCCCAGCGGTCCCGGACGGCGCCCGAGCCCGCGGGCGGTTCGGCCGTCCAGCCGGTGCCGGACAGGACCGCCCGGACCTGGGAGGGCAGGTCGACGGCCTCGTCGAGCCCCGCGTCGTTGTTCCCGAAGCGGGCTGCCGCGCGCAGCGCACGGTCGGCCTTGCGCACCTCGTCGCGCTCGAAGAACCGCTCCGCTCCGCGGAGCTGGTAGGGCACCCCCGCGTCGGCGAGCGCCTGTTCGTAGATGCCCGACTGGCTGTTGGTCCTGAAGAGGATCGCGATCTCGCCCGCGGAGACACCGGAGGCGATCAGCTCGCGGATGCGCCGTGCCGCGCCCTCG
Source organism: Streptomyces sp. NPDC102406 (assembly GCF_044765725.1). Classification (NCBI taxonomy): domain Bacteria; kingdom Bacillati; phylum Actinomycetota; class Actinomycetes; order Kitasatosporales; family Streptomycetaceae; genus Streptomyces; species Streptomyces sp. NPDC102406. The sequence goes on along the minus strand of NZ_JBIWKP010000005.1, from coordinate 391,855 downwards.
GCCTCGGCCGGTTCGTCGGCGTACTCCGCGAAGACCGGCTCGGGTCCTGCCTCGCGCTGCGAGATCAGTTCCAGACGGTGTTCGGCGGCCCGTCCCTTGGCTCTGGCGAGGACGCCGTTGGCGAGGTGGACGACCTGCGGCGACGAGCGGTAGTCACGCACCAGTTTGACGACGGTGGCGCCGGGGTGGCGGGTGCGGAAGTTGAGCAGGTGGTCGGGGGTGGCGCCGGTGAAGGAGTAGATGGTCTGGCTGGCGTCACCGACGACGCAGAGGTTGTCGCGGTCGCCGAGCCACAGATCCAGCAGTCGTTGCTGGAGGGGGCTGACGTCCTGGTACTCGTCGACGACGAAGTGCTGGTACTGGGCCCTGATCTGGTCGGCGATGTCGTGCCGGTCCTGGAGGATGCCGACGGTCAGCAGGAGGACGTCCTCGAAGTCGATGACGGAGCGGTCCCGCTTCAGCGTCTCGTAGTGGGCGTAGATCTGGGCGATCTCGGCCGGGTGACGGACGGTTTCCCGCCCGGCCTTGTGCGCCGCGGCCACATAGTCCGACGGGACGGTCTGGGTGACCTTGGACCATTCGATCTCCGCGGTCACGTCCCGCAGCTCGGCGCGGTCGAGGCGCAGTCGGCAGGCCGCCGCCGCGTCGGCGACGAGCTGGATCTTGCGGTCGACGAGTCGGGGCAGCTCCCCGCCGACGGCTTTCGGCCAGAAGAACTGGAGCTGGCGCAGGGCCGCCGAGTGGAACGTACGGGCCTGGACACCGCCCGCGCCGAGCTGACGGAGCCGGCCGCGCATCTCGCCCGCCGCGCGGTTGGTGAAGGTGACGGCGAGCACACTGGCGGGCTGGAGGATCCCGGCGCGGACGCCGTACGCGATGCGGTGGGTCAGCGCGCGCGTCTTGCCCGTGCCCGCACCCGCGAGCACGCACACCGGCCCGTGCAGGGCCGTCGCGACGGCGCGCTGCTCGGGGTCGAGCCCGTCGAGTACCGCGTCGGCCGTTTCCGGGACCTGAGGGAACAGGGTGGAGTGCGTTGCTGCTGTCACCCCGCCATGCTGCCAGGTCGGCGGGGGCAGGTGCGTCGCGTTGTCCACAGGTAACCAGTGTTAGTCGTACTAACGCGGCCGACGTGCGGGAATGGCCGCCGCGTCGCATACGTTCGACTCATTGCGAACACGCATCCCCAGCCACGAAGGAGCGCGAGGAACATGCCGGGCACTGTGACGATGTACAGCACCACCTGGTGCGGCTACTGCCAGCGACTGAAGAAGCAGATGGCGCGCGAGGGCATCGAGTACACCGAGATCAACATCGAGCAGGACCCGGAATCCGCGGCGTTCGTCGAGAAGGCGAACGGCGGGAACCAGACGGTCCCGACCGTTCTCTTCGACGACGGCTCGACGCTCACCAACCCCTCGTTGGCGCAGGTCAAGCAGAAGATCGGGCTCTGAGCGCCTCGCTCACAGCGCGTCGCTGGGCTTCGGCAGGGGCTTGCCGTACCAGAGCTCGATCAAGCGGGCCGCAATCGAGATCCCGTAGGGAGGCATGACCTCCCCGGTCTCGAAGGCGGCCCGCAGGTCTTCGCGGGAGAACCAGCGCGCCTCGTGGATCTCGTCCCCGTCGACGTTGATCTCCGTCGAGGTGGCGTGTGCCATGAAGCCGAGCATCAGGCTGGACGGGAAGGGCCAGGGCTGGCTGGCGACGTACTCGACGTCGCCGACGAGGACGCCCGCCTCCTCGAACACCTCACGGCGCACCGACTGCTCGATGGACTCGCCGGGCTCCACGAAGCCGGCGAGCGTCGAGAAGCGGCCTTCCGGCCAGTGCACCTGGCGCCCGAGCAGGATGCGGTCCTCCTCGTCCATGACCGCCATGATCACTGCCGGGTCGGTGCGCGGGTAGTGCTCGGCACCGCATGCCTGGCAGCGGCGGATGTGTCCGGCGGCGGCGATGACGGTGCGCTCGCCGCAGCGGGAGCAGAAGCGGTGCAGGCGCTGCCAGTTCTCCAGCGCCACGGCGTGCACCATCAGGCCGGCGTCCCGCTGCGAGAGCAGGAGGCCCGCCTCACGCAGGCCCGCGGGGCGCGCGGACTGGTCCATGCGCCCGGGGAGGGTGTCCTTCTGGAGCGCGAAGTAGCTCACGCCGTCCTCGTCCGTGCCCAGGAAGTAGCGATGGGCCTCGGTGAGGGGGGCTTCGAAGGACGGGGTCATGACGAGTTCCGTCGCGCCGTCCGGTGTCTCGTCGATGAGTACCTGGCCGCCGGAGACCACGAAGACGCGGGTCGTGGGGTGGCTCCACGCGGCGGCGAGCCATGCCTCGTCGAGGCGGTGGTGCGCGGCACGGTCGATCCCGCTCGGTGCGGCGAGCGAGAGCGGCCGGTTCGCGGTGTGGTCGGCGGTGCGGTCGGTCCAGGTGGTCACAGGTGCTTCCAACTCCCCCGGTGGAAAGGGTGGTTCGGCGGGCGGTCCGGCAAGATGCGGGGCGGGAGGGGGCGGGCCTCGTTCAGGGGGCGGCCGTCCAGTTCTCCGCGAGGTCGCCCCACAGATAGGCCGTGGTCTCTACGCCCTTCATCAGGAGGTCGAGTTCGACCTTCTCGTTCGGGGCGTGCCAGCCGTCGGAGGGGACGGAGATACCCAGGAAGAGCACGGGTGCCCCGAGCACGTCCTGGAGGTCGGCGGCCGGGCCCGAGCCGCCTTCGCGTGTGAAGCGGATCTTCTGCTCGAAAGCGCGGCCCATCGCGCGGACGACGGACTTCAGGGCCGGGTGGTCGAGCGGCGTGAGGCAGGGCCGGGTGGCGGCGCCGAAGGTGATGGTGTGGCTGATCCCGGCGGGCACCTGTTCGGCGACCCAGGCGGTGACTGCCTTCTCGATGTGGTCGGGGTCCTGCCCGGCGACCAGCCGGAAGGACAGTTTGAGCTGCGCCGAGGACGGCACGATCGTCTTGCCGCCCGGGCCCTGGTAACCGCCACCGATGCCGTTGACCTCGGCTGTGGGCCGGGCCCAGATGCGCTCCAGCGTGCTGTGCCCGGCCTCTCCGTACGTGGCGTGGGACTTGGCCGTGCGCAGCCACTCCTCCTCGTCGAAGGGCAGTTCCGCGAAGAGTTCCCGCTCCCTGGCGGTGAGCTCGACGATGCCGTCGTAGAAGCCGGGCACGGCCACGCGCGCGTGCTCGTCGTGCAACGCGGCGACGAGACGGGCGGCGGCGGTCGCCGGGTTCGGGACGGCGCCGCCGAACGAACCGGAGTGAATGTCCTGGTCGGGTCCGCGCAGCTCGATCTCGCAGTCGGCGAGGCCGCGCATGCCCGTGCACACCGTGGGGGTGTCCTCGGACCACATGCCGGTGTCGGAGACGATCACGGCGTCGGCGGCCAGGCGCTGCTTCTCGGCCTCCACAAGGGCGCGGAAGTGCGGTGACCCCGACTCCTCCTCGCCCTCGATCAACAGCTTGAGGTTGACGGCGGGGGCGGTGCGCCCCGTCACGGCGAGGTGGGCGCGCACCCCGAGTGTGTGGAAGAACACCTGCCCCTTGTCGTCGGCCGCCCCGCGCGCGTGGAGCCGGTTCCCGACGACGACGGGTTCGAAGGGCTCGGTGTCCCAGCCGTCCTCGCGGGCCGCGGGCTGTACGTCGTGGTGTCCGTAGACGAGGACCGTGGGGGCCTCGGGGTCGCCGGAGGGCCACTCGGCGAAGACGGCGGGGGCACCGGGCGTCTGCCACACCTCGGTGACCGGGAAGCCGGTCGCGGCCAGCCGCTCGGCGAGCCAGTCGGCACTGCGCCGCACGTCGGCCGCGTGGGCGGGCTGGGCGGACACGGACGGGATCCGCAACCAGGCGGCGAGGTCGTCGAGAAACGCCGCACGGTGGTCCTCGATGTACGCGCGGACGGTGCTGACGGCCCTGACGGCGCTGTCAGCGTGCTCACCGGTCTTGCTCATACTCACGAGCCTAGTCCCCCACCGGAGCGTGTTCGGTCGGCGGCTCCGCCACGGTCCCGCCCGGGACCTGCGGCTCCTCGGTGAGCAGCCGCTCCAGCTCGGCTCGGCCGGGCAGCCGCCGCGGCCGAACCGTCTCTCCGGTGCGTACGTACACGAAGGCGGCGCCCACGGACTCCGGGGGCACCCCCTGCTGCTCGGCCCAGGCGAGCCGGTAGACGGCGAGCTGGAGGGGGTCACCGGTCTGCTGATGGCCCGTCTTCCAGTCGACGATCTCGTACGTCGCCTCGTCGCCGTCGCCTTCCTTGTAGACGGCGTCGATGCGACCGCGTACGACGCGGCCCGCGACGTCGAGCTGGAAGGGGAGCTCGATCCTGTAGGGCGTGCGGTGCGCGTACGGAGTGCGTTCGAAGGCCTCCTTGAGCGCCTCCAGGTCCTGTTCGTCGGCGATCTCCGCGTCGCTGCCGGGCAGCTCCTGCGGGTCGAGCATGGGCAGTCGCAGTTCTTCGAAGCGGGATTCGACCCAGGCGTGGAAACGGGTGCCGCGGCGGGCCGCCGGCTGGGGCGGGAGCGGCATGGGGCGGGCCAGTTCCTGGGCGAATCCGTCCGGGTCGGCGGCCATGCGCAGCACCTGGGATGCGGTGAGCGAGTGCGGCACGGGCACGTCGCGCACGCTTGCGCGGGCGCGCAGCAGCTCCCCGGTGAGGGCGTCGAGGTCGCGGTCCCAGGAGGCGATGGTGCGGGCCTCCTCCGGGGTGAGCGCCGTCTCGGGGGCCGGGGTGGGGTGCGGGACGGCGGGCACGGTCCGTGCGGGCCCCGGCTCGGGCACGCGCGCGTGGGACGGCGGTTCGGATTCCGGCGCTGGATGCGGGAGGGCGGGGTGCGGGACGGTGGGGCGCTCGGTGGGGAGGTCCTCCCAGTCGCCGGGGATGTCGCCCCCGAACTCTTCGTCACCGAACTCTTCGTCGCCGAAAGCCTCGTAGGCCTCGTCCGTCTCGTGCGCCTCATCCTCGTGCGCCTCGTCAAGGAGAGCGTCGTCGTGCGGCGGGGGCGGCCAGTCGGGGTCCTCGAAAGGCTGCTCGCCGTGGGCGGCGGGATGGGCCTCCGTGTGCGCGCGGGCGGCCGCGGGGTCCTCGGCGCGCTCCAGGTGGGCGAGGACCGTGTCGGCCGCCGCACGGCGGCGGGCCAGGGACGCCTCGTCGAGCGGCAGCGGCCAGGCGTGCTCGGTCGATGCCTCCTGGAGGGCCGGGTTCTCCTCGTCCTCCGCCGGCTCGTCCGCCCAGACCTCGATCTCGCCATGGCCGGCGACGCAGTGCTCATACAGCGCCTGGAGGAAGTCGGACGGTCCGCGCCGCCTCTTCTGGGTGGGGCCCCACCAGTGTCCGGAGCCCAGCAGGAGGGTGCGGGGGCGGGTGAACGTCACGTAGCCCAGGCGTAGTTCCTCGGTGTGCTGGTGCTCCTTCATGTCGGCGTGGAAGGCCTTCATGCTCTTGGCATCCCATGCCTCGATGTCGGGCAGGATGGCGGCGTCGCCGCGCAGTTCGTGCGGCAGGACCTTGCCTTGTGACGTCCACTTCTCGCGCCCCTGGGCGCTCGGGAACGTGCCGTTGACGAGGCCGGGCACGGCGACGACGTCCCACTCGAGGCCTTTGGACTTGTGGGCGGTGAGCACCTTCACGGTGTTCTCGCCGCCCGGCAGCGCGTTGTCGAGGCCCTTCTCGTACTGGGCGGCGGTGCGCAGGAAACCGAGGAAGGCGAGCAGGGAAGCGGAGCTGTCGTTGGCCGCGAAGGAGGCGGCCACGTCGAGGAAGTTGGACAGTGTCTCGCGGCGCCGGGCCGCCAACGCGTGCGGGGACGCCGAGAGTTCGACCTCAAGGCCGGTCACGGCAAGCACCCGGTGCAGGACGTCCATGAGCGGATCGGACAAGGAGCGGCGCAGGTCACGCAGTTCGGCGGCGAGCCGGGCGAACCGTACGCGCGCGTCCGAGGAGAAGGGCAGTCCGTCGTCGTCCCCGTCGGCCTCGACCGAGGTCTCCAGGAAGGTGTCGAGCGCGTCCGCGAGCGATATCACCTCGGCCGGGTCGACGCCCTCGACGGCCTCGGCGAGGCGACGGTCGGGATCGTCCTCGTCGCCTCCGCGCGCGTGGGAGACCAGCAGGCGGGCCCTGCGTCCCAGAAGGGCGAGGTCGCGCGCGCCGATGCGCCACCGGGGGCCGGTCAGCAGCCGCACCAGAGAGGCGTTGGCCCCGGGGTCCTGGAGCACCTCGCACACAGCGACGAGGTCGGCGACCTCAGGGAGGTGCAACAGCCCGGACAGGCCGACCACCTCGACCGGGATGTCGCGGGCGACGAGTGCGCCCTGGATCTCGGCGAAGTCGGTCGCGGTGCGACACAGGACGGCGATGTCGCCGGGTGCCTTCCCTGTGGCGACGAGATGGCCGATGGAGTCGGCGAGCCAGTCGATCTCCTCACGGTGGGTCTTCAGGAGGGCACAGCGCACGACGCCGTCCCGCTCGGCTCCCGGGGCGGGACGCAACGCCTCCACGCCCGCGTGCATGGCGCGCAGCGGCTCGGCCATCCCGTTGGCCAGGTTTAGGAGGCGCCCGCCGCTGCGCCGGTTCTCGCTGAGCGCGAAGCGGGTGGCCGGGCGGCCGTCGGCGTACGCGAAGTGGCGCGGGAAGTCGTCGAGGTTGGCCACCGACGCGCCGCGCCAGCCGTAGATCGCCTGGCAGGGGTCGCCCACGGCCGTCACGGCGTGTCCGGTGTCGCCGCCGAACAGGCCCGCCAGCAGGATCCGCTGGGCGACCGACGTGTCCTGGTACTCGTCGAGCAGGACGACGCGGAACTCGTCGCGAAGGATCTCGCCGACCTCGGGCCGGGTGGCGGCCAGCGTGGCGGACAGGGCGATCTGGTCACCGAAGTCGAGGACGTCGCGGGCGCGCTTGGCCTCCCGGTAGCGGCTCACGAGTTCCGCGAGCTCCAGTCGGGCCGCGACGGCCTCGGGGACCTTGCGCAGGTCCGCGTTGCTCAGTTTGGCGTTCTCCAGGGAGCGCTGGAGATCGCGGTCGTAGGCACGGAGTTCTTCGGGCCGCACAAGGTGCTCGGACAGCTCCGCGTCGAGGGCGAGCAGGTCGCTGACGAGGTCGGCGAAGGAGCGGGTGAGGGCGGGGTAGGGGCCGGGCGCCTCACGGAGCACGCGCGCGGCGAGCTGGAAGCGGGTGGCGTCGGCGAGCAGCCGCGTCGTGGGTTCGAGCCCGATGCGCAGCCCGTGGTCGGTCAGGAGGCGGCCCGCGAAGGCGTGGTACGTGGAGATCACGGGCTCGCCGGGCGGATTGTCCGGGTCGATGCTGTCGGGGTCGGTGACACCGGCTCTGACGAGCGCCTTGCGGACCCGCTCGGCCAGCTCGCCCGCGGCCTTGTTGGTGAAGGTGAGGCCGAGGACCTGCTCGGGCGCGACCTGCCCGGTGCCCACCAGCCAGACCACCCGTGCGGCCATCACCGTCGTCTTGCCGGAACCGGCTCCGGCGACGATCACCTGCGGGGCGGGCGGCGCGATGATGCAGGCCGTCTGCTCCGGGGTGAACGGGATGCCCAGCAGCTCCTTGAGCTGCTCGGGGTCGGTGAGGCGTGTGGTCACCTCATCGAGGCTAACGGGCACCACTGACAGCACCGGCCCGTTCCCGCTCACCCGAGGCGCACGTCACTCCACGACGTGGTGCCCCTCGGGCAGCGCGCTGCAGGAGGCGCGGAAGGCGCAGTGCGTGCAGTGCTGTCCGGTGGTCGGTGCGAAGCGTTCGTCGAGGACCTTGCCCGCCGCGGTGGCGAGGAGGTCGCCGACCCACTCCCCTTCGAGAGGCTCCTGCGCCTGCACCTTGGGGAGGGACTCGCCGCCGTCCTTCTTGGCGGCGCCCTGACGGAGCTGGACCAGTTCGGCGCCGCCGGGGTGGGGGCGGGCGCCGTCGAAGGGCTCGTCCACGGCACCCTCGCGCACGGCGAGCTGGTACACGGCGAGCTGCGGGTGGCGGGCGACGTCGGCGGTGCTCGGTGCCTGCTTGCCGGTCTTGAAGTCGACCACGTAGGCGCGGCCCTCGGCGTCGCGTTCGACACGATCCATGGAGCCGCGGATGCGTACTTCGTAGGAGCCCGCTTCGAGGGTCACGTCGAAGGCGTGTTCGCTGGCGACGGGGGTGCGGCCGGTGCGGTCCATGACGTGCCACTGGAGGAAGCGTTCGAGCGCCACGCGCGCGTGCTCCTTCTCCTGCGCGGACTTCCAGGGCGCGTCGAAGGCGAGGGCGTCCCATACGGAGTCGAGGCGCTCCATGAGGACGGCGAGGTCGGCCGGGGTGCGCCCGGAGGCGACCTCGTCGGCCAGGACGTGCACGACGTTGCCGAATCCCTGGGCGGCGGTGGCGGGTGCGTCGGCCTTCACTTCACGGCCCAGGAACCATTGCAGCGCGCAGGTGTTGGCGAGCTGGTCGAGGGCGCTTCCCGAGAGTACGACGGGCTTGTCCCGGTCCCGCAGCGGGATCTTGCTCTCGGTGGTCTCGTACATGCCCCACCAGCGGTAGGGGTGGGCGGACGGCACGAGTGGTCTGCCGTCGTCGTCGCTGAGCGCGGCGAGGCGGGCGAGACGACGGGCGGCGGCCTCCCGCAGGGCGTCGGAGACGCGGGGGTCGACCGTGGTGGCTCGCAGTTCCGCGACGAGGGCCGCCACGGCCAGAGGGCGACGCGGCCGGCCGGTGACGTCCTTGGGCTCGATGCCGAGTTCGGTGAGGAACCGGGACGGCTGGTCGCCGTCGTCCGCCGGGGCCTTCACCGCGGTGACGACGAGCCGCTCCCGCGCGCGCGTGGCGGCCACGTAGAACAGGCGTCGCTCCTCGGCCAGGAGTGCGCCAGGGGTGAGGGGCTCGGCGAGACCGTCGCGTCCGATGCGGTCGGCCTCCAGGAGGGAGCCCCGGCGACGCAAATCCGGCCACAGTCCCTCCTGTACGCCTGCGACGACGACCAGGCGCCACTCCAGGCCCTTGGAGCGGTGCGCGGTCATCAGGCGCACGGCGTCGGGGCGTACGGCGCGTCCGGCGAGGGTGTCGGCGGCGATGTCCTGTGCTTCCAGTTCCTCCAGGAAGTTGCGGGCGCCGCGGCCTCCGGTGCGTTCCTCCGCGCGAGAGGCGATGGCGAACAGGGCGCACACGGCGTCCAGGTCGCGGTCCGCATTGCGGCCCGCCGCGCCGCCGCGCCGGGCGGCGCGCTCCAGCCGCGAGGGCCACGGTGTGCCGTTCCACAGCTCCCAGAGGGCTTCCTCCGCGGTCCCTCCGTCGTCGAGCTTCTTGCGGGTCGCCGCCAGGAGCGCGCCCAGGCGCTGTGCACCGCGCGCGTAGGCGGGGTCGTGCAGAGCGAGGCGCTCGGGCTCGGCGAGGGCGCGGGCGAGCAGTTCGTCCGAGGGCGGCGGCAGATGGTTGCCCGCGGCGCGCTCCTCCTCCCGCAGGGCGCGGCCCAGGCGGCGCAGATCGGCGGCGTCCATGCCGGCCAGGGGGGACGCCAGGAGTGTGAGGGCCGTCTCGGTGTCGAACCGCAGCACGCGCCCGGTGTCGTCGTCCGCGCCCTCTTCCGCGGGGCTCTGCGCCACCGCCTTCAATGCGGTGAGCAGCGGCGCGACAGCGGGCTCATGGCGCAACGGCAGGTCGTCGCCGTCCACGTCCAGGGGGACCCCGGCCGCGGTGAGCGCTCGGCGCACTGCCGGAATGCTGCGCGTGCCCGCGCGCACCAGCACGGCCATGTCGCTCCAGGGGACGCCCTCCTCCAGGTGCGCCCGGCGCAGGATGTCCGCGACGTTGTCGAGTTCGGTGCCGGCCGTCGGGTAGGTGTAGACCTCGGCCCGGCCGCCCTCACGCGCGGGCGTGAGCGCGCGGTGGGCCCGTACCTTCTCGGCGGGCAGGCGGGTCAGCGGCATGCGCTGGGTGATGCGGCGGGTGGCTTCCAGGAGGTGGCTTCCGGAACGCCGTGACGTGGTGAGGACCTCGACCGGCGCCGGGGTGCCGTCCGCGCGCGGGAAGGCGTGCGGGAACTCCAGGATGCCGTTCACGTCGGCGCCGCGGAACGTGTAGATCGACTGATCGGGGTCGCCGAACGCGATCAGGGTGCGCCCACCGCCGGCCAGCGCGTGCAGCAGCCGGACCTGGGCCGGGTCGGTGTCCTGGTACTCGTCGACGAACACGGCGTCGTACTGCGCGGCCAGGTGGTCGGCGACCTCCCGCCGCCGGGCGAGGAGCACGGCACGGTGCACGAGTTCCGCGTAGTCGAGCACGCCCTGCATGTCGAGGACGTCCAGGTACTCGGCGAGGAACGTGGCGGCCGCCCGCCAGTCGGGGCGCCCGCTGCGGCGCGCGAAGGCGTCCAGGGCGCCGGGGCCCAGGCCGAGCTCGCGGCTGCGGGCGATGACCGCGCGCACCTCGTCGGCGAAGCCCCGCGTGGTGAGGCAGGCGCGCAGCTCGTCGGGCCAGCGCACGTGCGCGAGCCCGGCCTGCTCCAGGTCGATCTGGCCGGCGAGCAGTTCACGCACGGCGACATCCTGCTCGGGGCCGGACAGCAGGCGCAGGGGCTCCGCGAACAGCTCCGCGTCCTGGTGCGCGCGGACGAGCGCGTAGCAGTACGAGTGGAAGGTCGTCGCCTGCGGGGCGCGCGCGGCTCCTATGCGCAGGGCCATGCGGTCGCGTAGTTCGACGGCGGCCTTGCGGCTGAACGTGAGCACGAGGATGCGCTCGGGCGCGGTGCCGTCGGCGACGCGCTCGGCCACCGCTTCCACCAGGGTCGTGGTCTTGCCCGTGCCCGGTCCGGCGAGGACGAGCAGGGGTCCGTGGGTGTGGTCAACCACAGCGCGCTGGGCTGCGTCCAGACGAGGGGGGTCCGCGGGAACCGGCGGGGTGCGCACCAGCCGATACGCACCCGGGATCCCCCGTCGAACCTGGTGGTGCGACAGGGTCCGGGTGGACGAAGAGGAGCTCACGTGGATCGCTGGTCCTGGTGGGTGTGCTGGTGGTCGAAACGCCGTCCGCGCGCAGCGGTGGCCGAGGGGTGAAGGAGGTGTCTGCCATCGACGGTGCCGTCGACGCTACGCCGTCGAGTGTGGCGGAAGCCGAGCTTCCGGAGCCTCCCTCGCGTCACTCCCGGCGCAGGTGTGCTCAGTCTCACGAACGGGAACAGCTCTGCCGAACCGCCCCGAGCACGCCTTTTCCCTCGTACGGGTCACCGGCACCTCGCCCGCGCGCGGGATGGCCGAAGCTGTCAATTGTGAGCTTCCGTACACGCCCGGCCGTCCCATCGCGCCCGCTTCATGTCCAGGCGCGGCACGTGGCCCTCGGAGGACCGGGAGGCGTCGCGCAGGGGAGTGCCCTCCTCCCTGTAGTGGCCGAGCGCTCTCAGTTCGTGGCCGGGGAGCAGCACACCGTCCGCGCGGACGACGCGCCACCACGGCACGGCGCCTCCGTAGTGCGCCATCGCACGTCCCACCTGGCGCGGGCCGCCCTCCTCCAGCCACTCGGCGACGTCCCCGTACGTCAGGACGCGGCCCGGCGGGATCCGCTCGGCGACCTCGAGGACGCGCTCGACGTAATCGGGCAGTTCCCCTGTCGGCTCGCTCTCCTTGCTCATCCGACCCATCCTGCCCCACGGCACCGACAACGCGGTGGGACGTCACAAGAAGGTACTTGTCGACACTTCCGCTTTCCTCGAATGCACCCTGATACCCCCCTACGGCGACGGGACATGCCACCATCGTGCGGGCGGTGACTGGTGATACGAGATCAAGAAGAGACGACGGAGCAGCAGAGCGTGCACCCCGACAAGGCGGAGGGCACCTCTGTGACACCGGCGCGCCCTGAGGGGGCGGCCGAGAAGGCCGCCGAGGCGAAGCACGAGCTGCCCCTGCACGATCCGGACTGCGTCGACTCGGAGACGCACGCGGAGCGGGTCGACGGTGACGAACCGTTGCTCCCCGCGCGCGTGCACCGCCCCTCCGACCTGATGCGCCTGCTCGGCGGCGCACTGGCGATCGCCGTTCTGCTGGCCATCGCCGCGTTCGCGCACGCCACGACGTCAGGTTTCGCCCAGGACATCAACAAGGGCACCGGGCAGGCTCCTGATCTGCTGACCAAGTTCGCGGGTCTCGCGTCGAGCATCGCCATCCTGCTGGTGCCGGTCGCGTTCGCCATCGAGCGGCTCATCAAGCGCGACGGGCTGCGGATCGCCGACGGCGTGCTCGCGGCGGTCCTCGCGCACGGGGTGACGCTCGCGACCGACCTCTGGGTCGCCAAGGCCGCGCCGCAGTCCATCCAGGACGCGCTCACCAAGGTGTCGCCCGGCGACATCCACGCGCTCACCGACCCGGTGCACGGCTACCTGGCGCCCGTCATCGCCTACATGACGGCCGTCGGGATGTCCCGGCGACCACGATGGCGCGTCGTGCTGTGGGTGGTGTTGCTGCTCGACGCGTTCGCGATGCTGGTCACCGGCTACACCACACCGTTCTCGATCATCCTGACGATCCTCATCGGCTGGACCGTCGCCTATGGAACGCTCTACGCCGTCGGCTCGCCCAACGTGCGCCCCACGGGGCAGACGCTCCTCGCCGGTCTGCGGCACGTCGGCTTCCACCCCGTCAGCGCCTCCCGTGAGGAGGCCCACGAGGGCGCCACGGAGAACGGCGACAGGGGGCGGCGCTACTTCGTCACCCTGGAGGACGGCCCACCGCTGGATGTCACTGTCGTCGACCGCGAACAGCAGGCACAAGGTTTCTTCTATCGCGTGTGGAGACGTCTGACGCTGCGCGGCATCACCCAGCGCCGCAGCCTCCAGTCGCTGCGTCAGGCCTTGGAGCAGGAGGCGCTGCTCGCCTACGCGGCGATCTCGGCCGGGGCGAACGCGCCGAAGCTGATCGCCACCTCCGAGCTGGGCCCCGACGCCGTGATCCTCGTCTACGAGCACCTCGGTGGCCGGTCCCTTGACTCGATGCCGGACGAGGAGATCACCGACGGTCTGCTGCACGACACCTGGCATCAGGTGCAGGCGTTGCAGTCCCGGCGGATCGCGCACCGGCGCCTCGCGGGCGACGCGCTCGTGGTGGATCGTTCCGGCACGGTGATCCTCACGGATCTGCGTGGCGGTGAGATCGCCGCGAGCGACCTGGTCCTGCGCATGGACATCGCCCAGATGCTCACCACTCTGGGCCTGCGGGTCGGCGCCGAGCGGGCGGTCGCCTCCGCCGTCGGCGTCCTCGGTCCCGACGCCGTCGCCGACTGCCTGCCGCTCTTGCAGCCCATCGCGCTCACCCGCTCCACCAGGGCGACCTTGCGCAAGCTCGGACGGGAGCGGGCCCAGCGCGAGCGCGAGGCGGTCCTGGAGGCGTCCAGCAAGGCCAAACAGGCACGGCTGGAGGAGACCGTCGAGGTCGACGGCGAGGACAAGAAGTCCGTACGCGCCGACAAGAAGTCCGAGAAGGCCGAGCGCCAGGCGGAGAAGCGCGCCATAGACGTCGCCCTGGAAGAGGCGCGCGAGGAGGATCTGCTCACCCAGATCCGCCACCAGGTGCTCCGTATCCGCCCCCAGGCCCCCGTCGAACCGGCCCGCCTGGAGCGCATCAGGCCCCGCACCCTGATCAGTTTCATCGCGGGCGCGATCGGCGCGTACTTCCTGCTGTCGCAGCTCACCCACATCGACTTCGGCGCGATCGTCGGTGAGGCCGAGTGGGGCTGGGTCGGCCTGGCGGTGCTGTTCTCGGCGCTCAGCTACGTGGCGGCAGCCATGAGCCTGCTGGGCTTCGTGCCCGAACGCGTGCCCTTCACGCGGACCGTCGCGGCGCAGGTCGCCGGGTCGTTCGTGAAGATCGTGGCTCCCGCGGCGGTCGGTGGCGTGGCGCTCAACACGCGCTTCCTGCAACGTGCGGGGGTTCGCCCCGGGCTCGCGGTGGCCAGTGTGGGTGCCTCGCAGTTGTTCGGCATGGGCAGCCACATCCTGCTGCTGCTGACCTTCGGCTATCTGACGGGGACGGAGAAGACGCCGTCCTTGTCGCCGTCCCGCACCGTCATCGCGGGTCTCTTGACGGTCGCCGTACTCGTCCTTGTCATGACGTCGATCCCCTTCCTGCGCAAGTTCGTCGTCACGCGCGTGCGCTCGCTGTTCGCCGGCGTGGTGCCGCGCATGCTCGACGTGCTGCAACGGCCCCGGAAGCTGCTCACCGGTATCGGCGGCATGCTGCTGCTGACCGCCTGCTTCGTGATGTGCCTGGACGCCTCGATCCGCGCCTTCGGCGACAACACGACGAGCCTGAGCCTGGCCAGCGTCGCAGTGGTCTTCCTCGCCGGTAACGCGCTGGGCTCTGCCGCGCCGACCCCGGGAGGCGTGGGCGCCGTCGAGGCGACGCTGACGGTGGGCCTGATCGCGGTCGGCCTGCCCAAGGAAGTGGCCGCTCCGGCGGTACTGCTGTACCGGCTGCTCACCTTGTGGCTGCCTGTGCTGCCCGGATGGCTGTTCTTCAACCACCTGACGCGCAAGGGCGCTCTGTAGGTCTTGGCGGCAAGGCGGCCTGCCGTGCGGGCCGCCTTGCCGCTTGCAACGCCCTCACCCGCACAGCCCGCAGCCCGAGCGTCCCGCACAGGGCCGCCGCAGGATGGACGCATGCCCACCCCGCCCCGGCCTCGCGCCGCAGCCCTGGCCGTCAGCGTTGTTCTGCTGTTCACCTCACTCACGGCCTGCGGTGGTTCCGAGGACGGCGTGGACCTGCCGTCCCAGACACTGAGCTGGAAGGACTGCCCCGCCCCGGCGGAGTCGCAAGGCGGCGGCGACGCTCCGTCCCCGCTGCCCGGGGGCGCCGAGTGGCAGTGCGCCACCATGAAGGCACCCCTCGACTGGAACGACCCCAAGGGCGCGACGATCGGCCTTGCGCTGATCCGCGCGAAGGCGAGTGGTGACAAGGACCGGCGCATCGGCTCGCTCGTCTTCAACTTCGGTGGTCCCGGCGGCTCCGGCGTCACCGGCCTGCCTGCCTTCGGTGCCGACTACGCGCGCCTGCGCACGCGCTACGACCTGGTCAGCTTCGACCCGCGCGGGGTGGGCCGCAGCGCCGGCATCGAGTGCGAGGACGACGAGCAGCTCGACGAGTACTTCCAGCAGGACGCGACGCCCGACGACGCAGCGGAGCAGAAGAAGCTCGTCGACGCCGTCACATCGTTCAACGGCGCCTGTGAGCAGCACTCCGGCAAGGAGCTTCCCCACCTCCGCACCACCGACGCGGCCCGCGACATGGACCTGATGCGCCAAGTCCTCGGTGACGACAAGCTGCACTACTTCGGGATCTCCTACGGCACCGAACTCGGCGGCGTCTACGCCCACTTGTTCCCCGAGCACGTGGGCCGCGCCGTGTTCGACGGCGTCGTCGACCCGACGCAGGACCCGGAGCAGAGCTCGCTCGGCCAGGCGAAGGGGTTCCAGCTCGCGCTCGACAACTACGCGAAGGAGTGCACGTCCGCAGCCGAGGGCTGCCCGGTCGGCGACACGACTCAGGACGTCAAGGACAAGATCGCCAAGCTGCTCGAAGAGCTCGACGAGAAACCCATCCCGGGTCTCTTCCCCCGCGATCTGACGCAGACCGCCGCGACCAACGGGATCGCCCAGTCCCTGTACTCCAAGGACTTCTGGGAGTACCTGACCGAGGGGCTCCAGCAGGCGTACGACGGCGACGGCAAGGTCCTCATGATGTTGTCCGACTCCATGAACGGGCGCAATGAGGACGGCAGGTACAGCAACACGCAGGCCGCCAACATCGCCGTCAACTGTGCCGACACCAAGCCGCGTTACACCCCGAAGGACATCCAGGGGAAGCTCGCCGCATTCCGTACCGCGTCCCCCTTGTTCGGTGACTATCTGGCCTGGGGCATGCTCGGCTGCACCGGCTGGGCCGTCGACGGCGCCGCCGATCACCCGGACGTCAGTGCCCACGGCTCCGCGCCGATCCTCGTCGTCGGCAACACCGGCGACCCGGCGACCCCATACGAGGGCGCGCGGAAGATGGTGGACGCGCTGGGAGCCGGGGTCGGGGTCGAGCTCACGTACAAGGGCCAGGGGCACGGCGCGTACGACAGCGGCAGCACGTGCGTGCAGAACGCGGTGAATCACTACCTTCTCGATGGGAGAACCCCGAAAGAGGGAACGGTTTGTTCGTGATCGCGGAGTTATCCACAGGCTGAAACGGCTGTCGGCGCCTGCTCCTACGATGGCCTGACTGTCTCCCGGACGGGGACGGTCGAGGGGGGAGGTGCCATGGCACCGAAGGTTTCGCGTGCCCGCGCAGGCGGACGCACACGTGCGGGAACAGGGGTCCGCACACTCACGCTGGCGGCTGCCGTCGTCCTCACCGCCGGTCTGGCCACCGGCTGCACCGCCCCGGACAAGGGCGGCGGGGACGGCGGGGGCGCTCCGAATCCGCCGTCGGGCAGCGCCTCCCGGCCCACCGCACCCAGTGAGCCGCGCACTGCCTCGCCACCCCCTCCGCCCTCCTCGCTCACGACCCAGCATCTCGACTGGGGCAGGTGCCGGGCGACCACCGGCTCGCCCGCGCCCGGTTCCGACTGGCGGTGCGCGACGCTCAAGGCCCCGCTCGACTACGCGAAGCCCGACGGACCGACCATCGGCCTCGCGCTCATCCGTACCGCAGCCCGCGGCAGTGAGGACGACCGGATCGGCTCCCTGCTCTTCAACTTCGGCGGCCCGGGTGGCTCCGGCGTCGACCTGATGCCGGCCTTCGCCCCGCAGTACGCGAAGCTGCGCGAGCGCTACGACCTGGTCGGCTTCGACCCTCGGGGCGTCTCGGCCAGCGAGGGCGTGCGGTGCCGTGGCGACAAGGACACGCAGGCCGCGGAAGCCGTCGACCTCACGCCCGACACCGCGGCGGAGGAGACCGCCTACCTCAAAGACGCCACCGATTTCGGCGCGGGTTGCAAGAAGGCGGGCCGACTGCTCGGCCATGTGTCGACCATCGAGGCGGCCCGCGACCTGGACCTGATGCGCCAAGTCCTCGGGGACGACGAGTTGCACTACATGGGCGTCTCCTACGGCACCGAGCTCGGCGGCATCTACGCCCACTTGTTCCCGAAGAAGGCCGGCAGGCTCGTCCTGGACGCGGTGGTCGACCCGACGGCCGGGCGCGTCGGGCAGGCCGAGAACCAGGCGCGGGGGTTCCAGCGCGCCCTCGACCACTACCTCACGTCCCGCGGCAAGGATCCGAAGGAGGGTACGCGCGAGATCGTGGCGCTCCTGAAGCGACTCGACGAGCGGCCACTGCCCACAGCGGGCGACCGCGAGCTGAACGAATCGCTCGCGACGACGGCCATGGCGGTCACCCTGTACAGCAAGAACAGTTGGCCCGCCCTGACGAGGGGCCTCCGGGACGCGGAGAAGGGCGACGGCACGGCGTTGCTGGCACTCGCCGACTCCTACAACGACCGGGACGCGCGCGGGCATTACGGCACCGCCAGCCACTCGCAGCGCGCGATCTCCTGCCTCGACGACAAGACGCGGCCGACGACAGCGCGGACGAAGGCACGGCTGGCGCACTTCCGTGCCCTCTCGCCCGTCTTCGGGCCGTACATGGGATGGGACACCGCGGGCTGGTGTCACGACTGGCCCGTACCGGGGCAGTGGGACGACCCGGATGTGAGCGCGCCGGGCGCGGCGCCGGTGCTCGTCGTCGGCAACACCGGTGACCCGGCGACACCTTACGAAGGCGCGCGGCGCATGGCCGACGAGCTGGGCGAAGGTGTCGGAGTCGAGTTGACCTGGAAGGGCGAGGGGCACGGGGCGTACGGCTCCGGCAGCGCCTGCGTCGACTCGACGGTGAACGCCTATCTACTGGAGGGGCGAATACCGCGCGACGGGAAGGTGTGCTCCTGAGCGTGGACGGCCCCGGCGCGAAGCGGGCCCCCGACACGCCGGACGGGCCCCGCGCGCGATGCGCGAGGCCCGTCCGGGAACGACTCGGTCGAGTGGCGGCTCAGTAGACCGGCTTGTCGGGCTCGATCTGGTTGACCCAGCCGATGACGCCGCCGCCGACGTGCACGGCGTCCGCGAAGCCCGCGGACTTCAACACGGCGAGGACTTCCGCACTACGGACACCCGTCTTGCAATGCAAGACGATCTTCTTGTCCTGCGGCAGACCCTCCAGGGCGGTGCCCATGAGGAACTCGTTCTTGGGGATCAGCTTGGCGCCCGGGATGGAGACGATCTCGTACTCGTTCGGCTCGCGGACGTCGATGATCTCGATGTTCTCGCCGTCGTCGATCCACTCCTTGAGCTGCTTCGGAGTGATCGTCGCACCGGCGGCCGCTTCCTGCGCCTCCTCGGACACGACGCCGCAGAAGGCCTCGTAGTCGATGAGCTCGGTGACCGTCGGGTTCTCGCCGCAGACCGCGCAGTTGGGGTCCTTGCGGACCTTGACCTGCCGGTACTGCATCTCGAGGGCGTCGTAGATCATGAGACGGCCGACCAGCGGGTCGCCGACACCGGCCAGCACCTTGATCGCCTCGGTGACCTGGATGGAGCCGATGGACGCGCACAGCACGCCCAGGACGCCGCCCTCGGCGCAGGAGGGGACCATGCCGGGGGGCGGGGGCTCCGGGTAGAGGCAGCGGTAGCAGGGCCCGTGCTCGGACCAGAAGACCGAGGCCTGGCCGTCGAAGCGGTAGATGGAACCCCACACGTACGGCTTGTTGAGCAGGACGCACGCGTCGTTGACGAGGTAACGCGTCGCGAAGTTGTCCGTGCCGTCGACGATCAGGTCGTACTGGCTGAAGATGTCCATCACGTTCTCGGCTTCGAGCCGCTCTTCGTGGAGGATCACGTTCACGTACGGGTTGATGCCGAGGACCGAGTCCTTCGCGGACTCCGCCTTGGACCGGCCGATGTCGGCCTGGCTGTGGATGATCTGACGCTGCAGATTCGACTCGTCGACCTCGTCGAACTCCACGATGCCGAGCGTGCCCACCCCGGCCGCGGCCAGGTACATCAGGGCCGGCGACCCGAGGCCACCGGCGCCCACACAGAGCACCTTGGCGTTCTTCAGCCGCTTCTGCCCGTCCATCCCGACATCCGGGATGATCAGGTGGCGGGAGTACCTGCGGACCTCGTCTACGGTGAGCTCAGCGGCTGGCTCGACCAGGGGTGGCAGCGACACGGGGACTCCGTTGGTCGGTTTCTACGTACGGTTGTTCTGTCTGCAACACTGCCACGCCCCCCTTCATTCCGAGACACCCGGTCCGATACGCGAGACGATCTCGTCCCAGTAGCCGGGCATCGCTTCCCAGGGGGCCGTCGCGCCGCCGCGGTCCGTGTGATCGGTGAAGTAGATCGTGCCCGCGCCCTGCCAGCGCGCGATGCGCAGCGCCTCCTCCAGGTGGCCACGGGCCATGCCGTGGACGAAGTGGCAGAACCGCTCGGGCGGGTAGTCGGCGGTCCACTCCGCGACCTGGGACCACCGGTAGTCGCTCCAGGGACCGGAGAACGTGACCAGTTGGTCGGCGGTCTCGGCGTAGCCGGGGTACGGGTGGGTGCCGTGGCCGAGGACGATGTAGGCGTCGTCGACGAGGGCGCGCAGCGTCATGACGGTGCGGCGGACCTCGGGAAGCGCGGCACGCTCGGTGGGGCAGCGGTCGAGGCTGAACCCGTCGACCTGGTACCAGTCGAGGAAGCGGTGGGCGTCCGAGACGAGTTCCCCGAAGGAGCGGGCGCCGTAGATCGTGTCGAGGTGCCCGAGGACTCGGACGCCCGCGTTGCGCAGGCGGCCTGCCGCCTCCAGGCAGTGGGGGTCGGGGCGGGCGCCCGGGCCGTCGGCGACGTTCAGGACGACCCAGTGCAAGGGGGTTTCGGGGCGGGTGAGTTCGGCCCATTCGGCGGGCGCGACGAGGGGGTGCGCGAAGCCGGGGATGCCGAAGCCGAGTCGTACCTCGGTGCTCGACAGGCCGGTCGCGGTGGGGGTCAGATACGGCATGCCGCCTCCATCCAGATGTCGGCGAGGGACTCTTCGAGGTTGATGCGGGGACGCCAACCGAGCCGGTCGCGGGCCGTGCGTACATCGGCCTGCTGCCAACTGCCGCAGCCGTCGGGGTACGGGTACGCGGCGGCCGTGGGCACCTGCGTCCCGTGGTCCGATTCGGAGCGGGGGTGCCCGATGGATTGCCTGAGTGCGACGGGCGGTGCGTCGAGTTCGTGGAGGGCGCCACCGAATCCGGCGACCCGGGCGAGTACGGCGGCGGCGTCACGCAGTCGCACGGCGCGGCCCGAGCCGATGTTGATGATGCCCTGGGCGGCGGAGAGCGAGGCGGCGTGCACGGCGCGCGCCACATCGCGTACGTCGATGAAGTCGCGCTGTGCGCCGAGGCCTCCGAGCTTCAGCTCACCGTCGCCGGCCTGCATCGCGCGGCGCATCGCTTCGGCGAGCCGGCCGAGCGGGGACCCGGCGGGGGTGGCGGGCCCCGCGGGCGAGAAGACGCGCAGGACGACGGCGTCGAGACCGGAGCCCAGCACCAGTTCCGTGGCGGCGAGTTTGCTGACGCCGTACGGGCCGCCGGGCCGGGGCACCGCGTCCTCCGCGGTGGACGAGCCGGGCTGCGAGGGGCCGTACTCGGCGCCGCAGCCGATCTGTACGAGGCGGGCACCGCAGCCGCTGCGGCGCAGGGCCTCACAGATGGTGGCGACGGCGACGGTGTTGTGCCGGGTGAGGTCGCGGGCGCCGCCGCGGATCGCACCGGCGCAGTTGATGACCACTCCGGGGTGGACGGCGTCCAGAAAGCGGGTGAGCGCGCCCGGGCTGCCGGTGGCGAGGTCGAAGCGGACGTCGGCGTCGTCGCCGCGGCCGAGCGCCGTGAGCTGCACGGCGGGATCTGCCAGGAGTCGGTCGGCGACGAAGCGGCCGAGGTACCCGTTGGCTCCGATCAGCAGCACCCTCATCGGACGCCTCCCGGGGTTCGCGCTCCGCGCGCCGCGCGTCGTGTGCGCGGACCGTGGGTCTCGCGCTGCCCGTGAGGTCCGGAGTATCCGGCGTATCCGGCGCCTCCGGGGGGAGGGGTGGTCATCTGGCGTTCTCCTTATGAATGGTGCCGTGCGTTCGTCGGGTGGGCCCGCGGTGTCGGCCCCGCGGGAGGAGGTGTGGCGGGTGGTGCGGTGGTGGGCGCGGCACGCTCGGGTGGCTGCGCGAGGGGCTCCGCGGTGGTTACGGCGCACCCCGCGGCGCGCTGTCGCCACCGGCGTGGGCGGAGGCCCGGGTCAGCGTGCGGGTGGCGTGGACGAGCAGCGTGAGGGCCCCCGCGCCGCAGGCGACACCGGGTACGACGCCCGCGCCCAGGGCATCGACGGCCGCCTCGACGGGCGTGTCCAGGACACCGCAGCCGGGCAGCCGTGCGGCGAAGACGGTGGCGACGGCCAGCGTCTCGATGCCGGTGGCGGCGCCGAGCACCAGGGCGGGGGCGTGGGTGCGTCCGTGTGCGGTGAGGAGGCGGGCGAGCAGCAGCAGAACGCCGAGGGTTCCGGCTCCGGCGTAGTCCGCGCTCCGGTCGAGCAGGGCTCCGGACAGGCCGAGCAGTGTGGCGAGGGCGAGAGTGAACAGGGTGACGGCGCCGAGGAGCAGCGGTCTCGCGGAGGCGGCGAACTCGGCGAGCCCGCGACTGGTGGCGAGTCGACGGCGGGCGCCGGAGGTGTAGAGCCCCGCGCACCAGATCGCGGGTGCCACGGCGACGGCGAGCGCGAGGAGGGGTGCGGTCGCCGGGGTCCATGCCTCGTCGGGGCCTCCGGCCAGCGCGGCGTTCAGCAGACCGTCGCCGAACAGGGCGTAGGCGAGCAGCCAGCAGACCCAGAGGAGGGTGGAGCGGGCGGCCGGGCCGTCCCCGGTGTGCAAGGGTCCGCGCCGCAGGGTCGTCCGCAGGGCGACGGCGACGGCCAGCCCGCCGCAGGCGCCGACGGTCAGCCGTGCGGTGCCCGAGGTGACGTGCGCGGCGGCCAGGGCCAGTGCGCAGACGGCTCCCGGCAGCAGTGCGAGCACGGCCCAGGCGCGGCGCGGGCCGGTGGCGAGGGGAGGGAGACAGGGGGCGATACCGGGGGTGGCGGGGACGGAGGGGTGCCGGTCCGCGTGTTCGCCGCGGCCGAGTTCGCCGGTGCCGATGCCGATGCCGTGTTCCGCGTGACCGCAGTCGGTAGGGCCGTAGTGGCTGCGGCCGTGGTCGCCGTCGCGTGGCACGCGGGCGTACATCTCCTCGGCGAGCGAGAACACGTCCTTGTGGCGGAAGCGGGCGGCGGCCCGGTCGGTCAGCCCGTGGGCTTCGAGCCCGGCGGCGATCTCCAGGGGGTCCACGGCGCGCTCGCACAGTTCGCGATGCCGGTGCATGAGGGCTTTGACGGGATCGACACCCGAGCGGCGCGGTGGTGTCCGGGTGGACTGGGGTGTCCGGGAGCCGGGAAGGCGTCGATCCGTGCCGGTCCCGGCAGCGGTCGCGGAGTTGTCCTTCCAGGCGCCCGGGGCGCGCAGCAACTCGGCTTCGACGTCTACGAGTTCGGTGCCTGTGGGGCTTGTCAGGGTCTCCAGCGCCTGGGCGGACTCCGTGCCCCAGGCCGCAGCGCTCGCGGGTACGCGCGGCGTGTCCGTGCCGTTGCCGGGGCCCGGTCCTGGCGTCTCTCGTCCGTTCATGCCGTGCCCTCCCCGCCGCCCGGTGCCGCTCCGGCCAACTGCTCCCGCTCCCTGCCCGTGTCACCGGCGGCGCCCGTGCCGGTGGCGGTGGTGAACGCCCAGCTAGGCGCTCCCGCCCCGGAGGTCCGGCCCGCGAGCCACGATCCGCCGACGGCGCCGGTGGTCGCGGCGGTCCACCGCCCCGGCACATGGGCCTCGGGCGGGTGGGCGAACGGCCGGGGCTCGCCGGAACCGTCCATGGCGTCGCGGCGCACCGGGCAGTGCGAGACGATCTCCAGGTAAATGCTGTGAAATGCCGCGACGTTCTGCTCGACGGTGAAAAGCTCCAGGGCTCGCGCGCGGGCCGCCGCACCGAGCCGTTCCCGGCGTGCGGAGTCGCGCAGCAGGGCCACGCATGCCTCGGCGAGCGCTCGCGGGTTGCGCGGCGGGACGACGAGACCGGTGCCGCCGATGACCTCGACGACGGCGCCCACATCGGTGGACACGGTGGCGCGTCCGCAGAACATGGCCTCGACCAGGCTGATCGGGAAGCCCTCCACGACGCTGGACAGGACGACCACGGCGCCGGAGCCGTAGGCGTCGGCGAGGTCGGGCGCTTCGGGTCCGCCGAGTTCCTCGAAGGAGACCGGGTTCTCACCGACGGCGTGCATTCCCGGCGCCTCGTCGGGGAAGAGGTGCGCCGCCAGGGCCTTGCAGTGGCCGAGGTAGGCCTCGGCCTCGCGCTCCGCCGAACCGTCCTGCCCCGCCGAGCCCGCCGTGTGCCCGGTCGGCATCGCGCCCACGATCCGCAGTCGGGCCCTCGGTTCCTGGCGGCGGATCTCCGCGAACGCGTGCAGCAGCGAGACGAGGTCCTTGGAGGGGTCGACGCGTCCGACCCAGAGGAGGGTGTCCGGGTCGCCCGGCTCCTCTCGCTCCCCTACCTCCGCGAACCTGGCCGACTCCATCCCGGGGTGGACGGTACGGAGCTTGGCGCGGTCGGCGCCGCACCGTTCCTGCCAGCGCCGGGCGTGCGCGTTGCCGGGGGTGATCACGGCCGCCTGGTGGTAGACCTCGGCGGCGAGCAGGCCGTGGAAGGCGGCGAGCAGGGCCCGTACGGGGACGCTCTGGTCGGCGTCGCCCGCGGCGATGTAACGGGCCCTGAGCTGGACCCCGTACTCGGTGACGAGCAGGGGGACGCCGAAGAACCGCTTGGCGATCAGGCCGGGCAGGGCCGCCGCCCCGCCCGATGTCGCATGACACAGGTCGACGGAGCCGAGCCCGCCGCCGCAGCCGTCCCCGCCGTCGGTCTCGACGGAGGCCTCCTCGTACCAGTCCAGGGAGAGGGGGCGCAGCATGCGCTCCATGTGTCCGGCGACGGCGAGCAGGTCGGGGACCCGGGCCGCGCGGGCGGCGCGCTGTGCGCCGGGCGCACGACAGGCGCGCTCAAGGATGCGCACGGCCGCCTCGGAGCGGAGGGCGCCCCCCAAGGCGCCCTCGTGTCGCGCCAGTTCGGCCAGCCCGTACAGCGCTGTGGCGAAACGGTCCGCCTCACCGATCACGCCGCCGGAACCACCGGATCCGCGGGCGATCGCCGTCGCCAGTTCCTCGTACAGGGCTGCGAAGCGACGCCGCGCCCGCCATCCCAGCGCGCCTCGCACGCCTTCTTCGCCCGCCGCGCCGCCGTCCCAGATCGGCGCGGTGCGTACCTGGCCGACCTGCGGGGGAAGCGCGAGCCGGCCCGCCTCTTCCTGTTCGCGGGTGCGACTGAGGGCGTAGAGATCGAACTGGTGCTGCGGGAGCCCGCGCACAAGGCGGTCGCACCAGAGTCTGGCCTCACCGCTCACATACGGATAACCGCCCTCTGTCAACAGTCCGATGCGCACGCGTACACCCCCGTTCTCCCGTGTGGGGAGCCGCCGTTGACTCAGCGGCTCGCAGCGGGACGAACGTATGCGGACATGCCGGTGGTGCGACGGACGGTTGTCCATCGCACCACCAAAAGGGGTGAACGGCCGTAACTTTCCCGTGCGCGGGGCGTTCAGTCGCGCTAAGAGATCGAGCCGCTACAGACAGCTACGCGACGTCAACCTTTGGGAAAGACCCAGGGGTTGGGCTTGCACGTGATGCCCTCGAAGCTCAGGAACTTGGTCTGCTGCTGCATGACGGGCGCCGACGCGCCGTTGCGCGAGCACGTCACGTGGTTGTGGCCGAGCCGGTGGCCGACCTCGTGGTTGATGAGCATCTGCCGGTACGGATGGATGGCCCGGTCGTGCAGTACGTCGTCGTACGTCTTCGAACCCTGGGCCCACCGATAAGCGTTGATCATCACGCGGTCGGTGGCGGCGGAGTCGCACGACACGTTGTCCTGCGTCGTGTCGAGGCCCGACTTGGCGCACCAGGTGGCCGTCGTCCCGGGGCTGGCGAGCGTGATCACGAACTTCACCGAGCCCTTGGAGACGCGCTCGAAGGTGCGGTCGCCGTCGTGGGCCCAACTCCGGTTGTCGTTCAGCGTTTTCTGGACCGCCTCCGCGAACAGTGCGCCGTCGAGCCCGAGGCCCTTCTCCACGTCGACGCGGTAGCGCAACTTCTCGCCGTGCCCCGGCGCCCTGTCGAACCCGGGGATCGTGGAGAAGTCCCCCGACCCCTTCAGGTTCGCGGCCAGCGGGTACTTCTTGCTCATCTTCTGCGCGTACGTCGCCGGAGCCGCCTGCGCCGTCCTCGACGGGGTGGCCCGGTCGTCCGAGCGCGAGGCCGAACCGTCGCGGACGCGGGGCCCGTCGGCGGCCTGCGCCCGCGCGTCCCCGGCGGAAGTGCCGTCCCGGCCGGTGACCTGTCCGGCGACGATCACGGCGAGCACGGTGGTGACGGCCGCGGCGGCGATGCCGGTGTAGGTGAGCCCCTTGCCACGCTTGTCCCGCCCGTCCTCCGGCAGCGCGTCCTCGGCCGACGGCGCGGCTGCGGGGACGCGCGCGGAAGCGGATGCGGCCTCGCGCTCCTCCTCGACCCAGTGCGTCACGGACGCGTACGGATCACGGGGGGCGCGCTCCTCGGCGCGAGCGTCCTCGTGGGCGGCGCCCCTGCCCTTGTCCATCTGGCCGGGCCTGTCGGCCCGATCGGTCCGCTCGGCGGAGTTCGCGTCGAAGGCATCGACGTACTCCTGCCGGGGTCTCGGCACCAGCGGCGGCACGGCCGGCGCCGTGAACCCGCGTCCGGCGCTCTCGCGCTCACCCGGGGAGCCCCAGCCGCCGCCGGATTCCCGCTGCTCGGGGTGGCCGCCACGGACGCGCGGCGCCCCGGGGCCCGCGGGCCTGTGCGCGGCGGCGGACACCTCGTCGGTCGTCCTGCGCCGACGTCCCGTGCCCGGCTGCACCTGATGGGGCAGGGCGGGCGACCGGGGCGGGGCGGATACTTGCGGAATGTCGGCGGTGTCGCCGTTGCCTGCCGGTCCTCGGCGGCTGTGCCGTCCCACTGGCCGCCTCAGCTCCCCTGCTCAGTAATGCTTCCGGTCGTGCGTTGTGTGGCGCGGTCGGTGGCGCGCCCGGAAAATGTACCGGTAGCGGTGGTTCCGGTACCGGCCGCGTCCATGCTCTCAGGGGCGCTCTCGGCGTTCGCCGCCGGTCCCCGGGGATCGCGCTGCCCGTTCAACGCCTCGATGTCGGCGACAAGTTCCCGGAACGCCGCGGCGACCCTCTCCGGATACTCCATCATCGCGACGTGCCCCGCGTCCGGAAGCGTGAGGAGGCGCGAGTCCCGGAACGTGCGCGCCGCGCGCGCCGCCATCCGGTAGGAGACCAGAAGGTCGCGTCCGCCGTAGACGAGCAGCGTCGGCGCGAGCACCCGTTCGGCTTGGCGCCACAGCCCGTGTTGACCGCCGAGCGTGTAGGCGTTCACCACCCCGCGCGCGGAGCGGGCCATCGCGTCCCAGAAGTAAGGGAGTGCGAGCCTGCGCTCCATCTCCTCCACGGCGGCGCGGAAGCCCTCGGGCGTGACCCGGCCCGGGTCGCCGTAGCAGAGCGCCGTGACGCCGCGCACCCGCTGCTCCGCCGTCCACTCCTTCGTCAGACGCGTGAAGAGCGCGGCGACGCCGGGCACGGCGAGCAGCCCGGTCGGCAGCGCGCTGCGCTGCACCCGGAGCTCGGGCAGGGCAGGTGACACCAGCGTCAACGTCCGTACGAGGTCGGGACGGACGGCGGCCACGCGCGTGGAGACGGCACCGCCCAGCGAGTTCCCGAAGAGGTGCACGGGGCCGCGACCGCGCGCGTCGAGAAAACGGATCACCGCGCGCGCGTGCCCGGTCACCGAGTAGTCGCCGTCGTCCGGTGGTGGCGAGTCGCCGAAGCCGGGCAGGTCGACGGCCTCGCCGTCCACACTGTCCTCGAGCAGGGGCATCAGCGCCGACCAGTTCTGCGAGGAGCCGCCGAGTCCGTGGACGTAGAGCGCGGGCGGCAGTCCCTCCCGCGTTCCCGGCCGGGAGCGGACCGACAGGGTGAGCCCGGGGAGTCCGACCGAGCGGAGCCGCTCCCCCTCCGCGACCTTGACGGTGCCAGGCTTGGGCACCGCTGCGGCTATGGCGGGAGGCACGCGCGGCGAATCGGTCGAAGACATGCGGCTTATGTTACGAGACGATCACGCAGTGATTCATGTGTTCGGCATCACAGACAGCTCATAGTTCTACCCAAAGCCTCGTCGGCGAGCAGAACAGAGCGCCACGAGATCGCATAGCGCCCTGATCGGGTGTCTCCTACGCTCGATTCAGGGCACCCGCCCCACACAGGAAACAGTGAGGAAGGGAGCCATTGATGACGGTCGACCCCAGCGATCCCGAGACCTTCGAGGCGAACGAGACCCCGGAGATCGACGTGGAGGCCCCGGAGGCGGACGCCGCCGAGCAGCTCACGGAGGTCTCCCCCAGCCAGGACGACGCACCGCAGGAGGTGGCCGACCCGGACGGCGCCGACGCGGCAGACCGGGCGGAACAGGCGCGAGTCGTCGAACTCGACGAGGACGACTACCGGTGACGGCGGCGGCGCGTTTCGTGAGGGGCGCGACAGTATGCGCCGCTTTGCGCGCGTAGGGGCGCAACGTGCGGCTTCCGCAGGCGTCCGGTCCGTGAAATTCTGCGCTCGCACCGCGCACATCATGGTTACCCAAAAGTACGATGACGGCGCGGCGCACACCGCGCACGGACGATTTTGGGAGGCGGCGTGACAGCCATCGAGCAGACGGAGGCAGCGCGCCCCAAGGGCACGCGCCTGCCGCGCCGAGCCCGACGCAACCAGCTTCTGGGCGCGGCCCAGGAAGTTTTTGTGGCGCAGGGGTACCACGCGGCCGCGATGGACGACATCGCCGAACGGGCCGGTGTCAGCAAGCCCGTGCTCTACCAGCACTTCCCGGGCAAGCTCGACCTCTACCTGGCCCTGCTCGACCAGCACTGCGAGTCCCTGCTCCAGTCGGTCCGCACCGCCCTCGCCTCCACGACGGACAACAAGCAGCGCGTCGCGGCGACCATGGACGCCTACTTCGCGTACGTGCAGGACGACGGCGGCGCGTTCCGGCTGGTCTTCGAGTCGGACCTGACGAACGAGCCCGCGGTGCGCGAGCGCGTCGACCGGGTCAGCCTCCAGTGCGCCGAGGCCATCTCGGACGTGATCGCCGAGGACACGGGTCTGTCGAAGGACGAGTCGATGCTGCTGGCCGTGGGCCTGGGCGGGGTGTCGCAGGTGGTCGCGCGCTACTGGCTGTCCAGCGAGAGCCCGGTCGAGCGTGACAAGGCCGTCCAGTTGTTGACGTCGCTGGCCTGGCGGGGCATCGCCGGGTTCCCCCTGCACGGCGCGGACCAGCACTGAGGGCCCCTGAGGCGGGCGCCGCGTTTTGTTCCCGTCCGGCTGTTCGCTCTTGGCGTGCAACCAGGGCACCAGGCGCCCCACCTCACCGGGCTAATGTTTGCTGGGTACGGCGCGCGGTCGTCCGCGCACATCACGGATCGTCGGAGGGACAAGGCCGTGGAGGTCAAGATCGGCGTGCTGCACACGCCCCGCGAGATCGTTCTGGAGAGCGGCCAGTCCGCCGAGGAGGTCGAGAGCGCGGTGTCCGAGGCGTTGTCCGGCAAGGCGCAGTTGCTCTCCCTGACGGACGAGAAGGGCCGCAAGGTGCTCGTACCGGCGGAGCGCCTCGCCTATGTGGAGATCGGCGAGCCGGCGGTGCGCAGGGTGGGCTTCGGCCCTCTGTAGCCGCCCCCATGAGTACTGGCTGACGCCGGTGCGAGACGGACACGAAAAACCGGAAGGGCCTGACGGCACTACGCCGTCAGGCCCTTCCGGCATTCACAGGGCGAGCACAGGGAATGCACACGAGGAGGGTTGCCTTCCGGGGGTCAGGGGTAGACCGGGTAAGACCGATTTGCACCAACTGGCCGCGCGGGAGGGACCCTCACCATGCTTCTTGAATCTCTCGGCTCCGCACTGCTCGGCCTGGCCCTCGCATGGGCCGCAGGCGTGCGTATGCCGCACCGTCTTCCGTCGCGCACCCTCGTGCTGCCGACCGGAGTCGCGGGTGCTCTGTTCGGGGCGTTCGTCACCCACAGCGCGCTGGGCCCAGGTCATGCGCTCGCCACGCTGGGCGGCGCGCTCGTCATGTCCGTGGCCCTGCTGTCGCTGCTGCTCCGGCCCGCCGGGCACAGAACGCACCGCCTCAGCCCGAACGCCTAGGCGGCGAGCCCGAGCGCGGCCATCCGCTTGGTGTGGGCCTCGGTGATCCGCGAGAACATCTTGCCGACCTCGGCCAGGTCGAAGCCGTCGGCCACGCCTCCGACCAGCATCGTGGACAGGGCGTCGCGGTCCGCGACCACCCGCTGCGACTGCGACAGGGCCTCGCCCATCAGCCGTCGCGCCCACAGGGCGAGCCGCCCGCCCACGCGCGGGTCCGCGTCGATCGCCGCCCGCACCTTCTCCACGGCGAACGAGGCGTGCCCCGTGTCGTCGAGCACGGCGAGCACCAGGGAGCGGGTGTCGGAGTCGAGGCGGGCCGCGACCTCCCGGTAGAAGTCACTGGCGATCGAGTCACCGACGTAGGCCTTGACGAGGCCTTCGAGCCAGTCCGACGGGGCGGTCTGCTTGTGGAAGCCGTCGAGGGCGCCGACGAACGGGTCCATCGCCTCCGTCGGGTCGACGCCGATCTCCGCGAGGCGGCCACGCAACTGCTCGAAATGGTGGAACTCGGCGGACGCCATCTTGGCCAGCTCCGCCTTGTCGCCCAGCGTCGGCGCCAGCTTCGCGTCCTCGGCGAGCCGCTCGAACGCCGCCAGCTCCCCGTACGCGAGAGCGCCGAGCAGGTCGACGACGGCGGCGCGATAGTTCTCGTCCGCGGAGGCGGTGGCCCAGTCCTGGGCAGCGATACCGGTGAGGCCGGTGGTTGCTTCGGTGGACGGCGTGGCGTTGTCAGGCGTCTCCATGGAGCGCACAATAGCCCGCTCACCGCCACCCGGAACTCCCTGGTCAAGGAGTGTGACCACGACTACGTGACCAATTCGGCCATCGCATATGCGGGTTTCCGGGGTATGGTGGTAAAGAGCCCGCCGAGTGCAAGCCCTGTACGTGGCGCTTGCGCGTACTTGCGACGGGCCGCACGAATGAGGATGCCCGGTCGGAGGCCCGATCGGCTCCGACCCGACAGCCCTCCAGCCGGTCCGTCACACGACGTACGGCACGAGGAGGGGCCCTCAGCGGTACGAGCGCTCGAGCGTCGGCAGTGGTCCCGCGTCACCCGGTCCACCCGCACCCGCGGATCGAGACCGGCGTAACACCGGCACGGTCACGACCCCCGCGTTCGCCTCGCACCGCACCTCACAGAAGAGGCAGCACCCTGACTACGCAGACTTCCACTTTCCGTCAACTCGGCATCCTGCCCGAGACCGCCGAAGCCCTTGAGGCCGTCGGCATCGTCACCGCCTTCCCCATCCAGGAGATGACCCTCCCCGTCGCCCTCTCGGGCTCGGACGTCATCGGCCAGGCCAAGACCGGCACGGGCAAGACCCTCGGTTTCGGACTGCCGATCCTGGAGCGCGTCACGGTCCCCGCGGACGTCGAGGCGGGCCGGGCCACGCCCGAGCAACTGACCGACGCCCCGCAGGCGCTCGTCGTCGTCCCCACGCGCGAGCTGTGCACGCAGGTGACCAATGACCTGCTGACCGCCGGCAAGGTGCGCAATGTGCGCGTCCTCGCCATATACGGCGGTCGCGCCTACGAGCCCCAGGTCGAGGCCCTGAAGAAGGGCGTCGACGTGATCGTCGGCACCCCCGGCCGCCTCCTCGACCTCGCCGGGCAGAAGAAGCTCGACCTCTCGCACGTGAAGGCGCTCGTCCTCGACGAGGCCGACGAGATGCTCGACCTGGGCTTCCTGCCCGACGTCGAGAAGATCATCAACCTGCTTCCGGCGAAGCGTCAGACGATGCTGTTCTCGGCGACCATGCCGGGCGCCGTCATCGGCCTCGCCCGCCGCTACATGTCGCAGCCCACGCACATCAGCGCCACCTCGCCGGACGACGAGGGCAGGACCGTGCGCAACACCACGCAGCACGTCTTCCGCGCGCACAACATGGACAAGCCCGAGATGGTCTCGCGCATCCTCCAGGCCGACGGCCGCGGACTCGCGATGATCTTCTGCCGGACGAAGCGGACCGCCGCCGACATCGCCGAGCAGCTCCAGAAGCGCGGTTTCGCCTCCGGCGCCGTCCACGGTGACCTCGGGCAGGGCGCGCGCGAGCAGGCGCTGCGCGCGTTCCGCAACGGCAAGGTGGACGTGCTCGTGTGCACCGACGTCGCCGCGCGCGGTATCGACGTCGAAGGTGTCACGCACGTCATCAACTACCAGACGCCCGAGGACGAGAAGACGTACCTCCACCGCATCGGCCGGACCGGCCGCGCGGGCAAGAAGGGCATCGCGATCACGCTGGTCGACTGGGACGACATCCCGCGCTGGCAGTTGATCAACAAGGCGCTCGACCTGAACTTCAACGACCCGGTCGAGACGTACTCCTCCTCGCCGCACCTGTACGAGCAGCTCAACATCCCGGCCGGTACCAAGGGTGTGCTGCCGCGCTCGGAGCGCACGCGCGCCGGGCTCGGTGCCGAGGAGATCGAGGACCTGGGCGAGACCGGCGGCCGGGGTGCGTCGTCCCGTGGTCGCGGGGGCCGCCCCTCGCAGGACCGGGATCGCGACCGCGGTCGTGACCGGGATCGCGGTCACGACCGTGAGCGCGAGCGGGAGCAGGAGCGTGCCGCGCGGACGCCGCGCCGCCGTCGCCGCACGCGGAACGGTGAGCCGGTCGCCGCGGAGGCGACCGTCGCCGCCCCGGCTGCCGACGCTCCGGTGACGCCCGTGGTGGACGATGCCTCCGAGCCGCGTACACCGCGTCGTCGGCGCCGTACGCGGGGCGCCGCTCAGGCTCCGCAGGCCGCTCCCGCCGCCGAGTCCGCCGTCGAGTCGGTGGAGGCCGTCCTCGCGCCGGTCGCCGAGCCGACCGCCGTCGAGACCGAGGCTCCGGCCGCTCCGCGTCGCCGTACGCGCAAGAAGGCCGAGGCCGCTGTCGAGGCGGCTGAGTCCGTCGCACCGGTCACCCCGGTCGCGGAAAGCGTCGAGGCCGAAGCCGAGGCCCCCGCCAAGCCGCGCCGCCGTACACGCAAGAAGGCCGAGGCCGCCACCGAGGTGGTCGAGGCCGTGGCACCGGCCGTGGAGAGCGTCGAGGCGGAAGCCCCGGTGAAGCCGCGTCGTACGCGCAAGAAGGCGGAGGCCGCTGTCGACACGGCGGAGGCCGTCGAGGCGAAGCCGGCTCGCACCCGCAAGAAGGCCGTCGCCGCCGCCCCGGCCGAGGCCACCACGGAAGCCGCCGAGACCGCTGAGGCCAAGCCGAAGCGCACGCGCAAGAAGGCCGCCGCCGCCCCGGTCGACACCGCCGCCGAAGCCGCTGTGGACACCGCCGAGGCCAAGCCGAAGCGCTCCCGCAAGAAGGCCGTGGCCGCCGCCCCGGCCGAGGCCACCACGGAGACCGCCGCGACCGCTGAGGCCAAGCCGAAGCGCACGCGCAAGAAGGCCGCCGCCGCCCCGGTCGACACCGCCGCCGAAGCCACTGTGGACACCGCCGAGGCCAAGCCGAAGCGCACCCGCAAGAAGGCCGTCGCCGCCGCCCCGGCCGAGGCCACCACGGAGACCGCCGAGACCGCTGAGGCCAAGCCGAAGCGCACCCGCAAGAAGGCCGTGGCCAAGGCCCCCGAGGCCTGATCCGCACCGTGCTGAAAGAAGGCCCGGGTCCCGCATTGCGGGGTCCGGGCCTTCGCCGTGGTCGGTCCCTTTGGGCATCGGGGCGCCGGGCCACGTAGCCTCGGGCGCATGAGCAGGCCCCCGACCTTCACCCCGCCGCCCGGCACCCGCGCCCACGTCCTGCGCACCTCCAGAGGTGACTTCGCCACGCTCGTCGGTGAACCGGCGCCCGGTCCCGTGCGAGGCACCGCGCTGCTGCTCCCCGGGTTCACCGGCAGCAAGGAGGACTTCATCGCGCTGCACGGGGCGTTGAGCGCGGCGGGTTATCGCAGCGTCGCCGTCGACGGGCGCGGGCAGTACGAGACCGCGGGCCCCGAGAAGGACGAACGCCCTTACGCGCAAGGCGAGTTGGCGCGGGACGTGCTGGCTCAGGCGGCGGCGCTCGGCCCGGGCAAGGTGCATCTGCTCGGGCACTCGCTCGGGGGGCTCATCGCCCGCGCGGCCGTCATCGCGGACCCGGCGCCGTTCGCCTCACTGACGCTGATGGCGTCGGGCCCGGCCGCCGTCGCCCCTGCGCAGCGGCAGCGGGTCGACATGCTCCGGGACGCACTCGCCGCGTTCGACATGGCGCAGGTGTGGGAGGCCATGCAGGCGCTGGAGGCGGCCGAGGACGTCGTGGATGTGCGGGGCGACGAGGAGGCGCTGCGGCAACGCTGGCTGCGCAACAGTCCGGCCCAGCTCATCGCCACGGGGCGCCAGTTGTGCACCGAGCCGGACCGGGTCGACGAGCTGGCCGCGGTCGCGCCCCCGGTGCACGTACTGTCCGGGGAGCGGGACGAGGCGTGGCCCGTGCCCTGGCTCGACGAGATGGCGCGGCGCCTCAAGGCCGAGCGGACGGTGATCGCCGGTGCGGAGCACTCCCCCAACACCGACCGCCCGGCGGAGACGGCTGCCGCGCTCACCGCCTTCTGGGACCGCCACCCGGCCTCAGACCTGAGCGCCGACCGGTCGCGACCCGGCCCCGCCCCGTCCTAGAACTGCGCCTGGAGGTGCGTCCAGAACCCGTCCCGCAGCGCCCGCCGCAGGTCGGACTGGCCGCGCAGGGAGTACTGGAGCATGCCTTCGGCCTCGACCAGCAGCTCCTGGTCGACCGGTCCCGGCAGATAGGGGTGGCCGGGCAGCAGCTCCGCGAACGCCTCGCGGCCACGCTCCCCGAGCCACTGCGCGGCGATCCGCGCCCCGGCGAAGCGCACCTGCTCGCGGGTGGGGCGCGGCGCGTCCACGTTCTCGTACGAGGTGATGGCGCGGCGGGTCACGTAGGGCTTGAAGAAGTCGAGGTCGAGGGTGCGCTGGCTGTCGACCTCCCAGAGGAGCGGCTCCGCCTGGTTGCGGCCGTCCGGCGCCTCGATGCCCCACAGGTGGACCCGGGCGCCGTAGCCCTGGGCCGCCTCGACGGCGGAGACCAGGTCCTCGTCGCCGCCGAGCAGGGCCGCGTCGCTGATGGCGCGGTGCCGGGCGAGGGACTCCAGGTCGCTGCGGATCAGGGAGTCGACGCCTTTCTGCTGGTTGTTGGCGTTGAGGTTGCCGAGGCGGACCTTGACGTCGGGCAGGGCGGCGATCGACTGCTGCTCGGTGGTGTGGATGCGGCGGCGCGCACCGTCGTACCAGTAGACGCGCAGCAGTCGGCTGTCCGCGAAGATCGTGCGGGCCTTGTCGATCAGGGCGTCGATGAGCCCCTCGGCGTCCAGGTCGAAGGAGCGGCGGTCCTCGGTCCCCGTGACGAGGCGGCCCGCCGCCGCGTACAGGTATCCGGCGTCCACGAAGATCGCGTGGGTCGACGGCGTCTTGGCGACCTCGGCGAGCATCCGCCGCAGCAGGTCGTTGGTGTCGTCGAGGCGGGCCCGGACGGCGGCGAGGGAGCTGTCCGCGTTGGTTTCGTTCATCGCCGTCCATTGTCCTCGGACGTCACAGGCTGTGCACGACCGGCCCCGCTACTCGCGGGTAATTAGGTTCTCGAAAAATTTCTTTAGCGTAGGGAATGTTTGCTGGGGGCAACCCGTTGTACCCATACAGAACGCGGGGCACTCTAGCCACGCAATCCACTCTTAACGGTCGGGCAACCGCCTGGCCGTACGGCAGGACGAGACTGACGGTCCGCCCTGCACCAGCAGTTCAGTAGTTCTCCTTCAGGAGGATCACCAGACGAAGGGAGAAGCCCTTGCGCTTCGAAATCATGCGACTCGACGACGTCGACGGCACCGCCGTGGACACCACCGTCGTGGACGCCGCCTCCGTCAACCGGATCGTTCAGCAGGCCGCCGCCATAGGGCAGCGCCTCTACATCCGCCCGGCCGAGTCGTCCGCCTCGTAACGGCGTAGCGACGTACACACTTCGGGGCCCCCGTGCGCAGACGCGTACGGGGGCCCCGCTCGTTTGCCACCGCACCGGGCGTCGGCTGGCGTCAACTGTTCTGGATCACCTGGGTCACGCCGTTGATGATCTGCTGTACGGCGATCGCGGAGAGCATCATGCCCGCGAGGCGGGTCACCAGGACCACGCCGCCGTCCTTGATGATGCGGATGATCACCAGCGAGTAGCGCATCACGAGCCACAGGACCACGTGGATGGCGAGGATCGCGGTCCAGACGGAGAGCTGCGTCGTGACCGAGTGGGCCTTCTGGACGGCCAGGATCACCGAGACGATCGCGCCGGGCCCGGCCAGCAGCGGCATGCCGAGGGGGACGAGGGCGACGTTCACGTCCTTCGTCTGCTGGGGCTCGTCCGTCTTTCCGGTGAGCAGGTCCAGCGCGATGAGCAGGAGCAGCAGGCCGCCCGCGATCATCAGGGCCGGGACCGACACATGCAGGTAGTCGAGGATCTGGTGGCCCATGACGCCGAAGACGGCGATGACACCGAAGGCGACACACACCGCCTGGAAGGCCATGCGCTTTTGGACCTTGGCGGGGCGGCCCGCGGTGAGGGCGAGGAAGATCGGGGTGATTCCGGGGGGATCCATGATCACGAAGAGCGTGAGGAAGAGGGATCCGAAGACGGCGACGTCGAACACAGTGAGGGGTTGCCTTGCGGGAGTCGAGCGCGCGGGATCGCGCGAGCTGAGCGGGAAAAGGGGCGGTACGGAACGCGAACGGGGAGAAAGGCGGAGAGGCGGCCGTGGTGCGGCGCGCGGACGGTTCAGACGCGGCGTCCGCCGGCGCCCGGCACCGGGAAGGCTCCCGTGGCGCGGCGCGTGATCTCCCCGTAGACCTCGGGGTCGGTCGTGTACTCGCCGAGCACACAGGTCTTGCGGCTGCCGTGGTAGTCCGACGAGCCGGTGGTGAGCAGGCCGAGGTCGGCGGCCAGAGCGCGCAGCCGGTCCCGGGTCTCCCGGTCGTGATCCATGTGGTCGACCTCGATGCCGTCGAGGCCCGCGGCGGCCAGCTTCGCGATCGCCGATTCGGGGACGGTCCTGCCGCGCTTGACGGCGGCCGGGTGCGCGAAGACGGTGACCCCACCGGCGGCCTTGACCAGGCGGATCGCCTCGAAGGGGTCGGTCTCGTGCTTCGGCACGTAGGCGCGGGCGCCGTCGGCCAGCCACTCCCGCGTGAAGGCGTCGGAGACGGTGGGCACGACGCCGAGTTCGACGAGCGCGGAGGCGATGTGCGGGCGGCCGACCGAGCCGTCCCCGGCGATCCGGGAGACCTGCTCCCAGGTGACCGGGACGCCCAGCTCGTTCAGCCGGGCGATCATGCTCTTGGCGCGCGGGACCCGGTCGTCGCGGACCAGCTCGCGCTCGGCGAGCAGGTCGGGCTCCTCGGGGTCGAAGAGGTACGCCAGCATGTGCATGCTCACGCCGTCGAGGCGGCAGGAGAGTTCGGCGCCGGTCACGAGGGTCAGGCCCGTCGACAGCTCGCCCAGCGCGGCGATCGCCTCGGCGTGGCCGCGGGTGGAGTCGTGGTCGGTGAGCGCCACGACGTCCAGACCGGCCGCTGCGGCGCCCCGCACCAGCTCGGCGGGGGTGTCCGTGCCGTCGGAAGCGGTGGAGTGGGTGTGCAGGTCGATGCGCACGGCTGCGTACTCCAGGCTCGGACGGACAGGACTCGGCCCCCGCCTGCCGTCAGGCGCCGGGGCGCCGGACGCGGATGGCCGGAAGACGGTCATCGACGGCGGAAGGGGACGCTCAAGGATAACGGGGTTTTCTCACGCCCCAGGTCACCACCGAACCCGGCTCCGACCCCTTACCGCGTCTCGCCCCGCTCCAGGATGCGCGGCGACAGCGCCCCGCACGGCAGCAGGTCCACCTCGGCGCCCGCGTCCCGCAGATCCGTGAGCACCAGCTCGTCGTACATCAGCAGTCCGGACTGCTCGGGCCAGACGATCGCCCAGAGCCAGAGGCCGCGCGCCTCCCCCGCGAAGACGGCACGGTCCTCCGGGGTTCCGGAGACGAGCCACATCGGGGTGGGCCGGCCGGCCGCGAGGAGTTTGGACTGGGGAGGCCCCGACACGTCCATGTACGGGCCCGGGTCCGGGCCGTCGATGCCCGCGTAGCGCGCGCCGAGTCCGACACCGAGCTCCTCGGCGACGAGCACCAGTTCGCCCATGCCGCCGAGGGGGCCGGGGCCCGAGCAGGCGACGGCGGTGGCACGGCCGCCGGTACGGTCGTCGCCCGCGCTGGCCACACCGGTGAACAGCCAGCCGACGGGCAGCGGCCAGGGCATCCAGACGGGCACCTGGGCGCGGCGCACCACGACACCGAGAGCCTCGACGCTGGGCGGGATCACGGGCTGCAACGGGTGGACCGCCCCGTGCGCGTCGCACTGCCAGGAGTCGGCAAAGAGACCGGGAGCCCTGACCCGGCCACCACACTTCGGGCAACTGGGTTCGCCCCTCATAAAGCCCCACGGTCCTCCCCGTCCCGCGCCGCGTCAAGGACGATCACCCGTCCGGAGGGGGCCACGGCAGGTCGGCGCGGTGGGCCGGAACGTCCGGAATTAGATGCAGCTTGCACTAGTTAGCTCAGCTAACTTATTATGTGCATAGGCCAACGATCCCTTGCGCGAGGAGCCGGTATGAGCCACAGCAGCAGCCACCGCGACAGCCGCAGCGGTACGGGGAGCCCCGCCGGCGGGGACCCGCTCGACGCGGGAGCGACCAGCATCCTGCGTCAGCCGAAGGCGGTCTGGGCGACGGCGGGGGCGTCCGTCGTCGCCTTCATGGGCATCGGGCTCGTCGACCCGATCCTGCCCTCGATCGCCGAGGGCCTGGAGGCGACGCCCAGCCAGGTCTCCCTGCTCTTCACCTCCTACTTCCTCATCACCGCCGTCGCGATGCTGGTGACCGGATTCGTCTCCAGCCGGATCGGCGGCAAGAAGACGCTGCTCGCCGGGCTCGCGCTCGTCGTGATCTTCGCCGCGCTCGCCGGCACCTCCGGCTCGGTCGGCCAGCTCGTCGGCTTCCGCGCGGGCTGGGGCCTCGGCAACGCGCTCTTCGTCTCGACCGCCCTCGCCGTCATCGTCGGCGCGGCGGCCGGTGGCAGCGCCGCCGCGATCCTGCTCTACGAGTCCGCGCTCGGCCTGGGCATGGCCTGCGGGCCGCTCGTCGGCGCGCTGCTGGGCAACGCGAGCTGGCGCTACCCCTTCTTCGGCACCGCCGCCCTGATGGCCGTCGGGTTCCTCTGCATCACGGCGTTCCTGAAGGAGCAGCCCAGGCCCGCGCGGAAGACCTCGGTCCTCGACCCGCTCAAGGCGCTCGGCCACGGCGGTCTCGCGTCGGCGGCGGTCTCGGCGTTCTTCTACAACTACACGTTCTTCACCGTGCTGGCCTTCACGCCGTTCGTGCTGAACATGACCCCGTACAAGTCCGGCGCCGTCTTCTTCGCCTGGGGCGTGCTGCTCGCGCTGTTCTCGGTGATCGTCGCGCCGCGCATGCAGGCCCGGTTCGGGTCGCTGAAGGTGCTCGGCGGCTCGCTGGTCCTGCTCGCCGTGGACGTGCTCGTCCTCGGCTACGGCAACCACACCACGGCCGTCGTCTGCACCGTCCTGTCCGGTGCCTTCATCGGCGTGAACAACACCGTCTACACCGAACTCGCGCTCGGCGTCTCCGACGCGCCGCGCCCGGTGGCCAGCGCCGGTTACAACTTCGTGCGCTGGTTCGCCGCGGCCGCCGCCCCGTTCTTCGCGCCGAAGATCGAGGAGTGGAGCGACATCCACATCCCGTTCGTGGTCGCCGCGGTCACGGCGGTGCTGGGCGCCCTCGTCGTCTGGACGCGCAGGAAGGCGCTCAGCCACGAGGCCGAGGAGCTGGAGCCGAGGCACGCCACCGAGGACGGCGTCACCGTCTTCGCGAACTGAGCACCGGCGCCGGATGCGGCCGACTCAGTCGAGGGCGACGGACCTGCGCAGCGGATCGCGCAGGTCCGTCCCGCCGGTCAGCCACTTCTCCTGGAGCGCCGCCGCACCGTGCACCCGCTTCCAGGCGGCCTCGTTCTGCGTCATCGGCAGCAGCGGCAGGAACCGTACGGGGTCCAGGGGCTCGTCCAGCTCCAGGTCCTCCACCAGGCCGCCCGGCTCCGCGACGAGCACCGAGGTGAACGGGGCCCCGGGCCACAGCGCCTCCCCCACGTCCAGCGAGGCGCCCGGCGCCACGACGACGCCCTCCACCTGCGGCGACGCGGCCAGCACGGCCAGCGGGCGCAGCACCTTGTCCGTGTCGGCGCGGCCCGAACGGACCGTCAGGACCAGTTCCGCGCGCGGGCCCTTGACCGGATCGGCGAGGACCGCGGTCGGGTCGGACATCGGGGACGCCGACATGCCGAGGGTCGCGTACCGGACGAGGCCCGCGCCGCTGTCGGTGAAGCGGAGCACCTCGATCCGGTCCGTGCCGAGGAACGTGACCGCCGCGCGCGCGTCCGGCGCGCCCAGGGCGGTGGTCAGCCGGGCTTCCACCAACGCAAGAACTTCTGCCATCCCGCGAGCATAGAACTCGCATGCAATGGGTAAAGACGGGGCTTGCTTCTTCGGTCGGCTGATAGTCTTGGCCGCTGGTCGGGATGGTGCGCGGCGCGTACCCGCCGGGAGCTCTCGGAGCTCTCTCGGACCCGACCCACACATGTCCCTCACGGGGGACCGGCCGGAGGAGGTGGGGCTGTCATGGATCGAAGTCGACCGTGCAGTATCACCCGTTCTTCCGGCCTCTAGGCCACGCACGCCACACCTCAGTCAGCAGAATCCATCTGCTTCCCGGGCTGCCCGCGTACGCCGGAAGAGCGCTTCGTCACCGCCTGATCTTATCGATCTTCCTGATCGCATCAGTAAGCGAAGCCGCCCCAGCGCCGGTGCGGTGCTCCCCGCTTTGTGGACGTGCAGCATGTCCGGTTGGCCAGGACGTCCTCATTCCGGGTAGTGCCGATTTCCCGGCTTCACGGCGCGGCTCCCGCCCGCGAAGGAGCCTGCCCATGTCGATGATTCGTGACCTGCGTGCCGCCGTCCGTCCCTCGCTGCGCAAGAGCGTGGCCCCGTACGGCAACGAGACGCGCAACTCCTACGACGCCACCCGCGACCCCTCGGCCGTCTCCGCGGTCGTCGACTGCGCGGTCTACCGGGACGGCGCCCGCGCCGACTCCCCGCAGTGCCTCACGCCCCGCGAGGCCCGCCTCCAGGTGCGCCGCGACGGGGGCTTCGCCTGGATCGGTCTGCACGAGCCGACCGAGGCCGAATTCGCCGGTGTCGCCGCCGAGTTCGGGCTGCACCCGCTCGCCGTCGAGGACGCCGTCCACGCCCACCAGCGGCCCAAGCTGGAGCGGTACGACGACACGCTGTTCACCGTCTTCAAGACCATCCACTACGTCGAGCACGCCGAACTCACCGCCACCAGCGAGGTCGTGGAGTCCGGCGAGGTGATGTGCTTCACCGGCCGGGACTTCTTCATCACCGTGCGCCACGGCGGCCAGGGCTCGCTGCGGGCGCTGCGCCACCGCCTCCAGGACGACCCCGAACTGCTGGCAAAGGGGCCGAGCGCCGTGCTGCACGCCATCGCCGACCACGTCGTCGACGGCTACCTCGCGGTCGCCGACGCGATGCAGGACGACATCGACGAGGTCGAGACCGAGGTCTTCTCGCAGACCGGCAAG
Source organism: Streptomyces sp. NPDC102406 (assembly GCF_044765725.1). NCBI lineage: Bacteria > Bacillati > Actinomycetota > Actinomycetes > Kitasatosporales > Streptomycetaceae > Streptomyces > Streptomyces sp. NPDC102406. The sequence goes on along the minus strand of NZ_JBIWKP010000005.1, from coordinate 350,848 downwards.
GGCGCGCCGCGCGGTTCCGACGCCGGACGCATCTACCAACTCAAGCGCGAGGTCCTGGAGTTCAAGCGCGCCGTCGCACCGCTGCGCCGCCCGCTGCAACTGCTGAGCGAGCGGCCGATGCGGCTGATCGACCCGGACATCCAGAAGTACTTCCGGGACGTCGCCGACCACCTGGAGCGCGTGCAGGAGCAGGTCATCGGCTTCGACGAACTGCTCAACTCGATCCTCCAGGCCAACCTCGCGCAGGCCTCCGTCGCCCAGAACGAGGACATGCGCAAGATCACCTCGTGGGCCGCCATCGTCGCCGTGCCGACCATGGTGTGCGGGGTGTACGGCATGAACTTCGAGCACATGCCCGAACTGCACTGGCGGTTCGGCTATCCGCTCGTCCTCAGCGTCACCGTCGCCGCCTGTTTCGCGATCCACCGGACGCTGAAGCGCAACGGCTGGCTGTGAGCCGCGCGGGCCGCCCTCGTTAGGCTGGCCGCATGACGACTGCTGAACTGCTCGACGCCGCCCTCGTCGAGGAGGCCACCAAGAAGTCCGGGCTCATCTGGGTCCGCGGCGCATCGGGCACCGAGCGCGCGCTCTGGCACGTATGGCACGAGGGCGCGGCGGTCGTGGTCGGCGACGGGCCCGGCGAGCAGCCGTTCCCCGACCTCGTCGACGGCGGCCCGGCCACCGTCACCGTACGCAGCAAGGACAAGGGCGGGCGGCTCGTCGGCTGGCGGGCGACGGCCGTGCCGCTCGACCCCGGTACGCAGGAGTGGGAGGCGGCCGTCGGCGAACTGAAGGGCAAGCGGCTGAACGCGCCCGACGCGGAGACGATGCCCCAGCGGTGGGCACGCGAGTGCCGGGTGCTGCGCCTCGAACCGGTGCGGGGCGCGCAGGTGCTGCCGGCTCCGGAGGGCGACCTCGCCGCCCCGCCGCTGCCGTCGTCGGCGACCACGCGTGACGCGGTGCCCGCCGGGTTGCCACGACTGCTCGGGCGGCGGAAGAAGAGCTGACGTCAGGACTCCGGGAGGGCCTGACCGTAGTCCACGGTGTCGCCGGCGCCCGGCTCCTGAAGGGTGAAGTCGCGGCCCCAGTCGGTGAGTCGCAGGGTGCCCGCGCCCGCGGCCCGCTGGAGGCGCAGGGGGTACGCCGTGCCCTCCAGGGACACGTCGAGCGTGCCGCCCGCCCCCTCGTCGCCGGTGAGCTGGATCGTGCGGGTACCGTCGGCGGTGCCGCGCTCGCCCTTGTCCAGGGTGCCGTGCAGCGTCAGCAGCCCGTCGAGCAGTACGTCCTTGTCCGTGAACGTGCTGAGCCGCCGGTACGCGGGATCGCCCGTCGGCACCTTCACGTACTTGCCGTCGAGCTTCTGCGCCGCCGCCCCGTCCCCGGCACCGCCCCGACCGTCGTCCGAGTGCGTCCAGAAATCGGCGCCCGCCTTGAGGTACAGATGCTTCTCGACCCGCAGCAGTTGGAACGTGCTGCCGCCCGTGGTCACCGACCCCGTGCCCCCGTCGCCCTTGAGCCGCATGTCGAGCTTGTACGTCCGGCCGCCGCTGAGCACCGTCCCCGCGAGGTGCACGGTCTCCGCGCTCCGCGCCGCCTCGACCGTACGGCTCTGGATCTTGCCGGGGTCCAGCTTGCCGACCCCGTTGGTGCCCGCGTCCGGATCGTCCCCGCCGCAGCCCGCGAGAGCGGCCGCGAGCCCTGTGCACAGCGCGCCGACCGCGAGCGTCCTGCGCATACGGCGGTCCAGGGGAGTTACGGTCACGGGCCGGGCCACCTCTCGTACGGCATCTGGGCAGACGGCAGCGTACCCGTGCCATCTGCGGTTACCCGTACTGGTCCGAGGGACGGCAGGCGCGAGGCGTGGGGGACGGGCACCGGATACCCTGACCCACGGATTGCTCGTATATCAGGATCGATCAGCACGAAAGGGCGGTACGAGGAGCCATGGCAGCAGTCGCCCCGCGGATCTTCGTCTCCCACCTCGCCGGCATCGCCGTCTTCGATCCGAACGGGGACCAGGTCGGGCGCGTGCGCGATCTCGTCGCCATGCTGCGCGTGGGCCGGCGGCCACCGCGCCTGCTCGGGCTCGTCGTCGAGCTGTCCACGCGCCGCCGCATCTTCCTGCCCATGACCCGCGTCACCGGCATCGAGTCGGGCCAGGTCATCACGACGGGCGTGCTCAACGTCCGCCGGTTCGAGCAGCGCCCCACCGAGCGCCTGGTCCTCGGCGAGATGCTCGACCGGCGCGTCCGGCTCGTGGAGAGCGGCGAGGAGGTCACCGTGCTCGACGTCTCCGTCCAGCAGTTGCCCGCCCGGCGGGACTGGGAGATCGACAAGATCCACGTACGCAAGGGCAAGGGCGGCACCTTCCGGCGCAAGGGAGAGGCGCTGACCGTCGACTGGTCGGCCGTCGACGGGTTCTCCCTGGAGGAGCACGGGCAGGGCGCCGAGAACCTGCTCGCCACCTTCGAGCAACTGCGCCCGGCCGACCTCGCCAACGTGCTGCACCACCTCTCCCCCAAGCGACGCGCCGAGGTCGCCGCCGCCCTCACCAACGAACGCCTCGCCGACGTCCTCGAAGAACTCCCCGAGGACGACCAGATCGAGATCCTCGGCAAGCTCAAGGAGGAGCGCGCCGCCGACGTCCTGGAGGAGATGGACCCGGACGACGCCGCCGACCTGCTCGGCGAACTCCCCGAGGCCGACAAGGAGCGCCTGCTCGCCCTCATGCGGCCCGGCGACGCCGCCGACGTGCGGCGCCTGATGGCGTACGAGGACCGCACCGCGGGCGGCCTGATGACGACCGAGCCGATCGTGCTGCGCCCGGACGCGACCGTCGCCGACGCGCTCGCCCGCGTCCGCAACCCCGACCTGTCGCCCGCGCTCGCCGCGCAGGTCTACGTCTGCCGGCCGCCGGACGAGACGCCGACCGGCAAGTACCTGGGCACCATCCACTTCCAGCGGCTGCTGCGCGATCCGCCGTACACGATGGTCAGCGCGATCCTCGACGATGACCTCCAGGCCCTGTCGCCGGGCGCGCAACTCCCGGAGATCGCCGGGTTCTTCGCGACGTACGACATGGTGGCGGCGCCCGTCGTCGACGAGGGCGGCTCGCTGCTCGGCGCCGTGACCGTGGACGACGTACTGGACCACATGCTGCCCGACGACTGGCGCGAGCAGGAGTTCCATCTCGCGGGGGACGTGAACCATGGCGACTGACGAACGCGACCCGCGGGCCGCGGCCGACACCCCGCGCCGCCCCCGCACCCGGCTCGACCAGCCGCTGCCACCGCGCCGCAGGATCTTCCCCGAATACGACCCCGAGGCGTTCGGACGGCTGTCCGAGCGCATCGCGCGGTTCCTCGGGACGGGGCGGTTCATCGTCTGGATGACGGTAATCATCATCGCGTGGGTCGCCTGGAACGTGTCGGCGCCCGCCTCGCTGCGCTTCGACAACTACCCGTTCATCTTCCTGACCCTGATGCTGTCCCTCCAGGCGTCCTACGCCGCTCCGCTGATCCTGCTCGCGCAGAACCGGCAGGACGACCGCGACCGCGTCAACCTCGAACAGGACCGCAAGCAGAACGAGCGGTCGATCGCCGACACCGAGTATCTGAGCCGCGAGGTCGCGGCCCTGCGGATCGGCCTGGGCGAGGTCGCCACCCGCGACTGGATCCGCTCCGAACTCCAGGACCTTTTGAAAGAGCTGGAGGAACAGCAGCGGACCGCGGCGTATCCGAAGGACGACGGGCAGACGGGCACGGACGTGACGTAGACGACCGCCGACGGGGCTTTCCGTGCCCCGGTTACCGCGCCGTACTATCGGTCGTATGGCTACGGAAGACGCGGTGCGCGAGGCGCTCGCGACAGTGAACGACCCCGAGATCCAGCGACCCATCACCGAACTGGGGATGGTCAAATCGGTGGACATCGGTGCGGACGGAGCCGTCGCGGTCACCGTGTACCTGACCGTCTCCGGCTGCCCGATGCGCTCCACGATCGAGAACAACGTCAAGGAGGCCGTCGGCCGCGTCGACGGCGTCACGCGCGTGGACGTCACGCTCGACGTGATGAGCGACGAGCAGCGCAAGGAGCTGGCCGCCGCGCTGCGCGGCGGGACCGCCGAGCGCGAGGTGCCCTTCGCCAAGCCGGGCTCCCTGACCCGCGTCTACGCGGTCGCCTCCGGCAAGGGCGGCGTCGGCAAGTCCTCCGTGACCGTCAACCTGGCGGCGGCGATGGCCGCCGACGGCCTGAAGGTCGGCGTCGTCGACGCGGACATCTACGGGCACAGCGTCCCGCGCATGCTCGGCGCCGACGGCAAGCCGACGCAGGTCGAGAACATGATCATGCCGCCGTCGGCGAACGGCGTGAAGGTCATCTCCATCGGCATGTTCACGCCGGGCAACGCGCCGGTCGTGTGGCGCGGCCCGATGCTCCACCGCGCCCTCCAGCAGTTCCTCGCCGACGTCTACTGGGGCGACCTGGACGTCCTGCTCCTCGACCTGCCGCCGGGCACCGGTGACATCGCCATCTCCGTGGCCCAGTTGGTGCCGAACGCCGAGATCCTCGTCGTGACGACGCCGCAGCAGGCCGCCGCCGAGGTCGCCGAGCGCGCCGGTTCCATCGCGGTGCAGACGCACCAGAAGATCGTCGGCGTGGTCGAGAACATGTCGGGCCTGCCCTGCCCGCACTGCGGCGAGATGGTCGATGTGTTCGGCACCGGCGGCGGCCAGACGGTCGCCGAGGGGCTGACCAGGACGACGGGCGCGAACGTGCCGGTCCTCGGCTCCATCCCGATCGACGTGCGCCTGCGCGAGGGCGGCGACGAGGGCAAGCCGGTCGTGCTGAGCGACCCCGACTCCCCCGCGGGCGCGGCCCTGCGCGCCATCGCGGGCAAGCTGGGCGGACGGCAGCGCGGCCTGTCGGGCATGTCGCTGGGGATCACGCCCCGCAACAAGTTCTGAGCGCACGCGAGAGCGGGCCGCACCCTCGGTCGGGTGCGGCCCGCTCTCGCGTATGTCCCGGTGCCTCAAGCGAGCGCCGCGATGTCCTTGACCACGGAGAAGGCGAGCCCGTACGCGCTCATGCCCCGGCCGTACGCGCCCAGGTGCACCCCGGCCTGCGTGGACGCCGCCAGCACCCAGCCGTACTCGGACTCGCGGTAGTGGAACGGCGTCGGCTCCCCGTCGACCGGCAGCGACAGCGTCGCCCAGTCCTCGGAATTCAGGTCGTCGGCGAGCACCCAGGCCGTCTCGGTCTGCTGCTCCAGCCAGTCGTCGCGCAGGGTGTGGTCCATCTGACCCGGCCACGTGTACGAGAGCAGCCCGACCCCGGCCAGCCAGGCCGCCGAGGAGACGGACGTGGCGTCCAGGACGCCCGTGCCGTCGGCGCTGCGCCGTACGGGGTTCGCGGCGACGGTCACCACGACCGCGAACCGCTCGGTGTTCTCCCCGTTCAGCGTCCCCTCGCTGCGTACCGAGGGCTCGTCGCCGTGCCCGATGGAACCGTGCTCGACGGACCCGTCCGCCGTGGTGCCGACCTGCATCAGCCAGCGCGGCCCCGTGAAGGCCTCGTCGAGGCCGTACCACGGGAAGGGCGCCAGCAGGTAGCCGTCGACCGTTCGCCGGGCCGCGGGGGCGTCCTCGGCCCCCTCGGTGTCCGGCGCCTTCGCGCCCACCCGACTCGTCGTCTCCATGTACCCGGCCGCCTCCTCGCTCTCGTACGGACCCGAGCGGCCCGCCCCCCTCGGGCGTTCTCACGTCAGGTCCGCGCAACAACAAGGCAGGATGCCACACCGGGTCCTACGGGCCCGGTTCCGAGAGGTCCGGTTCAGGTCGCGTCGGCGTCGAACGGCGGACGGGCGTCGACGGCCGGCTTCTCGGGCCGCTTCTCCATGTCGGGGCCCTTGCGCATGTCCACGGCGGCGCCGGAGCCGGTCGTGGCGCTGACGGAGGTGGCCGAGGCGGAGTCGTCCAGTTCACCGACGGTGTGCACCGCGTCGGTGATCTCGGCCATCTCCTTCTTCAGGTCGAAGCCGTTGCGAATCTCCTTGAGCCCCAGCTCGTCACTGTCCAACTGCTTGCGGATGAACGTCTTGGGGTTCAGGTCCTCGAACTCGAAGTCCTTGAACTCCGGACCCAGTTCGCTGCGGATGTCTTCCTTCGCGCTGTCCGAGAACTCGCGGATCTTGCGTATGGTGCGCGAGACGTCCTGGATGAGCTTCGGGAGCTTGTCGGGGCCGAAGACCAGTACGGCCAGCACGACGAGCGTCACGACCTCCAGTGGGCCAATGTCGTTGAACACCTTGCACTCCTAGCGTGTCCTCGGCCCGCGGCGGTCTTCAGTAGCAGGTCTTCGGCAGGGTCCGGCAGCGGACCGGGTCCACGGTACCCGGCGATGCTGTCCGTCCGGTAGCCGCTGGGCCACGTCCAGGATCACGGAACCTTTCGCGCGGGCCGCGGCCCGGCCGGTCACCGCCCGTCGGCCGAGCCGAGGACGAGGGTGATCCGTCGTTCCTTCCCGTCCCTCTCGACCGTGAGGGACAGCTCGTCCTTCGGGCGGTGGGCGCGGATCTTGACGATCAACTCCTCGCCGGAGTGCACGCGGACGCCGTCGACCTCGGTGATCACGTCGCCCGGCTCGATGCCCGCCTTGTCGCCGGGACCGCGCGGGGAGACGGCCGAGCCGCCCTTGTTGCCCTTCGTGCCGACGCGGGCGCCGTCGCCCGAGTAGTCCATGTCGAGCGTGACACCGATCACGGGGTGCGTGGCCTTACCGGTGTTGATGAGTTCCTCGGCGACCCGCTTGGCCTGGTTGATCGGGATGGCGAAGCCGAGCCCGATCGAGCCCGACTGGCCGCCGTCGAGTTCCGCCCCGCTGTCGGCGGAACGGATGGCGCTGTTGATCCCGATGACGCGGGCCCTGGAGTCGACGAGCGGACCGCCGGAGTTGCCCGGGTTTATGGGGGCGTCGGTCTGGAGCGCGTCCACATAGCTGACGTCGGTGCCGTCGCCCTTCTCGCCGCCCGCCGTGATGGGCCGGTCCTTGGCGCTGATGATGCCCGAGGTGACGGTGTTGGCGAGGTCGAAAGGGGCGCCGATGGCCACGACAGGGTCGCCGACCTGCACGTTCGCCGAGTTGCCCAGGGGCAGCGGCTTCAGTCCGCGCACTCCGGAGACCTTGATGACGGCGAGGTCGTAGCCGCTGTCGTGGCCGACGACGTCCGCGTCGGCGCTGTCGCCGCCCGCGAAGGTGACCGATATCCGCCCGTCGGAGCCCGCCGGGTCGACGACATGGTTGTTGGTGAGGATGTGGCCGCGGTCGTCGAGGACGAAACCGGTGCCGGTGCCCTGCTCCGATGAGCCCTCGGTGTGGATGGTGACGACACCGGGCAGCGCGCTGGCCGCGATGCCTGCGATGCTGCCGGGGGCGCGGTGCGCGGACTCGGCACCCGCCTGCGGCAGGGCGACGTCCGTCCCGCCGTTGCGCTCCAGGTACGAACCGAGCGCTCCGCCTACGACACCGGCCACCAGCGCGATCACCGCCGCCCCGAGCGCCAGCACCCGCCGCGACCGCCCTCGGGGGGATCCGCCCCCGGCCCCCGGCTCAGGCGCGGCCCACGGGTCGTAGCGCTGCCAGGGCTGATATGGCAGTTCGGGCACGGGCGCGGGGGCGGGGCCGGGCACGGGCGCGGGTACCGGCAGGGGCGCGGGCTGCGGGGGCTGGGTCTGGGGCGGCTGCTGGGCCGCACCGGGGGTGCCCGGGTAGGGCTGCTGCGGGGCGCCGCCCGGAAGGATCGCCGTGCCGTGCGCCGGGGTGGCCACCGGGTGCTGCACGGGGGGCGCGGGGGCCCACGGGCCGGGCTCACCGTAGGGCGGCGTGCTGTACGGGTCCGGATCATGCAACGGCCGGGGAGCGTCGCCCTCCGGAGAAGGGGCCGGGGTTGGAGCGGGGGCCTGGGCGGGGGCCGGGGCCGAACGGTAGGCGTCCGGTACGGCGTCGGTCGGGGACGGCAGGGGCGCGGGCGGCACGGGCCGGTTCCCGGGATCAGCCGACTCGGCGTCCGCCGATTCCGCCGCACCCTCGACGCTCGACGCCGGAGCCGGGGCGGGCAGGTGCCAGTCGCCGTCGTCCGCCGCACCCACCGCGTCCGGTCGGGGGCGGCTCCACCACTTGGCCTTCGTGGGCTTGCCCTCGTCCATGTCCCGCAGCTCTCCCCACCACCTCGCCCCCGGCACCGCACCGATGGGCTCCTACGCGCGCGGCCAGGAGTCGGATACGGCATCCGACGCGCGGCCTCACCTGGATTCAACCAGGTTCGGCGGTCCGGGCGCAGGGGGCGTCAGCGGACCGAGGACGACCGGGAGGACAGGGTCGGCGAGGCGGCGGAGGCCGCGGCGGGCCTGTCCGGCCCCGCGTCGAACATCGTCGCCTCCGGCATCGGACGCGGCTCCAGGGCCACCGCGACCGTCGGTACCGGTGCCGGTGCCGGCGGACGTATCAGGGGCGACATACGCGCCGCCCCGGACAGCAGCGGGGTGGAGAAGGGGTAGCTCACGTTGTCCGCGTGGCCGCCGCCCGGCAGCAGCGGCGCACCGGCCCGCGTCGGCGAGACCGGAGCCGCCAGGGCACCACCGCTCTGCCCGAACAGCGGCGAGAGCGACCTGCGCCGCTGTGCTTCCGACACGGACGCGGCGGACGCCTGGCTGCGCAGCGGCGTGACATTGCTCCCGGAGCCGCCCCCGCGTACGTCGGAGGTGTCGAGCGGGGCACCGGCGGTGACCCCGCCGAGCGCGATCGCGGCGAGGGAGACCGCCCCGGCCGCGGCGAACGCGAAGCGGCGCCCGCGTGAGGCCCGGTCGCTGTCGTGCCGGTCGGGTCGGCCCACTTCGTGGATGCGGAACCCGCGCTGCGCCCCGGGGAGCACGGCGGGGTGCGAGCCGGACGACGCGAACCCGAACGGCTCGGGGTCTACGGCGTAGACGCCTCCCCCGAGTCCCGGTCCGCCGCCGAAGGCGCGTCCCGCGGCGAAGCCGCCTCCCCCGAACGGTGGTGAGCCACCGTCGCTGTCACCTCCGGCGGGCAGGCCCTGGAGGCGGGCGAGGAAGCTTTCGGAGGGCGGCGGCGGGGCCGCCTCGGCGAAGACGCTCTTGAGGCGGCGCTGCGCGTCGGCCTCGGCCTTGCATTTGGGGCAGGTGGCCAGGTGCGCGAGGACGCGCTCCCGGGCATCGTGATCCAACTCGCCGTCGACGAGGGCGGCCAGCCGGTCTCCCAGGTGCTGGTCGGCGGCGGTCTGCTGACGTTCGGCGGGGTTGAGACGTGATCCACTCACGCGGTCGCGCCCCCTCCTCCTAGGACGGGGATCCCCCCCGTGGTCGCGAGCGTGCGGCGCTCGGCGCGGGCCTCGGGAGAGCGGTGCTGCAACGCCTTGCGGAGCTGGGAGCGGCCGCGGTGGATACGGCTGCGGACGGTGCCCAGCTTCACGCCCAGGGTGGCGGCGATCTCCTCGTAGGACAGGCCCTCGATGTCGCACAGCACGACGGCGGCGCGGAACTCGGGGGCCAGCGTGTCGAGGGCCTGCTGGACGTCGGCGTCGAAGTGCGCGTCGTTGAAGACCTGCTGCGGCGACGGCTCGCGGCTGGGCAGACGCTCGGCGGCGTCCTCCCCCAGCGCGTCGAAGCGGATGCGCTGCTTGCGGCGGACCATGTCCAGGAACAGGTTGGTCGTGATGCGGTGCAGCCAGCCCTCGAAGGTGCCGGGCGTGTATGTCGACAGCGAGCGGAAGACGCGGACGAAGACCTCCTGCGTGAGGTCCTCGGCATCGTGTTGATTACCCGTCAGACGGTAGGCGAGGCGATAGACCCGGCCGCTGTGCGTGCTGACGATCTCCTCCCAGGTGGGCGGAGTCCACGCCTGTGATTCCGCGTCAGCGGCAAAGGTCGCGGTCTGCTGCGCGGAGTCAACGGTGCGGAATCGGTCAGCGGTGTCGGTCACGGATTTCGGCTCACCCGCCGACCTGAGAAAGCGCCGCAGCACTCCTCCCCGATCCACAGGCGCAGCCGCACCTCCCCTGTCGGCTCTGGTGGTGTCCAGTGGAGCCCCTACCATAGCCACCTCGCCCGTTAGCTCCGGATAAGCGTTTTTACTCAGATTTGCCGGTCGGCTCTCGGCCGCCCGTTTTGTCGCTGTCGCCATCGCGCCGACCCCCGCTCCAGCCTGCTCTTTCCCCCTGCCTCTTCAAACGCGCGGTCCCATCTGCGAGTTCCCGGCGCCAACGGATAAAGTCACGCGCAGGCAAGCACGGCAACCACGGGGACAGGAGAGGGCCATTACCGGCAACCGGCAGACGAGCTGGGCGTTCGCCGACGCCTTTGTCGCCGAGGACGACGCCGTGCGCTGGGCCCGCGACCGGGCCAGGGAAGCGGGGTTGCGCTCGGTGTCCCCCGGCGCGGGTGCCGCGCTGCGGATGCTCGCTGCCACGGTGGAGGCGAAGGCGGTTGCCGAGATCGGGACCGGCACGGGCGTGTCCGGGATCCATCTGTTGCACGGAATGCGGCCCGACGGCGTCCTGACCACGGTCGATCCCGAGCCGGAGCAGCAGCAGTTCGCCCGGCAGGCGTTCCGTGCGGCCGGTTTCGCCAGCAATCGGGCGCGGTTCATCCCCGGCCGCGCCCTCGACGTCCTTCCACGGCTCGCGGACAGCGGATACGACCTCGTCTTCTGTGACGGCGACCGCATGGAGAGCCTGGACTACCTCGCTGAATCGTTGCGTCTGCTGCGGCCCGGCGGCCTGGTGTGCTTCGAGGGTGTCTTCGCCGACGGACGGACCGTGGACTCGGGGCCGCAGCCGGTGGAAGTGGTGCGGCTGCGGGAGCTGCTGCGGGCCGTGCGGGAGAGCCCGGAGCTGGTGTCGTCGTTGCTGCCGGTCGGCGACGGACTGCTCTGCGCCGTCAAGCGCTGAGAGCCGACACCTTCGTATCCGAAAAAGGCGGGTACCCGGACATACGACTGCCCCGGCACCGAATGTGTGCCGGGGCAGTCGAAAAGGTATGGTCGCTTCCGCGTCAGCCGACGACCTTCTTCAGGGCGTCGCCGAGGGCATCGGCCTCGTCCGGGGTCAGCTCTACTACGAGCCGACCGCCGCCTTCGAGCGGAACGCGCATGACGATGCCCCGCCCCTCCTTTGTCACCTCGAGCGGGCCGTCACCCGTCCGCGGCTTCATGGCCGCCATGCTCGTTCCCCTTCCTGAAACCAGCTCATCGTCAGCCGACGGCCCTCTGGACGGGCACACGTCACCGGCATCGAACACATTGCTTCCAGGCCATTATCCCGCATCACGGGACCCGATGACCAACATCGGTCTGCATCGCTTGCGCAACGCGCTTGTGCAAAACCACTCAATTCGGCGATGTGACTGCGATACTGCGCCGCTCGCGTGTCCATTCCGAGGAGAAATTGTTTGACGCAGGTCACATGCCGGGAGTGCTCCGCCCGCCGTGATCTCCGTCATGCTGAGCACGGACGACCGAGCGACCGCACAGCAGGAGGAGTCTCATGGCCGACACCGTGCTCTACGAGGTGAGCGACGGGCTCGCGACGATCACGCTGAACCGCCCCGAGGCGATGAACGCGATGAACACCGAGGCCAAGGTCGCTCTCCGCGACGCGGTACAGGCCGCCGCCGGGGACGAGACGGTACGGGCCGTGCTGCTGACGGCGGCCGGGGACCGTGCCTTCTGCGTCGGGCAGGACCTCAAGGAGCACGTGGGCACCCTCATGGCGGACCGGAAGGCCGGCGAGGGGCAGACCATGAGCACCGTGCGGGAGCACTACAACCCGATCGTGCGGGCGCTGACCGGGATGAAGAAGCCCGTGGTGGCCGCGGTCAACGGCGTGGCGGCCGGTGCGGGCTTCGGGTTCGCGCTCTGCGCCGACTACCGGATCGTGGCGGACACGGCGTCGTTCAACACCTCGTTCGCGGGTGTCGCCCTCACCGCCGACTCCGGTGTCTCGTGGACGCTGCCGCGGCTCGTCGGGCCGGGCCGCGCCCTCGACCTGCTGCTGTTCCCGCGCACCATCTCGGCGCAGGAGGCGTTCGAGATCGGGGCCGTGCACCGGATCGTGCCCGCCGCCGAGCTGGCCGACACGGCACGCACGGTGGCCCTCATGCTCGCCTCGGGGCCGACCGTCGCGTACGCCGCGCTCAAGGAGTCGGTCGCCTTCGCCGCGGACCACTCCCTGGACGAGGCCCTCGACAAGGAGGAGGAGCTCCAGGCGCGGGCGGGCGCGTCCGAGGACCACCTCATCGCCGTACAGGCCTTCATCGGCAAGGAGAAGCCCGCCTACCGGGGGCGCTGAGCCGACTCAGGCAGGGGTGCGGGCCACGCAGTCCGCGAGGTGATCGTCGACCAGCCCGCACGCCTGCATCAGCGCGTACGCCGTCGTCGGGCCGACGAAGCGCAGACCCCGCTTCTTGAGGGCCTTGGACAGGGCCGTCGACTCGTCGGTGATCGCCGGTACGTCGCTCAGCGTCCTCGGCGCCGGGCGGCCCGCCGGGTCCGGGGCGTACGACCAGATCAGCGCGTCGAGCTCGCCGGGCGACCAGTCCGCGAGCACGCGCGCGTTGGCGAGCGTGGCGTCGACCTTGGCTCTGTTGCGGATGATGCCGGGGTCGGCGAGGAGCCGCTCGCGGTCGGCGTCCGTGTAGGCGGCCACCTCCGCGATCTTGAAGTGGTGGAACGCGGCGCGGAACGTCTCGCGGCGGCGCAGAATGGTGATCCAGGACAGGCCCGACTGGAACGCCTCCAGGGACAGACGCTCGAACAGCGCGTCGTCGCCGTGGACGGGGCGGCCCCACTCCTCGTCGTGGTACGTGACGTAGTCGGCGGTCGACAGGCCCCAGGGGCAGCGCGGCCTGCCGTCGGGGCCGGGGACGGCGTCCCCCAGCGGCGTACTCACCGCAGGTCCTCCCCCGTCTCGCTCCCGAACCCGCCGGGCGGTGCGAAGCCGCTGCCGGGTCCGCGCTCGGCCGGCTGCCGGGCCTGGGCGCCGGCGAGGGCGGACTCCAGCTCGCAGATGCGGGCGTCGCGCTCGGCCAGCTCCGCACCGAGCCGGTTCAGCGCGTCGTCGACCTCCGCCATGCGGTACCCGCGCACCGCCGTGGGCAGGCGCAACTCCTCGACGTCGGCGCGGACCACCGGCCGGTCCTGGGGCAGCGGGTCCGCGTAGAACTGGGGCGGCTCCTCGCGCAGGGTGCCGCCGTCACCCCCGCCGAGGACCGCGAGCGTCACCGCCGCGACCACCACGACGAGCGCGGCGACCAGAAACAAGAACATGACCATCGCTGCCGTCCCCTGGGTCCGATCGGGCCGGTACGTGCGTACACGGGCATCCCGAAACCGTCAGGCTCCGATCGTGCCATGCCGCACCGACAGTTAAGGTCGCAGGCGACTGTTGCAGCGGGATCCAGAGGAGAGTCACAGGGATGCTCAGGTTGGGCCGGCGCGAGTTCGACGCGCACGAGCCGGTGATCATGGCGATCGTGAACCGGACCCCGGACTCCTTCTACGACCAGGGCGCCACCTTCCAGGACGAGCCCGCGCTCGCCCGGGTCGAGCAGGCGGTGGCCGAGGGCGCCGCGATCGTCGACATCGGCGGGGTGAAGGCGGGCCCCGGCGAGGAGGTCGACGCGGCGGAGGAGGCGCGCCGGACCGTCGGGTTCGTCGCCGAGGTGCGGCGCCGCTTCCCCGACGTGATCATCAGCGTGGACACCTGGCGGCACGAGGTCGGCGAGGCCGTCTGCGAGGCGGGCGCGGACCTGCTCAACGACGCGTGGGGCGGCGTCGACCCGAAGCTCGCCGAGGTCGCGGCGCGCCACAAGGTGGGCATCGTCTGCACGCACGCGGGCGGGGCGCAGCCGCGTACGAGGCCGCACCGCGCCACGTACGACGACGTGATGGCGGACATCCTGGCCGTGACGGTCGGGTACGCGGAGCGGGCCGTCGCGCTCGGGGTGCCGCGCGAGTCCGTGCTGATCGACCCGGGCCACGACTTCGGTAAGAACACGCGCCACTCCCTGGAGGCGACGCGGCGGCTCCCGGAGATGGTGGAGACAGGCTGGCCGGTGCTGGTGTCGCTGTCCAACAAGGACTTCGTGGGCGAGACGCTGGACAAGCCCGTCAAGGAGCGGGTCATCGGGACGCTGGCGACGACGGCGGTGTCGGCGTGGCTCGGGGCGCAGGTCTACCGGGTCCACGAGGTCGCCGAGACCCGGCAGGTCCTCGACATGGTGGCGTCCATCGCGGGACACCGGCCCCCGGCGGTCGCCCGCCGGGGACTGGCGTGACGGGCTACTTACCGGTCTCCTTGGTGACCAGGGCGATCGCCTCCTCCACGTCGTCCGTGACGTGGAACAGGAGCAGGTCGACCTCGCTCGCCTTGCCCTGGGCGATCACCGTGTTCTTCAGCCAGTCGACCAGGCCGCTCCAGTACTGCGTACCGAAGAGGACGATCGGGAAGCGGGTCACCTTGGTGGTCTGCACGAGGGTGAGCGCCTCGAAGAGCTCGTCCAGGGTGCCGAGACCGCCGGGCAGGACGACGAAGCCCTGGGCGTATTTCACGAACATGGTCTTGCGTACGAAGAAGTAGCGGAAGTTCAGGCCGAGATCGACGTACGGGTTGAGGCCCTGCTCGAACGGCAGCTCGATGCCGAGACCGACGGAGATGCCCTTGGCCTCCACGGCGCCCTGGTTCGCGGCCTGCATGGCGCCCGGGCCGCCGCCTGTGATGACCGCGAAACCGGCCTCCACGAGCGCCTTGCCGATCTCGACGCCCGCCGCGTACTCCGGTGAGTCCACCGGGGTGCGCGCGGAGCCGAACACACTGATCGCGGGCGGCAGTTCGGCGAGGGTTCCGAAGCCCTCGATGAACTCCGACTGGATGCGCAGGACCCGCCAGGGGTCGGTGTGCACCCAGCCCGAAGGCCCCTCGGTGTCGAGCAGACGCTGGTCGCTCGTCCCGGGCTGCACCTGCTCGCGGCGACGGATCACCGGCCCCGTCCGCTGCTCCTTGGGATGCCGCTTGCCCTCCGGGTTGCTCATGTCCGCTCCCTCCATGCGCAGATATCGCGCGCTTACGTAGAGCAAGGGTAGGTCTACGCGGGTTACATGCGAGGGACCTCGGAGTGTCAGGCGGTGAGCCAGGCGGCCAGGCGTTCCTCCGCCTCCAGGATGAGCGCCGTGTCGACGCGCTCGTCGATCTTGTGGGCGAAGATCGGGTTGCCGGGCCCGTAGTTCACCGCGGGGACGCCGAGCGCGCTGAAGCGGGAGACGTCCGTCCAGCCGAACTTGGGGCGCGCCTCGCCGCCCACGGCGGCCAGGAAGGCCGCGGCGGCGGGGTGGGTGAGGCCGGGCCGCGCGCCGCCCGTGTGGTCGTCCACGACGAACTCCTCGATCGGGCAACCGGCGAAGAAGTCGCGGACGAACTGCTCGGCGTCCTCCATCGACCGGTCCGGCGCGTAACGGAAGTTGACCGTCACGGCGCAGGCGTCGGGGATGACGTTCGTGGCGACGAAGCCCTCGATCCGTACGGCGTTGAGCCCTTCGTGGAACTCCAGGCCGTCGACGACGGGCTTGCGCGGCTCGTAGGCGGCGAGCCGCTCCAGGATCGGCGCCGCCGCGTGGATCGCGTTGTGCCCCATCCACGCGCGCGCGGAGTGGGCCCTTTCGCCCTTCACCTTGAGGATGACGCGCAGGGTGCCCTGGCAGCCGCCCTCGACCAGGCCCTCGGTTCCCTCCAGGAGGATCGCGAAGTCGCCCGTCAGCCAGTCCGGGTGGGCGTCGGCGATGTGCCCGAGGCCGTTGAGGTGGGCGGCGACCTCCTCGTTGTCGTAGAAGACGAAGGTGAGGTCGCGGTTGGGCTCCGTGACCGTCTGCGCGATGCGCAACTGGACCGCGACGCCCGACTTCATGTCGCTCGTCCCGCAGCCCCACAGGGTGCCGTCCGCGTCGAGGCGCGAGGGTACGTTGCCGGCGATGGGGACCGTGTCGATGTGACCGGCGAGGATGACGCGTTCGGCGCGGCCGAGGTGGGTGCGCGCCACCACGTTGTTGCCGTGGCGGTCGACCGTGAGGTGCGGCAGGGGGCGCAGGGCCGCCTCGACGGCGTCGGCGAGCTCTTTCTCGCTGCCGCTGGGCGACGGGAAGTCGACCAGTCGGGCGGTGAGAAGGGCGGCGTCCTGCGTGAGGTCGAGAGAGGTGCGGTCCATGGCGCCGACCTTATCGCCCGCGTGGCGGCGGCCCCGTGGCCCCTCAGGGCGTCCAGTACCTTGGACGCGTGTCAGAGCACCCCGTCCTCGCCCGTCGCGGCCGCCTCCTGCGGATCGGCGCGGCCGTCGTCGTGCTGCTCGCCGTGGCCGGCTACGTGGCCGTGCAGTACGCCACCGGGAGCCGGCCCACACCGAGATGCGTGGTCGTCTCGGCCCCCACCGACCAGGACTCAGGCGCGCGTTACGAGTTCACGGCCGAGCAGGCGGCGAACGCGGCGACGATCTCCGCCGTCGGCACCTCGCGGGGCATGCCGGAGCGCGCCGTCACCATCGCCCTCGCGACGGCGCTCCAGGAGTCGGGGCTGCGCAACATCCGGCACGGCGACCGCGATTCGCTCGGCCTGTTCCAGCAGCGCCCCTCCGCGGGCTGGGGCAGCGCGGAGCAGATCATGGACCCGGCGTACGCGGCGGAGCGGTTCTACGCGCATCTGGACAAGGTGCCGGGCTATTCGCGCCTGCCGCTGACCGTGGCCGCGCAGCGGGTGCAGCGCAGTGGCTATCCGCAGGCGTACGCGAAGCACGAGCCGGACGCCACGCTGTTGTCCGCCGCGCTGACCGGGCGCGTCGCGGCGTCGCTGACCTGCGAGGGGCGGCCGGTCGGCGGTGAGGGGGCGCGCCCCGGCGAACCGGACCGCGTGCGGGCCGCGCTCGTCCGGGACTTCGGGCGTGACGTGCGGGCCGCGGCGGGCCGTGACGCACGCTCCGTGCGGGTGCCCGTGCCCGCGACCGTCGCCTCGGCGCAGGGCGGTGAGCGGCAGCGCGGCTGGGAGCTGGCGCAGTGGGCGGTGGCCAACTCGTCCGCGTTGCGCATCGATCGGGTGTCCTACGCGGGGCGCGAGTGGGTCGCCGGCGATGCGGGGAACGCGTGGCACAAGATGTCGGTTCGCGGGCGCGCGGGTGCCGCTTCGAAGGCGGCGGCGTCCCTCGACGAGGTCCGAATCGTCACCGGTCAGTAGTGCGGACGATCACTCGATCGGGGCATGTGACGCCTGCACGGCGGGCTGGGCCGGGACCGCGCGGGGCGGAATGCGGTCCGAGCGCGGTTTCCCTTGTGAGCACGGAGACGTAAGGGTTCTTCAGCGGTGTGGGCATATGCGGAATGACCGGTTTTGCCCGGAGCCGATTATGCGACGCATTACCAACCCTTTGCGTTGCCGACCCGCAACCTTCATGGGGCCTGGGGCTGTTGTCACGGCGTCCGATCGCCGCACGGCTTCCGGACGACACAGTTCTCTCCCGTCTGAAGGAGCACCATGTCCCTCCCCCTGACCCGCCGGATCGCTCGCGTCGCGCTGCTCGTAGCGGCGGGAGCGGCACCCGTGGTCGGTGCGGCCGGCTCCGTGAGCGCTGCCGAACTCCCGGCCACGCCCGACCTCGGCGGTGTGACCGCGCTCGACGGCGCGAACCTGGGCAACACGGTCGACGGCGCGAGCCGCAACGTCAGCGGTGTCGCGGGCGACACCGGCAGCAAGGCCGTGAAGAAGGCCGTCCCGGCCGCGGGCAAGACGGTCGGCAAGGCCGCCAAGACCGCCACCCCGGCCGCGCAGAAGGCCGCGGGCGACCTGGCCGGCAGCGCCGGTGACGTGGTCGGCAAGACGGCCGGTTCGGCGACGGACGGTGGCCTGCCGGCCGCCGACGTGCCCACCGGCGCGCTCACCAAGGGCGGCCTCCCGGTCTCCGGGCTCCCGCTCGGCTGATGACCCGGTGACACCGACGGGGGTGCGAGGAGCGGATCCGCTCCTCGCACCCCCGTTCTCGCTGCCCGCATCCGGCGGACCGGCCGTCAGGACAGGCGGGCCGCCGCCGCCTCGATCCGCTCGTCACTGGCGGTCAGGGCGACGCGGACGAACTCCTCGCCCGCCTCGCCGTAGAAGTCGCCGGGCGCGACCAGGATGCCGAGATCCGCGAGGCGGGCCACCGTGTCCCAGCAGGACTCGCCGCGGGTCGCCCACAGGTACAGGCTCGCCTCGCTGTGCTCGATGCGGAAGCCGTGCGCGAGGAGCGCCGCGCGCAGCAGCTCCCGGCGGGCCGCGTAGCGGGCGCGCTGCTCGCGGACGTGGCTGTCGTCGCCGAGCGCCGCGACGACGGCCGCCTGCGTCGGGGCCGACGTCATCATGCCGCCGTGCTTGCGGATCTGGAGCAGATCGCCGAGGACCGAGGCGTCACCGGCGAGGAACGCCGCGCGGTAACCCGCCAGGTTCGAGCGCTTGGAGAGCGAGTGGACCGAGACCAGGCCCTCGGTCGAGCCGCCGTTCACGTCCGGGTGCAGGACCGAGACCGGGTCCGCCTCCCAGCCCAGCTCCAGGTAGCACTCGTCCGAGAAGACCAGGATGCCGTGGCTGCGGGCCCAGGCGACGATGCGGGTCAGTTCGTCCTTGGACAGGACCCTGCCCGTGGGGTTCGACGGGGAGTTGAGCCACAGGAGCTTGATCCCGGCCGGGTCCAGCTCCGTGGGGTCGTCGTACGTCACGTGCTCGGCACGGGCCAGCCGCGCGCCGACCTCGTACGTCGGGTACGCGAGGCGCGGGTGGGCGACCTTGTCCCCCGGGCCGAGGCCCAGTTGCGTCGGGAGCCAGGCCACGAGCTCCTTGGAGCCGACCACCGGGAGGACGTGGTGGTGCGTGAGGTCGCGGGCGCCGAGGCGGCGCTCGCACCAGCCCACGAGCGCGTCCCGCAGCTCGGGCGTGCCCCACACCGTCGGATAGCCCGGCGAGTCGGCGGCGTCGACCAGCGCCTTCCGGATCAGCTCGGGCACCGGGTCGACGGGCGTCCCGACCGAGAGGTCGACGATGCCGTCCGGGTGCGCCGCGGCCGTCTTCTTGTACGGCTCCAGCTTGTCCCAGGGGAACGTGGGGAGACGGTCGATGGGGGCCGGGGCTACGGACACCTGGTCAGCTCACTTCTCTCGCGTGGTGGACAAACGCCCCGGTCCCGTACGGCAGTCGAAAGCCGTACGGGACCGGGGCAGCGCCTGTGCGTACCGCTGAGCGCGATTACTGGTTCTGCGGCGGCAGGGCGGCGATGAACGGGTGGTCCTTCTCGATGAGGCCCATCTTCGAGGCACCACCGGGCGAGCCGAGCTCGTCGAAGAACTCGACGTTCGCCTTGTAGTAGTCCTTCCACTCCTCCGGAGTGTCGTCCTCGTAGAAGATCGCCTCGACCGGGCAGACCGGCTCACAGGCACCACAGTCGACGCATTCGTCCGGGTGGATGTACAAGGACCGGGAGCCCTCGTAGATGCAGTCGACCGGGCACTCCTCGATGCACGCCTTGTCCTTGACGTCGACACAAGGCTGCGCGATGACGTAGGTCACGCTGTCGTTCCTCCTCGATAGGGCGCTGGCGGGCCTCCACAGGCTCCGCCGCCTGGCGCGCGGGAGCGCGGCGTCGTCGATGCCCGCCCCTAGTATCTCCGTTCCGGGGCATGATCCGAACAGGAGGGGTGGAACGAGCTGTGGAATTCACTGCGAGCGGACGGCTCGAGCTTCGCTTGACCCCCGCTGACGTGGGCAAACGCGTATCCGTGCGGCGGATGGACGAGGAACCGTCCGCGGGTCGGAAGTTCACCGATACGGTCGGGGTTCTCACATCGTGGAATAACGGTGTGCTGCTCATCACACGGCGGTCCGGTGAGCGGGTCTCGATCGACGCCTCCACCCTGGTCGCGGGGAAGGTCGTGCCCGCCGAACCCGCGCGGCGCCGGGGCCCCTCCGCCACCTATCCGGAGCTCGCGCGCGTCGCCTCGCGCGCGTGGCGGCCGATCGAGAGCGAGCGGCTCGGCGAGTGGGAGCTGCGAGCGGCCCAGGGGTTCACCCGGCGGGCCAACTCCGTGCTCCCGGTGGGCGACCCGGGCCTCCCGCTCGACGACGCGCTCGACCGCGTACGGGACTGGTACGCGGAGCGCGGGCTGCCCGCCTACGCGCAGACGGCGACCGGGGCGGCGGGCACGCAGGAGGTGTTG
Organism: Streptomyces sp. NPDC102406; assembly: GCF_044765725.1. Taxonomy (NCBI): domain Bacteria; kingdom Bacillati; phylum Actinomycetota; class Actinomycetes; order Kitasatosporales; family Streptomycetaceae; genus Streptomyces; species Streptomyces sp. NPDC102406. The sequence continues at coordinate 330,562 of NZ_JBIWKP010000005.1, read as the reverse complement.
TGCGCGGAGCTGGAGGCGCGCGGGTGGGCGCGGGAGGTGAGCGCCGAACTGCGGATCGCGGCGCTCGCGCCGATCGGCGACGCTCCCGACGGCCGTCCGGTGCTGCTGAGCAGGGAGCCGGGGGCGGCGTGGCTGGGGCGTTATCAGCGCAAGGGAGCGAGTGAGGTCGCGTCGCGGGTGCTGTGCGCCGGTCCGTCCGTGTGGTTCGCGACCGTGCCCGGCGAGGGCGAGGTGCCCGCGGCGATCGGCCGGTGCGTGGTCGACGGACGGTGGGCCGGGTTCGCCGCGGTCGAGGTCGACCCCGCTCAGCGGCGCCAGGGGCTCGCGTCGGCCGTGATGACGGCGCTGGCGCGCCGGGCCCTCGACGAGGGCGCCTCGGCGGCCTGGCTCCAGGTCGAGTCCGACAACGCCGGGGCGCGGGCGCTCTACGACCGTCTGGGTTTCGCCACACATCACGCGTATCACCACTACCGTGCTCCGGAGCGCGGCACCGGGTGACCCGTCGTCGATCGCGCTATCGATCGGTCTGAGAGGGCACGAAACTCGTATGTCCCCCCACTTGTCCCCCCGCTCCACGGAGCTTCGGCGCCGGTTCGCCGAGGAGGCACGGTCCGAGCGGCCCGATCTCGCGCTGTTGTGCCTGCTGCTCGCCGCGCAGGCCGACGGCTCGCTCGACGAGGCCGGTATGGACGCCGCGCAGATCGAACTGGACGACCTGGCCGGGCAGTTGCCGTTCCGGCCGGGCGGTCCGCGGTCCTGGGCCACCGCGCTCGCGGAACTGCTCGGTTCGCGGCTCGGGTTCCACGGGGTGGCGGCCGACTACCAGCGCCTTGAGTCGTCGCTGCTGCACGAGGTGCTGCGGCGCAGGCGCGGGCTGCCGATCCTGTTGTCGGTGGTGTGGATGGAGGTGGCACGGCGGGCCGGGGCCCCGGTGTACGGGGTGGCGCTGCCGGGGCATTTCGTCGTGGGCTTCGGCGACCCGGGGGAGCAGGTGCTCGCCGATCCGTTCGGCGCGGGGCGGGTGCTGACAGGGCCGGACGCGGAGCTGTTGGTGGCCGGGGCGACGGGGGCGCCGTTGGATCCGTCGATGCTGCGGCCCGTCGATCCGCTGGAGGTCGTGCTGCGCATCCTGAACAACATCCGCGCGTGGGCGTCGACCCGCCCCGAGCGCTCGGACGTGGCGCTGTGGGCGGTGGAGCTGTCGCTGCTGCTGCCGTCGCATCCGGCGCGGCTGCGCTACGACCGGGCCCAGTTGCTGGTGCGGCGGGGCGACTTCGTCGCTGGAGCCGCGGAGTTGGAGGCGTACGCGGAGGTCGTCGGGGCGGTGGACGCCGCGGCGGCGGAGCGGGTGCTCGGCCAGGCCAGGGCGGCTCGCGCCATGTTGAACTGAACGGCACAGGTCCCGCGAGGCGTCTGCCCGCGGGACCTGTGCCGGGTGTGCCCTGCGGACCCGACTAGGTGGGGTTCGTGTCGATCGTCGCGGTGCGTTCGGCGGGGGTCTTGCCGAGCAGGGCCTTGCCCATGGCGGCGGCGACGTCGGTCGGCTGGACCGGGGTCTTCTTGCCGTTGCCCCGGGTGATGAGGACGCCGTCGAAGACGTTGCCGTAGAGCTCCTTCAGGGCCGGGAGGTCGTACGTCTCGACGAGTTTGCCGTCGACCGCCTTCATCCCGAGGATCTTCGGCAGTGACTTGTCCGGGCCGAACGGGATGGAGGCGTTGCCCGCCTTGATGGTGACGAGGCCGGACATCGCGGGCTCGGCGAACTGCTTCATCTTGCGGTCGACCTCGGCGTCCGAGACCGTCGGCTGCCGGGTCGTGGTGGCCACCTGGACCGGCGTCGACGTGCCCGTCTCGACCTGCTTCTGGTACGCCTCCTCGACGGCGGTGGTCGACTTGTCGACGTCGATGCCCTTGCCGGTCTTGCCGTAGACGGCGACGGCCTTGCCCGGGACGAACTTGATGGTGCCGTCGCCGGACGCGGCGGCGCCGCCCGCGGCCTGCTCCAGAGCCGCGTGCAGCTTCTCCTCGTCGACCGGCATGACGGGATCGACGACGCGCTCGTTGCCGAACAGCGAGCCGATGACGGAGACCGGGTTGTAGTCGCTGCCCGCGGCGGCGGAGACGGTGGCGGCGCTGTCCAGGGAGAGGCCCGCCTGGTCCGGCTTGAGCGGCACCGTCTTCCCGTCGACCTGGAGCTTCAGGTCCTGCCCTGTGCGCTTGCCGAGGGCCTCGTCGAGCTTGGCGGCGGCTTCGTCGCGGGTCCCGCCGCCGATGTCGACGCCGAGGACGGTGGTGCCCTTGGGCACGTCCGAGTGGTTCATCAACAGGCCCGCGCCGTACGCGATTCCGGCGACGCCCACGATGCCCGCGCCGAGCAGGACCAGCTTGCTGCGGCCCTTCTTCCTGGCGGGGGTCGCCGGGGCGCTCTGCACGGGGTCGGGCAGCTTCGGCGGGGTGTGCGGGGTCGGGGCCGGGGCGCCCGGCGCGAACGGGGAGCCGGGGCCCTTCCCGCCCTGCGGGACGACCGGCATGCCGCTGGTGAGCGTGTCGCCCGAGACATGTTCCGGCCGCTCGGGCGCGGGCTTCTGCGGCGTCAGGATGGCGGTGTCGTCGCTCATCCGCGGCGGGTGCTGGGCGCCCGGTCCTGGACGGACCTGCGGGTCGGCCGCGAGGGGCGGCACCATCGGGCCGTCACCGGTGACGGGACCCGTCGTCGGCCCGGAAGGACCGGAGGGGCCAGCGGGGCCGGAGGGGCCAGCGGGGCCGGAAGGACCACCGGCACGGGGAGCGCCGGCACGGGGAGCGCCGGGGGTCGGGGCACCGGAGTTGCCGACGTCACCCGGGTTACCCGCGTTGCCCGCGTTACCGGAGAAGTAGGGCAGGTCGCCCCGGTCGTCGCGGTTGCGGGCGGGCGGTGTGGCACCGTCGCCGAGCGGTCCGGCCGCCAGGGCGCCGGTCACGTCGAAGCCGCCGGACGTGCCGGAGGGAGCGCCAGGGGCACCGCCCGTGGCCGGGCCCGACGCCGCGGCACCGGCGCCGTTCGCGGCGGCACCGCGGCCGGTGGCGCCCTTGCGCGGCGCGAACCAGTCGCTGGTCTTCTCCTCGCGGGACGCCTTGGCGGCGCCGTCGCGCGGGCCCGTGCCGGGGCCGGGGTCCGAGGCGGCGCCGTTGCCGTTGCCGCCCGCCGGTTCCCCGGTGGCGTACTCGGCGAGGGCGGAGGCGCGGCCGGGGCCCGGCTCGGGCGGCCCGGCCGGTGCCTCGGCATCACCCTGCGGTCCACCGTCGACATCGCTCATCGGCGTGCGCATCACGACCGGCGGGATCGGACGCGAGCCGGGGATGTTGATCCGGATCCGCGTCGTCAGCGTGGTCTCGGTCTTGGGGCTGTCCTGGTCGCCCGGGGGCACCTGGCCCAGCGGGTCCGCGTCACCGGCCGCCGCGCCCTGGGCGGACGTGCCGTACGGAGGCGTCCCCGACGGGTAGGCGGCAGCGCCGCGCCCCTGGGGCCCGGAGGACGAACTGTCAGTTTCACGACTCAAAGCAGGTTCTCCCGGTTGGCTCCGCCGCCCGTCTCGACCTCACGCGGGCTGCTCGGCGGCGCGCACCACCATACTGGCCGCGGCTGGACGGCACGGTGTGACGGATGGTGAATCCCGTGCGGGACACGGCGCATGGTGGCCGCAAGTGCGACGTCACTTCCCAAGTCGGGCGGCGGAGGCGGGCGGTTGCCGCGAAAGTCCGAGGGTGGCACACATCACAGCGACGGCCATGCCACCGATGAGGAAGAGGTAGGAGCCGAGTCCCGCGCCGAACAGGAAGTCGCCCTCGGGACGGGTCGCCGTGAGCAGGATGACCGCGACGAGCCAGCCCGCAGCGGGCGCCAGGGCCCCGGATCTGCCCCCGGTCAGCCACACCCCGCCGTGGAAGAGACCGGCCGTGCCGAGCAGTGCGAGCAGCAACCCGCCCGGGAACCAGCCGCCTTGGAGCAGCGCGCCCGCGACGCCGACGAGGGCGCCGAGCACGAACAGGACGAGGAACGCGGCGGCCCTGGCGGGGGTGAGCGACATGCTGAAGGGGAGGTCGACCTGGGGTGCCGCGGCCTTGCCGCTCGTGGCGCCGCCGGTCTTTTCGCTGCTCATCACGCGCGTTCTCCCTCGATGCCCTCGAACAGGTCCTTCTCGTACGTCGATCCGGGCTCGCCCCGCACCAACTCGTAGTACTCGGTGTCGAACAGGGGCTGCGCGAGCCCGTTCGAGAGCGCGAATACCCGGAAACCGCCGGTTTCCCCGCCGACGGTGACCTGGGTCGCGTGCGCGGCCATCGCGGCCGCCTTGCGTGCGGCGTGGGGCCCTCCGTCGATCTCGGCGGTGATCCGCTCGTCGTCGACGACGCCGGGGACGTCGCAGACGGCGGCGGCGACGGTGAAGGGCGTGCGGTGCAGTTCGTCCGCCAGTACGCGGAAACGTTCCTCGGCGACCGTGCGGGGCACCCGGTTCCAGTAGATCTTGGCGATGGTGTGGGCGGCGCCGAGGTCGCGCCGGAAGGCCGGTTCGGCGGCGAGGTCGGCGGCGCGCATGGCGACGCGGTGCGCCTGGATGTGGTCGGGGTGGCCGTAGCCGCCGTCCGGGTCGTAGGTGACGAGGACCTGCGGTCTGACCTCGCGGATCACGGCGACCAGATGGGCCGCCGCGTCGTCGAGGTCGGCCGACCAGAACGCCTGCGGGCGCTCGTTCTGCTCGGCGCCCATCATTCCGGAGTCGCGGTAGCGGCCGGGGCCGCCGAGGAAGCGGTGGTCGGTGACGCCCAGCTCCTTCATGGCGGCGGCCAGTTCACCGATGCGGTGCGGGCCGAGCAGATCCTCACGGTCCGGGGCGAGATGGGCCAGTTCGTCCGGAATGACCTCGCCCTCTTCGCCGAGGGTGCAGGTCACGAGCGTGACGTGGGCGCCGTCGGCGGCGTACTTGGCCATCGTGGCGCCGTTGTTGATCGACTCGTCGTCGGGGTGCGCGTGCACGAGGAGCAGACGCCGACCAGGCAGTTCCGTCATGCCCCCAGCCTAGAACCCGCGCCCCTCCCGTCAGAACTTGATGCCGCTGATCATGCCCGCCACGTTCGTCGTCAGCTCCTGGATCGTGGGGGCGATGGAGGAACTCGCCAGATAGAAGCCGAGGAGCACGCAGACCACCGCGTGTCCGGCCTTCAGACCGGACTTCTTGACCAGGATGAAGACGATGATCGCGAACAGCACCACGGCCGAGATCGAGAGTGCCACAGCGGTCCCTCCTCCAAAGTGATCGATCGCCGACGGATGTCCCCTGTTGGATACCCACACAGCGCTACTGATCATAACTATCCGTCGCCCCGCATGAGTCGTCATGCCGGAGCATCGGGGGCGGGCGGGAGCGCGTGGGGGCGCATGGTCGACTCGCGCCCTAGTCTTCGGGGATGACCAAAGAGAGCGGCGACGGCGCCGGGCCCGGTAGTGGGAACGAGACGTATTCCTTTCCTCGTCAGCACGCGCGTACGCAGCGCTTCACGTCCGGCGCCCCGCGCGCTTTCACGGTGTCGCCGGACGGGGAGCGCGTCGTCTTCCTGCGCTCCGGCGCGGGCACCGACCGGGCGAACGCCCTGTGGGTCCTCGATGTGGCGAGCGGTCAGGAGCGGGTGGCCGCGGACCCGTCGACGCTGCTCGGCGGCTCGTCGGAGCGGTTGTCGGCCGAGGAGCGGGCCCGGCGCGAGCGCAGCCGGGAGGGCGGCGCGGGCATCGTGGGGTACGCGACGGACGGCGCGGCCGAGCTGGCGGCGTTCGCCCTGTCGGGCCGCCTGTTCGCGGCGGAGCTGAGGGCGGGCACGGCCCGTGAGCTCCCGGTGCGCGGGCCGGTGCTGGACCCGCGCCCGGCTCCGGACGGCCGGCACGTCGCGTATGTGGCACGGGGCGCGCTGCGGGTCGTCGGCGCTCAGGGCGAGGACGACCGGGTTCTCGCCGCCCCCGAGTCGGAGACGGTGACGTACGGGCTCGCGGAGTTCATCGCGGCCGAGGAGATGTCGCGGTACCGGGGTTTTTGGTGGTCGCCCGATTCGCGGCGGCTGCTCGTGGCCCGCGCCGACGACGCGGACGTGCGGCGCTGGTTCATCGCCGATCCGGCGCACCCGGACCGCGAGCCGGTGCGCACCGCCTATCCGGCGGCCGGGACGCCCAACGCCGAGGTGCGGCTGTTCGCGTACGGCCTCGACGGCAGCCGGACCGAGATCAACTGGAACCGGTCGGCCTACCCGTACCTGGCCCGCGTCCACTGGTCGGCGGACGGCGCCCCTCTGATCCTCGTACAGGCCCGTGACCAGCTCAGCGCGTTGTACCTGGCCGTGAACCCGGACGACGGTTCGACGCGGATGGTGCACGCCGACGAGGACGACCAGTGGCTGGAGCTGTTCCCGGGAGTGCCGTGCTGGTCGCCGAGCGGGCAGCTCGTGCGGATCGCCGACGAGGGCGGGGCGCGGGTCCTCGCGGTCGGTGAACGCCTGTTGACAGGGCCGCAGTTGCACGTGCGGTCCGTGCTCGACGTCGGCGACGGCGACGTCCTGGTCTCGGCTTCGGCGGGCGCCGACGCGGCGGCCCCGGAGACCGGCGAGATCCATGTCTACCGCGTCAACGAACTGGGCGTGGAGCGCCTCACCACCGAGCCCGGCGTGCACACGGCCGCCCGCTCGGGCAACGTCACGGTGCTGGTCTCCGCCACCCTCGGCTCCCCCGGCGCGCGGGTGCGCGTGGAGCGCGACGGCAAGCAGGTCGCCGAGATCGCCTCGCACGCCGAGCGCCCGCTGCTCTCCCCGCGCGTGACGCTGACGGAGGCCGACGGTATCCCGTGTGCGGTCCTGCTCCCTTCCTCGTACGCGGAGGGGGACGGCCCGCTGCCGGTGCTGCTCGACCCCTACGGCGGCCCGCACGGGCAGCGCGTCGTGGCGGCGCACAACGCGCATCTGACCTCGCAGTGGTTCGCCGACCAGGGCTTCGCGGTCATCGTCGCGGACGGCCGGGGCACGCCCGGCATCTCGCCCGGCCGCGAGAAGTCGATCCGCGGTGACTTCACGCTGACGCTCGACGACCAGGTGAGCGCCCTGCACGCGCTGGCCGGCCGCTTCCCCCTCGACCTGTCCAAGGTGGCGATGCGCGGCTGGAGCTACGGCGGCTACCTCTCCGCGCTGGCCGTGCTGAAGCGGCCCGACGTCTTCCACGCGGGTGTCGCGGGCGCGCCGGTGACGGACTGGCGGCTGTACGACACGCACTACACGGAGCGGTACCTGGGCGATCCCGGCACGTCCCCGGCGACGTACGCGGCGAACTCGCTGGTGACGGACGACGGGCTCGCGGAGCCGGCCGGGCAGCACCGGCCGCTGCTCATCGTGCACGGGCTCGCCGACGACAACGTGGTCGTGGCGCACGCCCTGCGGCTCAGTTCGGCCCTGCTCGCGGACGGCCGCCCGCACGAGGTGCTGCCGCTGTCAGGGGTGACCCACATGACGCCGCAGGAGCAGGTCGCGGAGAATCTGCTGCTGCTCCAGGTGGACTTCCTGAAGCGGTCCCTGGGCCTGGGCTGAACGGCGACCGGGCCGGGGCGACCTGCGCCCCGGCCCGGCCAACGGCACCCGCACGGCCGTACGCGGATCATCCTGGCGCGTCCGTGTGGCGGCGCTGCGTCCGCGGAGTTGCACGCTTGTAAAGGCATTACTGCTCGGTGGGCACGACCTGCTTCTCCTCGGCGAAGTGGCAGGCCGAGGGGTGCTGCGCCGGGCCCGCGTCGCCGAGGCGGAAGACGGCCGGGACGGCGAGCAGCGGGACCTCGTCGGCGCAGCGCTGCTGGGCCTTCCAGCAGCGGGTGCGGAAGCGGCAGCCGGAGGGCGGGTTGGCGGGCGAGGGCACGTCGCCGGTGAGGATGATGCGTTCGCGGTGCTCGCGCGCGGCCGGGTCGGGGACGGGTACGGCCGACAGGAGCGCCTGCGTGTAGGGGTGCGTCGGATGCTCGTAGATCTCCTCGTCGGAGCCGATCTCCACGATGCGGCCCAGGTACATCACGCCGACCCGGTCGGAGATGTGGCGCACGATCGAGAGGTCGTGGGCGATGAAGACGTAGGAGAGGTCGAACTCGTTCTGGAGCCGGTCCAGGAGGTTGATCACCTGGGCCTGCACGGAGACGTCGAGCGCGGAGACGGGTTCGTCGGCGACGATGATCTCGGGGCGCAGCGCGAGGCCGCGGGCGATGCCGATGCGCTGGCGCTGGCCGCCGGAGAACTGGTGCGGGTAGCGGTTGATGTACTCGGGGTTGAGGCCGACCACGTCGAGGAGGTCCTGGACGCGCTTCCTGCGGTCGCCCTTCGGCGCGACCTCGGGGTGGATCTCGTAGGGCTCCCCGATGATGTCGCCCACCGTCATACGCGGGTTGAGGGAGGTGTACGGGTCCTGGAACACCATCTGGATGTTGCGGCGCACGGCCTTCAGGGCGCGGCCCGAGAGGCGGGTGATGTCCTCGCCCTTGTACTTGATGACGCCGGCCGTGGGGCGTTCCAGGTTCACCAGCATCTTGGCGACGGTCGACTTGCCGCAGCCGGACTCCCCCACGATGCCGAGGGTCTCACCGTGTCCGAGGTCGAAGTCGACGCCGTCGACGGCCTTGACCGCGCCGACCTGCTTCTTGATGAGGACGCCCTGGGTGAGGGGGTAGTGCTTGACCAGCCCCCGTACCTCCAGGAGGGGTTCGTGTCCGGACTCCGAGCCGTTCTTCGCGAACGCGGACTCGGCCTGCGCCTGGTGGAGGAGGTGTTCGGCGATCCGGCCCTCGCGTCGGAGATCGCCTTTGCTGACGTGCGAGCCGCCCTCAGCGTGAGGCATCGATCGTCTCCTTCCAGAAGTGGCAGGCGCTGCGACGGTCATCGGAGACGCGGTAGAGCGGCGGGACGTCCGTGCGGCACACGTCCTGGACCATCGGGCAGCGCGGATGGAAGGCGCAGCCGGGCGGGATGTGCATGAGGTTCGGTGGCAGGCCCTTGATGGCGAAGAGTTCCTGCCCCTTCTGGTCCAGGCGCGGGATCGATTCGAGGAGGCCCTTGGTGTACGGATGGGCGGGCGCCCGGTAGATCTCGTGGACGGGGGCGTGCTCGACGATGCGGCCCGCGTACATCACGGCGATCTTGTCGGCGACGTCGGCGACGACGCCGAGGTCATGGGTGATGAGGATGAGCCCCATGTTGAGTTCGCGCTGCAATTCGGCGAGCAGGTCCATGACCTGGGCCTGCACGGTCACGTCGAGGGCGGTGGTGGGCTCGTCGGCGATGATCAGGTCGGGTTCCAGGGCGAGCGCCATCGCGATCATGATGCGTTGGCGCATACCGCCGGAGAACTGGTGCGGGTACTGCCCGACGCGCTCCTTCGCCGCCGGGATGCGGACCCGGTCCATCAGCTCGACGGCCTTGGCCTTGGCGTCCTTCCTGGACATCCCGCGGTGGACGGTGAACAGCTCGCCGATCTGGTCGCCCACGGAGAGGACCGGGTTGAGGGAGCTGAGGGCGTCCTGGAAGATCATGGCCATCTCGGCGCCGCGGACCTTCCTGCGCTCCTCCTCCTTGAGCCTCAGCAGGTCCCGGCCCTTGAAGAGGACCTCGCCGCCGGTGATGCGGCCGGGCGGGATGTCGAGGATGCCCATGATCGCCTGGGCGGTGACCGACTTGCCGGAGCCGGACTCGCCGAGCACGGCGAGGGTCTCGCCCGCGTCGACGGTGTAGTTGACGCCGTTCACGGCCTGGGCGATGCCGTCCCGGGTGCGGAACTCGACGTGCAGGTCGCGTACTTCGAGCAACGGCATGGGCGCTACCTCAGCTTCGGGTCGAGGGCGTCGCGCACCGCGTCGCCGAGCATGATGAACGCGAGGACCGTGAGGGCGAGGGCTCCGGCCGGCCACAGCAGCATGTGCGGGGCGTTGCGGATGTAGCCGGAGGCGGCCGAGATGTCGATGCCCCAGCTCACCGCCGGCGGTTTCAGACCGACACCGAGGTACGAGAGGGTCGCCTCCAGGGCGATGTACGTACCGAGGGCGATGGTCGCGACGACGATGACGGGCGCGACGGCGTTCGGGGCGATGTGGCGCAGCAGCATCCGGGAGTTGGAGGCGCCGAGCGCGCGGGCCGCCTGCACGTAGTCGTTCTGCTTGGCGGTGATGACCGAGCCGCGGGCGATGCGGGAGATCTGCGGCCAGCCGAGCAGCACCATGAAGCCGATGACGGGCCAGACGGTGTTGCTGGTGACGACCGACAGCAGGACGAGGCCGCCGAGGACGACGGGGATCGCGAAGAAGATGTCGGTGATGCGGGAGAGGACCGCGTCCCAGAACCCGCCGAAGAACCCGGCGAGTCCGCCGAGGACCGAGCCGAGCAGCGAGACGCCGATCGTGGCGCAGACGCCGACGGTGATGGAGTTGCGGGCGCCGTACACGGTGCGGGTGTAGACGTCGCAGCCCTGGCCGTCGAAGCCGAAGGGGTGGCCCGGCTGGGAGCTCTGCTGGCGCTTGGACAGGTCGCAGGAGAGCGGGTTGCCGGAGGCGATGAGCTGCGGCCAGATCGAGATGACCACCAGGAAGAGGATGACCAGGGCCGAGATGATGAAGACGGGGTTGCGGCGCAGGTCGCGCCAGGCGTCGGACCACAGGCTGCGGGGCTTGCCCGCGGGGCCGCCGGGCCCGACGGCCGGTCCCTCGATGAGCGCGCCCTCGCTCGTGGCGAGGTCCATCGCGCCGCCCATGCCGGTCGCGGCGATGGCACCGTCCTCGGGTACGCGCCCGCCTCCGGACGCTCCGGGCCGCCCGGCGGGGGGCTCTGGCGCTTGCGGTTCAGGCATAGCGGATCCTCGGGTCGAGTACGGCGTACAGGAGGTCGACGATCAGGTTCACCGCGAGGAAGACCAGGACGAGGATGGTCACGAAACCGACCACGGTCTGGGTGTTCTGCCGCAGGATGCCCTGGTAGAGCTGGAAGCCGACGCCGTGGATGTTGAAGATGCGCTCGGTGACGATGGCGCCGCCCATCAGCGCGCCGACGTCGGCGCCGATGAAGGTGACGACGGGGATGAGGGAGTTGCGCAGCAGGTGCCGGGTGATGACACGGCGTCTGGGCAGGCCCTTGGCGATGGCGGTGCGCACGTAGTCGGCCCGTTTGTTCTCGGCGATGGAGGTCCGCGTCAGGCGGGTCACGTAGGCGAGGGAGACGGAGGCGAGGACGAGGCCGGGCACGATCAGTTCGCCGAAGGACGCCTCCGTGGACACGGCCGGGTTGATCCAGCCCCATTGCACGCCGAGCAGCAGTTGCAGGAGCAGACCGGTGACGAACGTCGGGACGGAGATGACGACGAGGGTCAGCAGCAGCACGCCGGTGTCGACGGGGTGGCCGCGCCTGAGGCCGGTGACGACACCGAGCGTGATGCCGACGACGATCTCGAAGAGGATCGCCACGATGGTGAGGCGGATGGTGACCGGGAACGCGGTCGACATCAGCTCGGTGACCTTCTGGCCGTTGAACGCGGTGCCGAAGTCACCGGTGAAGACGTTCCCCATGTACGTCAGGTATTGCTGCCACACGGGCTTGTCGAGGCCGAACTCCTTGGAGAGCTGGGCCTTCGTGGCGGGGTCGCAGGCCTTGTCGCCGCACAGCCCCGCGATGGGGTCGCCCATCACGTTGACCATGAGGAAGATGAGCAGCGTGGCCCCGATGAAGACCGGGATCATCTGCAACAGCCGCCGGATCACATACCGTCCCATCGCGGGCTCCGTCCCTGGCGTCCGTGTCGGTCAGTTGACCTTGATCTCGTTGTAGACGGGGACGCTGAACGGGTTGAGCGTCACATCGGAGACCTTGTCCGAGTAGCCGGCGCTGCCGTTCTGGTACCAGAGCGGGATGGCCGCCATGTTGTCCCGGACGACCTCCTGGGCCTGCTGGAACGTCTTGACCGCCTTGGCCTGGTCGGGTTCGGCGTTGGCCTTGTCGACGAGGGAGTCGAACTCCTTGTTGGACCAGTGGCCATCGTTGGACGAGGCGTTGGTGTAGTACAGCGGCTGGAGGAAGTTCTGGATGAGCGGGTAGTCCATCTGCCAGCCGGCGCGGAAGGGGCCTGTCATCTTCTTGTCGGTGATCTTGTTGCGGAAGTCGGCGAAGGTGCCGGTGGGGCTGGCGACGCAGGCCCTGTCGTTGTCGAGGGCGTTGTTGATGGAGTTGCAGACGGCGTCGACCCACTCCTTGTGGCTGCCGGTGTCGGCGTTGTAGCCGATCCTCACCTGGCCGCCTGGGATGCCGCCGCCCTCCTTGACCAGCTTCTTCGCCTCGTCGGGCTTGTACTCGCAGAACTCGCCGCACAGCCCGGCCTTGTAGCCGCCGTCCTTGCCGAGCACCGGGGACGTCCAGTCGGTGGCCGGGGTGCGGGTCTTCTCGAAGATCGACTCGGTGATCTGCTTGCGGTTGATCGCCATGGACAGGCCCTTGCGGACCTTGTCGCTGTCCGCCTTGTTCCACGCCGCGTCGTAGAACGGGAAGGCGAGGGTCTGGATGATGCCGGCCGGGGTGTTGATGTACCGGCCGTTCAGGTCGCTGTCCGCGTTGCCGAGCTGGGAGGCGGGCACGTCGTCGACGAGGTCGAGGTTGCCCGCGGTCAGGTCGGTGTAGGCGGTGTTGTTGTCGGTGTAGACCTTGAGGTCGACGCCGCCGTTCTCCGCCTTGTCGTCACCCGGGTACTTGTCCCACTTGCGCAGGGACATCTGTGAGCCCTTCTGGTACGACCGCACGGTGTACGGACCGTTGCCGACGGGCTTGCTCACATAGCTGTCGTGGTCGTCGAAGAACATCTTGGGCAGCGGCGCGAAGGCGGCGTAGCCGAGCGTGTCGGGCCAGGTCGAGAACTTCTGGTTGAGCTTGACCGTGAAGGTGCGGTCGCCGGTGACCTTGAGGCCGGAGAGGGTGTCGGCGCTCTGCTTGCCCGAGTCCGGGTGCACCTTGTCGTAGCCCTCGATGTAGCCGAAGAAGTACGCGTTCTTCTGGTTGTTCTTCAGGCTCGCGCCGTAGTTCCAGGCGTCCACGAAGGACTTGGCGGTGACCTTCTCGCCGTTGGAGAACGTCCACCCGTCCTTAATGGTGATCTTGTAGTTCGTCTGGTCGGACGTCTCGATCTTCTCCGCCAGCATGTCCTTGGCGGCGCCCGTCTTCGGGTCGTACCGCTTCAGACCGCGGAAGATCATGTCCAGGACCTTGCCGCCCTGCACCTCGTTGGTGTTCGCGGGCTCCAACGGGTTCTGCGGGTCGCCCCAGGAGGACCGGACCACACCCGAGCCGTCCCCACCGCCGCCACCGCCGCTGTCGCCGCCGCCCCCGCAGGCCGTCGCCGCCAGGGCTACGACGACCGCGACAGCGGTCCATTTGGCGTGCGTGGCTCCACGCATGGAGTGCCTCCTCATACCGGCTCGTACTGATCACGTGTCACGTACGCCTAAATATCGGCCCAACACGGACATAGCGCACTCTGAGGACGGCCTTACGGGAAAACCCCTGGCGGGCCCGCCGACCGGGCACGATGATCGGCCGGTGCCCGATCACGCCTACACCGACGCCCGGCTCGCCGCCCTCTACGACGCCCTGAACCCGTGGGGCCCCGGCGACGACTTCTACCTGGACCTGATCCGCGGAGCCGGTTCCGTGCTCGATGTGGGCTGCGGGACGGGGGCGCTGCTGATCCGGGCGCGGCAGGAGGGGCACCCGGGGCGGCTGTGCGGGCTCGACCCGGCGGCGGCCATGCTGGGCGTCGCGCGGCGCCGGACGGATGTGGAGTGGGTGCACGGCACGCTGTCCTCGCCGGACCGCCCCGACGGCCCGTTCGACCTGGTCGTGATGGCCGGGCACGCGTTCCAGGTCCTGGTGGACGACACCGAGATCCGTACGTTCCTCGCGGCGGTGCGGGGGCTGCTCGCGCCCGGGGGGCGGTTCGCGTTCGAGACGCGCAATCCTGCGGCGCGGGCGTGGGAGGGGTGGACCCCGGCGCGGGCCGTCCAGGTGGACGGGGTGCGGGTGGCGCACGAGGTCGTGGACGGCTTCGACGGACGGACCGTCACCTTCGACACGACCTTCGGCGGGGCGGGCCGGGACGGGGGCGAGGTCAGCCGCAGTACCCTCCGGTTCGTCGCGGAGGCGGGGCTGGACGCTTTCCTGGCGGGGGCCGGGCTGAGTGTGCAGGCGCGCTACGGCGACTGGGACCGCTCCCCACTGACGGCTTCCAGCCCGGAGATCATCAGCGTGTGCCAGGCGGACTGAGCATCGGCCGCGGCCCGATGGGGGCTGGTCGCGCGGTTCCCACGCACGCACCCCACCCGGCAGACGCGAAAAGGCGTGGGCCCGGCCCGGTGGAATCACCTGGCCGGGCCCACACCCCGCTAAAGCGACGGAGTCACTCGTCGCCCTCCAGCGCACGAAGCGCCGGGTCGAGGACGATGTCCTCCGCGCGGGCCTCGATGGACGGCTCCTCGGGGAAGTGGCAGGCCGTCAGGTGCCCGGGCTTGCTGCCCGCGATCTGCACGAGCGGCGGCTCCTCCGTGGCGCACTTGTCCTGCGCCTTCCAGCACCGGGTACGGAACCGGCAGCCGGACGGCGGCGCGATCGGCGAGGGCACATCGCCCTGGAGGCGGATGCGCTCCTTCTTGTTCACGTCGATGTCCGCCTCCGGCACGGCCGACATCAGCGCGTGCGTGTACGGGTGACGGGGACGCTGGTAGAGCGAGTCGCGGTCCGCGATCTCCATGATCTTGCCGAGGTACATCACCGCGACGCGCTGCGAGAAGTGCCGCACGATCGCCAGGTCGTGGGCGATGAAGACGAACGCGATGCCCATCTCCCGCTGCACCTTCTGGAGCAGGTTGATGACCTGGGCCTGGATGGAGACGTCGAGCGCCGAGACCGGCTCGTCGGCGACGATCAGCTTCGGTTCGAGGGCCACGGCCCGGGCGACGCCGATGCGCTGACGCTGGCCGCCGGAGAACTCGTGCGGGAAGCGGTTGTAGTGCTCCGGGCTGAGACCGACGATCTCCAGGAGCTCGCGGACCCGCTGCTCACGGCCGCCGGGCGGGTTGATCCCGTTGATCTCCATCGGGCCGGAGATGATCGAGCCGACCGTCTGCCGCGGGTTCAGCGACGCGTACGGGTCCTGGAAGATCATCTGGATCTCGGACCTGATGGGCGCGAGCTGCTTGCGGCTGGCGTGGCTGATGTCCTGGCCGTTGTACGTGACGGTGCCCGCGGTGGGCTCGTACAGGCGGGTCAGGAGACGGCCCGTCGTCGACTTGCCGCAGCCGGACTCGCCGACCAGGCCCAGGCTCTCGCCCGGGTAGACCTCGAAGTCCACGCCGTCGACGGCCTTGACCGCGCCGACGGTGCGCCGGATCGGGAAGCCGCCCTTGATCGGGAAGTGCTTCTGCAGGCCCTCGGCCTTCAGCAGCGGGGCGGTGGAGCCGTCGCGCTGTCCGGGGATCGCGTCGGCGACCGCCGTGGTGCTGTTGTTCTTGTCGCTCATGGTTCTGCCCCAGTCGCCGGTCTCTGCTCAGCCCAGCCGGGGCTGAATCGTCTCGATGAACACCTGTTGCTTCTCTGCCGCCGTCAGGTGGCAGGCGGAGCCCCGCCCGACCGGGAGGACCGGCCGCTCGCCCGAGCAGCGGTTCCCCGACACCTTGTCGGTGAAGGTGCAGCGCGGGTGGAACGGGCAGCCCGTGGGCGGGTTGAGCAGCGAGGGCGGCGAGCCGGGGATCGGCAGCAGCGGCGCGTCGACGTCCGAGGAGAGCCGCGGCATCGAGCTCAGCAGCCCCCAGGTGTAGGGGTGTTCGGGCGACTTCAGCACCTCGCGGGTGGAGCCCCGCTCGACGGCCCGGCCCGCGTACATCACGAGGATGTCGTCGGCCATGTTCGCGACCACACCCAGGTCGTGGGTGATCATGATGATCGCGGAGCCGAACTCCTGCTGAAGGTCCTTGAGCAGGTCGAGGATCTGCGCCTGCACGGTCACGTCGAGCGCGGTGGTCGGCTCGTCCGCGATGAGCAGTTCCGGGTTGCAGGCCAGCGACATCGCGATCATGGCGCGCTGGCGCATACCGCCGGAGAACTGGTGCGGGTAGTCGTCGACGCGCTGCTTGGGGTGCGGGATGCCGACCTTGCCGAGCATCTCGATGGCCCGGTCCCGGGCCTCCTTCTTGCTGGCGCCGGTGTGCTTGCTGTACGGCTCGGCGATCTGCCGGCCCACCGTGTAGTACGGCGAGAGCGCGGTCAGCGAGTCCTGGAAGATCATCGCCATCTTGTTGCCGCGGAGCTTCTCCAGCTCGTGCTCGGTGGCGGTGAGCAGTTCCTTGCCGTCGAGGACGATCTCGCCCTCGATGGTGGTGGTCAGCGGGTTGTGCAGGCCGAGCACGGACAGGTTGGTGACCGACTTGCCGGAGCCCGACTCACCGACGATACCGAGCGTCTTGCCGCGCTCGAGGTCGAAGGAGAGGCCGTCCACCGCCTTGACGGCGCCGTCCTCGGTGGAGAACTGCACCCGCAGGTCGCGTACCGAGAGGAACGCCTGGGAGCCGGACGGAGCCGGGGCGTCCTCGGTCTTGGTGAGTGTGGTCACGGGGGTTCTCCTAGGACAGGCGCACGCGCGGGTCGATCACGGCGTACATGGCGTCCACGACGACATTGCAGATGATGATGAAGGCAGCACTGATGATCATGACGCCCATGAGGACCGGCAGGTCCTTCAGGACGACCGAGTCACGGGCGAGGCGGCCGAAGCCGGCCAGGCCGAAGGTGAGTTCGGTGACCATGCCGCCACTGAGCAGGGCGCCGATGTCCATGCCCAGGATGGTGATGATCGGGATGATCGAGCCACGCCAGGCGTAGCGGAAGAAGACGTACCGGCTGCTCATGCCCTTCGCCTTGGCCGCCCGCACGTGTTCTTCCTGGAGCTGCTCGATCATCGAGGAGCGGGACAGACGCGTGTAGTTGGCCGTGAAGATCGTCGCCATGACCAGCCACGGGATCAGCAGCCCCATGAACCAGCCGGTCGGATCCTCGGAGATGGGCACGTACTTGGGCTTGTCGAGCCAGCCCGTGCTGTAGACGAAGATGCCGAGCACGATCGGGCCGAGGAAGTAGATCTGGAACGAGCTGAGCACCAGCGAGCCGCCGCTGAAGGTCTTGTCCAGCCAGGTGCCGCGGAAGCGGGCGGCCATCAGGCCGGCGCCGAGACCCACGACCAGGAAGACGATGAGGCCGCCGAAGGTCAGCGAGAGGGTCAGCGGGAGGCGGTCCATGATGGTGTCCCACACCATCTGGTTGTTGCGGAACGAGACGCCGAAGCACGGCGCGTCGCAGTGTCCCACCGCGAAGTCACGTCCGGCGAAGATGCCGCTCAGGTAGTGCCAGTACTGCACCGGCACCGGGTCATCGAGCCCGAGGTTCTTGTGAATGATGTCGAGCGCGGCCGGAGTGCAGTTCTTGCCGCACGCGAGTGTCGCCGGGTCCTGTGGGATGGCGAAGTACATGAAGAACGTGAAGGCGCTGATCAGCAGAAGGATGAGTGCTGCGCCAGACGCCCGGCGTATGAGGAATCGAAGCATGGCAGGAAGCTGCTCTCAGGACGGCGGCGGTGGGAGGCCAGGAGGGGGGACCGGCGGGGCCGGGGATGAGGGCTCCGCCGCGCCCTCACCCCCGGCAACTGCCTGTGGCTGCTTACTTCTTGAGGTAGATCGTGGTCGGGTCGGTGTAGCTGACCACCTGGCCGTAGCGCAGGCCGCCCACGTTCGAACCGGCGATCTGGAACACCTTGGTGTAGTAGATCGGAGCAGCCGGGTTGATCTTCTCGGAGATGTACTTCGAGAGCTTCGCGTACTCGGTGGCGCGCTGGTCGGCATCCGCGATCTTCTGGATGCGGGCGAGCTCGGAGTTCACGTGCTTGTCGTTGGTGTGCGAGTAGTTGTTGGACCCGTCCTGGATGGAGTTGCCGTCGAAGGACGGCGGGAAGACGGTGTTGCCGTCCGCCCAGTCCTGACCCCAACCGGTCATGTAGAGGTCCATGCCGTTCTTGACCTTGCCCATCTGCTCATACCAGGTGGCGTTGTCGACTTCCTTCTTCTGGATGTCGAGGCCGATCTTGTCCAACTGGTTGATGATGAGGTTGGCCTGCGTGGTGCGGACCGGGGTGTTGGCGTACGCGTAGACGAGCTTCTTGCCCTCGGCGCCCGCCTCCTTGATCAGCTTCTTCGCCTTGGCGATGTCACCGTTGGGCTTCTTCACGCGGTTGAACGGGTCGTACGCCTTGTCGTAACCGGGCGTGGTCGGCGACATCAGCGACGTGGCCGCGTCACCGCCGTAGGCACCACCGTCGGCACGGGCGGCCGAGGTGGCCGGCAGCGCCAGGGCGATGGCGTCGCGGATGCGCTTGTCCTTGACGCGGTCCATGTTGAAGTTGAGCTGCCACACGTACGGGGCGTAGCCCTGGATCGTGCGCTTCATCACGGCCTTGTCGGACGTGACCTTCTGGAGCTGGGTGGCGTCGATCTGGCCGGTGAACATGATGGCGTTCTTGGCGGCGCCGCGGTCGGCCAGGATCGTCTTGGTCTGGTCGGCCTTGTCATGGTTGAACTCGATGTTCCAGCCGTCGACGTAGGCGTGGCGCAGCGGGTCCGTCTTCTCGTCCCAGTTGCTGTTGCGCACCAGGGTGAGGGACTTGCCCGACTTGTAGGAGCCGACCTTGTACGGGCCGGTGGCGACCGGCGACTGGTCGTACTTCTGCTTGGTGTCCGTCTTCTCGGGCACGACGGAGTAGGCGGCCATGGCGAGCGCCTGCGGCACGTCGGTGTGCGCCTCAAGGAAGTGGAACGTGATGGTCTTGTCGTCCGGCGTGGCCAGGACCGAGTCGGGCAGGTGCTTGCCCTTGTACGGGCCCTGGTAGGCCTTGCGGTACTTGGTGCCGGCGCCGGAGAGCCACTGCTGGATGTACGTCGGGCCGTCCGTCATGAACGGGTCGTACATGCGCTCGATGCTGTGGCGTATGTCGGCCGACGTGATGACGTGGCCGTTCTGGTCCTTGACGCCTTCCTTCAGCGTGAAGGTCCAGGTCTTGCCACCCTCGGAGGACTTGCCCGGGTCGGTGGCGAGGTCGCCGACGACCGTCTGGTTGCCCTTGTCGTCCTCGGTGTACGTGGTCAGGCCACGGTAGAGGAGCTTGCTGAGCAGACCGGCGTCGGAGACGTAGATCTGGCCCGGGTCCAGGTGCGAGAAGTCGCTCTCCTGGTAGACCTGGACGGTGCCGCCCTTCTTGGCACCGGCAACCGCCTTGGCGGGGCCGACCGAGTCCTGGGCGGTGCCCATGGTGACCGGCTTGGCCTGCGCGAGCGCGTCTTCCTGGGACTTGCCCACCGGCTTGTTGCTGCTCTTGCTGCCGCTGCTGCAGCCGGTCAGCGCGAGGGCGCCGACAGCCGCCGCGGCGACCGTTGCCTGCGCCGTGCGCGATCGAAGGATGCTCATGGAGTCGAGTCCACCTGCCTGTGAGTAGTGATCCTGCGGTGCTGCCTGGCGCATCCGGCCTTGGTCGTCCGGCGCCCGGGTGGCAGCTTCCCCTGGGTGACGCTGGTTCAGCGTCCGGTCTTGGGATCGAAGGCGTCCCGGACCGAGTCACCCAGGAGGTTGAACGCCACGACGAAGACGACCATGGCGACACCCGGGAAGAACATGTAGGTCGGGTCCTGCTCGTAGATGTTCGCGGCTGTGGCGAACATCAGTCCCCAGTCCGGGGTGGGGTCCTGGTAGCCCACGCCGACGAAGGAGAGGAAGGCGACCGAGAGGATGGTGCTGGGGAGCAGGTACGTGCCCTGCACGATGATCGGCGTGACCAGGTTGGGCAGCAGCTCCTTGCGGATGATCCGCCAGGGCGAGGCGCCCGCGACCTTGGCCGCCTCCACGAACTCCCGCTCGCGCAGGGAGAGGGTGACGGCGCGGATCAGACGCGCCAGGCTCATCCAGGTCAGCAGCCACATCACGCCGGTGATGGCGAGGAAGCGGACGTAGGTCGGCGTCTCCTCGTCGGGCGCGACGAACACCGTGACGATGACGGGCATCACCGCGACCATGAAGAGCTGGTTGGGCAGGGCCAGCATGAAGTCGATGAGCCGGCCGAGCCAGTAGTCGATCTTGCCGCCGAAGTAGCCCGCCGTCAGACCGATGACGATGCCGATGAGCACCATGCCGATGGTGGCGAGCAGGGCGGTGAACAGCGAGGTCCTGATGCCGTAGAGCAGGTACGCGAGCACGTCGCGGCCGTAGTTCGGGTCGATGCCGAACCAGTGCTCGGGCGACATACCGCCGTTGGGCCCGGCGGGCAGGTTGAACTCGTTGAGCAGCGTGGGGTCGTCCTGGCCGTAGAAGGTGTACGGGTCCTTGCCGTACAGCTTCGTGATGACCGGGGCGAGCGCGGCTATGAGGAAGAAGAGAAGGACGATGCAGGCGGACACGATGCCCGTCTTGTCCCGCTTGAAGCGGCGCCACATCAACTGTCCGGGGCTGCGCCCCGCCAGCTTCTTGGGCTCCTTCGCGTCACCCTGCGGCGCGCTCTCTTTGTCCAAGACGGAAGAGGTTACGGCGCCCTCAATCTCGATTGGACTCGTCATGATTCGTCCATTTCACAGGTGTTGGAGGTCGTCGGCCGGGTATCCGGGAGATCCGACGGCCTTCGCACGGCGTACGTCATTCGAAGCGCGCGATGGGAACAACGACTGGGGTGAACCCACCCCTGAGGAACCCTGGCCCGCGGCCGGCCTCGGCCGGTTCCGTGGACCGAGTCGTCAAAAGCGTTCGCGACGCTGGATCGTTACCTCGTCCACCACGGGGACGGTCTTGAACGTGCCCGCGGGACCTACACCTGCCATCGGGGACGACGCGACCCATATGGCGCTTGTGGCACCTCGCATGGGTTCCTCCTCATGAGTCCACTTTGTTCACTACAAGTGGGGGCACATGTCACCTGGCCGACACCCCTGACGGCGTAGGTTCAAGTGCCCCAGTGTGCTCGCGAGTCGGCGCTCCCCACAGCGCGTGACCCATTGACCCGAGCTCTACGCCGTCAACTATTAGCCACGCGGCCCGCGCCGACCACACCCTTTTGGTCTCGGTTCGATCACACCTGATGCGTACATTGCCCAAAATCCGGACAAACAGATCCGAGATAGAGGGACACGAAACGGACGTGTTACATATCTATCGACCACCGGCGTCCGGATAGCGGACACCGGCGTGGACTTAATCACTTGCGCACCGACAGGTTTTGACCCTTTGTTGGGCGGCGCCTGACGTTCCCCGCTGTCAATCCGCGTAGACAGGGGCAGATTAGCGCCAACGCGAAGGGCCCGGCACCCCCTTCGGGGTACCGGGCCCAGCCGCGTCAGCGGGGGGTGCGTCAGCCGTGCTTGGCGCGCGAGGCGGAGCGACCGCGCTCCTTCTGGTCCAGGACGACCTTGCGGATGCGGACGGCCTCCGGGGTCACCTCGACGCACTCGTCGTCGCGGCAGAACTCCAGGGACTGCTCCAGGGACAGCTTGCGGGGCGGGACGATCGCCTCGAAGGAGTCGGCGGAGGAGGAGCGCATGTTGGTGAGCTTCTTCTCCTTGGTGATGTTCACGTCCATGTCGTCGGCGCGCGAGTTCTCACCGACGATCATGCCCTCGTACACCTCGGTGCCGGGCTCGACGAACAGCACGCCGCGCTCCTGGAGGTTGGTCATCGCGAAGCCCGTGACGGCGCCCGCGCGGTCCGCGACGAGCGAGCCGTTGTTGCGGGTCGTCAGCGTGCCGAACCAGGGCTCGTGGCCCTCGTGGATGGAGTGGGCGATGCCCGTGCCGCGGGTGCTCGTCAGGAACTCCGTGCGGAAGCCGATGAGGCCGCGCGACGGCACGACGAACTCCATGCGGACCCAGCCGGAGCCGTGGTTCGACATGTTGTCCATACGGCCCTTGCGGACGCCCATGAGCTGCGTGACGGCGCCCATGTGCTCCTCGGGGACGTCGACCGTCAGGCGCTCGACGGGCTCGTGCACCTTGCCGTCGACCTCCTTGGTGACGACCTGCGGCTTGCCGACGGTCAGCTCGTAGCCCTCGCGGCGCATCTGCTCGACCAGGATGGCCAGCGCCAGCTCACCGCGGCCCTGCACCTCCCAGGCGTCCGGGCGCTCGGTGTCCAGGACACGGAGGCTGACGTTACCGATCAGCTCGCGGTCCAGGCGGTCCTTGACCTGGCGGGCGGTGACCTTGCGGTCCTTGACGGCGGACTTGGCGGCGGCGCCCTTGCCCGTGCCACCGCGGCCGACGAGCGGCGAGGTGTTGGTGCCGATGGTCATGGAGATGGCCGGCTGGTCGACCGTGATCAGCGGCAGCGCGACCGGGTTCTCCGGGTCGGCGAGGGTCTCGCCGATCATGATGTCCGGGATACCGGCGACGGCGCAGATGTCACCGGGGCCCGCCATCTCGGCGGGCTTGCGGGTGAGCGCCTCGGTCATCATCAGCTCGGTGATGCGCACGTTCTGGATCGTGCCGTCGCGCTTGATCCAGGCCACGGTCTGGCCCTTGCGCAGCTCGCCCTGCTCGACACGCAGGAGCGCGATACGGCCGAGGAAGTTGTCGGCGTCCAGGTTGGTGACGTGCGCCTGGAGGGGGGCCTCCTCGTCGTACGTCGGGGCCGGGACGTGCTCCAGAATCGTGGAGAAGAACGGCTCCAGGCTGGTGGAGTCCGCCGGGACCGTGCCGTCCTCCGGCTTGGTCAGCGACGCGATGCCGTCACGGCCGCACGCGTAGACGATCGGGAACTCGATCTGGTCCTCGTCGGCGTCCAGGTCGAGGAAGAGGTCGTACGTCTCGTTGACGACCTCGTCGATACGCGAGTCGGGACGGTCCGTCTTGTTGATGCACAGGATGACGGGCAGCCGCTGCTGGAGCGCCTTGCGCAGCACGAAGCGGGTCTGCGGGAGGGGACCCTCGGAGGCGTCCACGAGCAGGACGACCGCGTCGACCATCGACAGACCGCGCTCGACCTCGCCACCGAAGTCGGCGTGGCCGGGGGTGTCGATGATGTTGATCGTGATGACCTCGCCGCCGTCCTTGGGGTGATACTTCACCGCCGTGTTCTTGGCGAGGATCGTGATGCCCTTCTCACGCTCCAGGTCATTCGAGTCCATCATGCGATCGTCGAGGGACTCGGCGGCGTGCGCGGCGAACGAGCCCGCCTGCTTGAGCATGGCGTCGACGATGGTCGTCTTGCCGTGGTCGACGTGGGCGACGATAGCGACGTTTCGGATGTCGTGGCGCGTGGCCATATTGCGGCGTACTCCCGGAATAGGTGACGGCTGCGCGTACATCAGTGATACGCGCGCCCTGCCGGGCTGGACACGCCACGGCCTCACCCCATGGTACGTGGCTTGACGAGTGGGGGCGCTTCCGGCCCTGTGGGGGAGGAACCGGAAGGGTGGTCACGCAGGGGTTCGTGCAAAGAAAACCGCAGGTCAATGGGTACAACGAACCTTGCCCGCAGGGCAGTCCCGCGGGCAAGGGAGTTGAGGTTGATCTGAGCTAGGAAATCATCGGAGCCTACTTTTCCGATGATCCGGCGCCGGGCCGCCCGCCGCTCCCGAGGTAGCCGATGTCCTCGTACTCCGGCTCCTGGAAACCGAAGGCGCCGGCGTTGGCGAGGTCCGCGCGGGCCGCGACCAGCTCGGGACGCTGATACAGCGGAATCGATCCTGCGGCGGCCCAGATCTGGGCGTCCGCCTGCTTCACCAGGGCCCGCTCCTCGTCGGCGTCGAGCTCGCCGATGGCCTGGTCGAAGAGCTGGTCGATGTGGTCGGTGCCGACCCGGGTGTAGTTCTGCTCGACGGTGAGCGAGCCGTCGGCGGCCGGGACCGGCTTGGCGTAGATGGGGCGCGCGTCGGTGGCCGGATAGGCGGAGGCGGGCCAGGAGTAGAGCGCGAGGTCGTACTCGCCGGACGCGATGTGGTCCTTGAAGTAACTGTCGTCGTCGACCTTCATGACGTCGGTGCGGACGCCGATCGTCCGCAGCATCCGCGTGATCCGGTCCGCGACGGTGCGCAACTGCTCGGAGCCGGGGCCCGAGGGAAGGACGAAGCGCAGCGTGAGCGGCTTGCCGTCCTTGGCGAGCGCGCCCGCGGCGGCGCCGCCCGGTGCGGCGGTCCCCATCGGGGCGTACGCGCCGCCCGGGTGCTCCTTCCTCGCCTTGTCGCTGTCGGCGCGGCGCACCTTCAGGGCGTCGGCCTGGTGCAGGAGCGCGGCGTGCTGGGCCTCGGCGACCGGGCCGGGGGCGAGCAGCGGCGCGTTGCCGCCGGGCTTGCCGTCGTCGTCCCGGGCGCCCGCCGCGCTGTCGGCCTTGCCGCCCGCCGTCTTCGGCTTCTCCTTCTTCCCCTCCACCGGTCCGCCTGGCACCCAGCCCGCCTCCGTGAGCAGCGCCTGCGCCTCGGCGGTGTCCTGGTCGCCCAGCGCGTTGCTGTTGTCGGCGTACGCGGGCTGTCCGGCCAGAGCGAGGTGGTTGTCGACGGTGGTCACCGGCAGGCCGAGCGGCTTGAGGGCCACCTCGGCGAGTTCGGTCCTGTCCAGGGCGCGGGCCACGGCGCGGCGCACGCGTTCGTCGGCGAGAGGGCCCGAGGCGCCGTTCAACGCGAGCTGCGTGTACGCCGGTTCGAACGACTTGCGGACCTCGAAGCCCTCCAGGTTCGCCTGCTCGTCGGCGTACTTCCGCACCGCCTTGCGCATCCTCTTGCGGGCGGTGATCTCCTCGTCCGCCGCCTCCTCGTCGGCGCCGTGCGCGAGCGCCCAGGAACGCAGCGCCCGGCCCGGGGTGAGGGCGGCGCCGGGCCCGTGGGTGAGCGGGCCCGAGGCGCCCTTGTCGCGGGCGGCGTGGGCGATGCGCTCGGCGCCGCCCGCGTCGAGCTCGGCCAGGTCGAGGCGGCCCGCGGCGAGGGCGGCGGTCCGCTTGGCGCGGGGCACGACGGTCAGGACGACCTTGTCGAGCTTGGCGACCCGGCCCCACCAGCGCGGGTTGCGGTCGAGGGTGATCTTGTCGGCGCCCCGGTCGACGGAGTCGAGGACGAAGGGGCCCGCGGTCACCTTGAGCTTGCGGCGCGCGTCCTCGTTGAAGCCGTCCGGCGTCCCCGTGACGTCCTTGGGGTACAGCGGCGAGAACAGGGAGCGCCAGTCCGCGTACGGCTTGGCGAACGTGACCCGGACCTCCAGGTCGTCGGCGCCGCGCTCCACCTTCTCGATCCGGTCATAGCCCGCGTTGTGCGCGGTCCAGTACCCGTTGTCCTTGCCGGACAGGGCGCGCCACTGCGCGGCGAAGTCGGGGGCGCCGATCTCGCGACCGTCGCTCCACACGGCCTGCTGGTTCAGCTTGTAGAGGACGACCTGCTTGGGCTCGGTCTCGATGACCTCGGCCTTCTCCAGGAAGTCGGCGTCTCGCTGCGGGCGGCCCTGCGCGTCGAGCCGGAACATCGACGGCAGCACGGCGCCCGCGACCCGGCCGGTCACCGGGTCGGCGTCGGCCTGGAAGGCGTTCAGGGTCCGCGGCATGGCGTCGACCGCCCAGCGCAGTGTGCCGCCGTCCTTGATCCGGTCGCGGGCGGCGGGCGCGATGTCCTGGCCCGCGGAGGGGGCGCTCGTGTCGTCGTCGGAGGCGCATCCCGCGAGGGCGGTCACGGCGAGCGCCCCGCTCACGAGGAACGCGGCCGAGCGGGTGGCTGCGCCTGGGCGCCTGGGGTGGGAGTGCATCTCGGCGTCTACCTCCGGTGCGGGCCGGTTGATCACGATTGGCCGTATATGTCGTTGATCACATCTATCGGGCCACTGAAGTGGCTGGGGGTGCCGGGCACCGGACGACACGGCGGTGCTCCGCGCAAAGCCCACCCGGGCGGGTTAATCGGGGACGGATGAGCACCGGAGGCAATCCGCCCCGGTCCCTTCACAAAGGGTGATGTGACGCGCGACACTCGCAGGCGCATGAGCAACTCCGCCGCACCAGCGGAAGCGAGGCAAGTCATGTCCCTGGACGACGACCTGACGGTCATTCAGCGCTGCGTCGACGAACTCGCACGGGCCGTGGGGCGGCTGCAGCCCCAGCTCGTCGGCCCGGACCTGCGCCGGGTCCGCGCCGACACCGACCACCTGCGCGAGAGCGTGGCCCTGCTGCGCGCATCGGCCGCGGCGCCGGGCGCCTCGCCCCTGCCGCAGGGGCTCGTGTCGATCCCCGACACCCCGTACGACAGCTCCCTGTGGACCGACTCGGACGACGAGGGGCTCGGCGCACGCAACAGGCACGCCCCCTGACGCACGCACCCATCCGTCCCTTCGAGCGGAGGTCTCGTTGGCCACCGGCACGCAGCCCACCAGCACCGAACCCCATACCAGGAGCGGCACCGGCGTCCGAGGCAGGACGCGTGCCGCGATCGCCGCGCCCCATCTGCGCACGGACCGCTGGTGGCTGGCCCCGGCCGCGACCGCGGCGGGCCTGTTCGCCTTCGTCGTCTACTCGACATGGCGGGCCTTCGCCGACGCCGACTACTACGCGGCGCCGTACGTGTCACCGTTCTACTCGCCGTGCATCGCCGAGAACTGCGCACCGATGCGGCACGGCCCCAACTGGGAGATCTTCGGAAGCTGGTGGGGCCTCTCCCCCGCCCTGCTCATCCTGATCTTCCCGCTCGGCTTCCGCCTGACCTGCTACTACTACCGCAAGGCGTACTACCGCGGCTTCTGGGCGTCACCACCGGCCTGCGCGGTGGCCGAGCCGCACAAGAAGTACTCGGGCGAGACGCGCTTCCCGCTGATCCTCCAGAACATCCACCGGTACTTCTTCTACGCGGCCGTGCTCGTCGCCTGCATCCTCACCTACGACACCGTCCTCGCCTTCCGCGACGAGACGTACGCGTGGGGCCACATGGGCCTCGGCACCCTGGTGTTCCTGGTGAACATCGCGCTGATCTGGGCGTACACCATCTCCTGCCACTCCTGCCGGCACATCGTCGGCGGCCGTCTCAAGCACTTCTCGAAGCACCCCGTGCGCTACCGCCTGTGGGGCTGGGTCAGCAAGCTGAACGGCCGTCACGCGCTGCTGGCCTGGGCCTCGTTGGTGAGCGTCGCGCTCGCCGACTTCTACGTGTACCTGGTCGCGTCCGGCGCCTTCGACGATCCGCGGTTCTTCTAATGGTGGGGGCTCATCGATGAGTGTGGTGGAGCGGCAGCAGTGGGACGTTGTCGTCGTGGGCGCGGGCGGCGCCGGACTGCGGGCCGCGATCGAGGCGCGGGAGCAGGGCGCCCGTACGGCGGTGATCTGCAAATCCCTCTTCGGCAAGGCCCATACGGTGATGGCCGAGGGCGGCATCGCCGCGGCCATGGGCAATGTGAACTCGGGCGACAACTGGAAGGTCCACTTCCGCGACACGATGCGCGGCGGCAAGTTCCTCAACCAGTGGCGGATGGCGGAGCTGCACGCCAAGGAAGCCCCGGACCGCGTCTGGGAGTTGGAGACCTGGGGCGCCCTCTTCGACCGCACCCGCGACGGCCGGATCTCGCAGCGCAACTTCGGCGGCCACGAGTATCCGCGCCTCGCCCATGTCGGCGACCGCACCGGCCTGGAGCTGATCCGCACCCTCCAGCAGAAGATCGTCCAGCTCCAACAGCAGGACAAGGAGGAGTTCGGCGACTACGAGTCCCGCCTGAAGGTCTTCCAGGAGTGCACGGTCACGCGCATACTCAAGGACGACGACGGCGGCCGGGTCTCCGGCGCGTTCTGCTACGAACGCGAGAGCGGGCGCTTCTTCGTGCTCGAAGCGCCGAGCGTGGTCCTCGCCACCGGCGGCATCGGCAAGTCCTTCAAGGTGACGTCGAACTCCTGGGAGTACACCGGCGACGGCCACGCCCTCGCGCTCCTCGCGGGCGCACCCCTGCTCAACATGGAGTTCGTGCAGTTCCACCCGACCGGCATGGTCTGGCCGCCGTCCGTGAAGGGCATCCTCGTCACCGAGTCCGTGCGCGGCGACGGCGGGGTGCTCAGGAACTCCGACGGAAAACGCTTCATGTTCGACTACGTCCCGGACGTGTTCAAGGAGAAGTACGCCGAGTCGGAGGCCGAGGGCGACCGCTGGTACGAGGACCCGGACAACAACCGGCGCCCACCCGAACTGCTCCCCCGCGACGAAGTCGCCCGCGCCATCAACGCCGAGGTCAAAGAGGGCCGCGGCTCCCCGCACGGCGGCGTGTTCCTCGACGTGTCGACGCGGATGCCCGCCGAGGTCGTCCGGCGCCGACTGCCGTCCATGTACCACCAGTTCAAGGAGCTGGCGGATGTCGACATCACGGCCGAGGCGATGGAGGTCGGGCCCACCTGCCACTACGTGATGGGCGGCATCGCCGTCGACTCGGACACGGCAGCCGCCCGCGGCGTACCCGGCCTGTACGCCGCCGGAGAAGTCGCAGGCGGCATGCACGGATCGAACCGGCTCGGCGGCAACTCGCTCTCCGACCTCCTCGTGTTCGGCCGGCGCGCGGGCCTGCACGCCGCCACCTACGCACGGGGCCTGACCGAGCGCCCCGCCGTGGCCGACCTCCAGCTCGACGCCGCCGCGGCCGAGGCGCTGCGCCCGTTCTCCGCCGAGAGCCACGAGGACGGCACCGTCCCCGAGAACCCGTACACCCTGCACCAGGAACTCCAGCAGACCATGAACGACCTGGTCGGCATCATCCGCCGCGAACCCGAGATGCGGCAGGCCCTGCGCACACTCGCCGACCTGCGGGTGCGGGCACGACGGGCGGGGGTGGAAGGACACCGGCAGTTCAACCCCGGCTGGCACCTCGCCCTCGACCTGCGCAACATGCTCCTCGTCAGCGAGTGCGTCGCGCGCGCCGCCCTGGAGCGACAGGAGTCCCGCGGCGGCCACACCCGCGAGGACCACCCGGCCATGGACCGGCAGTGGCGCCGCGCCAACCTGCTGTGCCGGCTGCGCGACCCCACCGACGGTCCGGCGGCCATCGATCCGGTCCCCGCCGACCCGATCCCCACGGACCCGGCCCGCGGCCAGATCGCGCTCACCCGCGAGACCACCGAACCCATCCGCCCCGACCTGCTCGCCCTCTTCGAGAAAGAGGAGCTGGTCAAGTACCTGGCCGAAGAGGAGCTGTACGAGTGAGCGCGTATGAGGCCCGCTTCCGGGTGTGGCGCGGGGACACGGCGGGCGGCGGCCTCCAGGACTACGACGTCGAGGTGAACGACGGCGAGGTCGTCCTCGACATCATCCACCGCCTCCAGGCGACCCAGACCCCTGACCTCGCGGTCCGGTGGAACTGCAAAGCCGGCAAGTGCGGTTCCTGCTCCGCCGAGATCAACGGGCGGCCCCGGCTGCTGTGCATGACGCGGATGTCCGTCTTCGGCCCCGACGACGTCATCACGGTGACGCCACTGCGCGCGTTCCCCGTCGTGCGGGACCTCGTGACCGACGTCGGGTTCAACTACGCCAAGGCCCGCGAGGTGCCCGCGTTCGTGCCGCCCGCCGGGGTGGGGGCCGGTGAGTACCGGATGATGCAGGAGGACGTCGATCGGCCGCAGGAGTTCCGCAAGTGCATCGAGTGCTTCCTGTGCCAGGACACGTGCCATGTGGTCCGGGACCATGAGGAGAACAAAGCCGCCTTCGCCGGGCCGCGCTTCCTGATGCGCGTCGCCGAGCTGGACATGCATCCGCTGGACGAGGCCGCCGAGAGCGGACTCGACCGCAAGCGGGCCGCTCAGGAGGAGCACGGGCTCGGCTACTGCAACATCACGAAGTGCTGTACGGAGGTGTGCCCCGAGGGCATCAAGATCACGGACAACGCGCTGATTCCTTTGAAGGAGCGGGCTGTCGATCGGAAGTACGACCCGGTGGTGTGGCTGGGGAACAAGATCCGCCGGAGGTCTTCGTCCGCCTGAGTCGAGGGTGGCCGCCGCTTCTTTCGGGTTCGTGCGTTTCAGGGCGGTGGTCGGGGAACCCGGGGTCTGGGCAGGGTGGGCCGGTGTCGCGGCCGGGGTGCTGTGGGGGCGTCCCGGTCGCGGCACCTTCCTTGCGGACATACCCTCCGAAATGTGTCCCCGTCCGAGACTCGTCCCCGCCCGGTACCCATAGCCGCGCGGACGGTGGCGGCCACGTTGCTCGTGCTGCTGTGGCTGCTGCTGCCCGCCGCCTCCGTACGTGCCGAGGACCCGGTCGCCCTCTCCCGGACCGGGCAGATCACCGACAAGGCGGGCGCCCTCGGTGACCGCGAGGACGCCGTCGTCAGCGCGCTCGGCGACCTCGACGACGCGCGCGGCATCCAGCTCTTCGTCGCCTATGTGCGGGACTTCTCGGGCCGTTCGGCGCAGGACTGGGCCGACGCCACCGCCGACAGGAACGGGCTCGGCCTGAACGACGTACTCCTCGCCGTCGCCACGCACGACCGGCAGTACGCGCTCTCGGTCGACCAGGACTCCCGGCTCACGGACGCGCGGATCGAGGAGATCAACCGGGTCGGCGTCGAACCCGCGTTGCGCGGGAACGACTGGCCCGGGGCCGCGATCGGTGCCGCGCACGGGATCGATGCCGTCGTCGCCGGTCGGCCCGTGCCCACCCCGACGATCACGCCGGGCGCCGCGGACCCGGGCGCCGGTGAGCGCAGCGGCGCGGGCAACGGCGACCTGGTGCTGCCCGTCGTCGCCGTCGGCGCGGCGGGCGCTCTGGCCGCGTACTCGTACACCCGTCGCAAGCGGCGCATGAGTGGGCGCACCACCCCGGGACCCGGTGGGCACGTCGCCCCCGTCGCCGAGCTGGACCGGCAGGCTCGGCATCTGCTGGTCGAGACCGACGACGCGGTGCGCACCAGTACCGAGGAACTGGGCTTCGCCACCGCCCAGTTCGGGGAGGAGGCGGTCGCGCCGTTCGATGCGGCGCTGGCGTACGCGCAGTCGGAGCTGACGACCGCGTTCGAACTGCGCCAGCAGCTCGACGACGCGTTCCCCGAGGACGAGCCGACGAAGCGACGGATGCTCGACGAGATCATCAGCCGCTGCACCGAGGCCGGGCGCCGGCTCGACCAGGTGTCCGGGGACTTCGACCGGCTGCGCTCCCTGGAGCGGACCGCGCCGGAAGCGCTCGCCCACGCCGAGAGCGCCTTCCGCGAGCTGACGGCGCAGACCACTCGCGCGGAGGAGACCCTGACCGCGCTCGGTACGCGGTACGCGCCGGGTGCGCTGCTTTCGGTCGCCGGCCATGTCGACCAGGCCAAGGACCGGCTCGTGTTCGCCACCGGCCGGCTCGACGAGGCCCGCCGGTGCGTCGACGCGGGCGACAACGGCAAGGCCGCCGTGTCCCTGCGGGCCGCCGAGGGAGCCATCGACCAGGCCGCCACCTTCGTCGCCGCGATCGAGCGCCTGGCCGGTGAACTCGGAGAGGCCACGGACACACTGCCCGCCGCGCTCACCGAGTCCGAGGCCGATCTCGCCGACGCGCGCGGCCTGCTCGACGGCACCGCGCCGGGTACGTCCACGGCCGATCTGCGGGGACGTATCGCCCGCGCCGAGTCCGTTGTCGGCGACGTACGCCGGGAGATGGCCGCGGGCCCGTACGACCCGATCGACGCGTTGCGCCGCGTGGAGGAGGCGGACGCGGCGCTCGACGAGGCGCTCACGGCGGCGCGGGAGCGCGAGGCGGGCACCACACGCGCCCGGTCGCTGCTCGGTCAGGCCCTGCTCGCGGCGCGCAGCGGCACCAGGGCCGCCGCCGACTTCATCACGACGCACCGGGGCGCCGTCGGCAGCGAGGCCCGCACCCGGCTCGCGGAGGCCCAGCGGCATCTGGCGAACGCGCTGGGCGCCGAGGGGAGCGATCCGGCGGCGGCGCTCGTGGAGGCGCAGCAGGCCGACGCGCTGGCGCGGCAGGCGCAGGCGCTGGCCGAGCGGGACGTGCGCTCGTACGGCGATCCGTACCGGGGCGGAGGCGGCTCGGGCGGGGCCGTGCTCGGCGGGATCCTCCTCGGGCAGCTCCTCGGGGGCGGGGCGCGCGGTATGGGCGGCGGCCGTCGGGTCGGGGGCGGCGGGTTCGGCGGTGGGCCGGGCAGTTTCGGGGGCGGCGGGACCCGCGGCCGACGAGGGGGCGGCGGACGTTTCTGACCAGCATGCCGGGCGGTACCGACCCCAGCCCGCGTCACCCGACATCCGTAGGCCCACGTTCCGGAGGACTTGACCATGACGAAGCAGACCGTCTTCAGCCGGGTCGCCACCCTCGCCAAGGCGAACATCAACGCGCTGCTCGACAGCGCCGAGGACCCGCAGAAGATGCTCGACCAGCTCATCCGCGACTACACGTACAACATCAGGGAGGCCGAGGAGGCCGTGTCGGTCACCATCGGCAATCTGCGGATGCTGGAGCAGGACCACAAGGAGGACGTGGACGCGGCGGCCGAGTGGGGCACCAAGGCGCTCGCGGCCAGCAAGAAGGCGGACGAGCTGCGGGCCGGTGGCAGCGCGGCCGAGGCCGACACGTTCGACCGCCTCGCGAAGGTCGCGCTGGGGCGGCAGGTGCGGGCCGAGAAGGAGGCCAGGGACGCCGAGCCGACGATCGGCGCGCAGACCGTCGTGGTCGACAAGCTGAAGGCCGGGCTCGACCAGATGAAGACGAAGCTGGTGCAGCTCCAGGCGAAACGCGATCAGTTGGTGGCCCGCGCGAAGACCGCGCAGGCGCAGAACCAGATGCTGGACGCGGCGAAGAACATCGACGTCCTCGACCCGGCGAGCGAGTTGAGCCGGTTCGAGGAGAAGGTGCGCCGCGAGGAGGCCAGGGCGCTCGGCAAGCAGGAGCTGGCCGACTCCTCGCTCGACGCGCAGTTCGAGCAGCTCGACGCGCTCGGTGACGACGCCGAGATCGAGGCGCGGCTCGCCGCGCTCAAAGGTGCCTGAGGCATCGGCTTACGGGCGCCTCAGAACAGGCTGAGCAGTGCCTCCGTCGGGTCGGCGAGGCCGGTCTCCCCGTCGGGCAGGGCGAGTTCGAACCAGACGGTCTTGCCGCGCGGGGTACGGCGCGAGCCCCAGGCCGCACTGAGCAGGCCGACGAGCTGGAGACCGCGGCCCCCTTCGTCGGTGTCGCGGGCGCGGCGGCGGCGCGGCTGCACGAGCCCGGCGTCCCACACCTCGCACACCAGCGTGCGGTCGAGCAGCAGCCGGAGCCTGATCTCGCCCTCGCCGTACCGCAGGGCGTTGGTGACCAGCTCGCTGACGAGCAGCTCGGTGGTGTCCACGAGGGGTTCGAGGTCCCAGGCGACGAGCTGGTCGCGGGCGAGCTCGCGGGCCCGGCCCACGGACTTCGGTTCGCGGGGCAGCGTCCAGTCGCCGACGCTGTCGCTCGGCAGTCCCTGGATGCGGGCCATGAGGAGGGCGATGTCGTCCTCGCCGTGGTGCGTGTCGAGGGTGGTGAGGACGTGGTCGCAGACGTCCTCCAGGGCCGGTGCCGGGTCGTCGAGCACGGCGCGGAACGCGGAGAGCCCCTCGTCCAGGGGGTGGTCGCGGGACTCGACGAGGCCGTCCGTGTAGAGGGCGAGCAGGGAGCCCTCGGGCAGGTCCACCTCGACCTCCTCGAACGGTTCGCCGCCCACGCCGAGCGGCATCCCCGGCGGCACGTCGAGCATGAGGGCGCCGTCGCCGGGTTCGACGAGCACGGGCGGCAGGTGCCCGGCGTTGGCGAAGGTGCAGCGGCGGGTGACGGCGTCGTAGACCGCGTAGACGCAGGTGGCGAGGTAGACCTCGGACAGGTCGGCGTCGGAGGGCTTGCTGCGGGCCGAACGCGTCGCCTGCTGGACCCCGCCGGGCGTGCCGAGTCCGCGGGCGATCTCGTCCAGCGCGCTGAGCACTTCGGCGGGTTCGAGGTCGAGCAGGGCCAGCGTCCGCACCGCGGTGCGCAGTTCACCCATGGCGACGGCGGCGCGCAGGCCGCGCCCCATGACGTCGCCGATGACGAGGGCGGTGCGGTGGCCGGGGAGTTCGATGACGTCGAACCAGTCGCCGCCGACCTCCGTCGCCGCGTTCCCGGGCAGGTAGCGGCAGGCGATGTCCAGGCCGGACGCCTCGGGGTTGTCGGGCGGCAGGAGCGAGCGTTGCAGTATGAGGGCGCGCTCGTGCTCGCGGCGGTACAGGCGCGCGTTGTCGATACAGACCGCGGCGCGTGCGGCCAGCTCGACCGCGAGGGCACGGTCCCGGTCGTTGAACGGTTCGCTGCCCTTGGTACGGGAGAACTGCACGAGCCCGACGACGGTGTCGTGGGCGACCATGGGCACCGCGAGCGTGGACTGCACGAGGCCGCCCGGCTCGGCGGGCAGCAGTTGGGGCCGTGCGGTGCGCAGGGCGTCCGCGGGCGCCGAGTTGAAGGGGAAGCGGTGCACCGCGCCGACGCTGACGGGGGCCTCGCCGCCCAGGTCGAGGAAGGGCACGTCCGCGACGGCGCTGGCGGCGGCGACGCGGCGCAGCTCGGCGCTGCCGTCGGCGAGGCTGTGGCTGCCGAGCGCCGCCTCGTCGCCCGCGAGCAGCCCCTGGTACAGGTCGACGGAGGCCAGGTCGCAGAAGCCCGGGACGACGACGTCGAGGAGTTCTCGGGAGGTCGTCTCCAGGTCGAGGGAGTTGCCGATGCGGGCGCCCGCCTCGTTGAGAAGGGCCAGGTTGCGGCGGGCGTGCGCGGCCTCGCGGGCGGCGGCGTGGCGCCGGGTGACGTCGGTGGACAGCCCGGCGATGCCGATGGGCCGGCCCGAGCCGCTGTGCACGCGGTAGAGGTTGATGGACCAGTGTCGCCGCTCGGCGGAGTTGGGGACGGTCCCCACCAACTGCATGTCGGTGACGGCCTCGCCGGTCTCCAGGACCCGGCGCAGCGCGCCCTGCACCCGGTCGGCCTCGTGGCGCGGCAGGTAGTCGTGGACGGTGCGCCCGCGGTGGTCGTCGGTCTTGCCGCCGAAGACCGAGGTGAACGTGCGGTTGGTGCGCCGCACCTTGAGATCCGTGTCGAACAGCAGGAAGCCGAACGGAGATTGACCGAAAATCGCCTGCGAGGCGGCGAGGTCCGTCTCGATGCGCCGCAGGGTCCGCACGTCCACGACGATGCAGACCGCGGCGCGCTCACCGGACTCGGTCGTCGTCGGCATCACGTAGACCTCGGCGCTGCCGGTCGGCCGGTCCGCCGAGGCCTCCGCGTCGTCGGCGGCGGGCGGCATGCGGAACGGGACGCTGCCCGTCCACTCGCGGCCGTCCAGGATCTCCGCCATCTTGCGGTAGCCGCGCTCGCGGAGGTCGGCGGGGACGAACGCCTCGATCGGGTCCTTGCCCACGGCGTCCTCGGGCGGCACACCGAAGATCTGCGCGGCGCGCAGGCTCCACTGATCGATCAGCCCGTCCGGCCCGATGGAGAAGGACGCCACCTTGATGTAGTCGTAGATGGAACCTGGCGGGCTCGACTGCCAGACGTCGGCCGCTGTCGGCCCGTCACCGTCCCGCGGCGTGCGGTCCGCATCCCGCGCCGACTCCGTGCCCGAGGGACCCTCGGACATGCTGGCCTTCGCTGGTATCTCGCTCACGCGAACCGTCCCCTCCAGCTCACCACGTCCGGCACCGGTCACCGGGGCGGCTGCCCGCAGTATCCAGCACTACGGGGCCGCGCAACACGGTGTTCACGATCACACCACGCTCCCGACGCTTTTTGGCCCGTCGGGGCCGACTGTTTCCGTACCCAGGGTGGCGGTACGCCCACACACGACGACCCGCACCCACTGTTCCCGATCACTGTTCACGATCTTCGCCGTCTGTCGTCTAACCGGGCAGAGCGAGCTCGAACCACACCGTTTTGCCACCCGTGCGGGGGTCCCCGGGTCGCGTGCCCCAGCTCCGGGAGGCGTCCGCGACCAGTTGCAGGCCCCGGCCGCCCTCGTCGTCGGGGGCGGCGGCCCGGGCGCGGGGCGGGTCGGGCAGCGGGTCGGAGACCTCCACGAGCAGGGCGCCGTGGTCGCGGGGTTCGGGCGGGCGGTGCAGGCGTACGCCGATGGGGCCCGTGGCGTACCGGAGGGAGTTGGTGACCAGCTCGCTGACCAGCAGCGTCGTGATGTCGCCGAGGTCGCCGAGGCCCCAGTCGGCGAGCTGTGCGCGGACCGCAGCGCGGGCTTTGCGGACGGCTGTCGGGTCGGCGGGGAAAGCCCACTCGGCGCTGTCACGTTCGGTGTGGAGCACGCCGATCACTTCCCTGGCCCGCAAGAGCTTCGTCCGATTTCGTAGGGTTAATTGGCATATACCCGTGCGGAACGTGGTGCTATCGCGTCAGGGGGTGCGTGGTGGCACGGACGGCGTACGCGATGACTGCGCAGGCGCGCGACCGAGGTGCCCGTGCGCCGGTCAGCCCTTACACGCGTCCAGGGCGAGCACCGCTTTCACCGCGGGGACGTCCTGGTCCAGCCAGTCGACCGACCAGATGTCGTCCGGCGTCAGCCAGCGCAGCTCGTCGTGGTCCTGGAGCGGGGCCGGGGCGCCGGAGAGGAGGCGGGTGCGCCATACCCGCAGGACATAGCCGGGTTTGAGGGGCCATTCGCCCGGCACCCGGTCGACGGGGTCGGCCGCGACGCCCAGCTCCTCGCGCAGTTCCCGGACGAGCGCGCGCTCGGGGGCCTCGCCCGGCTCGACCTTCCCGCCGGGCAGTTCCCAGCG
Source organism: Streptomyces sp. NPDC102406 (assembly GCF_044765725.1). Taxonomy (NCBI): domain Bacteria; kingdom Bacillati; phylum Actinomycetota; class Actinomycetes; order Kitasatosporales; family Streptomycetaceae; genus Streptomyces; species Streptomyces sp. NPDC102406. The sequence goes on along the minus strand of NZ_JBIWKP010000005.1, from coordinate 293,746 downwards.
TCCGGCGAGCTCGGGGGGCGCACTCCGTCGCGCGGCGAGCAGACGTCCCGCGTCGTCGTGGAGCGCGGCGGCGACCACCACGACCGGTTCGGGGGAAGAAGGTGCAGACGGCATACGCGGGAGCCTACGGCTCCGTCAGCGCGCCGCTCCGTTCTGCCCCGGTCCGGGGTTCTGGGCGAGCCGCTCGACCCAGTAGAGCTGCTTGTGGCCGCGGTCGTCGAGGCTGTCCGCCGTGCGCTGCGCCTCGGCCCTGGTCGCGTACCTGCCGACGCGATAGCGGTTGCCGTTGTCGTCCTGGCGTATGACAAGCCACGGAAGCGTGGTCGAGCTGTCACTCATCGCGCCCCTCCACTCCCCGACTCCAGCTCGCACGATGCCCCGCCCCCTAAGGATTCTGAGGAAACCGCAATCCGCATATGCCCGAGCTTACGCCTGACCTTTACGGAGCGGATACGGATTGGCACAAAGAGATACGCAACAAGCCACGAAGGCGGCACTCCGCGTTCATAGGGAAGGGGCGCATCCGCATAGATGCGCCCCCTGTATCGCCTCGGTGCCGTCTCAGCGCGCGCGCACCGTCGGTATCGGCATCAGCACCGCCTCCCCGGCCGGTCGCTTCGTGCAGGCGTCACCGCATTCCGCGTCCAGGGAACAGCACAGCGAACAGATCGGTCCCGCGTGGACGGGGCAGTCGGCGATGTCGGGGAGTTCGTACGCCGTTTCACAGACACCGCAGGTGTGCGTCGCGGTGACGTCCGCTACGTCGACGTCCGGACCGTTCACCGGATTCGGCCGGGCCAGGTAGTACTTGCCCTTCGTCGCCCACGCGATCAACGGGCACAGGACCAGTGCGAGACCCGCGGCGATGAAGGTCGAGAACGCCTCCGCGTATTCTCCGAAGAGGCCGAAGAAGGCGAGGATCGAGACCACGGACGCCACGACCATCGACCCGAACCCGGCGGGGTTCACGGCGTACAGGTACGCGCGCTTGAACTCGATGTACTTCGGACTCCACCCCACCCGCTTGTTGATGACGAGGTCGGCGGCGACGGCCGCGATCCAGGCGATGCCCACGTTCGAGTAGAAGCCGAGCAGTTTGTTGAGCGCGGCGAACATGTTCATCTCCATCAGCGTCAGCGCGATGGCGAGGTTGAGGAAGATGTACCAGACCCGGCCCGGGTGCCGGTGTGTCACCCGGGAGAAGAAGTTCGACCACGACAGCGAGCCGCTGTAGGCGTTCGTGACGTTGATCTTGATTTGTGACACGACGACGAACAGCGCGGCGACCGGCAGCGCGACCGAGCCGAGCCACGGTTTCAACGCCTCCACCTGCGGGGCGATCGGTTCGAGCGCGTGCGTCTCCCCCACGGCCGCCAGCGCCACGAAGGCGAGGAGCGCCCCGCCGAGCTGCTTGGCGGCACCGATGATCACCCAGCCGGGCCCCGCGGCGAGAACGGCCAGATTCCATCGCTTCCTGTTCGCCTCCGTCTTCGCCGGCATGAAGCGCAGGTAGTCCGCCTGCTCGCCGATCTGCGCGATGAGGGAGAGCGCCACGCCGGTACCGAGCCCGAAGCCGAGCCAGTCGAAGCCGCTGCCCGCGCCCTGGGTGCCGCCGAAGTGTGTGAAGTCGGCGAACGACCCCGGCGCGTGGAAGGCCAGCACGATGAAGGGGAGCACGAGTCCGATCAGCCACACGGGCTGGGTCCACGCCTGCACCTTGGCCAGCGCGCCCATCCCGCGGAACACGATGGGGATGACGATGAGCGTGGTGAGCAGGTAGCCGACCGGCAGCGGCAGTCCGACGACCTCGTGCATGGCCTGCGCCATGATCGAGCCTTCGAGCGCGAAGAAGATGAACGTGAACGAGGCGTAGATCAGCGAGGTCAGTGTCGAGCCGAAGTAGCCGAAGCCCGCGCCGCGCGTGATGAGGTCCATGTCCAGGCCGTACTTGGCGCACGCCCGAGCGATCGGGATGCCGGTCAGGAAGATGATCGTCGCCGCACAGAGGATCGAGGCGAGCCCGCTGGTGAATCCGTAGGTGAAGACGATGGACGCCCCGATCGCGAAGTCCGCGAGGTAGGCGATGCCGCCGAGCGCCGTGGAGGCGACCATCGTCGGCGACCAGCGCCGGTAGGAGTGCGGGGCGTAGCGCAGCGAGAAGTCCTCGCGGGACTCGTCGGCGGCCAGCTTGGCGTAACTGCGCCGGGGCAGGCGGGTGTCGGGCGGTTCGGGGACCGCCGGGTCGGCGGTGGGCAGAGCGGTATCGGTCATCGTCGGCTTCCCGTTCGTCCATCCGTCAGCGGAATACCGGTCGGCCCGGTACGGCTGGTACGGACAGGGAAGTTAGGAGCCGTGCATGACAAGTCGGTGCGGCGCGGCATTGCCCACGGGTTACGGAGCCCTCTCCCGCGTTAACTCGCGATCACATGCCACGGACAATCCGCCCCGGCTATCGGTCACTCACCCCGAATTCCGGAAGCGAAGGACTTCACTTCACGGGCAGGTGATAGGCGATGCGATAACGGTCGGCCGGAACCACGACATCTGCCGTCTCCACCGGTCTGCCCGAGGCGAAGAACGTCCGGTGGATGACGAGGACGACATGGCCCGGCACACCGCCGAGCGCGCTCAACTCCTCGGCGAGACCGGGGCGGGCGGCGACCTCCTCCGTCACGTTGTCCACGATCACGTCGATCGCCGCCATGCGCTCGACGACACCGCAGCCACCGAGCGGCCCTTCCTCGGGAAGCATCACCGGCGTGCGTCCCGTGACGGCCAGCGGCTCCCAGGAGGTCGCCAGCATCATCGCCTCGCCCGCGTCCCGGTACACGTATCTCGTGCACATCACGCGGTCACCCACGCGGATACCGAGCCGCTCGGCGATCCCGCCGTCCGCCTCGACCTGCTCGCTGCGCGAGTCCCAGGTGCCGCGCGCCGCCGGGTCGGCCTGCTCCTGCCGGAACGGCGTGGAGCCGCTGCCCGCCCGGTATCCGGAGCGGGCCACGCGGCGCGGCACCGGTCGCTCACGCACATAGGTCCCCGACCCGGACCGCCCCTCGACGAGGCCCTCCGCCATGAGGACCTTGCGGGCTTCCAGCGCGACCGTGTCCGAGACCCCGTACTCCTCGCGGATGCGGGCCTGTGAGGGAAGGCGAGTGAGCGGCGGCAGCGAGCCGTTGACGATCTTCCTGCGCAGATCTCCCGCGACGCGCAGGTACGCCGGCTGCTCACCGAATGTCACTAGCTTTCCCCCTCGGTTCCCCGTCGGATTGACAGACAGCAACAGCGTGGCAACCGTGGGTTGAGCCATGCAAGCAAAGGCCAGGGAATCACTCGAAGTGATGACATGCGGCCTCGGAGGGCTTTACGCAGCGACTTTCTCCAGGTAGTGGACCATTCATACATCGGGCCGCGGATCGAGTAGCCGTACGGCTCAGTCCTCGGCAGGGTCCGCCATCCCGGTCTTGAGTCCCGCCCCGCACAGCGGAACCACGGCGGTACGCGCGTGCAGAGCCGCGGCGACGGGCCCCCCGTCACGCACGGCGGCCCAGCACGCCGCGCCGGTCGACTCCACGAACAGACCACGCGAAGCCAGATCCGACTGAGCGTGCCGGATCTGATCGTCCGTCACCGTGTGGACGGCGCCCCCCGATTCCCGTACGGCCCGCAGGATCTGCCGCGCCCGAGGAGGCCGGGCGATCGCGATGCCCTCAGCGAGCGTCGAAGTCCCCGCGGCGCCGCTGTCGACCAGATCGTCCGCCCCGGCCCGCCAGGCGGCGGCCAACGGCGCGACCGCCGCGGCCTGCACCGCGTGCAGCGCGGGCCGCCGGTCGATCAGACCCGCCGTATGCAACTCGGCGACGGCGAGCGCGGCACCGAGCAGCAGCGTCCCGTTGCCGACCGGCAGGACGAGGACGTCGGGGAGCCGCCCGCCCAGGTCCTCCCACACTTCATGGACGTACGTCTTCGTGCCGTGCAGGAAGTACGGATTGTGGACATGGCTGGCGTAGAAGACACCACTCTCGTCCGCCGCCGCACGGGCCGCCCGCGCCGTGTCCTCACGATCCCCGGCGACCACTTCCAGCCGCGCCCCGTGCGCACGGATCTGCTCCGACTTCTTCGCCGACGTGCCCTCGGGAACGTATACGGTGCACGGCAGTCGAGCCCGCGCGCAGTAGGCGGCGACGGCCGTCCCGGCATTGCCACTGCTGTCGGCGACGACCCGCTCGGGCCCCAGCCGGGTGGCGAGGGCGGCGAGCATGACGGCCCCGCGGTCCTTGAACGACAACGTCGGCATGAGGAAGTCCAGCTTGGCCGAGACGTGGTCGGTGAGCCGCACGAGCGGGGTACGCCCCTCACCGAGGCTGCACTCCGGTTCGGCGAGCGGCAGGCACTCGGCGTACCGCCACAGCGAGTTGACCCGCCCGCCCAGGGACGTGAGGGAGGCGGGCGTGGGCGCGTAGTCGAGATCGAGCGGCCCGCGGCAAGCGGGGCAACACCAGTCGAGCGATCCACCGGGGACGCGGGTGCCGTCGACGGGGCAGTAACAGTCGGGGAGGACGGTCATGGCGGCAGCCTAGGCGCAGGGACCGGCAAGGCCGGCGGGGTCGCACCCACCACCGGTCGTCGCTCGCGTACGAGTCGGGTAACCGACCGTCGAAGGCGGCGGGCCGCGACCCACCACCGTCGATCAGAGGCGTACGAGACGGGAGGGGCCGGTCGGGGTATGTGCGCGCGCAGCACAACCGGGGTATGTGCGTGCAGCACACCAGCACGCGGTAGCGGAGCCCGAAGCAACCGGCGAGGCCATCAAGAGGGCGAGCACGGACATACCCCGGGCGGCCCCGCACCCACCACGACACCTGTCGGACCGAACCGGAAACCCGCCGACGCACCCCAGACGGCCACCCTCCCTTCAAGCGCCCCCGCCGAGGCTCAACCATGCGCCCACCCTCCGTTCAAGCGCCCCCGCCGAGGCACAGCCATGCGCCCACCCCACCGACACCCCCGGCGCGCATCCGCCCCCCACCCGCCCACACCCCGCACGCTCTGACCTGTGACCCCCACAACCCACCTGCTCACCGCCCTGGCCCTCACCCTCACCAGCGCCGCGGCCCTACCGGCCACCACCACAACCACGGTCGCCGCCCACCCCGCCCCACCCTGCAACGCCCCCACCTGGACCCTGACCACCCACACCCCGCTCCCACCCGACAACCCCTTCCACGCCTACACGGGCAACGGATACCTGGGCGTCCGCGTCCCACCCTCCGGCACCGGCTACGCCACCCCCGGCGGCCCGGAAGCCAAGACGGGCTGGCCCCTCTACACCCACCCCTACGACGGCTCCTTCGTCTCGGGCCTCTACGCCCGCGGCCCCGCCGCCACCGCCCACCGCCAGGCCATCGCCGCCCTCCCCACCTGGACCGGCCTCGACGTGACGGCGAACGGCGAGACATACGGCCCGGCAAGCCGCACCACGCACTACCGGCAGAGCCTCGACCTGCGATGCGGCATCATCCGTACGGACGTCACATGGCTGCACAAGGACGGCCGCCGCACGGACCTCGCCTACGAGGTGCTCACGGACCGGGCCCGCCCGCACGTGGGGGCGGTCCACCTCCGCGTGACGCCGCACTGGAGGGGCGGGGTCAAGGTGGTCGACTCGATCGACGCCCGAGGCGCCCGCCGTCTCACCCCGACGGGCGCGGGCCCGGCCGGCAAACGCACCGCGACGGTCGGGTTCCGCACGAACGGAACGCACACGCCCGGCACGGTGGCCTCCACCCTCCACGCCCCGGGCCGAACCCACCCAGCCCCCGCCCCCGGATCGACGCCCCGAGCCCCCCACCTCACAACCCACCAGACCGCAAACTTCAAGGTGACCCCAGGCACCACCTACGCCATCACCAAGTACGTCGGCGTGGACACGGCCCTGACCTCCCCCTCCCCCCGCTCCCCCCGCTCCGACGCGATCACGGCTTCCCAACGCGCCGCGGCGGCCGGATGGAAGGCACTGAAACGCGAACACACGCGCGCGTGGCGCCGATTGTGGACATCGGACATCGAGATCCCGGCCCACCCCACGTTGCAGAAACAGGTACGCGCGGCCCAGTACGCCCTCCTGGCCTCCCTACGCCCCGGCGGAGCCGACAGCATCGCGCCGACGGGCCTGAGCAGCGACAGTTACGCGGGCATGGTGTTCTGGGACGCGGAGACGTGGATGTTCCCGTCGTTGCTCGCCACGCGCCCGCGCCTGGCCGAACCCGTACTGGAGTACCGCTACCGCACGCGTCGGGCGGCGGCCGACAATGCGCGCAAGACGTCACTCAGGGGCCTCATGTACCCCTGGACGAGCGCGAGTGCGGGCAAGCTGTGGGCCGAGTGCCAGAGCTGGAATCCTCCCCACTGCGTCACGCAGATCCACCTCCAGGGGGACATCGCGTTGGCGGCCTGGCAGTACTACCAGGCGACGGGGGACCGCGCATGGCTGCGGGCGAAGGGGTGGCCGCTGCTCAGGGGCCTGGCGCGGTACTGGACGTCGCGGGTGACGAAGAACGCCGAACGGAGCGGAACCTCCTACTCCATCAAGGGCGTCGCGGGCCCGGACGAGTACAGCAACGGCGTGGACGACGGTGTCTACACGAACGCCGTCGCGGCGATGTCGCTGCGCGCGGCGGCCCAGGCGGCACGGCTCGTCGGGGCGAGGCCCGACCCGGCCTGGACGCGTATCGCCGCGGGTCTGCGCATCCCGTACGACGCGCGACGCAAGGTCTTCCTCCAGTACGCGGGGTACGAACTGGACGACGGCGCCTCCGACAGCAAGCAGACCGACATCAAGCAGGCCGACGCGGTCCTACTGCTGTATCCCCTGGACTGGCGGCCGATGCCCCGGGGCGCGGCGGCGGCGACGCTCGACCATTACGCGGCGCACACCGACCGCGACGGCCCGGCGATGACGGACTCGGTGCACGCGGTCGCGGCGGCGGCGATCGGCGAGCCGGGCTGTGCGACGTACACCTTCCTGGAACGGGCTTCGCGGCCGTTCTTCCGCGAGCCGTTCGCCACGTTCTCGGAGGCGCGGGGCGCGAAGGCGGGCGCGGGGGACGCGCTGGCTGGTTCACCGGCGCAGGATTTCCTCACCGGCAAGGGCGGCTTCCTCCAGGTGTTCACGCACGGCCTGACGGGGCTGAGGCTCAGGGACGACGACGCCGTGCATCTGGACCCGATGCTGCCACCCCAGCTCGCAACGGGCGTCAACCTGCGGGGACTGCGCTGGCGGGGCCGCTCGTACGACGTGCGGATCGGCGCCGAGCGGACGACGGTCCGGCTCACGTCCGGGGCGCCCTTCGTGCTGGACACCCCGTCGGGCCGTACGAGGGTCACGGCCGACGGCGTCACGCTGCGGACCCGGCGCCCGGACCGCTCCCCGACGACCGACCTGGCGCGCTGCCGCCCGGCGACGGCGACGTCCGAGGACCCGGGCCAGTACGCGGGCGCGGCGGTCGACGGCAACCCGGCCACGACCTGGCTCCCGGCCCGCCCCGGCGCGGCCCTGACCGTGGACCTGGGCGCGGTGCGACCGGTGTCCCGGGTGACGGTGACGGGCCCGCGCTCGTACCGGATCCGGACATCGGCGGACGGCACCCACTGGGTACCGCTCACACCGGGCAGGACGATCCGCTTCGTACGCCTTACAGAAACCGGCAGGACGGCGGAGCCGGTCGGTGAGATGACGGTCAGCTAAACGACCGGGCCCCAAGAACCCGGCGAGGCAGTGGGGCGGGGCCGCCCCCTGGCGGAACCGGCCCCGCCCCATCGGCCTGACCCGCGACGCGCGTCGAGGCAGCGATCAGACGTCGAAGCGGAACTGCCCCACAAGGCCTTGAACTGCAGAAACGTGGGCGCATTCCAGCTCATATCCAGACGGGAGCCGCGACAGGGCACAAGAAGATCAGGGGCGCCAAGATTGCGTGCACCGATGCGGCCTACACAGCACTACAGCGCTGTAATAGTTCCTGTAATAGACTGGCGTCATGAAGTCACCCCGCCCCGGCGGCACGGAGAACATCTCCGTCTCGATGCCTTCGGAACTCCTCGGTGCTCTACGCACGCGCACCGGTAAGCGCGGCGTGTCCGCGTACGTGACCGCGGCGGTCCGCCATCAACTGGCGATGGACGGCCTCGCTGAGATCGTGGCCGCCTACGAAGCCGAGCACGAACCCTTGAGCGAGGCCGAGATCCAGGCCGCACAGCACGAGTTGTTCGGTGACGCGCCTGCGCCGTACGCATCCGACGACAGCGCCGCATGAAGGAACCCGCGGCCAGGTCCATGGTTCTGGACTCCCAGGCGTTGTCGCTCCTTCTACGCAACGACCGCCAGATGGTCACCCGGATCGAGGCCGCTCGGCGCATAGGCGTGCCCGTCCTCGTGTCGGCTCTGACGGTGGTGGAGGCCGTCCACGGGAAGACGGACACCGCCCGGCTGCACTGGATGCTCTCCCGCCTTCAGGTCCAGGACGTCACCCAGGCGGACAGCCTCACGGCAGTGCAACTGCTGAGCGACGCCGGTGGCCTGCACGGTCACAAGTACGCCATCGACGCCCTCGTCGCCGCGATGGCGCTCCGCTCCCCGGCACCCGTCCTCGTCCTGACTTCGGACCACGACGACTGGACGAAACTGTGCGGCGACCGCGTACAGATCAAAAACGTCTGAACTTGGCCATACCCCGCATGGTGATCACCTGCGGGTCAGCCCAGCTCCCCCACGCGGGCCGTCGGCCAGTCCGGCCACGGCCCGCTCGACGGCGACCCGGTTGTCGGCGGCGGTGACCTCCGACATCGACGAGGCGTTGTCCGGGGCGGCGGGCGCGGTGAAGGCGGCGAGGCCGACGCCGACGAGCGCCACCAGTCACACGCCGACGACGGCCCATCGCCCTCGGAAGGCCAGCCGGCCGAGTAGGTGAAGGAAGGTAGCCACGACGAGGTCTCCACATCTGTTCCGGGGCACCTCACCAGCCTCCCGAATCGGCCCCTCAGGTCGAAGCGGAATGCACCGACCGGCCTCTGGAAGAACAACTCGCCGAGATCGTGCAGGAGGCCGGACTCCGCGGCGAGGCCACAGACCGCAAACGCCTTGCAGAGTTCCGCCGGGGCAGGAGCGGACCGAGATCGAGGCGTGGCTCGCGTTCGCGGACGCGCACCTCCACAACCTCACCGAATCGGTTTCAGCGCCGAAACTGCCCACGCCGCCGAAACCCAGCGGCGACGACCTCAAGCCCTTCCTCGGTCACTGGAGCCCCTACGGACCCCGCTCCTACTGAGCTGAGCCGGACCAAGGGAAATCACACCGCCACGAGCCGGACCCGCTCGCCGCACAGCTTGGCCATGTCGTCACTATCGGAAGTCAGCATGGCCACGGGGCGGTGCTGTCGCAACGCGGCCTCGGCGACGGCCGCATCGATCGCGTACTGCAGATAGACCGCGAGCCGGTACTGCGGGGCAATGTGCTCCGCGATCAGATCAACCTCGCCCAGCGTGGGAATCTCGTCCTCGTTGACCGCACACGGGGCTGTCCGGGATACCCGGACGCCGCGGGCGGGGTTGTGCGGGATGCGTTTCTCAACGACGGCCGCCTCCAGCATCGCGGCCACCATCACCAACCGATCATTGATCGTGGAGACCGCCAACCCGGCGCCGGAGGAGTGTAGCTGCTTGGCAAACTCCTCGAAGTCGCGCCGTGCCAGCCCGGCCGGCATCTTCCGTCCCAGTCGCGGCACGAGATAGTTCTGGATGAACCCTTCGTAGTTGCGGCGCGTCGATTCACCGATGACCCGGCGCTCCAGCCACTCCTGCGCCCAGACGTGCAATGACACCCGTCCAGGCGCAAGATCGAAGCGAACGTCGGCCTTCTTATCGTTCTCGACCTTGTCGGCGAAAGCATCCACACCATCCGCGCCCACCCGCCGGGCAAACGACCTCTCCCGCTGCCACCCTCGCCTACCGCCCGGCTCCCGGTACCGCACCGTCCACCCGTGCCGACACCGCGGACGGTCACAGGGGAAGTTCCGGTCCCGGACGTCCCTCTTGCACCCCTGAAAAACGCTCGCCACTCAAGCCCCGATCCGTCGCCTGGCCCGTGCTCGAAACCGAGCACCGGCGCCGCAGAACCCGGCAAGGCATCTATCGCTAATCCGCTCTTTCCAGCCAATATGAACCCAGCCTCCCCCGCAGCATCGGCCCGCCGAGACCCCTCACCGGACGCGTTCGCACCCCAACGCTCGCTGGCGCGTGAAGCGCACATCGACACCGAAGGCCATATCGCACTATGGTCGATGTATGGCTACCAAGAAGGTGACTATCACCCTCGACGAATCCCTGGTCGAAGCCCTGGCCGGAGCCGCCGAGGAAGAAGGCATCCCACTCTCCCGCCTCGTCGCCGGAGCAGCCGAACGCGAGCTACGCCTGCGGGCCGGTCGCGCCGTCATCCAGGAGTGGCAGGCCGAGCACGGCGCCTTCACCCCGGAAGAGCTTGCCGCCGCCCGCGCGGATCTGGCCTCCGCCGACGCCGAATACCTCAGCAGTTCGGGAGCCTCAGCCGCGTGAACATCCCCTACCTGTACGACGCTGGGGTCCTCATCGCCATCGACAACGACGACCGGCGCATGTGGGCCCGACACAGCCTGGCCCTGGAAGACGGGCGGGACATCCACGTCCCGTCCGTCGTCGTCGGCCAGGCATGGCGGGACCCCCGCCGCCAGGTCAGACTCGGCAAGTTCCTCGCCGGATGCCACGTCGTACCCGTCGGCCTCGAAACCGCCAAAACCGCAGGCATCCTCTGCGGCAAGGCCGGCACCTCCGACGTCGTCGACGCCACCGTCGTGACCATGGCAGCCAGCCTCGGCGCCATCATCTGGACCTCAGACCCAGACGACATCCACGCCCTCATCGACGCCCAGGACATCAAACCTGCCCCTGTCATCCGCACCGTCTAACCACAGATGATCCCCGGCGACCAGCCTCTACGGGCCCCAATACGCAGGGACGGGGATAGGCACGGCTACCTGATCGCGCACGAGTGGACAGGGAGTGTCAGGACCTCCCGACAGGGGCGCCCACGTAACTGGGCCACAGACATGATCTTCGATGATTCCCGTCGAAGTCGATCAGAATCTTGACGGCCTGATGGCCCAGCCAGCGAAAGCAGGTGAACTCGTCCGGCCATCCCGCTCGGATCTAACGTGAGTTACTTCCGACGTGAGCTGCCCCGTTTTCCACGTCGTCAAGGTGAACGATAATGTCCGCAATGGAAAGCGATTGCATCAATGCCTTAGTAGGCACCTGAATACCGCTTCCCATGCGCATAGTCAAGCAGGGGAAAGATCCCGCTCTCACCATTTTATACGCAGCAGATTTGGCGATTCCCAATGCTTCGGCAGCAGCCGGAAGGGCAACGAATTTGGGATACAAGTCGGAGGTGTACTAATAGTAATTACTGCCCGTAACCCAAGTGCGGGCCAGCATCGCTTCTGTCACGAGGATGCCTCGAATGCCCGGGCGACGACCTGCCCGGAGGTCCTCATGATAGCAATTGACTACTTCACTTAGGCCGTACATCTGCCATAACGCTCCAGTCCGCTCTCCCCCAATTTGCTCGACGACGGCGGGATCTCTCGGATCAGCGTCGTGGATAATCGAAGACGCCTTCAGTACGGAATCCATAGCAGCTTCTTCAAATATCAACAGATCTTCTACGTCACCGGTCGAACTTTCACCCTCATGGACATTCGCACGCCGATAGGCGGCGTTGATGGCCGCCTTGACCATCAACGTCGGAACCTCTCGAGGGGGAACACCCTTCGCCGTCTCCTCCCAAACATCGAGAGCGGCTTCAAACATGTCCGATCGAACGTCCCCTAAATCGCAATAAAATTCTCGGGAGATCACCCAAGAGCGCGTGCGAAGGAAAGGGGTGAGGCAGTCCACAACGATCATCCGCCACTTGTTGTCGCCGCCCGCGTCCGACATACGTCCCATGGCGACCATCGATTCCCATAGCTGAGACGGTTTCCGCGCCGCTCGTGCAGCTACAGCTCTGGAGCGGAACTCAGCATAGTCCGGGTGCCGTTTGATCTGACATTCGCGCGCGTCGTCCACATGGACACAGACCGGTCCTTCACCGCAGACATCACGGACATACGCCGCTACGCAGCCGAAGACGTCAGCCACCATCTGTCCTCCGGGTTTCAATCTCTGAGGTTCAGCAGTGTATGAAGTACCGAGCGATCGTTCGACCAGAGAGCAAATGAATGCTGAATCCGCTCACCATTGACACTAACGAGTGGCGATTACGGCAGGAATTGACGAGATTTTTTCTCAGGTTGAACGGAGCTTCGTAGCTCACTACAGATGTAGGACCGAGGAGCGCGCGTGGGAATGTCCATGGTTGGAGCCCTGTCTACGCCCTACTGCTCCGAAAGGGCCTTGCGTGCCGCCCCACCGTTCTCGCTTATGCGAGCTGGATGCGCCTGACGGCCGATGCTCCGCTTTGGCTCGCCGTAGCGGCCTCGGCAATCGCGGGAAACTTTGAGAGCAAGCGGCACGAGACGCCCTGAGACCGCAAGTGGGCTGGCGCGCATCGCATCATCGAAGGAGTGAGGCGATGCACTGCCAATCAGGCGCAGCCACTGTGCAGGCACAGCTGCCATGCAGACGCCATCTGCAAGGCCCAGGCGGGGTCAACACAGGAACCCGCCAAGGGGCCGAGCCCAGGAGAGGGCTCGACCCCGAACTCGCACGTTGACGAGTCGCATAACGTACAGCAATTGATCGTCAGACGTTGAACCGGAACTCCACCACATCCCCGTCCTGCATCACATACTCCTTGCCCTCCATGCGCGCCTTGCCCGCCGCCCGCGCTTCCGCCACCGAGCCCGTCTCGACCAGGTCGTCGAAGGAGATGACCTCGGCCTTGATGAAGCCCTTCTGGAAGTCGGTGTGGATGACACCGGCCGCTTCGGGGGCCGTGGCGCCCTTCTTGATGGTCCAGGCCCGGGATTCCTTGGGGCCCGCCGTCAGGTAGGTCTGGAGGCCGAGGGTGTCGAAGCCGACGCGGGCGAGGGTGGCCAGGCCCGGCTCCTCGGCGCCCACCGACTGGAGGAGCTCCATGGCGTCCTCCTCGTCGAGTTCGGCGAGGTCCTGCTCCAGCTTGGCGTTGAGGAAGATCGCCTCGGCCGGGGCGACCAGGGCGCGCTGTTCCTGCTTGAAGGTCTCGTCGGTCAGCTCGTCCTCGTCCACGTTGAAGACGTAGAGGAAGGGCTTGGTGGTGAGGAGGTGCAGGTCGTGCAGGAGCTCCGCGCGCTCGGAGCCCTGGAGGATGCCCTGCGAGAAGAGGGTGTCGCCCTTTTCGAGGATCTCCTTGGCCGCCTCGACCGCCGCGACCTTGGGGGCCACGTCCTTCTTGATCCGCGATTCCTTCTGGAGGCGCGGGAGGACCTTCTCGATGGTCTGGAGGTCGGCGAGGATCAGCTCGGTGTTGATCGTCTCGATGTCGTCCTTGGGCGAGACCTTGCCGTCGACGTGGACGACATTCTCGTCCTTGAAGGCGCGGATGACCTGGCAGATCGCGTCGGACTCACGGATGTTCGCCAGGAACTTGTTGCCCAGGCCCTCGCCCTCGGAGGCGCCCCGCACGATGCCCGCGATGTCCACGAAGTCGACCGTCGCCGGGAGGACCTTCTGGGAGCTGAAGATCTCGGCCAGCTTGGTGAGGCGGGCGTCGGGGACGCCGACGACGCCGACGTTCGGCTCGATCGTGGCGAACGGGTAGTTGGCCGCGAGCACGTCGTTCTTGGTCAGGGCGTTGAACAGGGTCGACTTGCCGACATTCGGCAGACCGACGATTCCGATCGTGAGCGACACGTTGCGACTTCCCGTACGTGGTGGGCGCTGATGGCCATGGACTGATGGGGGTGGGCAGTCCACCAGTCTACGGCCTGGCCGCAGCCCGACCGGCGACGCGTCGAACACCCGAGCAACACCGGTTCCGAAGGTCAAGGTCGACCAAAGCGCGTGTCCTTTGGCCTATTCCGCACATAAGCGCACCTATGTTGGGCGGGTGGAGCAACCCAGGACGCGCACCCCGCAGCCCCGCCCCCGCCGCACGGCCCCGTTGCCGCCGCAGGCGCAGGGCGGACGTGACGAGCGTGCCCACGGGGCCGCCGGCTCCGCCGCCGTCTACCGGGCGGGCCAGGGCCGTCGGATGCCGCCGGTCGTGCTGGCGCTGCGCCGCTTCCCGAACCCGCGGCTGACGGGGCTCGGCAGTGGGCTGTTCTGCGTCGCCGCGATGCTGGTGCTCGGCTTCCTGGACCTGCTGCTGTTCGACGGGGCGGCTGCCGTGTACGGCGTGCTGTTCGTGCTGGTCAGCGGGCTCGCGGCGGTCTGGGTGCGGAAGGCGGACCTGGTGGTGCCGCCGGTCGCGGTGCCGATCTCGTTCGCCATCGGGGCCGTCACGATCGCCGACGGGGCGGGCGGGCTCGGGGCCCGCCTGATGGGGGTCTTCACGACGCTCGCGATGAACGCGGGCTGGCTGTACACCGGCACGTTCCTCGCCGCCGCCGTCGTGGGCGTCCGCAAGTTGCGGCTGATGGCGCGCCGGGCGGCCCAGCGGCGGGCCGCCGCCGGACAGCCCGGGCCGTCGTCCGCGACCGCCGGGCCCCGTCGGCGTACCGCCTGAGGGACCCTGGCCCACGGACCGCCGCGACGAGCGGCTACGCGCGCGAGGCCGCCATCGCCGCCCCCACGATCCCCGCGTTGTTCTGCAACTGCGCCGGGACGATCTCCGCCTTGATGCCCTCGATCAGCGGCAGGAACTTGTGCGCCTTGCGGCTGACGCCGCCGCCGATGACGAACAGGTCGGGCGAGAACAACATCTCGACGTGGGCCAGGTACTTCTGGACGCGCTGCGCCCAGTGCTCCCAGCTCATGTCGTGGTCCTCCTTGACCTTGGTGGAGGCGCGCCGCTCGGCGTCGTGGCCGTCGAGTTCGAGGTGACCCAGCTCGGTGTTGGGGACGAGGACGCCGTCGCTGAACAGGGCGCTGCCGATGCCGGTGCCGAAGGTGAGCAGCAGGACCGTGCCCTTGCGGTCCTTGCCCGCGCCGAACTGCATCTCGGCGACCCCGGCCGCGTCCGCGTCGTTGAGGACGGTGACGGGCAGGCCGCCGAGTTCCGCGCTGAGCAGGGCGCGGGCGTCGACGTCGATCCAGTTCTTGTCGACGTTGGCGGCGGTACGGATCGTGGAGCCGCCGGTCACGACGCCGGGGAAGGTGATGCCGACCCGCTCGGGGCGGACGTCGAAGTTGTCGACGACCTGTTTGACGCCCTCGGCCACCGCCTCGGGCGTGGCCGGGTGCGGGGTGAGCACCTTGAACCGCTCCTGGGCGAGATCCCCACGCTCCAGATCGACCGGGGCACCCTTGATCCCGGATCCGCCGATGTCCACACCGAAGATCTTCATGGACTCAACGGTACGACGCCGCGGTCGCGATCACTTCTCGGAACGGGAACCCTGCAACAGAGCGGCGGCTTCCGCGCGCAGGTCGCGGCGGAGCTCCTTGGGGAGCGAGAACGTGATGGACTCCTCCGCCGCCTTGACGATCTCCACGTCGGCGTAGCCGCGCTGGGACAGCCACTCCAGGACTTCCTCGACGAGGACGTCGGGGACGGAGGCGCCCGAGGTGACGCCGACGGTCGTGACGCCCTCCAGCCAGGACTCCTCGATCTCGGAGGCGAAGTCCACCAGGTACGCCTCGCGCGCGCCGGCCAGCTTGGCGACCTCGACGAGGCGCTTGGAGTTGGAGGAGTTGCGGGAGCCGACGACGATGACGAGGTCGGAGTCGGCACCCATCTGCTTCACGGCGAGCTGCCGGTTCTGCGTGGCGTAGCAGATGTCGTCGCTGGGCGGCGAGACGAGCTGCGGGAACTTCTCCTTGAGGGCGTCGACCGTCTCCATCGTCTCGTCCACGGAGAGCGTGGTCTGGGAGAGCCAGACGACCTTGGAGGGGTCGCGGACCTCGACCTTGGCGACGTCCTCGGGGCCGTCGACCAGGGTGATGTGGTCGGGGGCCTCGCCGGAGGTGCCGATGACCTCCTCGTGGCCCTCGTGGCCGATCAGGAGGATGTCGAAGTCGTCGCTCGCGTAGCGGATCGCTTCCTTGTGGACCTTGGTGACCAGGGGGCAGGTCGCGTCGATGGTGGCGAGCTTGCCGCGCTCGGCCTCGGCGTGGACGGTCGGGGCGACGCCATGTGCGGAGAACATGACGATGGCGCCCTCGGGGACCTCCTCCGTCCGCTCGACGAAGATGGCGCCCTTCCGCTCCAGGGTCTGCACGACGTACTTGTTGTGGACGATCTCGTGGCGCACGTAGATGGGGGCGCCGTACTGCTCCAGGGCTTTCTCGACGGCGATCACGGCACGGTCCACACCGGCGCAGTAGCCACGGGGGGCGGCGAGCAGGACACGGCGGGAGCCAGTCGTAGCAGTCATGCCCCCATCGTAAGGGGGGCTCGCGCGGGTCGTGGATTCCCCGGGCGGGTGGTGCTCGACAGGCCGGAAGGACCGGACGTGCCCAGACTGGGATTCTGTGCACGGCTTATACGGAGGTGTGATG
Source organism: Streptomyces sp. NPDC102406 (assembly GCF_044765725.1). Taxonomy (NCBI): domain Bacteria; kingdom Bacillati; phylum Actinomycetota; class Actinomycetes; order Kitasatosporales; family Streptomycetaceae; genus Streptomyces; species Streptomyces sp. NPDC102406. The sequence continues at coordinate 277,078 of NZ_JBIWKP010000005.1, read as the reverse complement.
TCCACGGAGCCCACGGCCACCCATGAAGAGGCGGCGTTGCGGCGCAGTCTCAGCTTCCGGGACCTCGTGGTCTACGGGCTGCTGTTCATCGCCCCCATGGCGCCGGTCGGCGTCTTCGGCACCCTGGACGCGAAGTCGCACGGCGCGGTCGCGCTGGTGTACATCGTGGCGACGGTGGCGATGGCGTTCACCGCGTTCAGCTACGCGCAGATGGTGCGGGTCGCTCCGCGGGCGGGCTCGGTGTACGCCTACGCGCGCGTGGGGCTCGGAAAGGGGCCGGGGTTCATCGCGGGCTGGATGGCGATGCTGGACTATCTGCTGATCCCGGCGGTGGCGTACCTCTTCTCGGGCATCGCCATGAACGCGCTGGTCCCCTCGGTGTCGCGCTGGGTGTGGACGGCGCTGGCGGTGCTGATCACGACCCTGTTGAACCTGTGGGGCGTACGGGCCGCCGCGCGGGTCGGTTTCGCGGTCCTGGCGCTGGAGATCGTGGTGCTGCTGGTCTTCGTGGTCTCGGCGGTCGTGGTGCTGGTCCGGGACGGCGCGCAGCGTGACTGGCTGTCGCCGCTGAGCGGGGACGGGACGCAGGGTGCGTTCGCCCTGTCGGCGGTGCTCGGGGCGGTGTCCGTCGCGGTCCTCTCCTATCTGGGCTTCGACGCGATCGCCACGTTCGCCGAGGAGGTGACGGGCGGTTCGGCGAAGGTGGCGCGGGCCGTGCTGTTCTGTCTGGCGCTCACCGGTGTGCTGTTCGTGGCGCAGACGTACCTGGTGGCGCTCCTGGAGCCGACGACGTCGGCGCAACTGGCGGCGGATCCGGGCAAGCAGGGCTCCGCGTTCTACGACGCCGTGGACACGTCGGTCGGGGGGTGGCTGCACGATCTGGTGGCGGTGAGCAAGGCGATCGGCGCGGCGTTCGCGGCCCTGGCCGGGCAGGCGGCGGCGGGCCGGCTGGTGTTCGCGATGGCCCGCGACCGGCGGTTGCCGAAGGCCCTGTCGCGGACGAACGCGGGCGTGCCGCGCGCGGCGCTGCTCGTCGCGGCGGTGATCACGCTGGTCGCGGCGGTGTGGGCGGCCCGCAGGGACGACGGCATGGACCATCTGGTGTCGGTCGTCGACATCGGCGCCCTGACGGCGTTCACCCTGCTGCACGCGAGCGTGGTGGGCTATTTCGCGGTACGCCGCCGGGGCGGGGCCGTGAGCTGGTGGCGGCATCTTCTGGTCCCGGTGGTCGGCGCGGCGATCACGGTCGCGGTGATCGTGGAGGCGTCGGGGGCGGCGCAGGTGGTCGGGGCGATCTGGCTGGTCGTGGGGCTGGTGGTGCTGGTGGTGCAGCGGGGGCGGGTGGCGGAGGATCCGGTGGCGTAGGGCGCGACGGGGCGCCCCGGGGGGGAGCTGCCGGACTGTCCGTGTGCCCCACCTGCGTGTCAGTGGCGGCGACTACCCTCGCGGCATGGCTGCCAACACGTCTCCGGACGCCCCGCTCCCCGTGGGCGAGGTCTCCCGTCTCATCGGCGGATGGATCGACCGGCTCGGCGCCGTGTGGGTCGAGGGGCAGATCACCCAGCTCTCCCGCAGGCCCGGAGCCGGTGTGGTCTTCCTGACGCTGCGCGATCCCTCGTACGACATCTCGGTCTCCGTCACCTGCTACCGGCAGGTGTTCGACGCGGTGGCGGACGTGGTGCGCGAGGGTTCGCGGGTCGTCGTGCACGCGAAGCCCGAGTGGTACGCGCCGCGCGGGCAGCTCTCCCTGCGCGCCGCCGAGATCCGCCCGGTCGGCGTCGGTGAGCTGCTGGCGCGCCTGGAGCAGTTGAAGAAGTCGCTCGCCAAGGAGGGGCTTTTCGCGGCCGACCGCAAGAAACCCCTGCCGTTCCTGCCGCAGCTCATCGGGCTGGTCTGCGGTCGGGCGTCGGCCGCGGAGCGCGACGTGCTGGAGAACGCGCGGCACCGCTGGCCCGCGGTCCGCTTCGAGGTGCGCAATGTGCCGGTGCAGGGCGTGCACGCCGTGCCGCAGGTGGTCCAGGCGGTCAAGGACCTCGACGCGCTGGACGCCGTGGACGTGATCATCGTCGCGCGGGGCGGGGGCAGCGTGGAGGACCTGCTGCCCTTCTCCGACGAACAGTTGGTACGGGCGGTCGCCGCCTGCCGGACACCCGTCGTCTCCGCGATCGGCCACGAGCCGGACAGCCCGCTGCTCGACCTGGTCGCCGATCTGCGGGCCTCGACGCCGACCGACGCGGCGAAGAAGGTCGTGCCGGACGTCGGCGAGGAGTACGAGCGGGTGCGGTGGCTGCGCGACCGGGGCCGGCGCAGCGTGGAGGCGTTCCTGGACCGGGAGGAGCGGGGTCTCGCCGCGGCGCTCTCCCGGCCCTCGATACAGGATCCGCACCGGATGGTCGACGAGCGCGAGGAGCAGGTCGCGGCGCTGGCGGAGCGGGCCCGCCGCACGCTCGGCCACCTTCTGGACCGCGCGGAGTCCGATCTGACGCACACGCACGCGCGCGTGGTCGCCCTCTCCCCCGCGGCCACGCTCAAGCGCGGGTACGCGGTCCTCCAGAAGGCGGACGGCCATGTGGTGCGCGCTCCCGCGGAGGCGGCGCCCGACGAGGTGCTGCGGGCGAGAGTCGCCGAGGGCGAGTTCACGGTAAGAGTCACAGGAACCGAAGCGTGAGGACGGACAGCAGGATGACCACGAAGACGGCCGACGGGACGCTCGGTTACGAGCAGGCGCGGGACGAGCTCATCGATGTCGTGCGGCGGCTGGAGACCGGCGGCACGTCCCTGGAGGAGTCCCTGGCCCTGTGGGAGCGCGGCGAGGAGCTGGCGAAGGTGTGCCGCCGCTGGCTGGACGGCGCGCGGGCCCGGCTCGACGCGGCACTGGCCGAGGAGCACGACGGAGAGGGCGGGGACGGGGACGGGGACGCCGCTGAAGAGGAGTGAGTGAAGAGAGTCACGAACGGGTTGGTTGAAGGTTGAACCGAATCCGCGTACTGTCGTGGGTACCGGCTGATCCGGACGGATCGGATCACCGCAGCCGTCACGCCGTACCGAGAAGGTTGATCGATGTCTCTCGTTCTTGACCCCGCCGCCCAGGACCTGCTGTTCCGCGAGGCCCGCACCGCGAACACCTTCACCGACGAGCCGGTGACCGACGAGCAGGTGCAGGCGATCTACGACCTGGTCAAGTACGGCCCGACGGCCTTCAACCAGTCGCCGCTGCGCATCACCCTGGTCCGCTCCGCCGAGGCCCGCGAGCGCCTCGTGCAGCTCATGGCCGAGGGCAACCAGCCCAAGACCGCCGCCGCCCCGCTGGTCGCGATCCTCTCCGCGGACAACGAGTTCCACGAGGAGCTCCCGGCCCTCTTCCCGCACTTCCCGGCCGCCAAGGACGCCTTCTTCTCCGAGCGCCCGGTCCGTGAGCAGGCCGCCGCGCTGAACGCGTCGCTCCAGGCCGCCTACTTCATCATCGGCGTGCGCGCCGCCGGCCTGGCCGCCGGACCGATGACGGGCTTCGACTTCGCCGGTGTCCAGAAGGAGTTCCTGGACGACGACCACACCCCGCTGATGATCGTCAACATCGGCAAGCCGGGCGACGACGCCTGGTTCCCGCGCTCCCCGCGCCTGGAGCTCGACCAGGTCATCACGACCGTCTGAGTCTCCTGTACGCGTACGAAAGGGCCCCGGCTGATGCCGGGGCCCTTTCGTACGCGTACAGGAGACTCAGGAAGCCTTCTCCTTCTTCATCTCCAGCGCCTCGGCCATCTTCGTGAGCTGTCCGAATCCGGCCGTGCCGGTCACCAGGGTGGTGGAGTTCTTCCGCTTCAGCACCAGGGCGTCGTACTTGGCGCCCTTGTAGCGCTGCCAGCTCTCGCCGCCGATGGTCTGCGCCCGCCCGGTCTCCTCCGCGCCCTGGCTGGCGTCGTCGATGAATTGGACCGGCTTCTCGGTCGACTGCTCGACGGCGACGTACTGGCCCTCGGGGTCGAGGAAACCGAGGTGCCACGCCTCGTTCGGCTCACCCTGGTAGCGCACGGAAGTCGGCTTCCAGGTCTTGGGGAGACCGGTGGGCGCGGCCACCGGGTAGGAGGCCGCGCGCCGCGCCGTCAGCAGCTCGACCCGGTAGTCCACGCGCTTGACCGGCGTCCGCTCGGAGTCGTCGTGCGGGATGAACACGTACGCGACACCCGCCCCGACGACGCAGACGCCGAGTGAGAGGACCAGGCTGCCGACCGTCTTCTTGCCATTTCTTCCTGCCACGCGCCCCATCGTCGCAGGTCGCCGAATGATCTCTGCCGGGAGGTCCCGCGGCGCGCGAGCGGGCCCGGCCGGTCCGCTCATCCGTGGGGCGCCCTGCTCAGATTGTCGGACTGGCGATAGAGTCGAGGCCACCAACCCTCATCCGGCCGTCGTCGTATCCCGGTGAAATCCCGGAACAGAAAGGTGCGTCTCGATGACCGAGCATCACCAGCTCCCGTCCGAACTCGAGGTCCCCTCCGAGGCCCCGGACCGCAACCTCGCCCTTGAGCTCGTCCGGGTCACCGAGGCGGCGGCCATGGCCGCCGGCCGCTGGGTCGGCCGCGGCGACAAGAACGGCGCGGACGGCGCGGCCGTCCGTGCCATGCGCACCCTCGTCTCCACCGTGTCGATGGACGGCGTCGTCGTCATCGGCGAGGGCGAGAAGGACGAGGCGCCGATGCTGTTCAACGGCGAGCGCGTGGGGGACGGGACGGGCGCCGAGTGCGACATCGCCGTCGACCCGATCGACGGTACGACGCTCTGCGCCAAGGGCATGCCGAACGCGATCGCCGTGCTCGCCGCCGCCGACCGCGGCACCATGTTCGACCCGTCGGCCGTCTTCTACATGGACAAGCTGGTGGCCGGGCCCGAGGCCGCCGACTACGTGGACATCAACGCTCCGGTGGCGGTGAACATCCGCCGGATCGCCAAGGCGAAGAAGGCCGCCCCGGAGGACGTCACCGTCGTCATCCTCGACCGGCCGCGCCACGAGGGCATCATCAAGGAGGTCCGCGAGGCGGGCGCCCGGATCAAGCTGATCACCGACGGCGACGTCGCGGGCTCGGTCCTCGCGGTGCGCGAGGACTCCGGCGTCGACCTGCTCCTGGGCATCGGCGGCACCCCCGAGGGCATCATCTCGGCCTGCGCGATCAAGTGCCTCGGTGGTGTCATCCAGGGCAAGCTGTGGCCCAAGGACGAGGCGGAGCGGCAGCGGGCGCTCGACGCCGGGCACGACCTGGACCGGGTGCTCTCCACCGACGACCTGGTCTCCGGGGAGAACGTGTTCTTCGTCGCCACCGGCATCACCGACGGCGAACTGCTGCGCGGCGTGCGCTACAGCTCGGAGACGGCGACGACGTCGTCCCTGGTGATGCGGTCCAAGTCCGGCACGATCCGGCAGATCGACTCCCGGCACCGGCTGAGCAAGCTGCGGGCCTACAGCGCGGTCGACTTCGACCGGGCCAAGTGACCGGGCGAAGTAGCCGGGCCGAGTAGCCGGGCCGAGTGACCGCCCGCGCGTCGAACGCCACGTCACCGGGGGCGCCCCCTGCGACCAGGGGGCGCCCCCGGTGACGTACGCGCGTGGACTATCCGGCCGCTGCCACCGCGCGGGCCGACTTCAGCTCGACCTCGCGCCGGCGCCTGCGCGCCAGGACCACCCGGCGCTCGGCGGCGGTGAGCCCGCCCCACACCCCGTACGGCTCCGGCTGGAGCAGGGCGTGCTCGCGGCACTCGACCATCACCGGGCAGCGGGCGCAGACCCGCTTGGCCGCCTCCTCGCGCGACAGGCGCGCGGCGGTGGGTTCCTTGGACGGTGCGAAGAAGAGCCCCGCCTCGTCGCGCCTGCACACGGCCTCCGTGTGCCATGGCGCGTCCTGGTCCCTGTCCCCCACGGGCACCCGCTGGGGCGGTACGGCGGCGACCTGCAGGGACTGATGCGGCGGATGCAGCACGGTCTACTCCTGACGACGGCTTACGACGGCTTTCGCGAGCGAGAGACGATGCAGCAAGCTCTACCCGCTGTGTCGACGCCTATGCACTGAGTTCCGAAGCACGGAAGTTCCGTTGCGCATACGGGAGTTCGGACCGGAGGGCGATATTCAGCCGAGGTATTTGCGCATCTGCTTCTCGATCTTCCGGACGATCTTGCCGCGCTTGGGCCTCGCCTCGATGTTGCCGAGGACCGCGACGCCGTCGACGAGCACCACGGGCGCGTCCGGGTCCGCGGCGTCGAGGGTGTGGACCTCGAAGTTGCCGAGGACACCGCCGCCGCTGCCGCGCAGCGAGATGTTCTCGGGCACCTGGATCTCGACATTGCCGAAGACGGAGACGGCCCGGATGGAGACCTCCGGGTGCTCGAAGATCGCCTCGCTGAGATCGATCTCGATGTTGCCGAACACGGCGTACGCGTGCGTGCGGCGGCCCACGCGCCAGCGGCCCTTGCGCGTGGTGGAGCTGAACACCGCCACCAGGTTCTCGCCGGGGCCGGCCGGGGCGGGGGCGGACACCGGTCGGCCCGGCGCCGTGCCCGCGGCGGCGGCGCGGGGCGGCTGCGCGGGCAGGTCGCGCACCAGCGGCTCCAGCTCACCCACCGTCTTGGCGCGGTACACGCCGTCGATCCGCTCCGCGTGCTCCTCCGCGTCGAGCCGGCCCTCGGCGAGCGCCTCGCGCAGGATGTCGGCGATGCGGTCACGATCGGCGTCGGAGGCACGCAGGTCGGCCTGGTCCACCGCGGGGGCGGTCTGCTGGGGGCGCTTCTCAAGGTCCACGGCAGCAGCGTACCCAAACGCGATAGATCGCGACTAGAGGGCGGGGGCCGGAACTGAGCCTTACCTCACAGACTCCGCCGCCCCGCCAGGTTCTACGCTGGTCGGCGCTGCCGATGAATGCCAGCCGCTGTCTGTCGAGTGAGGAATGGGCGAGATGCCTGAGTTCGCGTACACCGATCTGCTCCCCCAGGGCGAGGACACCACGCCGTATCGCCTGGTGACCTCGGAGGGTGTCTCCACCGCCGAGGGGCCGGACGGCCGTACGTTCCTGAAGGTCGAGCCCGAGGCGCTGCGCAAGCTCGCGGAAGAGGCCGTCCACGACATCCAGCACTACCTGCGCCCGGCCCACCTCGCCCAGTTGCGCCGCATCGTGGACGACCCCGAGGCGTCGGGCAACGACAAGTTCGTCGCGCTCGACCTGCTGAAGAACGCGAACATCGCGGCGGCCGGTGTGCTGCCGATGTGCCAGGACACGGGCACCGCGATCGTCATGGGCAAGCGCGGGCAGAACGTCCTCACCGAGGGCGAGGACGAGAAGGCGCTCTCCAAGGGCATCTACGACGCCTACCAGAACCTGAACCTGCGGTACTCGCAGATGGCCCCGCTGACCATGTGGGACGAGAAGAACACCGGCTCGAACCTGCCCGCGCAGATCGAGCTGTACGCGACCGACGGCGGCGCCTACAAGTTCCTCTTCATGGCCAAGGGCGGCGGCTCGGCCAACAAGTCGTTCCTGTACCAGGAGACGAAGGCCGTCCTGAACGAGTCCTCCATGATAAAGTTCCTGGAGGAGAAGATCCGCTCCCTCGGCACGGCCGCCTGCCCGCCGTACCACCTGGCGATCGTCGTCGGCGGCACCTCCGCCGAGTACGCGCTGAAGACCGCGAAGTACGCCTCCGCCCACTACCTGGACAACGTCCCCTCCGAGGGCTCCGAGCTGGGCCACGGCTTCCGCGACAAGGAGCTGGAGGAGAAGGTCTTCGAGCTCACGCAGAAGATCGGGATCGGCGCGCAGTTCGGCGGCAAGTACTTCTGCCACGACGTACGCGTGGTGCGCCTGCCGCGGCACGGGGCGTCCTGCCCGGTGGCCATCGCCGTCTCCTGCTCGGCCGACCGCCAGGCCGTCGCGAAGATCACCGCCGAGGGCGTCTTCCTGGAGCAGTTGGAGACGGACCCGGCGCGCTTCCTGCCCGAGACGACGGACGAGTCCCTCGACGAGGGCGATGTCGTCAAGGTCGACCTGAACCAGCCGATGGACGCGATCCTCGCCGAGCTGACCAAGTACCCGGTGAAGACCCGCCTCTCGCTCACCGGCCCCCTGGTCGTGGCCCGCGACATCGCGCACGCCAAGATCAAGGAGCGCCTGGACGCGGGCGAGGAGATGCCGCAGTACCTGAAGGACCACCCGGTGTACTACGCGGGCCCGGCCAAGACGCCGGAAGGGTACGCCTCGGGCTCGTTCGGCCCGACGACGGCGGGCCGCATGGACTCCTACGTCGCGCAGTTCCAGGCCGCGGGCGGCTCCAAGGTGATGCTCGCCAAGGGCAACCGCTCGCAGCAGGTCACCGACGCCTGCGACGCGCACGGCGGCTTCTACCTCGGCTCCATCGGCGGTCCGGCCGCGCGCCTCGCGCAGGACTGCATCAAGAAGGTCGAGGTCGTCGAGTACGAGGAGCTCGGCATGGAGGCCGTCTGGAAGATCGAGGTCGAGGACTTCCCGGCGTTCATCGTCGTCGACGACAAGGGCAACGACTTCTTCCGGGACCCGGCGCCCGAGCCGACGTTCACGCACATCCCGGTGCGCGGCCCCGGCCTCGCGTAACCGCGTCCGCGGTACCCGCCGGACGGGCTGGACCAGACGGTCCGTCCGGCGTCGGCCGGGAACACCTCGGCACCTGCCCGTGCTGTACGAGGTATGAGCGACTACCGGATCGAACACGACTCCATGGGCGAGGTGCGGGTCCCCGCGGACGCGAAGTGGCGGGCCCAGACGCAGCGTGCCGTGGAGAACTTCCCCGTCTCCGGGCAGCGCCTGGAGCGCGCCCACATCGAGGCGCTGGCCCGTATCAAGGCCGCCGCCGCGAAGGTCAACGCGGAGTTGGGCGTCCTCGACAAGGACATCGCCCGGGCCGTCGCGGAGGCGGCGGACGAGGTGGCCGAGGGCCGCTGGGACGACCAGTTCCCGGTGGACGTTTTTCAGACAGGATCCGGCACCTCCTCCAACATGAACACCAACGAGGTGCTGGCCACGCTCGCCACCGAGCGGCTCGGCCGGGACGTCCACCCGAACGACCACGTCAACGCCTCGCAGTCGTCGAACGACGTCTTCCCCTCGTCAATCCACATCGCGGCGACCGCCGCCGTCTCGCACGACCTGATCCCCGCCCTCGACCACCTCGCGGCGGCCCTGGAGCGCAAGTCCGCCGAATTCGCCGATGTCGTGAAGTCCGGGCGTACGCACCTGATGGACGCGACGCCGGTGACCCTCGGGCAGGAGTTCGGCGGGTACGCGGCGCAGGTGCGCTACGGCGTCGAGCGGCTCAAGGCCTCGCTGCCCCGGCTGGCCGAACTTCCCCTGGGCGGCACGGCGGTGGGCACCGGGATCAACACGCCTGCCGGGTTCTCCGCCGCCGTCATCGCCGAGGTCGCCCGGACGACGGGGCTGCCGCTGACCGAGGCACGCGACCACTTCGAGGCGCAGGGCGCGCGCGACGGGATCGTGGAGACGAGCGGGCAGCTCAGGACCATCGCGGTCGGCCTGACGAAGATCGCCAATGATCTGCGCTGGGCGGCGTCGGGCCCGCGCACCGGACTCGCCGAGATCAACCTGCCGGACCTGCAACCCGGTTCGTCGATCATGCCGGGCAAGGTCAACCCGGTCATCCCCGAGGCGACGCTGATGGTCGCGGCGCAGGTCATCGGCAACGACGCGACGGTGGCCACGGCGGGCGCGGCGGGCAACTTCGAGCTGAACGTCATGCTGCCGGTCATCGCCAAGAACGTACTGGAGTCGATCCGGCTGCTCGCCAACGTCTCCCGGCTGCTCGCCGACCGCACCGTCGACGGCATCACCGCCAACCGTGAGCGGGCCCGCGAGTACGCCGAGTCCTCGCCGTCCGTCGTCACCCCGCTCAACAAGTACATCGGCTACGAGGAGGCCGCCAAGGTCGCCAAGAAGTCGCTGGCCGAGCGCAGGACGATCCGCGAGGTGGTGCTGGACGGCGGGTACGTGGAGCGCGGCGACCTCACGGAGGAACAGCTCGACGAGGCGCTGGACGTCCTGCGGATGACACGTCCGTGAGGACCGGGCACTGATCGCCGGATGACGTGTTCGTGACCCGTACCGCAGCGTCGTATGCCCCGGGCACCTAATATCTGCGCATGACAGACGACGGCCGGACCGACGGCATGGGCGGCGGGCGATGGGCGCCCGGGGAACCGATCCTGTGGCGCTACCGCGCCAACGGCGGTGCGGGTTTCCACATCTGCCGCCCGGTCACGGTCGTCCGGGACACGGACGAACTGCTCGCCGTGTGGATGGCGCCGGGCACCGAGTGCGTGAAGCCGGTCATCGCGGACGGCACCCCGGTGCACCGCGAGCCGCTGGCCACCCGCTACACCAAGCCGCGCGTCCTGCGCCGCGACCGCTGGGCGGGTGCCGGCGTGCTCAAGCTGGCGCGGCCGGGCGAACCCTGGTCGGTGTGGCTCTTCCGGGAGCCCGACTGGACCTTCCGCAACTGGTACGTGAACCTGGAGGAGCCGCGCGTGCGCTGGTCGGGCGGTGTCGACTCCGAGGACCACTTCCTCGACCTGTCGGTGTACCAGGACGGCAGTTGGCGCTGGCACGACGAGGACGAGTTCGCGCAGGCGCAGGCCGTGGGCCTGATGAGCGCCGAGCGGGCAGCCGGGGTACGGGCGGCCGGGCGCCGGGCGGTGGAGGTCATCGAAGCCTGGGGCCACCCCTTCTCGGACGGCTGGGAGCACTGGCGGCCCGACCCGGCGTGGCCGGTCCCCGCGCTCCCCGAGGACTGGGACCGTACGCCCGCGTACGTGTCCTCATGAGACCCTTGATGCGCCCCCATGGGGTAAACGTAGGATCGTCCTCCGCAAGTGCACGCGGCGGCGCGAGGACGAGCACAAAAACCTGCTTCAACTGCAACTCTTCGCGCTTCCAGTAGGTCTGACACGATGTCGAGCAGGTCATCGAGGGGCGGCGGGACCGTGAACGTGGGTGGAGCGGAGAGGACGGCCGCGACGGCCTGGTGGCCGGTTGGCGTCGTCCTCGGCCGGAGCCGGCACCGACGACGCGGGAATCCCGTTCCCGGAACACCCGATCCGGGTATCGAACTGCGAGAACTTCCAGAACCGCGGGAACTTCGAGAGCATCGGGGAGGAGACGCACGCGTACGCTCCCGCAGGCGCCGACGCCCCGACCGAGCACCTGCTGTTCCCCAACTGCCGGCGCACCGGCCAGTGACACGGCGCGCAGCCCCGGACGGACGGATTCGACACGCGTGACGGAGCACTCAGCCTCTTACCAAGGCTCCCACGAAGGCCGCCACCCCGGCGCGGCGGCCCGCCCCGCCGATCCACGCGGGGCCCTCAGGCGTGCCCCGCAGGCATCCGCGGCCCCGGCGGGCGACGGTTTACCGCAGCAGCCGCGCCGCTCTCCCGCCGCCGGGGCGGAGGCGGAGCACTCGCAGCCGCAGTCGCCCTCGCCCGAGCCGGTGCGCCCCCAGGGGCCGCCGCCGGGCGGTGAGCGACGCTCCGGACAGCCGCGTCCGGCCGGACAGCCGACGGCGATGCGCCGCGACGGCGACCGGCTGCGCTTCGTCGGGGCGGCGACCCGGCGGATCGCGCGCGGTATCGACCTGGACGAGATCGTGATGGGTCTGTGCCGGGCGACGGTGCCGACGTTCTCGGACGCGATACTGGTCTATCTGCGGGAGCCGCTGCCGGTCGGTGACGAGCGCCCGACCGGCCCGATGGTGCTGCGGCTGCGCCGTACCGACCGGATCCCCGACGCCGTCGACGACACGGAGTCCGAGGGCGTCCCGGCGGCGACCGTCATCGTCCCGCCCATCGAACTCGCCCCGGACAGCGTCGAGTTGTGCGAGGTGCGGTCCGGGGGTGCGCTGGCCGAGGTGCTGCGCGGGGTACGCCCCGTCTTCGCGGACTCGCCCGCCGCGCTCGCCGCGCTGCCCGAACTGCTGGGCGGCGACCGGGCGGTGCCGACAGGCCGCCGCGCGATCCTGGCGCCGCTGCGGGGGCGGCGCAGGGTGATCGGCGCCGCGGTCTTCCTGCGCCATCCGAACCGGGACGCCTTCGACGCGGACGATCTGCTGGTGGCCGGGCAGTTGGCCACGCACAGCGCCCTCGGCATCGACAAGGCGGTGCTGTACGGGCGCGAGGCGTACATCGCGGACGAGTTGCAGCGCACCATGCTGCCCGAGACGCTGCCGCACCCGACCGGGGTACGGCTCGCCTCCCGGTATCTGCCGGCGGCGGAGACGGCGCGGGTCGGCGGCGACTGGTACGACGCGATCCCGCTGCCGGGCAGCCGGGTGGCGCTGGTCGTCGGGGACGTCATGGGTCACTCCATGACGTCGGCGGCGATCATGGGCCAGTTGCGCACGACCGCGCAGACCCTGGCCGGGCTCGACCTGCCGCCGCAGGAGGTGCTGCACCACCTCGACGAGCAGGCGCAGCGACTCGGCACCGACCGCATGGCGACGTGCCTGTACGCCGTGTACGACCCGGTCTCGCACCGCATCACCATCGCCAACGCCGGGCATCCGCCGCCGGTGCTGCTGCACCTGGGAGGCCGCGCCGAGGTGCTGCGTGTGCCGCCGGGGGCGCCGATCGGCGTGGGCGGCGTCGACTTCGAGGCGGTCGAGCTGGACGCCCCGGCGGGGGCCACGCTGCTGCTGTACACCGACGGCCTGGTCGAGTCGCGGCTGCGGGACGTGTGGACCGGCATAGAGCAGCTCCGCGAGCGGCTCGCCGCGACCGCGCAGCTCACCGGCCCGGACCATTCGCCGCCGCTGGAGGCTCTCTGCGACGACGTGCTCGACATGCTCGGTCCCGGCGACCGGGACGACGACATCGCGCTGCTCGCCGCCCGCTTCGACGGGATCGCGCCGAGCGACGTGGCGTACTGGTTCCTCGACCCGGAGGACGCGGCACCGGGCCGGGCCCGCCGCCTCGCCCGCAGCGCCCTGGCGCGCTGGGGCCTCGAGGAGATGACGGACTCCGTGGAGCTGCTGGTCAGCGAGGTCGTCACCAACGCGGTCCGCTACGCCTCGCGTCCGGTGACGTTGCGTCTGCTCCGTACCGATGTGCTGCGCTGCGAGGTCGGCGACGACGTGCCGCAGTTGCCGCGGCAGCGTCAGGCGCGGGCCACGGACGAGGGCGGGCGCGGCCTGTTCCTGGTCAACCGGCTGGCCCGGCGCTGGGGCGCGACACGCCTCAGCACCGGGAAGGTCGTCTGGTTCGAACTGGCGCGACCCGCGGACCGCTAGCCGTCGCCTCTGCCGTCGTCCCCCACGCCGTCCGCCGGGTTCTCCGGGATGCCCCAGGTCTGCGAGGGCGAGCCGGTGGGCGTCGTCGGGGTCTGCGACGGCTCCTCCGACGGTGGGGTGGTGGTCGGCGTCTCGGACGGCGTCGTCGGGGTGTCCGACGGCGGCGGGGTCGAGGACGGTGTGTGGGTCGGCGCCTTCGAGGTCGGGGGTTCCTGCGTCGGCGTGGGCGGAGCGGTCGTCGTCGGGGCGACGCCCGCGCCCATGTCGGTGTCGAGGTCGAACTTGCCGTTGGAACCCGACGAGTTGAAGGTGTACTGCGCCCAGATCTGCGCCGGGAAGCTGCCGCCGTCGACGCGCGGGCGACCGCCCGCGCCCTTCATCGGTACCTGGTTGCCCGCCTCAGGAGTCTTCGGCGCGCCCTCACCGAACAAACCGACCGAGGTGACCAGGTCCGGCGTGTATCCGGTGAACCAGGCCGACTTGTTGTCGTCGGAGGTACCGGTCTTGCCCGCGACCTGCTGGCCGTCGCGGTCCGGGTTGTCGCGCACCGACTCGCGGGCCGTACCGTCGTCGACCACACCGGTGAGCACCGAGGTGACCGAGTCGGCGGCGCCCCGGCTGAGGACCTGTCCGCCGATCGCCTTCGGCAGTTCGACCGGCTGGCCCTGCTTGCGCACCGCCTTCACGATCTGCGGGGTGACCTGCTTGCCGTGGTTGTCGAGGGTCGCGTAGACACCGGCCATCTCCAGCGGGCTCGCGCCCATGGTGCCGAGGGTCTGGGCGTAGTACGGCTTGAGGTCCGCGTCGTCCATGCCGAGCTTCTTGGCCATCGCCATGACCTGGTCCATGCCGACGTCCGCGCCCATCTGCGCGAAGACGGAGTTGATGGACTTGTTCATGGCGGTCTGCACGGTGACCGGGCCGTAGCTGCGGTCGTCCTCGTTCGGCGGGGCGAAACCGACCTTCTGGCCGTCGGCGACGACCGGGCGCCTGTTCGTGCCGTCGTAGATCGTGCTCGCCTTGATCGACGTGCCGTTCTGCGTCGTGGCGTCGTTCTCCAGCGCGGCCGCGAGGATGAGCGGCTTGAACGTGGAGGCGGGCTGGTAGTCCGTGCGCGTCGCGTTGTTGCGCCAGTGCTGGGAGACGCCCGCGCCGCCGTACATCGCCACGATCTTGCCGGTCTTCGGGTCGACCGATACCGCACCGGCCTGCACGCGCGCGTCGGCCTTGTTGCTCTTCGGGTGCAGGTTGTCGGTGAGCTGGTCCTTGACCGACTTCTCCAACTGCTTCTGCTTCTTGCGGTCGATGTTGAGGGTGATCGTGTAGCCGCCGGCGTCGAACTGCTCGTCGGTGAGGTTCAGGTCCTTGATCACCTCGTCCCGGGCGGCGGTGTACAGGTACCCCTCCTGCCCCTGAAGCCCGGCGGCGGCCTTCGGCTCCTTCGGCACCGGGAACTTCATGCCCTGGCGCTCGCTCGCGCTGATCCAGTGCATGTCGACCATGTTGTCCAGGACGTAGTTCCAGCGCTGCTTGGCGAGCTTCTTGCCGGTGTCGGAGGCTATCGCCCAGTCGTACTGGTTCGGGGCCTGGAGCAGCGCGGCCAGGTACGCGCCCTCCTCGACGGTCAGCTTGTCAGCGTCCTTGTCGTAGTACGCGTTGGCGGCGGCCTGGATGCCCCAGGAACTGCGGCCGTAGAAGCTGGTGTTGATGTATCCGGCGAGGATGTCGTCCTTGGACTTCTTGCGGTCGACCTTGAGCGAGATGACCAGTTCCTTCAGCTTGCGCGTGACGGTCTGGTCCTGCGTGAGGTAGTAGTTCTTCACGTACTGCTGGGTGATGGTCGAGCCACCCTGCTTGCCCTTGCCGGTGACCGTGTTGAGCACACCGCGGGCGGTGCCCTTCAGGTCGACGCCCTTGTCCTTGTAGAACGTCTTGTTCTCGGCGGCGACGAAGGTCTCCTGGACCGGCTTGGGCACCTCGGACAGGTCGACGATCTCGCGGTTGACCTCTCCGGTCCTGGCCATGGTGGAGCCGTCGCTGTACTTGTAGACGTTGCTCTGGAGCTTGGCGGCCGGGTTGCCCTCCGGCACGTCGATCACCATGTAGAGCACGACGAACGCGCCCATGATCAGCAGTACGAACCCGAAGAACGCCCCCAGGAGCTTCTTCCAGGTGAAGAGGCGGCGTATGCCCGACGGCCGCGCCGCGCGCTTGTGCGCTCTTCTCGCCTCCGCTCGGCCCATGACCTCAGTTACTCCGCTTCTCGTTCGTGACCAGGACTCGTCTCCGTGCACTTCCGTGCCGAATCAGCTCATGAAGCTAACACCGCCACTTAAGGCAAAACCCTGCCGATCCGGTCATTTCCGGACGTGACAATCAGCACCCACCCCATGGGAACCGACGATCCAGGGGTGCGGATGGTTGCCGCCCCCGGTAAAGTGATATCACTTTGCTAGACATGGTTCGCGGATCACCGTCCACGAACCGCCAGCTCAGAGAGGTGGGGACCCCCATGCCCGAGACCGACGCCACACCAGATGTACCGACCATGCCGAAGGCGCGTGTGCGCGAGTTCACGGCGCACAGCATCGGCGGGGGGCTCGCGCTGCTGCTCGGACTCCTCGGCCTGATCGTCGGCATCGCCCTGGTCGCCACGGGCGCCGCGCTCACCTCGGCGGGCAACGGGGCGAAGGCCGCCCTGATCGTCCTCGGCATCCTGATCGGCATCGCGTCGCTGTTCGCGATGGGCGGCCTGAACATGGTGGCGCCGGGCGAGGCCCGCGTCGTCCAGCTCTTCGGCCGCTACCGGGGCACGATCCGCGAGGACGGGCTGCGCTGGGTCAACCCGCTCACCTCGCGCACCAAGGTCTCCACGCGCGTACGCAACCACGAGACCGCGGTCCTGAAGGTCAACGACGCGTACGGCAACCCGATCGAGCTGGCCGCGGTCGTCGTCTGGAAGGTCGAGGACACCGCGCAGGCCACGTTCGAGGTCGACGACTTCCTGGAGTTCGTCTCCACGCAGACCGAGGCGGCCGTCCGGCACATCGCCATCGAGTACCCCTACGACGCGCACGACGAGGGCGGGCTCTCGCTGCGCGGCAACGCCGAGGAGATCACCGAGAAGCTCGCCGTCGAGCTGCACGCGCGCGTGGAGGCGGCCGGTGTGCAGATCATCGAGTCCCGCTTCACGCACCTCGCCTACGCGCCCGAGATCGCCTCCGCGATGCTCCAGCGCCAGCAGGCCGGTGCCGTGGTCGCCGCCCGCCGGCTGATCGTCGACGGGGCGGTCGGCATGGTCGAGGACGCGCTCGCCCGGATCACCGAGCAGGACTTCGTCGCCCTCGACGAGGAGCGCAAGGCCGCGATGGTGAGCAACCTGCTGGTCGTGCTCTGCGGTGACCGCGCCGCGCAGCCCGTCCTCAACACGGGGACGCTCTACCAGTGACGCCTCCCCCGCCGCCGCGCAAACAGGTACTGCTGCGGCTCGACCCCGCCGTGTACGAGGCCCTCGCCCGGTGGGCCGGGGACGAGCTGCGCTCCGCGAACGCGCAGATCGAGTTCCTGCTGCGCAGGGCGCTCGCCGAGGCCGGGCGGCTGCCCGGTTCGGCCGGGCCCCTCCCGCGGCGGGGCCGACCGCCCCGCGACCCGGACGACGACGGTGGGGCGGCCTCGTAGACACCTTGGGTATACACGGCAGGTATACACACCGTGTACAGTCCTTCCCATGTCCATCGGCCACACCCTTCTCGGGCTCCTGGAATCCGGACCCCGCCACGGTTACGACCTCAAGCGCACCTTCGACGAGACGTTCGGGCACGACAAGCCGCTGCACTACGGGCAGGTCTACTCGACCATGTCCCGCCTCCTGAAGAACGGTCTCGTCGAGGTCGACGGGATAGAGGCCGGTGACGGGCCCGAGCGCAAGCGGTACGCGATCACCGAAGCCGGTGTCACGGACGTGCGCCAGTGGCTCGCGACCCCGGAGAAACCGGAGCCGTACCTCCAGTCGACCCTCTACACCAAGATCGTGCTTGCGCTGCTCACCGAGCGCGACGCCGCCGTGATACTCGACAGCCAGCGCGCCGAGCACCTGCGCCTCATGCGCATCCTCACGGACCGCAAGCGCAAGGGCGACCTGGCCGACCAGCTCATCTGCGACCACGCCCTGTTCCACCTGGAAGCCGACCTGCGCTGGCTGGAACTGACCGCCGCGCGCCTCGACAAGCTCGCCGCGGAGGTGCGCCCCTCATGACCCCCGCCGGATCCCTCCTCACCGCCCGCGACCTGCACAAGGCGTACGGGCCCACGCCCGCCCTCGACGGCGCCGCCTTCACCATCCACCCCGGTGAGATCGTCGCCGTCATGGGCCCCTCGGGCTCGGGCAAGTCGACGCTGCTGCACTGTCTCGCGGGCATCGTCACCCCGGACTCCGGGACCATCACCTACGACGGCCGCGACCTCACCACGCTCTCCGACACCGAACGCAGCGCCCTGCGCCGCACAGAGTTCGGCTTCGTCTTCCAGTTCGGCCAGTTGGTGCCGGAGCTGACCTGCGTCGAGAACGTGGCGCTGCCGCTGCGTCTGACCGGCGTCAAGCGCAAGGAGGCCGAGCGCCGGGCGACCGGCTGGCTGGAGCGCCTGGAGGTCGACGGGCTCGCGGGCAAGCGGCCCGGCGAGATCTCGGGCGGTCAGGGCCAGCGCGTGGCCGTCGCCCGCTCCCTGGTCACCAACCCGCGCGTCCTCTTCGCCGACGAGCCGACCGGCGCCCTGGACTCGCTCAACGGCGAGCGCGTCATGGAACTGCTCACGGACGCCGCCCGGAGCTCGAACACCGCCGTCGTCCTGGTCACGCACGAGACCCGGGTCGCCGCCTACTCGGACCGCGAGATCGTCGTACGGGACGGCAGGTCACGGGACATGGAGTTCATCGGATGACCCTCCTCGACGACCGCGCGCCCACCGCGGCGGCGCCCACACCCACCGGCCCCTCCGGCCTCAGGGGCTGGCTGCGCGACCTCGGTCTCGGCATCCGCTTCGCCGCCGCGGGCGGCCGGGAGGGCTGGATCCGTACGCTGCTCACCGCGCTCGGCGTCGGCCTCGGCGTGGCCCTGCTGCTGGGCGCGGCGTCCGTGCCGACGATGCTGCACGAGCGCGATGTACGGGGCGACGCACGCCAGTTGGGCGTCGGCTCGGACGGGCAGCTCCCGCGCGGGGACCGCACGATGCTCACCCTGGACGCGTCGTCGGAGTTCCACGACAGCACCGTCGGCGGATACCTGGTGCGCCCCGAAGGACAGCACCCGCCGCTGCCGCCCGGCGTCGACAAGCTGCCGGGCCCCGGCGAGATGGTGGTCTCGCCCGCCCTGAGGAAGGCGCTGGACGCCCCCGGCAACAAGCTGCTCAAGGAGCGCTACCACTACCGCGTCGTGGGCACGATCCACGACGCGGGTCTGGACGACCCCTTCGAGCAGTACGTGTACATCGGCGACGACACACTGAGCACCGAGCGCCACGCGTCCCGCGTCGACCACTTCGGCATGGACTACGGCAGTCAGCCGCTCGACCCGATCCTGATCGTGCTCATCGTCCTCGCCTGCGTCGTCCTGCTCGTACCGGTGGCCATCTTCATCGCGACGGCCGTCCGCTTCGGCGGCGAGCGGCGCGACCGGCGCCTGGCCGCGCTGCGGCTGGTCGGCGCCGACGCGCGGATGACACGCCGGATGGCGGCGGGCGAGGCGTTGTTCGGCACGCTGCTCGGCCTCGGCTGCGGGGTCGCCTTCTTCCTGGCCGCGCGACAGTTGCTGGGCCAGGTGAAGCTCTGGCGGCTCTCGGCCTTCCCCGCCGACCTGTCGCCGGTGCCCGCACTCGGCGTACTGATCGTGCTGGCCGTACCGCTCGCGGCGGTCGCCGTCACCGTGTTCGCGCTGCGCTCGGTGGCGATCGAGCCGCTGGGTGTCGTGCGCAGCAGTCGGGCCCGGGGCCGGCGCCTGTGGTGGCGGCTGCCGGTGCCGGTGGTCGGCGCGCTGCTCCTGCTCGGGTCGGGTTCGTCGGACGCGGAGAACACCTCCGGCATCGTGCGGATCACGGCGGGCATCACCCTGGTGCTCCTCGGTCTCGTCCTGGTCATGCCGTGGGTCGTGGAGGCGGTCGTGAACCGGTTGCGCGGCGGGCCCGTGCCGTGGCAACTCGCGGTACGAAGGCTCCAGTTGAGCAGCAACGGAGCGAGTCGCGCGGTCGCCGGCATCACCATCGCGGTGGCGGGCGGCATCGCCCTCCAGATGTTCACCGCCGGTATCGACGACGACTTCAGCAAGACGACGGGCGAGGACCCGAAGCGGGCCCAGATCGGCGTGAACACCAGTCTCGCCAGCGGTGTGCTGGCCGAGCGGATGGTCGAGGAGTTCGGGGCCACCAAGGGGGTCCGGTCGGTGATCGGCACCGTGGACACCTGGGCGAGCCCGGTGGGCGCCGACCCGGACGCCGAGGGCGCGCAGGGGGTGCAGGTCTCCGTCGGCTCCTGCTCCTCGCTGCGCGAACTGGCGAAGCTGCCGTCGTGCCGGGACGGTGACGTGTTCCGCGTCAAGGGTTCCCCATACCCCGACCTGGAGGCGCAGTTGTCGAAGGTCGCCCGGCCCGGCGCGACGCTCGTCCTCGGGGACTCCCGCCCCGAGAAGTGGACGCTGCCCGCCGACGCACGTCTGGTGCACTCCCGCCGCGACCCGGGCGGCGAGGCCTTCGGCGGCATCCTCGCCACCCCGGCCGCCCTGGACGTGCAGGGCTTGGACAGCGCCTCGACGTCCGCGCAGATCCAGATAGACGAGTCGGTGCCGGACGCCGCCGAGTACGTACGGAACACGGCGTTCCGGCTCGATCCGGGGATGCACGTGTGGAACTACCGCACGGAGTCGCGCGACACGGAGTACGCGAGCATCCGCCGGGGCCTGTTCTCGGCGGCGGCCCTGACGATGACGTTGATCGCGGCGTCCATGCTGGTCTCGCAGATCGAGCAACTACGGGACCGCAGGCGCCTGTTGTCGATCCTCGTCGCCTACGGCACCCGGCGTTCGACGCTCGCCTGGTCGGTGCTGTGGCAGACGGCGATCCCGGTGGTGCTCGGCATGGCGGTCGCGGTCGGCGGCGGTCTGGTCCTGGGCCGGCTGATGCTCGGCATGGTGGACAAGCCCGTCACGGACTGGCTGCTGTTCCTGCCCTTGGCGGGCGTGGGCGCGGCGGCGATCGTGGCGGTGACCCTGCTGAGCATGCCGCCGCTGTGGCGGTTGATGCGGGCGGACGGACTGCGCACGGAGTGAGGCGCCGGGGCCCTGCCCCGCGGATCAGCCCTCGGTCACCCGGACGGGCAGCGCGGACAGGGCGGTGCGCAGGGCCCCCGCCAGTTCCTCGTACTCCGCCGCGCGGGCGGCCCCCGCGCGCATCGCGAGAGCGACGCGGCGCGTGGGTGCCGGCTCGGCGAAGTAGCCGGTGAGCAACTGGCTGCTGCGGCTGGTCTCGACGGCGACGGCCGTGCGGGGCAGGAGCGTCACGCCCAGTCCGCCCGCGACGAGTTGGACGAGCGTGGACAGACCGGCGGCGGTCGTGGTGACGGGCGCGTCATCGCGGCCCGCCTCCCGGCAGATGTCCAAGGCCTGGTCGCGCAGGCAGTGGCCCTCGTCGAGCAGCAGCAGCTTCAGTTCGCGCAGCGCCTCGCGCGGGATGCCCTCCCGCCCGCCGAGCCAGTGGTCGAGCGGGGTGACGAGCACGAAGTCCTCGTCGAAGAGGGGGAGTTCGGTGACGCCCGGCACGCCGAGCGGCACGGCGAGCAGCAGCAGGTCGAGCCGCCCGGCCGTCAGCCCCTCGATCAGGGAGGACGTCTGCTCCTCGTGGACCTGGAGGTCGAGCTCCGGGTACGTCTCGTGGACGAGCCGCAGCACGGTCGGCAGCAGATAGGGCGCGACGGTCGGGATCACCCCGAGCCGCAGGACGCCCGTGAACGGGGCCCGCACCGCCTCGGCCTCCTCCATGAGGGCGCCGACCTGGTCGAGCACGGCCCTGGCGCGCACGGCCAGCCGCTCCCCGGCCGGTGAGAGCAGCACTTTTCTCGTCGTACGCTCAAGGAGGGTCACGCCGAGCGTCTCCTCCAGAGCGGACACCGCGCCGGACAGGGCGGGCTGGCTCATCCCTATCGCGGCCGCCGCGTCCCGGAAGTGCAGGTGCTCCGCGACCGCGGTGAACGCCCGAAGCTGCGCCAGGCTCGGGAGCCTCTTCCGCGATCCCGCGGGCGTTCCGTTCTGTACGGCCACTGATAGCCACCTCCGATCAACACGACCGAGTCTAGCTATTTCCGTAATCAATGCACTCTGTGCCACGATCTTCAGCAGTCCAACCCATGGAAACGTCCCCAAAAGGGATGTTCCAAGCTGCAAGGAGTGCGCGTGCTCACTGTCGGTGACAAGTTCCCCGAGTTCGACCTGACTGCCTGTGTCTCCCTGGAGAAGGGCAAGGAGTTCGAGCAGATCAACCACAAGACGTACGAGGGCAAGTGGAAGATCGTCTTCGCGTGGCCCAAGGACTTCACCTTCGTGTGCCCGACCGAGATCGCCGCGTTCGGCAAGCTGAACGACGAGTTCGCCGACCGTGACGCCCAGATCCTCGGCTTCTCCGGTGACTCCGAGTTCGTGCACCACGCCTGGCGCAAGGACCACCCGGACCTGACCGACCTGCCCTTCCCGATGCTGGCCGACTCCAAGCACGAGCTCATGCGTGCCCTCGGCATCGAGGGCGAGGACGGCTTCGCGCAGCGCGCCGTCTTCATCGTCGACCAGAACAACGAGATCCAGTTCACGATGGTGACCGCCGGTTCCGTGGGCCGTAACCCCAAGGAGGTCCTGCGGGTCCTCGACGCGCTCCAGACGGACGAGCTGTGCCCGTGCAACTGGAGCAAGGGCGACGAGACCCTGGACCCGGTCGCGCTGCTCTCGGGCGAGTGAACGGAAGGTCTCTGACATGGCACTCGACGAACTGAAGTCCGCCGTACCGGACTACGCCAAGGACCTGAAGCTCAACCTGGGCTCGGTCATCGGCAACTCGGACCTCCCGCCGCAGCAGCTCTGGGGCACGGTCCTGGCCTGCGCCATCGCCTCCCGCTCCCCGCGCGTCCTGCGCGAGCTGGAGCCCGAGGCGAAGGCGAACCTGTCGCCCGAGGCGTACACGGCCGCCAAGTCGGCCGCCGCCATCATGGCGATGAACAACGTCTTCTACCGCACGCGTCACCTGCTCTCGGACTCCGAGTACGGAACGATGCGCGCGGGCCTGCGGATGAACGTCATCGGCAACCCGGGCGTCGACAAGGTCGACTTCGAGCTGTGGTCGTTCGCGGTCTCCGCGATCAACGGCTGCGGCATGTGCCTCGACTCGCACGAGCAGGTGCTCCGCAAGGCCGACGTCTCCCGCGAGGTCGTCCAGGAAGCCTTCAAGATCGCCTCGGTGATCCAGGCGGTCGCGGTCACGCTCGACGCGGAGGCTGCGCTCGCTTAGCCCTGGCTCATGAGTGAGGGGGGCCGGAATGCATCCGGCCCCCCTCACTCATGCCCGGGGCTCCGCCCCGGGCCCCGCTCCTCAATGACCGGAGGGGCTTGAGTCCGCGGGGCTTGAGTCGGCGTGGCTTGAGTCCGCGGGGCTTTTCGTCGGGGCGAGATCGACCGCCGTCGCGCCGTGCGGGGCGGGGGCCTGCCGGATCGCAGCCTCCTGGGACCACGTCCGCAGATACGCGACGACCGTGTTGGTCACGGCGACCAGCGGCACCGCCACCACCGCTCCCCCGATCCCGGAGACCATCCCGCCGGCGGCGACGGACAGCACCACGGCCAGCGGATGCACCCGCACCGCGCGGCCGAGGATGAACGGCTGGAGGATGTGTCCCTCGATCTGCTGGACGGCGAGAACGACCGCCAGCACCATCACCGCGGTGAAGACACCCTGGGTCACCAGCGCCACGACCACCGCGAGCGCGCCGGAGACGACGGCGCCCACCAGCGGGATGAACGCGAACAGGAAGATGAAGACGGCCAGCGGCACGGCCATCGGCACACCGAGGAAGAAGATGCCGAGACCGATGAAGATGGCGTCGATCAGCGCCACTATCACCGTCCCGCGGACGTACGCGGTCAGCGTGCGCCAGGCCCGCGGCCCGGCCCCCGCGATCCCCGGACGCGCCTGCGCCGGGAACAGCTTGAGCGTCCACTCCCAGATGCGCTTGCCGTCGTAGAGCAGGAAGAGCGTCGAGAACATCGCGAGCAGGATGCCGGTCATCGCCTCGACGATGACGGTGACGCCTTCGAGGCCCGCCGAGGTGATCTCGTCGGTGTTCGCGCCGATCGCCTCGCGCAACGACTTCGCGGTGTCGTTGATCTGGTCCTCGGTCACATGGAACGGGCTGTTGAGGAGCCACTTGCGCAACTCGTCGATGCCGTCCTGGACCTGGTCGGAGAGTGTGTCGATGTTCTCCTGGACCTGCCAGACCACGAACCAGCCGACGAGCCCCATGATGACGAAGCCGAGGATGGCGGTGAGGGCCGTCGCGAGGCCCCTGGGCACCCCGTGCCGGCGCAGCCGGGCCACCGTCGGCTGGAGCAGCGCGGTGATCAGCAGCGCCGCGACGAACGCGAACACCACCAGTTGCACCGAGCTGATGACCTTCATCAGGATCCAGAGGGTGCCGGCGAGCACGAGGAGGCGCCAGGCCGCCTCCGCGGCGACCCGCAGCCCCCACGGCACGGCCGCGGCCGGCTCGGGCCTCGGCGCCACGGCCGGCGCGTAGGCGGGCGGCGGCGGCACCTGCTCGTACGACGACTCGTCGGCGTCCTCGTCCTCGGACCGCGCCTCGGCGCGTCGCTCGTCCAAGCGCTCGCCCACCTTGCTGATTCCCGCGCCGACTCTGCCGAGCCAGCCTGGCACACGCTCCATGATCTGTCCTTTTCCCCCGCGCGCTCTCACCACTCCCCCGGAGCCTGTGGACTAGACGGTACATCGGGGCACGGCAGGAGCCCCTCACCACAAGACGGTGAGGGGCTCCGCGAGGTTGAGCCGTGCGCTGCTCAGTACCAGTGGTTGGCCTGCCAGAACGACCATGCCTCGCACGGGCTGCCGTAGCGCGAGTCCATGTAGTTGAGGCCCCACTTGATCTGGGTGGCCGGGTTGGTCTGCCAGTCGGCGCCCGCCGAGGCGTACTTGCCGGCGGGGAGGGCCTGGAAGAGACCGTAGGCACCGGAGGAGGCGTTGGTCGCCCGGTAGTTCCAGCTCGACTCGTGATTCACGATGTTGCTGAAGCACTGGAACTGGCCGCTCGGCACCATCTGCCGTGCCATCGCCTGGATCTGGCCGACGGAGTACGACGACTGCACCGAGAAGGTGGTGGCGTCGCGGGTGGCGGAACGGCTGGCGACCTTCTTGGCCTCCTCGCGCTCCTTCGCCTCCTTCTCGGCCTTCTCAGCCCTCTCCTTGGCGGCCTGCGCGTCCTTCTGCTTGGCGATGGCGTCCTCGGCGGCCTGCTTACGGGCCGCTTCCTCCGCCGTCTTCTGCGCCGCGTTGTCCGCCGCGATGGCCTGGGTCTGCGCCTGCTGAGTCAGGGACGCGGTCTGCACCTGCGCCTGCTGACCCGCCGGTATGTCCGCGAGGAGGGTCGCGCCGCCTGCCGTGGCCTCTGCCTCGTTCGAGGGCTGAGCGGTGCTGCCCGAGGCAACACCCACGACGGCGCCGACAGTGGTGACCGCGGTGGCCGAGGCCACTGCGAATCCCCGGACCGAGATCCGGCTCACACGGTTTCCTTCCAGCATCGCCCGCTGGAGTGTGACCCTCGCGGACGCAATCGTGCCCCTGACACTGGCCTCCCAACTGACGGGTCACGGGAGGCGCGGGCCCGGTGGACAACTCCCGCTCGGGGAGCGCCGCGTGGTGCTCGGGCGGCATACGACGTTCACTATGAAGTTCAGATGCAGCCGGGGCTGCGGTGGAGCTGTACCGCTGGGGGTACGCGAGTGTCGTATGCGGGGCCTGACGGAACCGAGACTCTGCCGTATCCGTACGTCGCGTGGCAATTCTGTGCCGCGTGTGAAAGGTCACACGCCGTTTGCCCCACGGGTTTCACGGAAACGCACACGCGCCAAGACGCCGCCCGGATAAGCTCTCTGGCTTCTCCGGACGGCGCCAAGTGGGGCCAACTACCCTAGATCTGGGTGTCCTCCAGCATTTCGGTCACCAGGGCCGCGATCTGCGACCGCTCCGAGCGCGTGAGCGTGACGTGCGCGAACAGCGGATGCCCCTTCAGCTTCTCGACGACCGCGACGACACCGTCGTAGCGGCCCACCCTGAGGTTGTCGCGCTGGGCGACGTCATGGGTGAGGACGACACGCGAGTTCGCCCCGATCCGGGACAGAACGGTCAACAGGACGTTCCGCTCCAGGGATTGGGCCTCGTCCACGATCACGAACGCGTCGTGCAGCGACCGTCCGCGGATGTGCGTGAGCGGCAGCACCTCCAGCATGCCGCGCGACGTGACCTCCTCGATGACCTCGCGCGAGGTGACCGCCGAGAGGGTGTCGAAGACGGCCTGCGCCCACGGCCCCATCTTCTCGGCCTCGGAGCCCGGCAGATAGCCGAGCTCCTGCCCGCCGACCGCGTACAGCGGCCGGAAGACCATCACCTTCTTGTGCTGGCGCCGCTCCAACACGGCTTCCAGGCCCGCGCAGAGGGCGAGCGCCGACTTGCCGGTACCGGCCCGGCCGCCCATCGAGACGATGCCGATGTCCGGGTCGAGGAGCAGGTCGAGCGCGATCCGCTGCTCCGCGCTGCGCCCCTTGAGGCCGAACGCCTCCCGGTCGCCGCGCACCAGCCGGACGTTGCCCTCGGGGGTGACGCGGCCGAGCGCCTTGCCCCGCCCGGAGTGGATCGTCAATCCGGTGTGGACGGGAAGGTCCGCGGCTTCGGGTACGTAGAGGCTGTCCTCCTCGAACAGCAGGTCGACCTGCTCGGCGGGCAGGGTCAGTTCGGACATCCCGGTCCAGCCGGACTCCGTGATGGCGAGTTCCGCGCGGTACTCCTCGGCGAGGAGACCGACCGAGGACGCCTTGATCCTGAGCGGCAGGTCCTTCGAGACGACCGTGACGTCGAACCCCTCGGCCTGAAGGTTGCGGGCGACCGCGAGGATGCGGGAATCGTTGTCCCCGAGGCGGTAGCCCGAAGGCAGGACGCTGGGGTCGGAGTGGTTGAGCTCGACGCGGAGCGTGCCGCCCAGTTCCCCGGTGGGGATCGGGGCGTCCAGACGTCCGAAGCGGATCCGGTAGTCGTCGAGCAGGCGCAGCGCCTGCCGGGCGAAGTACCCGAGCTCCGGATGGTGCCGTTTGGCCTCCAACTCCGTGACCACGACGACCGGCAGCACCACTTCGTGCTCGTCGAAACGGGTCATGGCGTTCGGATCGGCCAGCAGGACGCTGGTGTCGAGAACATAGGTGCGCCGGTCTGGCTTGTGGCGCTTGTTGCTGGTCACCACGGAAGGACGTACCCCCTCGGAAGAGGTCGGGGAGCGACGGAGGGAAAGCAGGGCCGGAAGGGCGGGCGAGAACTGCCGGTCGTCGGCCCCTGAGCGCGGGCCGATAGCCGGCCCTCCAAGTCGTCGTCCGTGCCCACCTGCGCACGGTCCACCTGGTGCAAAGGGCCTCCCGGGCGGACGGCCCCGTGCCGTCCGCTGAGAACCGGCGTCCGTGGTTCGGACACCGACCTGGAAGGCTTATTCCCTCGAACACGCGCAGCCATGCCACGGCATAGGGCGGCGCGTACGTTAACTCCTGATGACCCCTTTAGAACCCTGCCCCGTGAGGCGGGGGTCGTGACGCGGGGTCAGCCGCCGAAGCGGCGGTGCCTGGCGGCGTAGTCACGCATCGCGCGCAGGAAGTCGACCTTGCGGAACGCGGGCCAGAACACGTCGCAGAAGTAGTACTCGGAGTGGGCCGTCTGCCACAGCATGAACCCGGACAGGCGCTGCTCGCCGCTGGTGCGGATGACGAGGTCGGGGTCGGGCTGGGCGCTGGTGTAGAGGTGCTGTCCGATGAGGTCGATGGTGACGTCGTCGGCGACCTGCTCCAGGGTGCCGCCCTTCTCGGCGGCGTCGAGGAGCATGGAGCGGACGGCGTCGGCGATCTCCTGGCGACCGCCGTACCCGATGGCGACGTTGACCAGTATTCCGGGTCGGTCGGCGGTGGCCTCCTCGGCCTCCTTGAGGGCCGTCTGCATGCCGGAGGGGAGGATGTCGGTGGCGCCGACGTGGTGCACGCGCCAGCGGCCGTCGGTGGCGAGCGAGCGGACGACGCCCTCGATGATGGCGAGCAGCGGGACCAGCTCCTCCTGGGGCCGGTCGAAGTTGTCCGTCGACAGCAGCCACAGGGTGACGACCTCGACGTCGGTCTCGCTGCACCAGCCGAGGAACTCCTCGATCTTGGCCGCGCCCGCCTGGTGGCCCTGGGCGGCGGTGGATCCGGCGGCCTTCGCCCAGCGTCGGTTGCCATCCATGATGACCCCGATGTGCTTGGGCACCTGGGCGTGGTCCAGGTGGCCCTCCACCCGGCGTGCGTACAGCCCGACCAGCAGGCGTCGCAGCCTGTCGCGCAGGTTCACGGTTTTTCTCAGCCCCTCCGTGCAGACGGCAGTCCCCGAGGGCGAAAGCCTACCCTTGTGACAGCACCCCTTCTGCCGGGTGCCCGCTGGGGGAGTTCAGCGCACTGACGTAGTTTCCTCTCCATGAACGACACTTCTCCTTACGTCGCTGCCGGCGACCGGTACGAGTCCATGGAGTACCGGCGCACGGGCCGCAGCGGCCTGAAGCTGCCCGCGATCTCGCTGGGCCTGTGGCACAACTTCGGCGACGACCGCACCCTCGACTCGCAGCGCGCGATCCTGCGCCGCGCCTTCGACCTCGGCGTCACCCACTTCGACCTGGCGAACAACTACGGGCCGCCGGCGGGCTCGGCCGAGCTGAACTTCGGCAAGATCTTCGCGCAGGATTTCGCCCCGTACCGGGACGAGTTGGTCATCTCGACCAAGGCCGGTTACCTCATGCACCCCGGCCCGTACGGCGAGTGGGGCAGCCGCAAGTACCTGCTGTCGTCGCTGGACGCGTCCCTGAAGCGGATGGGTGTCGATTACGTCGACATCTTCTACTCGCACCGTTTCGACCCGGAGACGCCGCTCGAGGAGACGATGGGAGCGCTCGCCTCCGCGGTCCAGCAGGGCAAGGCGCTGTACGTCGGCGTCTCCTCCTACACCAGCGAGCAGACGGCCGAGGCCGCGCGGCTGCTCAAGGAGATGGGCGTGCCCGCCCTCATCCACCAGCCGTCCTACTCGATGATCAACCGCTGGACCGAGGACGACAACCTCCTCGACACCCTGGAGGCGGCCGGCATGGGCTGCATCTCCTTCGTGCCGCTCGCGCAGGGCCTGCTCACCGGCAAGTACCTGAAGGGCATCCCGGAGGGCTCGCGGGCCACGCAGGGCAAGTCGCTGGACCCGGATCTGCTGAGCGACGAGGTCCTGCGGCGGCTGAACGGCCTGAACGACATCGCGCGGCGCCGGGGTCAGTCCCTCGCCCAGCTCGCGCTGAACTGGGTGCTGCGCGACGAGCGGATGACGTCGGCGCTGATCGGCGCCTCCAGCGTGAAGCAGTTGGAGGAGAACGTGGCGGCGCTCGCGGGGCCGAAGCTGACCGACGAGGAGCTGACCGAAATCGACTCCTTCGCCGTCTCCACCCCCGGCACGAACATCTGGGCCGGCCGGAGCTGATCCCGCGGGGCGCCGCGGGCTCCTGAGCGGGCTCGTGGCGCCGCGGGGCGGCGGGCCCGCGTCGGGGCAGAAAAAACGGGCCGGTCCGTGGGGGGGGGATACGGACCGGCCCGAGGGGGGGTTTCCACCATAACCCTTCGTAAGTGCCGGCGCGCGCATCGGCGTGTCACCATTACTCTCCGGAGTCGGGCGGCGACGGTCGGGCGGCCGTTTCAGGCCTCTGCACAGCGGCCTCACAGTGATCCGCACCCTCGTCCTCACCGGGCGCCGCCAAGGCCTCGGCATCCCTCTCCCGGGTGGCGCACGGGGTTGACGCGCGTACGGCCGGGTGGGGCAGCGGCGCGGATATGGCGCGTTCGGGTCGCGTGCGCTCGCGCCCGGCGCCGCGCGGCCCCCTCCACCGCGCGGCACCGGCACACAGCTTTGCTCGCGCGAATTGCCGTTGGTATGAACTTACGTGAGGTTTTCGTGTCGATCGAGGGCGTCTCGATAACGATGCGGAATCGGTTACCGGCTAGTTCGGGTTGCGGGCCTCGATCAGGTGACGGGTGCTGTGCGCCACGAAGGGGCCGTCCTTCTCGATCTGCCCGTGCAACGCGAGGAGTTGGGGCCGGTAGGCCTCGACCGTGAAACCCGGGACCATCCAGACGACCTTGCGCAGGAAGTGGACGACCGCACCGATGTCGTGGAACTCGATGCGAAGGCGCTCCGCCCGTAGGTCCACGACCTCAAGACCCGCCGCCTCGGCCGCCGCCTTCTCCGTGTACGGGTCCCTGGCCCGGCGGACCTTCTCCGGCTGCGGGCCGAGGAAGTACTCGACGACCTCGAACACGCTGCTCGGGCCCACGTGTTGGGCGAAGTACGTGCCGCCGGGGCGCAGCACGCGGGCGATCTCGGCGAAGGGCGCCTTGACCGGGTGGCGGCTGGTGACCAGGTCGAAGGTGGCGTCGGCGAAGGGCAGCGGGGCGTCCTCGGGGGAGGCGACGACGACCACGCCCCGGGGGCTCAGTCGCCGGGTCGCCTTCTCGACGTTCGGCGGCCAGCCCTCGGTCGCGGCGGTCAGCGGCGGCAGGACGGGCGCCCGGTCCAGGACCTCGCCGCCGCCGGTCTGGAGGTCGAGGGCGGCCTCGGCGCGGGCCAGGCGCTCCCCCATGGCGCGGGCGTACCCCCACGACGGGCGTTCCTCGGTGGCCCGGCCCTCGAACCAGGAGAAGTCCCAGCCCTCGGTGGGCGCCGCGACGGCCTCCGCGACGAGTGCGTCGAAGGAGCGTCCGGCATGGTCGCCGGCGGGGCGTCGGTACGGTGCGGGGTTCTCCTTGCTCATGACGCCATGATCGCAGGGGGGCGCGGGGGCGGCAGGGGGATGGCCCCAGGGCGAAGTCGGGTGCCAGCCCCTCTTCCGCGGGACCCGGTGAACGCACGTACCCTTGGCGGACCCCCGCGAACCGTCAGAACCACGGCACCCCACGTACCCGTAGGCCCGTCCGTCCCACCGCAGAGATGCGAGCACATGTCCGTACGTTCCGTGATAGCGACCTGGCTGACCCGCCTCTACTTCTCCCGGCTCCGCAAGAAGGGGGGCCTCGACCTGTCCGTACTGGCGAAGCTGCCCGACGCCGCGCTGCTGCCGCTGCGCCGTGAGGGCCTGGACCCGGTGGCCGAGATCGGCGCGCTGCGCGACCGTGAACCGGTCAGCCGGCTGCCGATCCCCGGCATGACGGTCTGGCTGGTGTCGGGGTACGACGAGGCGAAGGAAGTCCTCGGCGACGCCAAGGCGTTCAGCAACGACTTCCGCCATCTGGTCGGCGTGGGCGGTGCCGGGGCCGACCAGAACCCGGGCGGTCTCGGTTTCTGCGACCCGCCGGACCACACCCGGCTGCGGCGGCTGCTGACCCCCGAGTTCACGATGCGCCGGCTCTCGCGCCTCACGCCCCGCATCCACGCCATCGTCGAGGAGCAGCTCGCCCACCTGGAGAAGGCGGCGCAGGAGTCGCCGGACGGCACCGCCGACTTCGTGGAGCACTTCGCGATGCCGGTACCGGCCCTGGTCATCTGCGAGCTGCTGGGCGTCCCCTACGAGGAACGCGACGCCTTCCAGCAGTTCTCGGTCGCCCGTTTCGACGTGCTGGGCGGGGCGGGAGCCTCGTTCGGCGCGGTCTCGCAGTCCCTGGACTACTTGCGCGGTGTCGTCGCCGAGCAGCGGCGCCACCCCGGCGAGGGGCTGCTCGGCATGCTGGTGCGCGAGCACGGCGACAACATCACCGACGAGGAGCTGACGGGGCTGGCCGACGGCGTCCTGACCGGTGGTCTGGAGACCACCGCCAGCATGATCGCCCTCGGCACGCTGATCATGCTCCAGGACCGTGAGCACTTCGACGCGCTGCGCGACGCGGAGGACCCGGTGACGGTGGCGGCGCCCTTCGTCGACGAACTCCTGCGTCATCTCACGGTCGTGCAGACGGCGTTCCCCCGGTTCGCCCGGGAGGACACCAAGATCGGCGGTGTCCCCATATCCGGCGGCGACATCGTGATCGTCTCGCTGAGCGCGGCGGACCGGGACCCGCGCCTCGGCGGGCCCGACGACGACATGGACGCCTTCCTGCCCGCACGGCCCCCGACCTCCTCGCACCTGGCGTTCGGGTACGGCATCCACCGCTGCATAGGGGCGGAACTCGGCAAGATGGAACTACGGGCGGCCTTCCCCCAACTGGTCCGCAGGTTCCCGGGGTTGAGGCTGGCGGTACCGACCGCGGAACTCGATTTCCGGAAGCTGTCGATCGTGTACGGGGTGGATTCGCTGCCGGTGCGCGTGGACGGCTGACCTCCGCCCGGCCCGCCCCCCCGGTTCACCGGGTGGCGGCGAGCACCGCCGCGACGCCCTCACGCAGGTCCCTGACGAAATACCCGGGGACCTCCAGCGACGGGAAATGCCCGCCGAAGGCGGGGGTCCTCCACCGGACGATCTGCCGGTACCGCTCCCGCGCCCAGGCGCGGGGACACCTCTCGATGTCGCGGGGGTAGGTGGTGATCGCCGACGGGACGTCGACCCGGAGTTCGGGGTCGAGCGCATTGTGGCTCTCGTAGTAGATGCGGGCCGCCGACGCTCCGGTCCGCGTCAGCCAGTACAGGGTGACGTTGTCGAGGATCCGGTCCCTGGACATCGTCTCGAAGGGGCTGTCCTCGGTGTCCGACCACTCGGCGAACTTGTCGAGGGTCCAGGCGAGGAGTCCGACCGGTGAGTCGACGAGCGAGTAGCCGATGGTCTGCGGCCGGGTCGCCTGCTGCTTGGCGTACGCCGCGCGATGCAGCCAGAAATGGCGGTTCTCCTCCGTCCACCTGCGCTCGGCCGTCGTCAGCCCGTCCGTCGTCAGGCCGGGCGGTGACTCCGCGAACGTCGTGTGGATGCCGAGCACCTGTTCCGGGAACCTGCCGCCGAGGAGCGTGGTGACCACACCGCCCCAGTCGCCTCCGTGGGCCACGAACCTGCTGTAGCCGAGCCTCTCCATCAGCTCCACCCACGCGGCCGCGATCTTCTCGGTGCCCCACCCGGTGGTGGCCGGTTTGTCGCTGTGACCGAAACCGGGCAGCGACGGGATCACCACGTGGAACGCCGGCGCGTCCGCGTCCTTCGGGTCCGCCAACTCCTCGGCCACATCGACGAACTCGGCGACGCTGCCCGGCCAGCCGTGCGTCAGGATCAGCGGAGTGGCGTCCGCGCGCGCGGAGCGGCGGTGCAGGAAGTGAATGCCCAGGCCGTCGATGGTCGTACGGAACTGGCCGATCCGGTCGAGGCGTTCCTCGAAGGCCAGCCAGTCGTACTCGGTGCGCCAGTAGGTCACGACGTCGACGAGGTCGGCGAGCGGGACGCCCTGTTCCCATCGGTGGGGGCCGGGCGCGGCGCCCTGGACCGTCTCGGCCTCCGGCAGTCGCGCCGCGGCCAATCGGGCCCGCAGATCGTCGAGGTCGGCGTCGGCGGCACGGGTTTCGAATGCTTCTACGCCACGCGCTTCCACGTCAGGTGCTTCCACGTCACGTGCTTCTACGTCACTGGTCGGACGGTGCATGAGACCTCCTGGCCGTCGTGGAACCGACCGCGACCTGCCGCGAACCGGCTAAGACGGTTCTAACAGTCCTCCAGGGCACACGCAACCGGCTAAGGTGGTTCCATGCGAACCGAGTTCCCTGACTTCCGCCTCGGCAAGGTGCTGGCGACCAGCTTCACGGGGACCCTGTCGGAGCGGCACGGTGACTCCGTGGAACGCATCCCGACGCCGCAACGGCTCATGGACTGGCTGGCGGTCAGTGGCCTCGCCGTGGATTCCTGCACGCCCGCGCAGCTCGAACTCGCCCGGGAACTGCGGGAATCCATCCACGCCGCCGCCACAGCGGCCGCGGTCCAGGACGCGCTCCCCGCGGCGGCGGTCCAGGTCATCAACGACTTCAGCATCCAGGGGCGGGCCGCGGCCGTCCTGACGCCCGAGGGCGAGCGCCGGTGGCAGCTCGGCTCGGCTTCCCGTGTGGAGGACGCCCTCAGCGTGATCGCCGCCGACGCCGTCAGCGTCATCGCGGGCGAGCGAGACGGAAAACTGGCTCTGTGCGCGTCACCGACCTGCCGAGCCGCCTTCTTCGACACCAGCCAGAGCCGCACCCGCAAATGGTGCGACATGAACACGTGCGGCAACCGTCAGAAGAAGGCGCGCTTCCATGCGAACCGACGCAAAGACCCCGGCCCCACGTCCTGACGGGGCCGGCGGGGACGCGGAGCAGCGACGCGGCGAGGCCTTGAGGGCGCGGGCGCGGGCAAGCTGCTCGTCCGCCGCCGAGCGGCAGGGGTCGACACGTCGGTGCCGGTCAGCCGGTCTTGGGGAAGGACACTTCGACGCGGCGGTTCTTCTTGCGGCCCTGTTCCGAGGTGTTGTCCGCGATCGGGTAGTCCTCGCTGTAGCCGCGGACCTGGAACGTGATCTCCCCGCCCTTCGCGCCGAGCGCCGTGGTCAGTTCGTCGTGGACGGTCTCCGCGCGCTTCTTGGAGAGCGTCAGGCCGTGGGCGTACGAGCCCAGGTTGTCCGTGAAGCCGAACACCCGCACCGCGCTGGCCTTCTGGGTGTTGATCTCGTCCGCGATGGCCTGGATGCGGGAACGGGCGTCCGGGTTGAGTGTGGCGCTGTCCTTCGGGAACAGGACCTCGGCCTGGAGCGCGAAGGTGACGTTCTCGTTGGTGTCCGAGCGGCGTTCGTCGCCGGACAGGTCCTCCACGACCGATTTGATGTCGAGCACCTTGGCGGGCGCGAGCGTGGCGCCGTCGGCGAGCTTGAGGCCCGGGCTGTTGGCGTCCACCTGGGGAGGCGGCGAGCTGGTGGTCGAGCCGGGCGGCGCGGACGGCTTGGGGTCGTCCGCGCTCGCCACGCCCGTGGCCAGGAGGAACGTGGTCAGGGTGAGCGCCGCCGAGGTCGTCAGATGTCGTCGGGGCATCTCATTCGCCCTCGGAGATCTCGATCGGCGCGGGGGGCATCGCGCCGACCTGGAAGGAGAGCTTGGTCGTGCCTTCTGGGGGGGCGGGGAACTGGGCGTACCAGGTGGCGGTCTCGCCGTTGCGTACACCGCCTGTGAAGCGGGTGCACAGGCAGCGCCCCTCCGTGTCGCGCAGGATGAGGTACTTCTTCTTGCCCGCCTCGTCCACGAGCGCGGCGCCCGCGATGGAGCCGCCGTTGGCCATCAACTCGCGTTCGTCGCCACGCCAGTTGACCGGGACCCAGGCTTTACCGGTGCCGTTCGTCACCGTGCCCTGGACAGTGAGGAAACCGCCGGTGTCCCGGTCCGCCGAGGTGACGGACAGCGCGATGCCCCCTTCGCCCTTCACCTCGGCCAGCACCTTGTCGGCGGAGGCCGCGGGCGCCGAGGGCTCCGCTCCCCCGCTCCTGCTCGTGGACGCCGTCGGCGTGGCGGAGTCCTTCGCCTTGTCGCCGTCGTCACCTCCGTCGCCGCCGCACGCGGCGACCGTGAGAGCCAGCCCAGCCGTGATCGCCGCCAGGGTCAGTGACCGACGGCTCGTCGTCGTACGCCGAAGTTTCATGGCTGGGGCATCCCTCTTTCTCGTCGTTCGCTACGTCAGTCGGCCAGGTGGACGGAGAACAGGTCGGAGGCATCCGGCAGATCCAGCGGATCGAAGTCCTCGGGGTCGATCGTGACGTCGAGTCCGTCGCAGTCGAGTTCGACGGGCTTCTTCGGATCGGCGTCCGCGGGGACGTCGCAACGGGGTTCGAGCACCGCGGTGGCGCGGGCCGTCGCGTGGTAGGACTCCGTGCCGGGAATGACGGTGTCGCCCACCGTGTACTGGGTCTCGATCTTCACCAGGTAGCCGGGGAAGCCGTTGACCTCTGTCTCGGTGGGGCCCTCGACAACCGTGGCGTCGTTCTGCGCCGCCAGGTCCTCGGCGGCTGCTGCGGCGTCGGGCCCTTCCAGGTCCTGACCGGTGAGCCGGTCCAACCAGTCCTCGTCGTTCCCCACCGCCTCACCGAGTCCTTCCACCAGCTCGTCCCGGGCGGACTGCGTCGCTGCCAGAGCGGCGGCGTCGGCGGCGGACTGTGCTCCGTTGCGCGCCGAGGCCGCCTGGGCGAACGCGAAGAACGCGAACGCGGCGAAGAGCAGGATCGCCGTCATCCAGATGTAGAGCGGAAGCGTCGATCCACGGTCGCTCCGCAGACGGGGAGCCGTCAGCCGCCGATGACGTTGGTGATGGCGTCGAGCACCGCACCGGAGATCAGCCCGTCCAGGCCGAGACTGTCGATGGCCACGAAGATCCCGGCGATCAGAATCATCAACCCCGCATACTCCACGAACCCGGCACCCGCATCCCGCCGCGCCCCCCGCACCCGCTCGTCCAGCGCACGCGTCCACGCCATCCACGCTCCGAGCACTCGGTCCTTGATCACGGGAACCCCCTTCCGCCACGCCCTCCAAGGCAACCAGAACAACACACGCAACGTACGCGAAGTGCGACCCTGCGCACTCGGTTTCGCCAGATAAGTGGCCTGGCTTGACCGGAAGTTGTCGGGGCGTTGCCCGGGGCGTCATCGCGTGTCCGCTCCCCTCGAAGGAGATCGCCGGGCGGACGAGACCCGGCGTTCGCATTAGCCAACGTTTGCTGCGCAGTGCTTCTTGACACTGTAACCAGTTGGGCGGCGGTGGAGGAACGGGTCAACGGCCCAGAATCGAACCGAAGTTGCTTCCGGAGCCGAGGAACATGCCCGTCGCGATCAGGATCATGGTGGCGGGGAGCATGAAGACCAGGGTCACCATCGTTGCCTTCGGGATCGTCTTGGCGGCGCGGCGGCGTGAGTTCTGGGCGTCGGTGCGGCGCATGTCGGTGGCGAGCTGGATCAGGGTGTCCGCGATGGGTGAGCCGAGCTCCTCGCCCTGCTGCAACGCCGAGACGAACTGGGCGACCTGCTCGGAGGCGTTGCGGCGGCGCAGTTCGTCGAAGGCCTGGCGGCGCGGGACGCCCATGTCCATCTGGCGCAGGGTGATGCGGAGTTCGTCGGCCCAGGGGCCCTCGTACTTCTCGGCGACGCGGTCCAGGGCCTGGCGGAAGCCGAGGCCCGCCGAGACGACGACGGCGAGGACGTCGAGGAAGTCGGGGAGGGTGCGGTCGATGACCTCCTTGCGTTCGCGTACCGCCTGCCAGATCAGGGCGTCGGCCGCCAGCGCGCCGAAGGCGAGGGTGAGCAGGGCGAGCAGCGGCCGGCCGTTGGTGAGGAAGACCAGGCCCATGACGATGCCGAAGAGGCCGTAGACGGCTCGGCGGGCGCCGTAGCGGTCGATGGTGAGGCCGCCGGGGTTGCCCGCCATGTCGATCTTGCGGCGTTTGGCGTCCACGCGGCGCGGGCCCATCAGGCGCAGCACCAGCGGCGCGAACCGCATGCCGAGGCGGTCCACCGCGGAGCCCGCCGTGGAGACGCGCGTGGCGCCCACTTCGAGGGCGAGGGCGAGGTCGCTGGGGATCTTGGCCTCGGCGCGGTACATGCGGACGCCGGTGAGGACGCCGAGGACCGCCGCGCCCGCCAGCAGGGCGAGGAGCAGGCCCGCAACCGTTGTCGACATGGCTCAGACCTCGATCTTTCCCAGGCGCCGGATCACGAAGAACCCGATCCCGTACAGGCCGAGGGAGATGAGGATGAGGGTCTGGCCGAGGGGGGAGCCGGTCACCTTCGCCAGCGCGCCCTCGTTCGAGGAGTTGATCAGGAGGAGGGAGCCGAGGCCGAGGAGGGGGACCGTGAACGCCGTCGCGTTCACCTCGGAGAGCATCGTGCGGATCTCGCGCCGGGTCTCCTTCCTGTCCTCCAGGGTCTGGGTGAGGTTGCGCAGGGAGGAGACGACCGTGCCGCCCGCCTTGTTCGCCAGGACCAGCGTGGTGACGAGCACGATGAGTTCGCGGGAGGGCAGGCGGGCCGCGAGTTCGTCCAGGGCGTCGTCGACCGAGCGGCCGAGGGCCAGTTGGTCGGCGACCCGGCTCAGCTCCTCGCCCGCCGGGGCTTCCAGCTCCTCCGCCGCCATCGCCAGGGAGGTGCGCAGGGCGAGTCCGGCCGCGGTCGCGTTGGCGAGGAGGCGGGCGACGTCCGGGAGCTGGTTGATGAACGCCTCGATCCTCTTCTGGCGCTGCCAGTTGAGGAAGATGACCGCGGCCCAGATCACCACCGCCCCCGCGATCGGCCCGAAGAACGGGGCCAGCGTCGTCGCCGCGAGCAGCCACAGCCCCGCGACGACCGCGGCCACGTAGACGGAGAACTCGCCCGCCGTGAGGTCCAGGCCCGTGGCGGAGAGGCGCAGGTGGACGGCGCGGCCCAGGCGGGTGCGGCGCAGGCGGCGGTCGACCGCCCCGAAGCGGCGCGCCCGGCCGCCCGCCGCACCGTCCTGACCCCCGACCCGATAGCCGTCCAGGCGGTCGACGAGGGCTTGGCGCTGGGCGTGCCCGGAGGCGTAGACGTGGACGCCCGCCACGGCGAGCGCGCAGGTCACGACCGTGGCTCCGAGAGCGATGAGGGCAGGGTTCGTCATGTGCTCGGCCCCTTTCCGCAGGAGCGCGTAGGGCTCATCCCGTGGCCTCCCTCGTGTGGCGTACGTCGACGGACTCGACGACCCCGAACGCCGGCGGGACCGTCTCCCCCGCCAGGTACAGCCGGTCCGCGACGCGGCGCGGCAGCGGCAGGTGCTCGTAGTAGCCGTTGACCCGGCGCCGTTCCGCGTCCGTGGCGCCCGACACGTACGGCTGAGCGACGAAGCGGGTCACCGTCGCGATGGTGAACTGTTCGCGGCCGTGCGAGACCAGCAGGGCGATCTCGGCGATCCGGCGGGAGCCGTCGGCGTGCCGGGTGAGCTGGACGAGGACGTCGACCGCCGAGTTGATCTGGTCGCGCAGCGCCTCGAAGGGGACGTCGACCTCCGACATGGAGCCGAGCGTCTGGAGGCGGGTGAGGGCGTCCTCGGCCGTGTTGGCGTGGACCGTGGCGAGGGAGCCGTCGTGGCCCGTCGACATCGCTTGCAGCATGTCGAGCGTCTCGCCGCCGCGGACCTCGCCGACGATGATGCGGTCGGGGCGCATGCGCAGGCTGTTGCGGACGAGGTCGCGGATGGTGACCTGCCCCTTGCCCTCGACGTTGGCGGGCCGTGACTCCAGGCGGATCACGTGGTCCTGCTGGAGCTGGAGTTCCGCGGAGTCCTCGATGGTGATGATGCGCTCGTGGGAGGGGATGAGCGCGGAGAGGGCGTTGAGCAGGGTCGTCTTTCCGGAGCCGGTGCCGCCGCTGACGATGACGTTGAAGCGGGCCCGTACGAAGGCGGCGAGCAGCATCAGCATGTGCTCGTCGAGCGAGCCGAGTTCGAGGAGTTCGGTGAGGCTGTAC
This sequence comes from Streptomyces sp. NPDC102406, assembly GCF_044765725.1. NCBI lineage: Bacteria > Bacillati > Actinomycetota > Actinomycetes > Kitasatosporales > Streptomycetaceae > Streptomyces > Streptomyces sp. NPDC102406. Next base: position 238,051 of record NZ_JBIWKP010000005.1, on the reverse strand, counting down.
GCGCGCGGGAAGCGGCGGATGGTCAGGGTGGCGCCGGTCAGGGCGAGCGGCGGGATGATCACGTTGACGCGTTCGCCGGTGGGCAGGCGGGCGTCGACCATGGGGTTGGACTCGTCGACGCGCCGGTTGACCGTGGAGACGATGCGCTCGATGGTCTGCATGAGCTGCTCGGCCGAGGCGAAGCGCATGGGAAGTTGTTCCACGCGGCCCGCGCGCTCCACGAAGATGGCGTCCGGGCCGTTCACCATGATCTCGGTGATGGAGGCGTCGGCGAGGAGTGGTTCGAGGATGCCGAGGCCGAGCGCCTCGTCGACGACGCGGCGGATGAGCTGGGTCCGCTCGGTCGAGGAGAGGACCGGGCCCTCGCGGCTGATGATGTGGCCGAGGACGCGCTCCAGGCGGACACGGCGGTCCGCGGCCTGGAGCGAGGACATCTCGGCGAGGTCGATCTCTTCGAGGAGTTTGGCGCGGTAGACGGCGATCAGGCCCTCGTCGCGGTCCGGGGGCGTACCGGTCCGCTCCGGGGTTCCGGTGGTGGCGATGACTCGGGACCGTAGGCTCACGCTCTCCTCAACTCCCTTCGCTGCGCTGGTCGTTCGGCATGGTGGCGCGCCGGGTCAGGTCCCAGCCGTCGAAGAGGGGGATGATCGCCGGTACGGTGACGGTGACGGTGGCGGTGATGTTGCCGCCGCCGCCGACGGACGCCGCCGGGTCCAGCCAGCCGCTCGCCGACGCGGACGCCGCCGCCTGGCCCGTGCCCTGGTGCAGGGACTCGGCGCGGGCCGCCGCCCGTGCGGCGCTGCCCGCCTGGTTCGCGCCGTAGCCGACGAGGCCGAGCTGGATCGCGGCCATGCCGATGATCAGGAGGAAGGGGAGGAACCCGGCGAACTCCAGGATGGAGACGCCGCGGTCGTCATAGCGCGGGCGCGTGCGCTTCAGCCCCTCCGGCCTCTCCAGCCCCTCCGGCGATTGAGGAGCGGGGTCCGGGGCGGAGCCCCGTGGGCCGGGCGCCGTCACTGGTCCACCTCTGACGCGGCCCCCGCCTCACCCTTGACCGACCAGCCAGGATTGACGCCGGGGAAGAACAGCGGCACATCGACCTCGACCGTGGCCTTCATGACCACCCCGTCGTCCGCGCACCCGATCGTCGCGCCCTGCCAGGCGGACGGCAGATGCGAGGCGCCCGCCGCTTGGCAGGCCCCGGCGGCGTCCCCGCTCCCGGCGGCGGCGGAGGTGGCGGCCCGCGCCGCCTCGTCCGCGGCGTTCCCGGCCAGGGAGTACGTGTAGCCGTACAGCACGCATTGCCACATCAGTGCCATCACGACCAGGACCAGCGGGAACATGGCGGCGAATTCGAGGGTGACCGCACCCTTGTCGCCGCGGCGGCGGGAGCGGCGGCCACCCGTGTCCGGGGCGGGCGCGGCGACGAGGCCGAGTTCGGCGGCCAGTGCCCACAGGGCCTGCTTGACGGTGGAGCGGTTGTCGAGGTCCTGCATGCGGCCCGCGTCGACGGCGGCCTGGAGCTCCTTGTACGCGGCGGGGACGGAGGTACGTGCCGTCTTCGTGCCGGTGACCTTCTCGACGAGGGCGGGCTGGATCTCGGCGGAGCGGGCATGCCGGTTGACGACGGTGAGGGTCTCCTCGGCCTTGCGGATCTGGAGCCGGTCCCAGAGCCTGACCATGCGCTTGGCGGCGCGTACGGCCACCACGTCCGGGGTCACCAGCAGGGCGGCCTGGTCGGCGAGTTCGACCGCCGCCGCGTTCGCCGCGCCCATCTGCGTACCGCAGTCGACGACCACGACCTCGTAGCGGGCGCGCAGGGCGTGGACGACCTGGCGGGCGACGCGGTCGGTGACCTCCTCGCCGCGTTCGCCGTCGGCGGGGGCGAGGAGGAGGTCGATGCCGGTCTCGTGGGTGAAGACGGCGTCCTGGAGGACGCGGGGGGTGATGTCATTGATCGCGGCGAGGTCGGCGATGGAGCGGCGGAACTGGACGTCGAGATAGGAGGCGACGTCGCCGGACTGGAGATCGAGGTCGAGAAGGGCGACGGTGCGGCCGGACGCCCGTGCCGCCAGGGCGAGTTGGACGGCGGCGAGGGTGGTGCCGACGCCGCCCTTGGCGCCCGCCACGGCCACGACGCGGCCACCGCCGCCGGCGGGCAGCAGCTCGGCGCCGGTGGATCCGGAGAGGTGGCGGCGCATGCCGGTGGACCATGAGGCGGCGGCGTGGACGCGTTCGGCGAGGGCGTCGTAGCCGAGCGGGAACGCGACGATGCCGCGGGCGCCGCTGTCCATCGCGGCGGTGAGCAGGGCGGGGCTGGTGTCGGCAGTGGCGAGGACGACGCCGACGGCCGGGAAGCGCAGGACGAGGTCGCGGATGAGGTCCAGCGCCGGTACGGGACCGATCCGTTCGTGTACGAGGACGACCTCGGGCAGCTCGTCGAGGGACTCGGCGGCGAGCCGGGCCAGGGTGTCGAGCAGCGCGGTGGAGTCGGTGACGGGTGGTGCGGGTTCGGTGTCGGGGAGCTGGGAGAGGAGGGTGACCAGGGCGCGGGCCGCTTCCGGGTCACCGGCCGCGGGGAGGATGCGGGTCGTCATCGGCACGTTCCCTTCTGGGGCGCTGGGCCACAGGCCGCGGGGGTGCGCCCCGGGCCGTGCTCCCCGATCGCCGCGGGGGCTTGCGTCACCGGGGTTCGGATGGCCATCACTTGTCCTCGTCCAGCGTGTAGGACCGGTCGCCGGGCGCGATCTTCCCGTCGTCACCGGGAGCGACGAGCGCGAGGCGTACGTGCGTGGCAAACGATTCGGCGTACGCGACGCGCTGTGCGTCGGCGGCGCCGAGGGCGAAGGTGATCGGCACGGCCTCGCCCCGGCGCCGGGCGGCACTGTTGCCGGAGGAGCCCGCGCCCTGCTCGTCGATGGGGGTCAGCTTGCCCACGTCGATGACCTCGGCGTTCTCGACGATGACCTGGGAGCGGTCGCGCTGCTTGTCGTTCTCGGCCTTGAAGGTGGCGTAGATGTTGACCTTGGAGCCCGGGTCGATCTTGCCCGCGACGCCGGTCTCCGCGTCGATCATGATGGCGATCTCCTGCTGGCCCGCCTCCAGTCGCGGCCGGGCCACGATCATGTCGGTCTGGAGCAGGGAGCCCTTCCGCAGGCGGGTGACGGCGATCTTGCCGCGGATCTGGCGGAGCTGGGTGACGGCCGTCCTCGACAGCCACCGCTCGGGCATCTCCACCTTCTCGAACTGGTCGTCCGTCAGCTCCTTGTAAGGCGCCACGTCCTGTTTCAGGCGGTAGGCGACCACCTCGGGCCCGACCTTGGAGTTCACGTCACGGATCACGGACAGCACCCCGGCGAACGCGCCGAGGGCGCACAAGGCCGAGACGACCAGCAGGATGACGCCGCGGCGCTGACGTGAGTTCATGGACCGGGCAACCTCGTGGGTAGGCGACGACGGGCGGTTTTCGCTTCGGTGGCGGTCAATCGTGGCCGGCGCGGGGCAGCGCGGTCCGGCCCGAGCCGGCCGCGGGGGCCAGTGCGGACCGGCCGCCGCCCGCGCGCTCGGGTGGGGCGCCGGTGGCCAGGGGCGCGGAGCAGAACCCGCAGCGGTCACCGATGAGTTCGAGTCCGCACCAGTGGCACTCCTCGCGCCGTACGGACGACACGAGCTGGTAGAGGACGGAGATGTCGGGGATGGCCGCGGCGAACTCGACGATCCGGCCGGGGCCGCCGCCCTTGGCCGTGGCCCACCAGCGCGGTGACTCGGCGGGCAGCGGTGTCTCGGTGGCGCTGGTCACCCGCCACGCCGGGGCGAGGGTGCCGGTGACCCAGTCGGTGGGCTGCTGTCCGGCGGCGTAGAACATCCGCGTGCCGAAGGAGGGGCCGCTCGGCGTCTCGGAGCCGGTGACGCGCAGCAGTTGCGGTTGCGGCGAGGCCACGACCGCGAACTGGGCGCCCGGCGACCACGATCTGGCGTGCGCCTTGAGGGTGACGGGGACGCGGTCGAGCTTGGCGACGGAGCCGAGGAGGGCGCCCGCGTGGACGTAGTGGGCGAGCAGCCGTCCGGCGGACGCGAGCACTCCGGGGCTGAAGTCGCAGATGGACAACTGGCGTAGTTGCAGCGCCAGTACGGCTACTCCGAGCGGTGGCAGTTCCGGCCGCAGAATGGCGATCCGGTCGCTTTCGAGCACGGACCGGACGGCATACAGCCGGTGGACGACCGCGTCAGGAACGGACTGCGGACACAGCACGATCACATATCCATGCTGCTCGATCAGTGTGTGTACGTCCCCGATCACGCGGTCCAGCGGACTCGCGTCCCTCGCTCCGCCCAGGGGCAGCACGACGGCGGTCGGCGTGTGCCGGTCGGGCGAGGCGAGCACCAGGTCGGGGTCGGTCACGGCTATGGCGGTCGGCACGCGTGAACCCCCCGGTCGCTCTGTGCTCTCCCAGACACCGCAGTGTTCCTGCCAGAAGCAGTTCCTGCCTGAGCACCATATCCACGCGGACGCTCGGCAACACCCCACTTCGCACTGTTCACGATCGGCTCGGCGCGGGTTGGCGCGGAAGCATCGGCTCGAACCCTTGACATCGCTATTGGTCTGGACCAGCTTTGTCGCCCAGCGGCTGCTTCCCCGCGCACCTCGGCTTCCCCTACCGGCAGCGCCGCCGCTCCCCCGGCGGCGCTGCCCGCACCCCCCTTGCCTACGCTTCCGTCCATGACCTTCGGCCCACCGCCCGCCGACTTCGACGGCCCCGCCCCCGCACCCCCGCACCCCGCCTGGACGGCACCCTCACCGGTCGAGCGGGCGCTGTACGAGGCGAAGGCGCGGGGCGACTGGGCCATGTACTACGAGACGCTGGCCTCGGTCGAGTTGTACATGGAACTGCGCCCCGACAAGGCGGACGAGTCCGAGTCGATCTACCCGCTGTTCCATCGTGACCCGCGCACGGGCGGCCAGTGGCTCCACCTGTACACGACCGGGATGCTCCCCGCCCCGGACCCGCACCACCGCTTCGAATGGGCGGGCCTCAACTGGTTCGCCACCGCGTCCTGGGCCACCGGCCCCAATCCCCCGGCCCTCGTGATCAACCCGGGCACACCCTGCGAGGCGGTCCTGCCGCCCCTGCCCCCGCACAACACGGCGTGGACGCAGGCCGCCGCCCGCGCGGGGACCCCCCGGTTCAAGATGTGCCTGCGCGCCCTGCACGTCGGCGGCGCGCTGCACGGCCCCGTCGCCCACGGCCTGGCCCTCGGCGCGCTGCTGTCGGTCACCAACGGCGAGTACTGGAACACCATGGCCCACCACGGCGAGGGCTACCAGACCGAGCGCCGACGGCTGCGCGAATGGTGGGACGTCACCAGCCGCCAGGACTGGCTGGACCGGGTCCACCAGCTCCTCGCCACCGAACAACGCAGCTCCGTCTGGGAGTTCGCGCTCGACCTCCGCCACAGCATCGCCCGCGACTTCGGCGGTTACGTCGACACGGGCTACTGGAAACAGGCCGTGAGCAAGGTGATCAGGTCCCGCGCCGAAGCCCACACGGTCCTCTCGGAGACCGGCGTGACGACCGTGCCGCCACGCCCCGCCGACGAGATCGCCGCCCAGATCGACGGCGTCCACCGCCTGATCGGCCGCATCACCCGCTACGAGGCCCGCATGCGCGCCGACGGCCTCCTCGCCGAGGGCCGCTACGTCACCTCCGTCGACGCCTGGGACCTGGGGCGCGCCCCCAACATGGCCCGCTGGGGCCTCGCCGCCCGCTACGGCACCCTCGAAGAGGCCGAGTCCGCGGTCCGCGCCGCCGCCGCGGCCGCCGCCCGCTCCTACCGCTCCTGGGAGGACTTCTCCGCCGCGTACGCCCTCGGCCGCTGCCTCCACTTCGACGACGAGGAGTTCGGCACGTGGTACGAGGAAATGGTCTTGGCCCACCGCATCCTCACGCAGGACCCGGGGAGCCCGTGGCTGAACATCCCGTTCAAGTAGCCCTCGCCGCCCGCGGACGCGACCGCCCGCAGGCATCAGCACTGTGCCGCGGCAGCACCACCCACAGGCGGGCAGCGGGTGGCTCGTCTCCCTGAACGCGAGCCCGGCCCCTCCCAGGGAGAGAGCTTCCGGGCAGGCTCGCGCGATGCGCTGCCAACACGTCGAGTTCCTCGATCCTCCGCATAGCGTCCTGGCCTCAGAAGAACTCCGACCAAGGCTGATCCCACACCTGCTTCACGCACAGCACCACGAACAGCAACCCCGCGATCACCAGCATCCCGTTGCTCAGCCACCCGTTCCGCCACTCCCGCGGCGTCCGGGGCGTGTTGAGGAGCCAGATCAGCGTCAGTGCCAGGAAGGGCATGAACGCCGCGCCCAGCACTCCGTACAGAATCACCAGGCGGAACGGCTGGCCCTGGAAGAGGAGGATGATCGGGGGGAAGGTCAGCCAGAGCAAGTAGACGCGGAAGGGCCAGCCTCGTTCGCGGTCGCCCCGGGCCACCTCCTCGCCCGTGACCCGCGCCGCGCGGTACCGCTCCACGAAGTCCGCGAACATCAGACTCACGCCGTGCCAGACGCCGATGAGGGACGTGAAGGACGTGGCGAAGAAGCCGATCAGGAAGAGTTTCGCCGTCGCCGTGCCGTATTCGGTTTCCAGGATGCGCGTCAGGTCCAGGAGGCCCTTGTCGCCGCTCGCGATCGCCGTGTGGGAGGCGTGCAGGAGTTCCGCTCCCACGAACAGCATGGCTACGACGAACACGCCCGTCGTGATGTACGCGACCCGGTTGTCAAGGCGCATCACCTTCATCCAGGACGTGTTCGTCCAGCCCTTCGCGTTGACCCAGTAGCCGTACGCGGCAAGGGTGATGGTGCCGCCCACGCCGCCGATCAGGCCGAGGGTGTTGAGGATCGAGTCCTCCTCGTCGGGCAGCACGGGGAGAAGGCCCGCGAACGCGTCGCCCAGGTTCGGGGTCACTCGGACCGCCAAGTAGACCGTCACCACGAACATGACGCCCACCAGGACCGTCATGACCTTCTCGAAGACGTCGTACTTGTTGAACCAGACGAAGACCAGGCCGACGAGGCCGCAGAGGATCGCCCACGGCTTGATCGACCAGTCCGCCGGGAACACGTCCGGGAAGAGCGCCTGGAGCGGGAGCGCGCTCGAACTCATCGCCGCCGCTCCGTAGACGAAGCCCCAGATCACTACGTAGATCACGAAGAACCACGTCGTCCAGCGGCCCAGGCTCGCCCAGCCGTCGAACAGGGTGCGGCCGGTGGCCAGGTGCCAGCGGCCCGCCGCCTCGGCCAGGCTGATCTTGACCAGGCAGCCGAGGACCGCGGCCCAGAGCAGGGTGTAGCCGAAGTTGCTGCCCGCCACCAGCGTCGCCACCAGGTCACCGGCGCCGACGCCCGTCGCGGCGACGACGATGCCGGGGCCGATGTACTTCCAACTGGACTTGCGGGGGTGGTCACCGGAACCGGTGGTCCCGGTGCTGCCTTTGGTGCCCGTGGTGTCCGCCATGAGTACCAAGGGTGCGTAAAAGAGGCGGATGGGCAAGGGGTCGCGCAGGACGGACACCGGTTCGGCCCGTCCCCGCGCCGGCCGGGTCAGTCCTCGAAGTACGCGTCCAGCGCCTTGTCCAACTGGTCGGTCCACTCCGCGAGCCGGGCCTTGTCCGGGGCCTCGACGTCGTTGGGGTACCAACGGCTGTTGGGCGTGTGGACCGTCACCGTGAGGCGCTTGCGGGACGTGCCGTACTCGACCGCGCTGATCTCGTCCCAGGTGAAGTCGGCCTCCTGGTCGTCGAGCGTGAACCGGACCCCGGTCGCGTCGACGGTGATGGAGCCGCGGCGGTCCTTCGCCTCCATGGCGGGGCCGTCAACGTCCGCTGCCGGTGCGGGTTCCGGCTCGGGCTTCGCGTCCTGCGGTTCCTCCCGCGTCACCTCCTCCGTCGTCTCGTCGGGCTCCGTGACCGTGTCCTTGACGTCCTCGGCGACCGCCTCCGCTCCGGGAGACGTCAGGCCGGGTACGTACGCCGGGTCGAAACCGGCACCGGTGACGGGCGGGACCTTCTGACTCTCCATACGCTGCTCCACGGGCCGAAGTATGGCGGACGAGGCTGTGCGGCGCCTCCCCCGGCCCCGCACCAACTGCCCCGCGACGACAACCGGATGCCCGCGGACGCCTACACGAACAGACTCACCACCGCCGCCACCGCGAACCCGGCCACCGAAAGCACCGACTCGAGCACCGTCCACGTGCGCAGGGTGTCGCGTTCCGTGATGCCGAAGTACTTGGCGACCATCCAGAAGCCACCGTCGTTGACGTGCGAGGCGAAGATGGAGCCCGCCGAGATCGCCATGATGACGAGGGCGGTGAAGGCCTGCGAGTAGTCACCCTCGGTCAGGAGCGGGGCCACGATGCCGGCCGTGGTGACGATGGCCACCGTCGCCGAGCCCTGGGCGACGCGGAGCACCAGCGAGATCAGGTACGCCAGGACGATGACGGGCAGGCCGACGTCGTCGAAGGTGTCGGACAGGGCCTGCGCGATGCCGCTCGCCTTGAGGACGGCGCCGAAGACACCGCCCGCGCCGACCACCAGCAGGATGTTGCCGACCGGCTTGAGCGACGCGGTCGAGACCGTCTCCAGGGACTTGCGGGACCAGCCGCGCCGGATGCCGAGCAGGTAGTAGGCGAGGAGCAGCGCGATCGTGAGCGCCACGAAGGGGTGGCCGAAGAACTCGATGACGGAGCGGCCCGTGGAGGGATCGAAGGCGATCGAGGAGAAGGTGGCCAGGAGGATCAGGACGAGCGGGGTGCCGATGATGGCGAAGACGACGCCGAGCGCGACCGGCTTCTCGGTCGGGGTGACCCCGGACGCGCGCTGTTCGGCCGCGAGGGCGGCCTTGGCCTCCTCGGCGGCCTCGACCATGTCCTGCGGGACCGGCACGAAGATCCGCTTGCCGATCCAGGCGGCCCAGCCCCAGGCGGCGAGCACGGCGGGGATGCCGCAGACGATGCCCATGAGGATGACCCAGCCGAGGTCGACGTGGAGGAGTCCGGCCGCGGCGACGGGGCCCGGGTGCGGGGGCAGGAAGGCGTGCGTCATCGACAGGCCGGCGAGGAGCGGCATGCAGTAGAGGACGATCGACTTGCCGCCGCGCTTGGCCGCCGCGTAGACGATCGGGGCGAGGACGAAGATGCCGACGTCGAAGAAGACGGGGATGCCGAAGATCAGGCCGGTGAGGCCCATGGCGAGCGGGGCGCGCTTCTCGCCGAAGAGGTTCAGGAGGCGGGTGGCCAGTACCTCGGCGCCGCCGGAGACTTCGAGGACCGCGCCGAGCATGGTCCCGAGTCCGATGATGATGGCCACGTGGCCGAGGGTGCCGCCCATGCCGGCCTCGATGGTGGAGACGGCGTCGGACTTCTGGACGGTGCCGAAGAGTTCGGTGACGGACAGGCCCGCGCCGAGGCCGACCGCGAGGGAGACCGCGAGGAGCGCCACGAAGGGCTGGAGCCGCGCCTTGATGATCAGGAAGAGGAGCAGGACGATGCCGAGCGCGGCGATCGTCAGCAGCCCGGCGGTGCCGTCGATGATCGTGAGGATGCCGCCGGTGTGAGGTGGCGGCTCGGTGGCGGCCGCGAGCGGGGCCGCGGTGGATATGGGGTGCATGGGGGACCTCGTAAGAGCATGAATGTTTCTGGGCAGGGGGGATCGCGGTGCGGCACACCGCTGGGGCGCGCCGCACCGTGACGACGTACGGGGTTCGGGAAGATGCTCAGCTCAGGACGGCGAGCGCGTCGATCTCGATGAGCAGGCCCGCGGGAAGTCCGACGTAGACCGTGGTGCGGGCGGCGGCGGGGGCGGTGAGGCCCTGCTCCTCGAAGTACTCGTTGTAGATCTGGTTCATCTCGGCGAAGTGGTCGACGTCCGTGAGGTAGACGCGCATCATCATGACGTCGTCCCAGGTGGCGCCGCCCTCTTCGAGGATCGCCTTGACGTTGGCGAAGGTCTGGAGGGTCTGTTCGCGCAGGGTCGGTCCGGCGGGGGTGGGGGCCTTGCCCTCCTCGGCGGGGAGGAAGCCGACCTGCCCGGCGACCTGGAGGATGTTGCCCTTCTTGACGCCGTGGGAGAACTTCGCGGGCGGCGTGGTGTGCGTGGCGGGGGTGAGCGCGATCTTCTCGGTCATCGTGAACTTGCTTCCTTCTGGGGGGTGTTACCGGGGCTCGTGCCTGAGTAGTCCCGGCTGATGGCTTCCGCCGTGCGGCGCACCAGCGGGAGCAGGGTGAGGAGTTCCTCGGCCGTGACGACGACGTTCGGCGCGGAGACGGACATGGCGGCGACGACGCGGCCGTCGGCGCCGCGGACGGGGGCCCCGACGCAGTTGATGGACTCCTCGTGGCCACCGAGGTCGGTGGCCCAGCCCTGTTCGCCCACTTTCTCCAGCTCCCGCAGGAAAGCGGCGGCGTTGGGGGTCGAACGGGACGTGTACAGGGGGTAGTCGAGCTTCTCGGCGACGGCGCGGCGCTCGGCCTCGGGCAGGTCGGCGAGGAGCAGTTTGGCGACGGCGGCGACCGTGATGGCGACCGGTTTGCCGATGCGCGAGTACATGCGCACGGGGTAGCGGCTCTCCACCTTGTCGATGTAGAGGACTTCCTGCTCCTCGTAGACGGCGAGGTGCACGGTGTGGCCGCACTTCTCGTTGAGGGCGACGAGGTGGGGGTGGGCGATCTCGCGGACGTCGAGGTTCTCGACGGCTTCCTGGGCGAGCGCGAAAAGGCGCGCGCCGAGCCGGTAGCGCTGGTCGGACTGGCGGTGGACCAGGCCGTGTTCGTGCAGGGTGCGCAGCAGGCGCAGGGCGGTGGACTTGTGGACGCCGAGCCGGTCGGCGACCTGGCCCAGGTCCGCGGGTCCCTCGGCGAGCAGCGGCAGGATGCTGAGCGCGCGGTCGACGGTCTGGCTCATGGCGTACGTACCTCCTCGGCGGCCTCATGGGGGGCGGTGGTCCACCCGGGGCCGAGGTGCAGTGTCTCCCACGCGGTGCTGTCGAGTGCGGCCAGGCGGTCGGCGTGGGCGCGGCCCGGGGGGACGGCGAGGTCGCCGGGGGCGGTGAGGGCGGCGGCGGCCCAGAGGTGGCCGTGGCGCAGGCGGGCGGCGGTGGGCAGGCCGCGCAGGGTCGCGGAGAGGAATCCGGCGGCGAAGGCGTCGCCCGCGCCGACGGCGGCGACGACGTCGACGCGCGGGGCGGGTTCGGTGTGCCGGCCGCCGTCGCGGTCGTAGGCGACGGCGCCGTCGGGGCCGCGCTTGACGACGAGGAGGTCCGGCTCGGGCAGGGCGGCGCGGATCGCGTCGGGGCCGCCGGTGATGCCGAAGGCGTCCTCGGCCTCGTCCTCGCCGACGAAGACGAGGCCGGCGTGGCGGGCGAGGTCGAGCAGGATGCGGGCGTCGCCGGGTGCGGCCCACAGGTTCGGGCGGTGGTTGACGTCGAAGGAGACGAGGGGGCCGTCGTCGGCGCGGGGCGTCTCCATGAGCGTACGGAGAAGGGTGAGGCAGTCCGCGGAGAGGGCGGCGGTGATGCCGGACAGGTGCAGGATGCGGCCGGCGCGCAGCGCGTCCAGGTCCATGGTGGCGGGGGACATGGCGGAGGCGGCGGACCCGGCGCGGTAGTAGGCGACCTCGTGGGCGTCGGTGGCCCGGTCGCCCGCGGTGCGGAAGTAGATGCCGGTGGGGCGGGTGGGGTCGCGGCGCACGCCGGAGACGTCGACGCCGTACGCGCCGACGGCCTCGACGAGGTGGTCGCCGAAGCCGTCGGCGCCGACGCGGCTGATCCAGCGGGCGCGGTGTCCGGCGGCGGCGAGGACGCAGGCCAGGTTGGACTCGGCGCCGCCGATGCCGCGTTCGAAGGAGGGCACGTCGGCGAGGCGTCCGGGTACGGAGGGGACGAACGTGACCATGGACTCGCCGAGCGCGACGACGTCGGGGACGACGCCGTCGGATGCGCTGTGCGGGGCTGCGGGTCCGGTGACGGTCACGGGGGGCGGGTCTCCTCACGGCTGGAGGGCCAACGGCTCCGTTGACCCGGCGTTGGCTCGGATGTTAGACAGCAGTAAGCGACATACGCAATGGCCGTTGCACATATCGCAACGGCCCGCCCGGAGGAGGCACCGTGACCGCCAAGAACGCCGCACGCCTGGAGGAGCTGGCGCGGGAGCGCGTGGACTTCCGGTTCAAGGGCCTGCCGCCCCAGGCGGACGGCCTCACGGTCGCCGAGCTGGCCGAGCGCCGCCTGAACCTCTTCACGGACGGCTTCACCACCCCGGTCCTCGCCCTCTCCGCCGAGCGCCTGGAGCACAACCTCGCGCTGATGGAGACGTACGCCACCCGGCACGGGCTCGCCTTCGCGCCGCACGGCAAGACGTCGATGGCTCCCCAGCTCTTTCGGCGGCAGATCGAGCACGGCGCGTGGGGCATCACCCTCGCCGTGCCCCACCAGGTGCGCGTGGCGCGGGAGTTCGGCATCGAGCGGATCTTCCTGGCCAATGAACTCGTCGACGCGGCGGCGCTGACCTGGCTGGCGGGCGAACTGACCGCCGACCCCTCCTTCCGCTTCGTCTGCTACGTCGATTCCGTGCGCGGCGTCGAGCTGATGGACGCCGCCCTGCGCGCGGCGGGCGCCACCCGCCCCGTCGACGTGGTCGTGGAGCTGGGCGCGGGTGAGGGCGCGCGCACGGGCGCCCGTACGGAGGCGGAGTGCGCGGCCGTGGCCGACGCGGTGGCCGACGCGGTGGCGCTGCGGCTCGTGGGGGTCGCCGGGTACGAGGGCGAGGTGCCGGAGGCGGACGGCGAGCGGGTCCGCGCCTGGCTGCGCCGCCTGGTCGCGCTCGCGGCCGAGTTCGACAAGGCCGGGCGGTTCGCCGGGCTCGACGAGATCGTGGTGAGCGCGGGCGGCAGTGCGTGGTTCGACGCGGTGGCCGACGTGTTCACGGAGATCCCCGCGCTGGGCGCGCCCGTCCTGAAGTTGCTGCGCTCGGGTGCGTACGTGTCGCACGACGACGGGCACTACCGGCACATGACGCCGTTCAACCGGGTCCCGGAGGAGGGCGCGCTGCACCCGGCGTTCCGGCTGTGGGCGCAGGTGGTGTCGCGGCCGACACCGGAGCAGGCGTTCACCAACGCGGGCAAGCGCGACGCCGCCTACGACATCGACCTGCCCGAGGCGCAGGTCGTGCGGGCGGCGCGGACGGGCGCGGTGCGCGAGGCGGCCGGGGTCGCGGTGACGGGGCTCTCGGACCAGCACGGGTGGGTGCGCACGGAGCCCGGCACCGATCTGGAGGTCGGCGACTGGCTCGGGATGGGCCTGTCGCATCCCTGCACGTCGTTCGACAAGTGGCAGTTGATCCCGGTGGTGGAGGAGGACGGGACGGTCGTGGAGTACGTCCGGACGTTCTTCTGAGCCCTGCGCTCCCCCGACCCCCGCGCTCCCCCGACGAGAACCCGTCCCCACCCCGAGAGGCACGCCGCAATGGATCTGGTCATCAAGGACGCCCGCGTCATCGACGGCACCGGAGGCGCCTCGTACCGCGCGGACGTGGCGGTCAGGGAGGGCCGGATCGCGGAGATCAGGCGCCCGGGAGAGGGCCCGCGGCCCACGGGGGCCCGCACTCTGGACGGTTCGGGGCTCGCGGTGGCGCCCGGCTTCATCGACATGCACGCCCACAGCGACCTCGCCCTGCTCCGCGACCCGGACCACAGCGCGAAGGCCGCCCAGGGCGTCACCCTCGAAGTCCTCGGCCAGGACGGCCTGTCCTACGCGCCCGTCGACGACCGCACCCTCGCCGAGGTCCGCCGCACCATCACCGGCTGGAACGGCGGCGCGCCCGGCGACACGTCCGTCGACTTCGACTGGCGCACCGTCGGCGAGTACCTGGACCGCCTCGACCGGGGCGTCGCGGTCAACGCCGCCTACCTGATCCCGCAGGGGACGGTCCGGATGTACGCGGTCGGCTGGGACGACCGCGACGCCACCGACGCCGAGCTCGACCACATGCGGCGCCTCGTCGCGGAGGGCATGGAGCAGGGCGCCGTCGGCATGTCGTCGGGGCTCACGTACACGCCCGGCATGTACGCCAAGGACGCCGAACTCACGGAGCTGTGCCGGGTGGTGGCCGCGTACGACGGCTACTACTGCCCGCATCACCGCAGCTACGGGGCCGGCGCCCTGGACGCGTACCGGGAGATGGTCGACCTGACCCGGACCGCGGGCTGCTCCCTGCATCTCGCGCACGCCACCATGAACTTCGGCGTGAACAAGGGCAAGGGCGCCGACCTGCTCGCCCTCATCGACGAGGCGATCGCGGGCGGCGCGGACATCAGCCTCGACACGTACCCGTACACCCCGGGCGCGACGACGCTCGTGGCGATGCTGCCCAGTTGGGCCAACGAGGGCGGCCCCGACGCCACCCTCGCGCGGCTGCGGGACGAGGAGACCGCCGAGCGCGTCCGCCACCACGTCGAGGAGATCGGCTCCGACGGCTGCCACGGCGTGCCGATGGAGTGGGACACCATCGAGATCTCGGGCGTCAGCGACCCGGCGCTCGCCGCGTACGTCGGCCGGACGGTCGCCGGGGCCGCCGCCGAGCGCGGTGAGGCGCCCTGGGTCACGGCGCGCCGACTGCTCCTCGACGACAAGCTGGGCTCGACGATCCTCCAGCACGTCGGGCACGAGGAGAACGTCCGGACGATCATGCGGCACCCGGTGCACACCGGCGGCAGCGACGGCATCCTCCAGGGGGCCAAGCCGCATCCGCGGGCGTACGGCACGTTCCCGCACTACCTGGGCCACTACGCCCGTGACCTCGGTGTCATGTCGCTGGAGGAGACGGTCGCGCACCTCACGTCCCGGCCCGCCGCGCGGCTGCGGCTGCCCGACCGCGGCCTGATCCGGGAGGGCCACCGCGCCGACCTGGTCCTGTTCGACCCGGAGACGGTGGCGGCGGGGTCGACGTTCGAGGCGCCGCGCACCCTGCCGGTGGGTATCCCGCACGTCCTCATCGACGGCCGCTTCGTCATCGAGGACGGCCGCCGCACGGACGTGCTCGCGGGGAAGTCGGTACGCCGGACGGCCTGAGAGCCTGTCTTCGAGAGTCAGCGCACGCCGTGCGGCCGGAACTGGATGCTGATGCGGGGCCCGGTCGCCCGCGCCGACTTGGGGATCGCGTGCTCCCAGGTCCGCTGGCAGGAGCCGCCCATCACGATGAGGTCGCCGTGCCCCAGCGGCCTGCGCACGGTCGGGGCGCCGCCGCCCAGCGGGCGCAGCACCAGATCGCGCGGGGCGCCGACCGACACGATGGCGACCATGGTGTCCTCGCGGTCGCCGCGCCCGATCCGGTCCCCGTGCCAGGCGACACTGTCCCGGCCGTCGCGGTAGAAGCAGAGCCCGGCCGTGGTGAAGGGCTCGCCCAGCTCCTCGGCGTAGTGCGCGCAGAGCGCGTCGCGGGCGGCGGCGAGCACGGGGTGCGGCCAGTCCTCGGCCGCCCGGTAGAACTTCAGGAGCCGCGGCACGTCGACGACGCGCTCGTACATCTGGCGCCGCTCCGCCCGCCACGGAACGTTCGCGGCGAGGTGTTCGAAGAGCGCGTCGGCGCCGCTCAGCCAGCCGGGGAGGACGTCGATCCAGGCCCCGGAGCCGAGCACGGTGCGCCGCAGTCCGGCGAGGTCGCCGAGCGCGGTCTCCTCGGTCTGGTCGAAGAGGGATCCCTGAAGCATGGTCCCACCGTACCCAATGAATAGAACAAACGCTCGAATGCGGTGCTCCCGCACCCCTCAGTGGCCCATCTCACCCGGACAAACGGAGCGCGGCACCCCGGAGCCCGGCCGTAAGGTCGGGGCATGCAGCTCATCCAGTCGACCAAGCTCTCCAACGTCTGCTACGAGATCCGGGGCCCGGTGCTCGAGGAGGCGATGCGGCTGGAAGCGGCGGGCCACCGGATCCTGAAGCTGAACACGGGCAACCCGGCGGCGTTCGGTTTCGAGTGCCCCCCGGAGATCCTGGAGGACATCCTCCGCAACCTCGGCGACGCCCACGGCTACGGCGACGCCAAGGGGCTGCTCGCCGCCCGCCGCGCGGTGATGATGCACTACCAGACCCTGGGCGTGGAGACGGACGTCGAACACGTCTTCATCGGCAACGGCGTCTCCGAGCTGATCGTCATGGCCATGCAGGGTCTGCTGGACGACGGCGACGAAGTACTCGTCCCCGCCCCCGACTACCCGCTGTGGACCGCCGCGGTCTCGCTCTCCGGGGGCACCGCCGTGCACTACCGCTGCGACGAGCAGTCGGACTGGATGCCGGACCTCGCCGACATCGAGCGCAAGGTGACCGACCGCACCAAGGCGCTCGTCATCATCAACCCCAACAACCCCACGGGCGCCGTGTACAGCGACGAGATGCTGCGCGGCCTCACCGACATCGCCCGCCGCCACAATCTGCTCGTCTGCTCCGACGAGATCTACGACAAGATCCTCTACGACGACGCGACGCACACCCCGACCGCCGCCATCGCCCCCGATCTGCTCACCCTCACCTTCAACGGCATGTCGAAGGCGTACCGGGTGGCCGGTTACCGCGTCGGCTGGATGGCGATTTCCGGTCCGCGCGCGCACGCCGCGTCCTACATCGAGGGCCTGACGATCCTCGCGAACATGCGCCTGTGCGCGAACATGCCGGGCCAGCACGGAGTGGTCGCGGCGCTCACCGGGCGCCAGACGGTCACGGACCTGGTGCTGCCCGGTGGCCGCCTGAAGGAGCAGAGCGACGCCGCGTACGACCTGCTCACCCAGATCCCGGGCGTCACCTGCGTCAAGCCCAAGGGCGCGCTCTACCTCTTCCCGCGCCTGGACCCCAAGGTCTTCAAGATCAAGGACGACCGGCAGATGGTGCTGGACCTGCTGCGCGCGGAGAAGATCATGGTCGTGCAGGGCACCGGCTTCAACTGGCCCGAGCCGGACCACTTCCGGGTCGTGACCCTGCCCTCGACGCGGCAGCTCACCGAGGCGATGACCCGGATCGGGAACTTCCTGGACGGATACAGCCAGCCGTGATCGCGCGGGGCCCCCGTCGGACGGCGCTACTTTGGACAGGTTCTAACTTAGACACGTTCTAAGGTACGATGGAGGCCAAATCAATCGCCTGTCCGGTTGTCCCGGTTTCCTGGAGGCCTCCATGTACGAGCCGATCCGCACCAAGTCGGTCCACACGATGGTGGCCGACAGCGATTTCCCGCACCGCTCCCGCGAGGAGGAGCTGGACATCCAGCTCGCCGGACACCTGTCCGCGCTGCTCGCCCTGACCGACGAGCTCCGGCCGGCCACCGCGGACCCGGACCTCGACGACGCCGCGAGCGAGCTGGCCGCGCAGATCGCCCGCCTCCGGGGCGGTCACGCGCCGGTCCGCTCGTCCGTGGCCGCCGCGGTCCACGAGCCGCACGTCGCCGCCCTGCACCAGCGGGCGCACGCCCTCGCCGGACGGGCGCTGGTCGTCGCCGCGTCCCGCGCGGACACGAGCGCCGCCATCCTGGCCGCCCGGCGCATGGAGTACCACGCCGACGCGGGCCGCCTGGTCGCCGCCTGAGAACGCGAATCGGCCCCCGCACGCCATTGTGCGGGGGCCCGATTCAGGTCTGAGCTAGCCGAGGCGCTGCACCAGTTTGCGGTACTCGTCCCACAGCTCCTTCGGCGTGTGATCGCCGAAGGTGTTGAGGTGCTCGGGTACCAGCGCCGCCTCCTCGCGCCAGACCTCCTTGTCGACGGTGAGCAGGAACTCCAGGTCGGCCTCGGAGAGATCCAGGCCGTCCGTGTCCAAGGAGCCCTTGGCCGGAAGAATGCCGATCGGGGTCTCGACACCTTCCGCCCGGCCGTCGAGGCGGTCCACGATCCACTTCAGGACACGGCTGTTCTCGCCGAATCCGGGCCACACGAAGCGCCCGTCCGCGTCCTTGCGGAACCAGTTGACGTAGTAGATCTTGGGGAGCTCGGCGGCGTTCCTGCCCTTTGCCACCTTCACCCAGTGGGCCATGTAGTCGCCCATGTTGTAGCCGCAGAACGGCAGCATCGCGAACGGGTCGCGGCGCAGCTCACCGACCTTGCCCTCGGCGGCGGCGGTCTTCTCCGAGGCCACGTTGGCGCCGAGGAAGACGCCGTGGTTCCAGTCGAAGGACTCCGTCACCAGCGGCACGGCGGACGCGCGCCGCCCGCCGAACAGGATCGCCGAGATCGGTACGCCCTTGGGGTCCTCCCACTCGGGCGCGATGATCGGGCACTGCGCGGCGGGGGTGGTGAAGCGGGCGTTCGGGTGAGCGGCCGGGACGCCGGACTCGGGCGTCCAGTCGTTGCCCTTCCAGTCCGTGAGGTGGGCCGGGGTCTCCTCCGTCATGCCCTCCCACCAGACGTCGTTGTCGTCGGTGAGCGCGACGTTCGTGAAGACCGAGTTGCCCCACAGCGTCTTCATCGCGTTGGCGTTGGTGTGCTCACCGGTGCCGGGCGCGACGCCGAAGAAACCGGCCTCGGGGTTGATCGCGTAGAGCCGGCCGTCCTCGCCGAACCGCATCCAGGCGATGTCGTCGCCGATCGTCTCGACCGTCCAGCCGGAGATCGTGGGCTCCAGCATCGCGAGGTTGGTCTTGCCGCACGCGGACGGGAAGGCCGCGGCGACGTACTTCGACTCGCCCTGCGGCGGGGTGAGCTTGAGGATCAGCATGTGCTCGGCGAGCCAGCCCTCGTCGCGCGCCATCACCGAGGCGATGCGCAGCGCGTAGCACTTCTTGCCGAGCAGGGCGTTGCCGCCGTACCCGGAGCCGTACGACCAGATCTCGCGGCTCTCGGGGAAGTGCGAGATGTACTTCGTGGAGTTGCACGGCCACGGCACGTCCGCCTCGCCCTCGGCGAGCGGGGCGCCGAGGGTGTGCACGGCCTTCACGAAGAAGCCGTCGCTGCCCAGCTCGTCCAGGACCGGCTGCCCCATCCGGGTCATCGTGCGCATGGAGACGGCGACGTAGGCCGAATCGGTGATCTCGACGCCGATCGCGGACAGCGGCGAGCCGAGCGGGCCCATGCAGAAGGGGACGACGTACATGGTGCGACCGCGCATGGAGCCGCGGAAGATCCCCCCGTTGCCCTCGTTGCCCCGGAAGATCTCCCGCATCTCGGCGGGGGCCTTCCAGTGGTTGGTCGGGCCCGCGTCCTCCTCCTTCTCGGAGCAGATGAACGTCCGGTCCTCGACCCGCGCGACATCGGTCGGGTCGGAGGCGGCGTAGTAGGAGTTGGGGCGCTTGATCGGGTCGAGCTTCCTGAACGTTCCCTTGGCGACCAGTTCCTCGGCGAGCCGCTCGTACTCGGCCTCGGAGCCGTCGCACCAGACCACGCTGTCCGGCTGTGTCAGTTCGGCGATCTCGTTGACCCAGGAGATCAGTTCCTGGTGGTCGGTCGGGAGGGGGAGAACAGGGGCCGTGTCGGTCCGGGAGGGGGGAGCCGCGATGTCGCGCGCCACGATCGCTCCTAAAAGAAGGTGTTGTGTTGGTTGCCCCGTGGGGGCCTCGACCCGGACGCTGCGCCTCCCGTTCCACCGGGCTCCAGGAGCTGGATTCCGGCGGGCGCTCATCCGGTGCCGACCTCACTCATTTGATCATCCGACCGTTTCGCCCATCTGTCCAGGGGGCTTCACACTTGAGCGACGTGAGCATCGCCACTCGCCCCCAGGGGCTTATCGATCAGGACTTCGGGTTAACCCCCTGTGACAACTGCCCTTGTCCCCATCCACCGCATACGGACCCGTAGGTACGATGAAGGCCATGAGCGTCGCCGCAGAGCAGCATGAACTCCCCACCCCAGAGACTTCCTTGCTGAAGCCGAGACTGCGCGGCTGGCTGCACGCGGGCATGTTCCCCGCCGTGATCATCGCCGGGCTCTTCCTCACGGCTCTCGCCGACTCGGCGCGCGGGCGCGTCGCCTGCGGCATCTACACGCTGACGGCCTGCCTGCTGTTCGGTGTGAGCGCTCTCTACCACCGGGGCAACTGGGGCCCGCGGGCGGACGGCGTCCTGCGCCGCCTCGACCACGCGAACATCTTCCTGATCATCGCGGGCACCTACACGCCGCTGACCATGCTGCTGCTGCCCGACTCCAAGGGCGAAGCCCTGCTGTGGGGCATCTGGGTGGCAGCCGCCGCGGGCATCGCCTTCCGCGTCTTCTGGGTCGGCGCCCCGCGCTGGCTCTACACCCCCTGCTACATCGCGATGGGCTGGGCGGCGGTCTTCTTCCTGCCCGACTTCATGCGGACCGGCGGTGTCGCGGTGCTGGTCCTGGTGGTCGTGGGCGGCCTGCTCTACAGCGCCGGCGGCATCATCTACGGCCTCAAGCGGCCGAACCCCTCGCCCCGCTACTTCGGCTTCCACGAGGTCTTCCACTCCCTGACCCTCGCGGCGTTCATCGTGCACTACGTCGGCATCTCCCTGGTCGCCTACCAGCACGCCTGACGCTCCCACCCCTCTCCCTCCCCTGGCCGTGGCTCGTGAGCCGCGGCCATTTTTCATGCCCGCACACAAATGAATGACACAACCGATTGACACTAACCATGAA
Source organism: Streptomyces sp. NPDC102406 (assembly GCF_044765725.1). NCBI lineage: Bacteria > Bacillati > Actinomycetota > Actinomycetes > Kitasatosporales > Streptomycetaceae > Streptomyces > Streptomyces sp. NPDC102406. The sequence goes on along the minus strand of NZ_JBIWKP010000005.1, from coordinate 217,426 downwards.
GTGACAGCTACTCTCATTTCATGGTTACTCTCACTCGCCAAGTGGAGCCGGGCCTCGATCCCCGGCGCTGGTGGGCCCTCGCGGCCCTGGTCGCGAGCTTGCTCGTCCTCGGTTTCGACATGACGATCCTGAACGTGGCACTCCCGACGATCACCGCGGACCTCGGCGCCACCACCGGCCAGCAGCAATGGATGGCGGACGCGTACGTCGTCGTGTTCGCGGCGCTGATGCTCCCCGCGGGCCTCCTCGGCGACCGCTTCGGGCGGCGCCGGGTACTGATCATCGGTCTCGGCGTGTTCCTCGCCGCCTCCGTCGTGGGCGCGTTCGCCTCCGACGTCACCTGGGTGATCGCGGCCCGCGCCCTGATGGGGGTCGGCGGCGCCCTCGTCATGCCGCTCGCCCTGTCCGTCCTGCCCTCGCTCTTCCCCAGGGACGAGCAGACGAAGGCCCTCGGGATGATCTCGGCCGCGTCCGCGCTCGGCATGCCCCTCGGACCGATCCTCGGCGGCTGGCTGCTGAACCACTTCTGGTGGGGCGCCGTCTTCGCCGTCAACGTGCCGATGGTCGCCATCGGCATCACCGCCTGTCTGTTCCTCCTGCCGGAGACCAAGGACCCGGCCGCCCCCAGGGTCGACCTCCTCTCCACCCTGCTCACCGCCGTCGGCCTCGGCGTCCTGATCCACACGATCATCGAGGGCCCGGCGAAGGGCTGGACCGACCCCGCCGTCCTCGGCGGGTTCGGCGCGGCCCTCGCCCTGCTCGGCGCCCTGGTCCTGCGCGAGCGCCGCAGCCCGCGCCCCATGCTCGACCTCGCACTCCTCGCCCGCCGCGGCTTCCTCACCCCCACGCTCGTGGCGACCCTCGGCATGTTCGTCCTCGCGGGCCTGATGTTCCTGCTGCCGCAGTACCTGCAAGCCGTACGCGGCATCGACGCCCTCGGCACCGGACTGCGGACGATCCCGCTGATGGCCGGGACGCTGGTCGCCGCCAAGCTCGCGCAGCCGCTCGTCAGCCGCTTCGGGGCGCGGTCGGTGATCTGCGTCGCGCTCGTCGTCCTCGCCTTCGCCGGGTTCCTCGGGGCGCGCACCACCACCGGCTCCGGGTACGGGTTCACGGCCCTGTGGACGACGATCGCCGGGGTCGGGTTCGCCTTCGCCATGATCCCCGCGATGGGCGGCGCCCTCGCCGCCCTGCCCGCCGACCAGGCGGGTTGCGGCTCCGGGCTGCTGAGCACGGTGCGCCAGACCGGCACCGCGCTCGGCGTCGCCCTGCTCGGCGCCGTCGTCGCCGGTGCCTACACGGCGGGGCTGCGCACCACCGGGCTGCCCGGCGCGGCGGCGGACACCGCCCGCGACTCGGTGGTCGGCGCGCACGAGGTCGCGGTCCGGCTCGGCGACGGGTCTCTCGCGGCCTCGGCCGACGCCGCCTACCTGCACGGCATGAACCTCGCCCTGACCGTCATCGGCATCACCGCACTGGCCGCCGCGGTCCTCACGGCGGTCCTGATGCCCGGCCCCGACGCCCCCGCCGCGAACGCGCCGTCCGGTACGGAGGTGGCCCCCGTCAGCGCCGATGCCGGACAATGACGGCCATGGCCGCCTCAGCACAGACCCCGGAGGCCCGGCTCGGGCTCCGGGAACGCAAGAAGCTCAAGACCCGTACGACGATCCGCGAGGCGACGTACCGCCTGATCCAGGACCGGGGGTACGACGCGACGACCGTCGAGCAGATCGCCGAGGCCGCCGAGGTGTCGCCGTCCACCGTGTTCCGCTACTTCCCGACCAAGGAGGACATCGTCCTCACCGACGAGTTCGACCCCATCCTGGAACGGGAACTGCGCGCTCGCCCGGCCGACGAGTCACTCATCGAGTCCCTGCGGCACGTCATCGACCGCAGCCTGCACCTCGCCCAGGAGAGCGACGGTCCCGAGGTGTCCCGGCTGCGCACCCGCCTCCAGGTGGAGGTGCCCGCGGTGCGCAGCCGGATGATGGAGTCGATGTCGGTCACCGGGCAGATGGTCTGCCGCGTCCTCGCCGAACGCACCGGGCGCGACGCGGGCGACCTGGAGATCAGGGTCTACGCGATGGCCGTGATCGGCGCCCTCATGGAGGCCACGATGTACTGGGCCGAGCACGGCCACGAGGGCGAGCTGCGCGACCTCGCGACGCGGGCCCTGGACACCTTGCAGAACGGGCTGTAGCGGCCCGGGCCCGTCAGCCCGCCCGCTCCCCGTTCAGGGCGCGGCTCAGGTCCTCGGCCTCCGTCACCGGGGAGTGGCACACGAAGCGACGGCACACGTAGGCGCTCTCACGGCCGTCGACGCGCGGCCGGTCCGCGAGCAGCGGAAGCTCGTCGCTCCCCTCGGGGCCCGCGGCGACGACGGCGCCGGGCGCGGTCCCGGTGAGCGCGGTGTGGTGCAGCCGCCCGCCGACCTCGCCCACCACGGCGATCTCGCGGGGCCCGTCGAGCAGCGCCTCGGCGACCGCGAGCCCGTTCCCGATGAACCGGGGCGCGCGCGGCCCGAGCGCCCTGACGACGCCCAGCGCCCGCTCGGCCGCCGTCCGGTGGGGCTCGGAGCCGGTGTGCGCCGCGTACGAGAGCAGCGCCCCGGCAGCGGCCGTCCACCCGGAGGGGGTGGCGTTGTCGGTGGGGTCCTGGGGGCGCCGGATCAACTGCTCGGCGTCCGCGGCGGTGTCGAACAGGGCGCCGCTCTCCGGGTCCACGAACCGGTCGAGGACGTGGTCGAGCAGGAACCCGGCGAACTCCAGCCAGACGCCCTCCCCGGTCACGGACGCCAGCGCGAGGAACCCCTCGGCGACATCGGCGTAGTCCTCGAGCACTCCGGCGTTGGCGCCGACCCGGCCGTCCTTGCTGGTGCGGGAGAGCCGGGCCAGCGGGTCCATGTGCAGCCGCACGAGCAGGTCGCCCGCGCCGACGGCGGCGTCCACCAGGTCCTGCCGGCCGAAGTAGGCGCCGGTCTCGGCGAGGGCGGCGATCGCGAGCCCGTTCCACGCGGCGACGACCTTGTCGTCCCGGCCGGGGGCGGGCCGCTCCGCGCGCGCGGCACCCAGCCGCCGCCGGATGCCCGCGATCCGCTCGGCGTCGAACACCTCGTCGCTCTGCGGGAGTCGCAGCACGGAGGCGCCCTCCTCGAAGGTCCCCTCCCGCGTCACACCGAAGTACCGGGCGGCGACGGCCCCGTCCGCCGCGCCGAGGACCTCCTCCAACTGCTGCGGCGTCCACACGTAGTAGGCGCCCTCGACGTGCTTCCCGCTCGCCGGGTCCTCGCTGTCGGCGTCGAGCGCGGAGGCGAACCCGCCCTCGTTCGTGCGCAGTTCCCGCACCATGAACTCGGCGGTCTCCACAGCGACGCGCTTGGCGAGCTCCGAGCCGGTCGAGCGCCACAGGTGGGCGTAGGCGCGGCAGAGCAGCGCGTTGTCGTAGAGCATCTTCTCGAAGTGCGGCACCATGAACTCGCGGTCCACGGAGTACCGCGCGAAACCGCCCCCGAGCTGGTCGTAGATACCGCCGCGCGCCATCCGCTCACCTGTGTCGACGGCCATCTGCAACGCGCCCTCGGCGCCGGTCCTCGCGTGGTGCCGCAGCAGGAACTCGATCACCATGGACGGCGGGAACTTGGGCGCGCCGCCGAAGCCGCCATACGTGGCGTCGTACTCGCGGGTCAGTCCGAGCAGCGCCTGCGCGAGATCGCCCTCGCCGGGGACCTGCGCGTCGCCGAGGCCGAGGCGGCGGCCCGCGAGATCCTGGGTGATCTTCGCGGCGACCTCGGTGACCTCGCCGCGCCGGTCCGTCCAGGCGTCCCGGACGCCGTGCAGGACCTGCGTGAAGGACGGCATGCCGTGGCGGGGCTCCGGCGGGAAGTACGTCCCGAAGTAGAACGGCTCGGCGTCCGGGGTCAGGAAGACGGTCATGGGCCAGCCGCCCTGACCGGTGGCGGCCTGCACGGCCTCCATGTAGACGGCGTCGACGTCGGGCCGCTCCTCGCGGTCGACCTTGACGCCGACGAAGTTCTCGTTGACGACGGCGGCGGTGGCCTCGTCCTCGAAGGACTCGTGTGCCATGACGTGGCACCAGTGGCAACTGGAGTACCCGACGCTGAGCAGGACCGGCACGCCCCGCCGCCGGGCCTCCTCGAAGGCCTCGGCCGACCAGGGCCACCAGTCCACCGGGTTGTCGGCGTGCTGGAGGAGGTAGGGGGACGTCTCTTGGGCCAGTCGGTTCGGCATGTCTCCATCCTCACCCATGCCCGCCGCGGTCGTGGCTCTGATCGCCGGGCCTCTCGCGCCCGCACCCCATACGCAGGACACTTGAGCTCGAACTGACGCCACCGGAGGGGGACCGAAGATGCGAGACAGCCATCGGGCGGAGGCCGAGCGGCTGTTGGCCCGCGCCGTGGAGGAGGAGGTCAGGCGCTCCGGCGGGCGGACGGACGGGGGCGCGCTGCTGGCGCGTGCCCGGGGTGCGCTCGACGCCATGGGGCAGTCGGCCGCCGAGGAGTACGCCGCGTACACCCGGGCCCTGGACGAGGCCGCGGCGGGGCAGAAGACGTTCGGCGAGCGGTTCGCCGAGGAGGGCGGGTCGACGCCGCTGATGGTGGCGGGGGTCGGGGCCGTCACCGCCGTGGTGGCCGATCTGGCGCTCGGGACGGGTACGGGGGTCGCCGTGGGCGCGGGGGCGGCGGTCGCCGTGCTCGGCGCGGCCGCGACCGTCGCCAAGGTGACCGCGGCGCATCTGCCGGCGGCGAGCCGCAGCGCGGGCGCCCTGAACCAGCCGGGCGGGCCGGAGCAGTTGCGGTTGCAGTGGCTGACCGCCCTGGAGGTGCGCGGCATCCGGCCGTTCCTGGACCAGCAGCGGGTGCTCGCGGCGAGTACCGGTACGAAGAAGTCGGCGTCGCCCGGGTCGCGGCGGACGGACAAGAGCGCGGCGGCGCGGCGCAGGAGCGTCCTTGAGCAGTCCTTCGGTCAACTGCCCGTTCCGCAGGGGCCGTTCGCGGGTCGACGGGCCGCCATGGCGCGGATCGCGCAGTGGGTGCACGCCGCGCGGGCCAGTACGGAGACACGGCCGACGGTGGTGGTGCTGCACGGGGCGCCGGGTTCGGGGCGTACGACGCTCGCGGTGCGGGCCGCGCACGAGTTGCGCGACCAGTTCCGCGGGGCGTGCGTCGTGGATCTGCGCGGGGACCGGGCGGACGCGGCGCCGCTGTCGACGCGGGACGCGCTGCTGCATCTGCTGAACCGGCTGGGCGCGCCGCGCGAGCAGTTGCTGTTCCGTGAGCGGTCCTCGCCCGATCAGCAGGTCAAGCGGTTGAGCGAGCTGTATCACCAGCATCTGACGGGGCTGCCGGTGACGATCGTCCTCGACGACGCCGCGGACGCGGAGCAGGTGCGCGCCCTCGTCCCCGAGCGGTCGGACAGCCTGGTCGTCGTCACCGCGCGCAAGCCGCTGGACCTCGACGGGCAGACCCCGGCCTGGGTGCACCAGTTGCCGGTGGAGACGCTGGACGCGGCGGGTGCGGAGGAGCTGTTGCGGGAGGCCGCGGAGGACGCGAGCGGCCCCTACGACGCCGAGTCGTCGGAGGAGGTCCGGGAGTTGTGCGGAGGGCTGCCGCTGGCGCTGCGGATCGCGGGTTCGGCGATCGGGCCGCGCACCACGCGTCGGCTGGCGGCGGACCTGAGCGCGTACGGGCCGGTGGAGCCGGTCGAGCGCGTCCTGTGGCTGCGCTACACCGACCAGTCCGATGCGGGCCGCAGGCTGCTTCGCAGGCTCGCGCTGGCCGGGCGGGCCTCGCTCGGCGCGGCGGCAGCGGCGGCGCTGCTGGCCACGGACGAGGCGGAGGCGTCCCGCCACCTGCTGGCGTTGGAGCGGGCCGGCCTGATCGACCATGTCCGGGGCAGCCGCTACCGGCTGCACGATCTGGTGCGCTCGTTCGCACAGGCCCGGCTCTCGGACGAGGAGGAGCCGGCCGAGCGGGTGGCGGCGCAGGAGCGCCTGATCCAGAGCTACGCGGAACTGGCCGACTCGGTGATCCGCCTGGTCGACGGCAACATGTCGACGCGGGCCGGTCAGCCAGGACCGCACGGTTTCACGTCGCTGGACGCGGCGCTGCGCTGGCTGGACGACGAGTCGAGCTTCATCACGGCGGCGCTGCGGCACGCGGAGGACGTCGACCAGCAGGCGGTGCTCGGTCTGCTGGGCGCGCTGTGCGACTACTGCCTCCTGCGCGGCGACCTCTACCGCCTGGGCGAGATCAGCGAGCTGACGCAGGCCATCGACCAGGGGCTGCTGGTGCGCTCGGTCCAGTGGCGTACGGGTATCGCGGCGCGTCAGCTCGGTGAGCTGGACAAGGCGCGTACGACGCTGTCGTCGGTGGTCGACCTGTACCGCGAGGCCCATCACCGGGCGGGTGAGGCGCGTGCGCTGTGCTCGCTCGGCATCACCCTGCACCATCAGGGCCAGCTCATGGAGGCCACCGCCAAGTTGCGGGAGGCGCTGGAACTCCAGACGACGCCGGAGACGCGCGGGGACCGCGGCTGGACGCTGCACGCGCTGGCGGCCGTCGAGCGCGACCGCGCCCACGTCCACGAGTCCTTGACCCTGCTGACCGACGCGCTCGCCCTGCACCGGGAGAACGAGTCGCTGCACGGCGAGGCGTGGGCCCATTTCCAGCTCGGGCAGCTCCGCCTGCGCATGGGCGAGGTGGAGCGGGCCGACGAGGAGCTGCGCGCCGCCCTCGACCTGTACGGCCGCACGCGGGACGGGCGCGGCGAGGCGTGGGCGCTGACCCAGTTGGCGCGGGCCCGGCTGGTCGACGGCGAGGCGTCGGTGGCGGTCGACGGGCTGCGTCAGGCGGTCTCCCGGCACCGTGACAACGAGGACGCGCGCGGGGAGGCGTGGAGCGCCTACTACCTGGGCCAGGCCCTTGAGGAGACCGGCAACCTCGACCAGGCGGTGCGTGAGCTGGAGCGCTCGCGGACGATGTTCTCCCGGATGCGTGACGTGTACGGCCTGGCGTGCGCCCGCCACCACTCGGCGCGGGTCACCCGCGACCAGCGGGCGGCGCAGACGGGCTCGCTGCGCAACTCGGGGTTCGCGCGCCAGCTCCTGGTCGACGCGCGCGCCGACTTCCACCGCATCGGGGTCGCGCACGGTGAGGCGTGGACCTGCCTGGAACTGGCGGTCGTCGACGCGGGCAACGCGCGGCTCCAGCAGGCGGTGGCACTGTGCGAGGCGGCGGGCGCCCTGTTCGCGTCGTACGGCGACCGGCGCGGCGAGGACTGGGCCACGTTCTTGCGCTGCACCCTGCTCCCCTACGCCTCACCGGGCGGCTCGGAGGTCGGCACGGCCGTCGCCCAGGAGGAGCTGACCGGGCTCACGCGCTCCCCCCACCCGGTCCGCGACGGCAAGCTCGACGACTACATCGGCGCGTTCCAGCTCCTGCTCGAACGGGGGGTTGATCTGGACGCGGGCTGGCAGGCCTGGCGCCTCGGCATGGTCCCGAACCGGCACGCCCGCGACGTGATGGGGGTGGTGGCGCAGCCGTCGCGCCCCTGACCCGCGCCCCTACGACGCCTCGCGCACCCGGTACTGGAGGTGCAGGACCCGGTCGCCCCGGATCACCACGTGCGGGTCGTCGAGGAGGCGCGGGGTGTCGGCGGAGCCGAAGTAGCGCTTGCCGGAGCCGAAGAAGACGGGGGCGACGTCCATGGCCACGACGTCGACGAGGCCGAGGGCGAACGCCTGGCCGCCGATGTCGCCCGCGGTGAGCGCCACGGCCCGGCCGCCCGCCAGCTCCTTGGCGCGGGCGACGGCCTCGGGCACGTCGGCGGCGAAGTGGTAGTGGGACGCCTCGGGGTGCCAGTCGGCGGGGCGGGGCCGGTGCGAGACCACGACGACGTGCTCACCGGCCGGGGGCTCGGCGTCCCAGCCGTTCGTGAGGTCGAAGAGGCGCCGGCCCATGATCGTCACGCCGATGCTGTCCCACATGGGCTGCGTGTACGCGGCGGACGCCTTCGAGATCCGGAATCCGCCGCTGTCACCCAGCGGCGTGTCGCCGTTGCCGTACCAGTCGAACAGAGGCCCGACCTGGTCGTCGGCGTCGGCGATGAACCCATCCACGGAGACGACCGCGTGCATCAGTACAGGGCTGTCGGAAGTCATACCTGTACGACCCGGCGCGCCCGCGGAACTCATCGCGGGCACGCCCGGAAAGTCACCGGAGCCGGGTTCTCAGGAGCGCTCGGGCGCCTTGCCGGCGTCGGCGGCGACCGGCTCGGCCCCCGCCTTCTCCTTGAAGTCGACCTTGCCCATGTGCCGGTTCATCGACTTCATCAGGCCCCAGACGGCCAGCGCCATCACCGCGAAGACGATGAAGCCGAGCACACCCGGAGTCACCTTGTTCTCGTCGACCTCCTGCGCGGCAAGAGGGACGAGATGGGTCATTGCCAGATTCGATGTCACATCAGGCATTGTGACGGACGCCCGCGAAGAGGTCGTCCTCGGGGAGGGAGGTATCGACGAGCGACTTCGCCAGCTCGTACTCCTCGGTGGGCCAGACCTCCTTCTGGATCTCCATCGGCACCCGGAACCAGCCGCCGTCCGGATCGATCTGCGTGGCGTGCGCGATCAGCGCCTTGTCGCGGATCTCGAAGAAGTCGGCGCACGGAACGTGCGTGGTCAGCGTGCGCTCGACCCGCTCGAACTCGTCCCAGCGCTTGAGCCAGTCCGCGTACGGCGACTCCAGGCCGCGCTCGATCATCGCGTTGTGCAGCGCCTCGGTGCGCGGCCGGTTGAAGCCCTGGTTGTAGTAGAGCTTGCTCGGCTGGAAGACCGGGCCGAACTCGGCCTCGGGGTACTTCTCGGCGTCGGCCGCACCGTCGAAGGCCACCATCGTGATCTTGTGGGTCATGATGTGGTCGGGGTGCGGATACCCGCCGTTCTCGTCGTACGTCGTGATGACCTGGGGACGGAAGGAGCGGATCTGGCGCACCAGACGGCCGGCCGCGTAGTCGACGTCCTCCAGGGCGAAACAGCCTTCGGGCAGCGGGGGCAGGGGGTCGCCCTCGGGCAGTCCGGAGTCGACGAAGCCCAGCCAGTCCTGCTTGACGCCGAGGATCTCGCGGGCCTCCTCCATCTCCTTGCGGCGTACTTCGTGGATGTGCTCCTCGATGTACGTGTCGCCCTGGAGCTTCGGGTTGAGGATGGAGCCGCGCTCGCCTCCCGTGCAGGTCACGACATGCACGTCCACCCCCTCGGACACGTACTTGGCCATGGTGGCCGCGCCCTTCGACGACTCGTCGTCGGGGTGGGCGTGAACGGCCATCAGTCGTAGCTGCTCAGTCAAGACAAGATCCTTGGTGAATTAAGGCGCCCTGGTGTGATTCGGCGCGATGGGCGCTTCTATAGTGACCGAACCGGGGGGCGGAAAATTCCGGTGCCCGGATGTTGGCGGGCGAGGCGAGAGGAACTGGCCGATGAGCGCCGTGCAGCAGCTTCCGGAGGGCCGCTACGGGGCATCACGCTCGGCCGACGCCCGCGCGGACCGGAAGCTGAAGATCGCCGCGATCGTCCTCGGGACCCTCTTCGCCGCGATGATGTGCTGGTTCGGCTGGTACTACGTCGCGGGCAACAAGTTCAGCGGTGAGGTCATCGCCTTCAAGTCGTACCCCGACAGCGTCAAGGTGCACCTGGAGATCCGCAAGGACTCCGGTGCGAGCGGCTACTGCACGGTCCGCTCGCAGAGCGCGGACGGTACCGAGGTGGGCCGCGCGGACTTCCGCTTCGCGCAGCACGAGGAGCGGATCGACAAGGTCGTCACGCTGCGCACGGCCGGGCGGGGCACGACCGCGGAGCTCGTCGGCTGCCACGCCGACTGACGCGCCCCCCGTTCTGGGCCAGTACGTCGCCGCTGACCTGCTTCGACGTAAATCTGCGGCCATATGTCCTCCCCCTTCGACCGCTGAATTGTTAGGCTCGTGGTTTCGCCCACCCGTGAGGGAACATCCTTCTGGGTAGGGCGATGCTTTGTATTCCCAGTACCTACGAGGAGCGACCTGTGACCCAGACCAGCGAAGACGTCACCTGGCTGACGCAGGAGGCGTACACCAAGCTCAAGGACGAGCTGGCGTACCTGTCTGGTCCCGCGCGCGAGGAAGTCACCGCGAAGATCGCGGCGGCGCGCGAGGAGGGCGACCTGCGGGAGAACGGCGGGTACCACGCCGCCAAGGAGGAGCAGGGCAAGCAGGAGCTCCGCATCCGCCAGCTCACCCAGCTCCTGGAGAAGGCCAAGGTCGGTGAGGCGCCCGCTGCGACAGGAGTCGTCGCGCCGGGCATGGTCGTCACGATCGCTTTCGACGGCGACGAGGACGACACCATGAGCTTCCTGCTCGCCTCCCGCGAGTACGCGAGCTCCGACATCGAGACGTACTCGCCGCAGTCGCCCCTGGGCACGGGCGTGAACGGCAAGAAGGTCGGTGAGGACGCGCAGTACGAGCTGCCGAACGGCAAGCTCGCGTCCGTCAAGATCCTCACGGCGGAGCCGTACAACGGCTGACGCCTCCGGTGATCATGCCGAGGCCCCCCGGAGCGGACGAACGCCTGCTCCGGGGGGCCTCGGCATGTGCCGGTCAGGCCGTCGCGTCGCGGTACTTGCGGACCGCGAGCGTACGGAAGACGACGACGATCACGACGGACCAGATCAGGGACGCCCACACCGGGTGCTGCATGGGCCAGGCGCTGGACTGCGACACCCCGGGGTTGCCGAAGAGGACACGGCACGCCTGCACGGTCGCGCTGAAGGGGTTCCAGTCGGCGACGTGCCGCAGCCAGGGCGTCATCATGCCGGTGTCCACGAACGCGTTGGAGATGAACGTCACCGGGAACAGCCAGATGATGCCGCCCGAGGTCGCCGCCTCCGGGGTCCGCACGGACAGGCCGATCAACGCGCCGATCCATGTGAACGCGTACCCGAGCAGGAGCAGCAGGGCGAAGCCGCCCAGGATCCGTCCCGCGTTGGTCGGGTCCGCCGAGCCGGTGCGCCAGCCCACGAGCAGGGCGACGACCGCGAGGACGAGCAGCGTGATGGAGGTCTGCACGAGGTCGGCGACGGTGCGGCCGGTCAGGACCGCGCCGCGGGCCATGGGCAGGGAGCGGAACCGGTCGACGAGCCCCTTCTGCATGTCGTCGGCGATGCCCGCGGCGGAACCGGCGGTGGCGAACGTGACCGTCTGCGCGAAGATGCCCGCCATCAGGAAGTTCTTGTAGACGTCCGGGTCGGTGGAGCCGCCGACGCTCATGGAGCCGCCGAAGACGTACGTGAAGAGGACGACGAACATCACCGGCTGGATGACGCCGAAGAGCAGCATCTCGGGGATGCGGGTCATCCGGATCAGATTGCGTTTGGCGACGACCAGTGAGTCGCGGACGGACTGGCCGGGGCCGCCCTTGGCGCGCGGTGCGCGCACGCTGTCGCTGACGACGCTCATGCGCGGGCCTCCTTCTCCTGCTCGGACGTCCCGGGCCCGTCGGGCTCCGCCGTCTCCTCCGCCACATGGCCGGTCAGCGAGATGAACACGTCGTCCAGGGTGGGCCGGCGCAGGCCGATGTCGTCGATCTCGATGCCGCGGGCGTCGAGCTCGCGGATGACCTCGGCGAGCAGCTTGGCGCCGCCGGTGACCGGGACGGTCAGCTTGCGGGTGTGCTCCTCGACGGCGGTCTCGCCCTTGCCGAAGCCGGCCAGGATCTGGCGGGCGGTGTCGATGTGCTCCCGCTCGTGCACGACGACCTCGACGCGCTCGCCGCCGGTCTGCGCCTTGAGCTGGTCGGAGGTGCCGCGGGCGATGACGCGTCCGTGGTCGACGACGCAGATGTCGTGCGCCAGGTGGTCGGCCTCTTCCAGGTACTGGGTGGTCAGCAGCAGCGTCGTGCCACCGGCGACCAACTCCTGGATGACTTCCCACAGTTGCTGCCGGTTGCGGGGGTCGAGGCCGGTGGTCGGTTCGTCCATGAACATGACCGGGGGCGAGACGACGAGCGCGGCGGCGAGGTCGAGGCGGCGGCGCATGCCGCCGGAGTACGTCTTGGAGGGGCGGTCGGCGGCGTCCGCGAGGTGGAACCGGTCCAGGAGCTCGGCCGCCCGCGCCTTCGCCTCCTTGGCCTTCATCTGGTAGAGCTGGCCGACCATCTGGAGGTTCTCCCGGCCCGTCAGATACTCGTCGACCGCGGCGAACTGCCCGGACAGGCCGATCGAGCGCCGCACCTCGTTCGGATTCTTCAGTACGTCGATGCCCGCGACGACCGCCTTGCCGCTGTCCGGCGTGAGCAGCGTCGTGAGGCAGCGGACCGCTGTCGTCTTGCCCGCTCCGTTGGGGCCGAGCAGGCCCAGGACGGTGCCTTCTGGTACGTCCAGATCAACCCCGTCCAGGGCCCTGACGTCGCCGAAGGTCTTGACCAGACCTTCGGCGTGGATGGCGCCTGGCATTGGTTCCCCCATTTGTCCATGAGTGACGATGAGTGACCGCGTTACCTGGTGGTGCCTTGGTGTGTGGAAAGTCTAGGTTTGCCGGGATGGCGGTGCCCGGCGAACGAGTGACGCGGACCACACCGTATCGCGATGTATCGCGTCTCTTCAACCGGTTTCCCGGATCTCCCGACCGCTTCGCCGACGCCGCCTCCCGGCCGCGTCAGCCGATGACCGTGTAACCCGCCTCGCGCAACACGGCCTCGACCTCGGCGCAGTGCTCGGGACCCTTGGTCTCCAGGTGCAACTCCACCTCCGCCTCCGTGAGCCCCAGCCGGGGATCGGTCCGTACGTGGCTCACATCGAGGACGTTAGCGTCCGCCACTGACAACACCCCGAGGATCGAGGCCAGGGCGCCGGGACGGTCGGTCAGCCGCAGGCGCAGCGAGAGATAGCGGCCCGCCGCCGCCATGCCGCGGGTGAGGACACGCTGCATGAGGAGCGGGTCGACATTGCCGCCGGACAGCAGCGCGACCACCGGGCCCTCGAAGGCGTCGGGCTCGCTCAGCAGCGCCGCCACGGGGCTCGCCCCCGCCGGTTCGACGACCATCTTGGCGCGCTCCAGGCACAGCAGCAGCGCGCTCGCCAGAGCGTCCTCCGACACCGTGCGGACCTCGTCGACCAGGTCGCGGACGAGCGCGAAGGGGACATCGCCGGGGCGGCCCACCTTGATGCCGTCGGCCATGGTCACCGCCGGGTGCGGGAGGGGCACGGGACGGCCCGCCGCCAGCGAGGGCGGGTACGCCGCCGCGCCCTCCGCCTGCACGCCGATGACCCGCACGTCGGGGCGCACCGCCTTCACCGCGACGGCGACGCCCGCCGCGAGACCGCCGCCGCCGATGCCCACGACGAGGGTGCGCACCTCCGGGCACTGCTCCAGGATCTCCAGGCCGAGCGTGCCCTGGCCCGCGACGATGTCCGGGTGGTCGAAGGGGTGGATGAAGACGGCGCCGGTCTCGCGCGCGTACTCCTGCGCCGCGGCCAGCGTCTCGTCGACCACCTGTCCGTGCAGGCGCACCTGCGCGCCGTACTCGCGGGTCGCGGCGACCTTGGGCAGGGGCGCGCCGACCGGCATGAACACCGTGGAGCGCACGCCCAGGAGCGAGGAGGCGAGGGCCACGCCCTGCGCGTGGTTGCCCGCGCTCGCGGCGACGACCCCTGCGGCCCGCTCCTCGGGCCGCAGCCCGGCGATGCGCACATAGGCTCCCCGCAGCTTGAAGGAGCCGGTCCGCTGAAGGTTCTCGCACTTGAGGTGGACGGGGGTGCTGAGCAGCCGCGAGAGGTGGTGGCTGTGGGCCATCGAGGTCAGCCGCGCCACTCCGGAGAGCATCTTCTGAGCGCCGCGTACGTCGTCGAGGGTCACGGCGGGCAGAGGGTGCGGCAAGGAGTCAGACGCGTTGTAGCTCATGACCGAAGTCTCGCAGCTCACGGCGTACGTCTCCCGGGATGTTCACGCTCCGAGACCGGATTGCGCAGCGCCGGTACGGCCAGCGCTTTCGCCGCGTACCCTGTGGGCCAATCTCGTTGTCCAGTGCAATCCACCACCCACGCATGAAGTGAGCCCCCGGCCATGCCCACACCACAGGAAACGATGGACATGACGACCGCCGGCGACACCGGCCTCCTCGAAACGCTCCAGCACGAGGTGGCGGTCTTCGCCCGCCGCGCCGAGCAGACCCGGCTCGGCGGCGTCGGGCAGGTGCGCAATTCGATGGACCGCGCCGCGTATCTGCTGCTCAACCGCCTCGACAAGGAAGGCCCGATGGGTGTCAAGGCGCTCGCGTCGAGCATGGGGATCGACTCCTCGACGGTGACCCGCCAGGTCGCCCCGCTCGTCGACACGGGTCTGGTCAAGCGCACGTCCCACCCGGAGGACGGCCGCGCCGTCGTGCTCCAGCTCTCGCCGCGCGGCCTGGCACGCCTCGACGAGGTCCGCTCGTCGAGGCGGGAACTGATGGCCCAGCTCACGGAGGAGTGGGAGCCGCAGGAGCGCGAGCAGTTCTGTGCGCTCCTCACGCGCTTCAACAGCGCCCTGTCCGCACGTCAGTCGGGTCAGCCCGCGCCCTCCGCCGACTCCTGAGACCCCCCGGGCACGCGCGCGTGGTGCCGTGGCTCCCACCTCTTGACCAGGGGGCCGCGGCGGGCCTCATATGAAGCGTGCGCGAACGGCAGGCATTCAGGAACGCCCGCCGGGCCCGGGAGTTCGAGGCGTTCGTCGCGGGCGCGGCAGGGCGGCTGCTGCATGCCGCGACCCTGCTCACCGCCGAGCGACATGATGACAACCCGCGCGCGCGGAAGCTGCTCACGGTCGCACTCGCCCATACGTACGCCTCCTGGGACCGTCTTCGGGGTGAGGATCCCTACGACTGCGTCCGCACGGAGATAGGCGTCCGCTTCGCGCACGGGGCATGGCACTGGTCCTGGCACCGGCATCGCGGGCACCGTGGTGGTGGTGTGCTGGGGCATCTGTCGCCGCAGGAGCGGCTGGTCCTCGTACTGCGGTTGTTCGAGGGCGTCGGCGAGGAACAGGTGGCGGCCCTGCTCGGCTTGCCTCCGGAGCGCGTACGGGCGCTGCACGCGCGCGCGATGGCCCTCGCTCTGCATCCGCCGCGCGGGCCCGCGCCCGCCGAACTGCCCGGGACGGCACCGGCATGAGCCTTCAGGAGCGCGAGGAGGCGACGGTCAGGGCGGTGCTCGACGCGGCGCCGCCGCCGACGGTCCCGGCCGACCTGTGCGCGGAGGCGGTGCGCAGGGGCGACCGCGCGCTGCGGCGCCGACGGATCATGTGGCGCCTTGTGTGGCTGGTCCTGTTCGCCGCGGTGGTGGCGTTCGTGGTCTGGGCGACGATGGCGCGGCCGTGGGTGGAGCCGCCCGCGAAGACGACTCCACCCCTGACCGGCTGGTGACCGTGGCTACGGGCGGGTGTCGAGCGCCTGCTGGAGGTCGGCCAGGAGGTCGTCGGCCGACTCGATGCCCACGGACAGGCGGACGAGGTCGGCGGGCACTTCGAGGTCCGAGCCCGCGACGGACGCGTGCGTCATGCGGCCGGGGTGCTCGATGAGGGACTCGACGCCGCCCAGCGACTCGCCGAGCGTGAACAGCTTCGCGCGGTCGCAGACCGCGACGGCCGCTTCCTCGCCGCCCTCGACCCGGAAGGACACCATGCCGCCGAACGCCTTCATCTGCTTGGCGGCGATCTCGTGGCCCGGGTGCTCGGGCAGCCCCGGGTAGAGGACCTTCGTGACGCGCGGGTGGCGGCTGAGCATGTCGGCGACGCGGGTCGCGTTCTCGCTGTGCCGGTCCATGCGCACGGGCAGCGTCTTGATGCCGCGCAGGACGAGCCAGGCGTCGAAGGGGCCGCACACGGCGCCCATCGCGTTCTGGTGGTAGGCCAGGTCGTCGGCGAGCGCCTGGTCGCTCACGACGAGCGCGCCGCCGACCACGTCCGAGTGGCCGCCCATGTACTTCGTCATGGAGTGCACGACGACGTCCGCGCCGAGCGCCAGGGGCTGCTGGAGGTAGGGGCTGGCGAAGGTGTTGTCGACGACGAGGCGGGCACCGGCCTCGCGGGCCACCTGGGCGACGGCGGCGATGTCGGTGATGCCGAGCAGCGGGTTCGAGGGCGTCTCGACCCAGACGGCCTTGGTCCTCGGGGTGATAGCGGCGCGCACGGAGTCGACGTCGCTCGTGTCGGCGACGGACCACTGCACGCCCCACCGCGAGACGACCTTGTCGAAGAGGCGGAACGTGCCGCCGTACGCGTCGTTCGGGATGACCACGTGGTCGCCCGGGCTCAGCAGGGTGCGCAGGAGGCAGTCCTCGGCGGCGAGCCCCGAGGCGAAGGCGAGGCCGCGCCGGCCTCCCTCCAGCGCGGCGAGGTTCTCCTCCAGGGCGGTGCGGGTCGGGTTGGCGCTGCGGCTGTACTCGTAACCGCCGCGCAGGCCCCCGACGCCGTCCTGCTTGTACGTGGAGACCTGGTAGATCGGCGGGACGACGGCGCCGGTGACGGGGTCGGCCGTGTTCCCGGCGTGGATGGCGGTCGTCTCGAACCCGCGAGGGGCGCCGTTGTGGCTGTGGGTGTCGCTCATGTACCCCGAGAGTAGTGCCGCCGCGGCCTGTCGGCCGCCTCGGCTAACTTTGAAGGCATGGGAATTCTCTGGGTCCTGATGGCCGTGCTGATGATCGCCTGGGTGGTGATGCTGCGGCGGCGCGGCGGCGGTGGCGGCATCCGTCAGGTCGCCCCGGGATCGCCCGACGCCGCGGACCCGGAGAACTACGGCTTCGTCCGCCAGGAGGAGCTGGACGTCCGCCTCCCCGGCCCCGACCAGGACCTCCTCGACGCGATGGCCGTCGTCCAGCGCAACCAGGACTTCACCGCGGCCTCGCAACTGCTCGCCGGGACCGGCAAGGAGACCGAGACCAGGTGGGAACGGGTGCAGGCGATCGCGGGCGCCGCCGCCCTTGAGCTGCGGCAGACGCCGCGCCTGGGCGCGGGATGGCTGCACGCCTGGCGGGCGCAGCAGCCCAAGGACGCGGGCGGGGCGCAGGTCTTCGCCGAGTTCCTGGTGCAGCAGGCCTGGCGCGACGGGGGGACGCCGGACGAACAGCGGATCATCCTGGAGGAGGCGCGGGCCGCCTGCGAACAGGCGGCTCTGCTGGCCCCCGGCGACCCGGTCCCGCACATCACGCACCTCGCGGTGGCACGGGGGCTCGGCTACTCCCGCCCCGAGTTCGAACAGTTGTGGCTGAAGATCCTCGACACGGCCCCCGGCCACATGGGCGCGCATCTCGCGGGCCTGCGCTACTGGACGGAGAAGTGGCACGGCTCGCGCGAGGAGGCGTTCGCGTTCGCCGAGGCCGCCGCGGCCCGCGCCCCGCGCGGCTCACTCCTCGCGGCCCTGCCGTTGTTCGCGCTGTACGAGCACATGCCCGACCTGAACCTCGTCCGCGGCTTCTACGAGAGCGAGGTCGTGCGGAAGGCGCTCCACGGCGCCCTGTTCGCGGTCTCCGCCGCCCGCCCCGACGACCCGATGCTCGCCCACGTCCGCCACCTCCTCGTCTTCTTCCTGGTCCGCGCCGAACGCTGGTCGGAGGCGATGCGGCAACTGGTCCACGTGGACGGCCACGTGGGCGCGATCCCGTGGACGGCGGAGGAGGACCCGGCGGCGTCGTACGCGGTGTACCGGGCGCTCGCGGTCGCGGGGTTCGAGGCGAATGGGGGGAGTCCGGCGAGCTTGCGGGCCTGAGTTATCCGGTGGCGGGCGGAAGGGTGGGGCGCTCATTCTGTCCGGCATGAGTGAGGCGATTCCCCGGCATGAGATCCGGGCCCGCTATACCGATTCCACAGTGACCGTCTATCAGGCGTACCCGCCGGAGATCGGTCTGCGGGCCGCGCGCGACGGCCGCTTCCCCAGCGCGTGGAAGCGGGACCGGATGACGTGGATCAAGCCGTCTTTCCTGTGGATGATGTACCGGTGCGGCTGGGGCACGAAGGCGGGGCAGGAGGTCGTACTCGCCGTGGAGATCCAGCGGGCCGGGTTCGAGTGGGCGCTGCGGAACGCGTGCCTGTCGAGTTACGAGGCCGGGGTGCACGCCGATCATGCGGCCTGGAAACGGGAGTTGCGGCAGGCGCCTGCGCGGGTGCAGTGGGACCCGGAGCGGGATCTGTCGCTGCGACCGCTTCCGCACCGGTCGTTGCAGCTCGGGCTCTCCGGGGAGGCGGTTCGGCGGTACGCGGATGAGTGGCTGGTGTCGGTCACGGATGTGACGCCGCGCGTGCGGGACATACGAGAGCTGGTCGCCGGGGGTGATGCGGAGGCGGCGGGTGCGTTGCTCCCGGCGGAGCGGTCGTACCCGGGGCATGAAGTATTGACGGCGCATCTGGTGGCGTCGCCCACTTGATGCCCCGGGCGTCGCTCAGCGCAGGTTTGCGATGAACGCGGACCAAGTCGTGTCGGCGACGACGATGACGGGGCCGGTGGGGTTCTTGCTGTCGCGGACCGGGACGATTCCCGGGGAGCCTTCAGCGATCTCGACGCAGTGGCCGCCGTCGCCGTTGCTGTAGCTACTGCTCAACCAGAGTGCGCCACTCAAGTCGGTCCATTCACTCGCCATTTTCGGTCATCCTCTGCAGCCGCTTCGATGACAGCCCGGGACGTTGTCCCTGCGCCGATCGTACGGGCGGCGGTGTTCCGCGTCGACGAGGCCTTTGCGCCCGGCCAGTTGTGCTGCGGCCGCCAGGTAGACCAGCGGCATGGCACAGGCACATATGACCAGCCGTCCTATCCATCAGTTTTGGCCATACCGCCCGTTCACTGCATGATGCGCTACGCCCCTCGCCACCATTACGAATATGGCGACTTCGGGGGCAAGGAACAGTGGGCTCGGTGGCTTGAGACAGTGGTGGGGCCTCTTGGCCGGCGCTCTCCTCATTGCCGCTTGGATCAATGAAGCGGCAGGACCGGCGGTGATCGTCACCCTGTCCGCCGTGGTCCTCCTCTGGACCTTCTTCCAAGCCCCCGTGACGTGCGGCGCTCCGGTCAGAGGACGGAGCGACGGCTGCCGCAACAATGCGACCGGCATCCTCATGGGCTGCCACATCCATCAGCACCGCTGGCAGAAGCTCAAGATGCTGATTTTTCGCCGACGCGTGCGGGAGTTCTGCTCCGGATTGTTCTCCGACGGCAAGGCCGCCCTGGTCACGCTCGCGGCAGTGGGCAGCTTTCTCTCGGGCCTGGTGGCGCTCGTACCCGGTATCGCCACGTGACGCACGGCCCGTCGGTCAGGCCGACGGGCCTTTGCCCCTGAGCGATGCGATGAACGGAACCCATGCGGGGGCGCCCACTATCATCGCGGGGCCGTCCGGGTTCTTGGAGTCACGGACTGGGACGATGCCAGGGGTGCCCTCGGCGATTTCGACGCAGTTGCCGCCATCGCCGTTGCTGTGACTGGACTTGCGCCAATGGGCAGCGCCGGGGAAGTCGCGGGCGACCTCGACGCAATCACCGCCGTCACCGTTGCTGAAGCTGCTCTTGAACCAGAGCGCGTCACTCAAGTCGGTCCGGCTGCTTGCCACTTCGGTATTCCTCCGTCGCTGACTCGATCATGGCCAGGGACGCGTCCGGTGACTGGGCGACGGCCCTGAGCCGATCGTATGCCTTGCGGTACTGCTTCACGAGGGCTGGATCGTCGATGGTCGTGCCGCTGTACGAAGCCTCTAGATAGACGAGCGGCGGAGCATCCAGGAAGCCCATGACCTTGATGGACGCAGCCATCAAGGGATACGGGCCGGGCTTCCGCAGAACGACCTGCGGAACGATCCGGTGGCGATGAGCCAGCTCCGCGATGCGGTCGAGCTGCATGGCCATGTCGGGCGCCGGAACCACCGGGTCCGTCAGCAGCGACTCGTGCAGGATCGCCCAGTACTCGGGGGTGTTGTGGTGCTCCTCGAAGAGGCGGGCACGCGCGAGGCGGGCAGTGACCTTCTCCTCGATCCAGTCGTCGGCGGCCATGGGGTGGGCCGCCCGGACCTGTGCCCGCGCGTACGGCGCGAGTTGAAGCAGGCCGGGGATGGTGCTGGGGCACCACTCCTCGATTGTCTCCGCATGCCGCTCGGCTTCCAGCACCTGCTGGAAGTACGCGGCATGCGGCCCCCGCCGCGCCCTGCCGACGTCCTCACAACCCCGCGCGAAGTACCCATCCGTACCCAGGACTCGATCCACATGCTGAGCCAGCTCCATCGGCATCCGGCGCTCACCGCGCTCGATGTCGCTGAGCAGCGACTTTCCGTAGAAGCTGCCCTCGACCAGCTCCTCCAGCGACAGGCCCGCCGCCTCCCGCTTCCACCTCAGCTCCTTGCCGTAGAACGTCGGGACGCTCATCGAGCCGTCGATGTCCTTGCGTCGTGCCATCGCTCACCGCCGTGTGGGGGGCTTCCGCAGCTCATGCCGCGTACTCGAAACCCTCGTCACGGTACGCAGCGCGACGTCACAGTGTGAGCGAATCGTCACAGTGCGCTCAGGAAGGTGACCCCGCTCGTGCCCGAGGTACGCCACCACCTCCGCGCCCACGACTACGAAGTACGGCTCTGCGCCTCGGAGTTGATGACCAACGTCATCGACCACCTCGGCGAGGGCACCCCCGTCTCCGTACGGGTCTACGTCACGGACAGCGACCGCACCCGCGTCGAGGTGACCGACCCCGACCCGCGCGCCCTGCCCGTACTCATGCACGCCACGCTGACCGACGAGTGCGGCCGGGGTCTCACCCTCGTCGGGGCGCTCGCGCTGCGCTGGGGCGTGGAACAGGGGGCCGGTGGCAAGACCGTGTGGTGCGAACTGGCCACCGAAGCCGCGCCGTGAGGGGCTTCGTCCGGGCTCTGCTCGAAGCGTTCCTGCCGGGCACCGGTCGCCGCCGCCGCGTGCACATCGAACCCCGCGCCACTCCTCCCCCACCGCCGCAACCGCCACCGCGTCCCCGCAGCCCCTACGCCCGCGAGGCCGCGGAAGCGATCCGCGTGGACGTCAGCCGCGTACCGCTCATCCGCCCCTACTACCTGGCCGCGGAGATGGCCGACGCAGGCGGTTCACGTCAACTTGTGGCGAGTCCGAGCCGCCGCCGGGCTCGGTGACCTACGGCGACATCACCAACGACGCCTGGTCCTACCTCCCGCAGCAACAGGGGTGGATCAGCAACATCTTCCTGTCGGGACCGGCCTGGATGCCGGGCGTACCGGAGTGCCGCTGACCGCCGCACCGACCACTCACGACGCGTCGCGCATGGCCGCCGCCGTGCGCGACGCGTCGTAGTCGGCGGGCACGCCCTCGACGAACACCATCTCGCCCGGGATGTGGTCGGCCCGCAGCCGCACGATCTCCTGGTAGGCGGGCGACGCGTACCACTCGTGGGCCCGCGCCAGGTCCGGGAAGCCGACGATGACCATGTCGCCGTGCCACTCCCCCTCCACGTACTCGCTCCTCTTGCCGTGGGAGAGGAACCGGCCGCCGTACGGGGCGAACGTGCCCTGGACGCGTTCGATGTACGTGAGCACGTCGGGGTGGAGCGGGCCGGGCTCGGGACGCAGTACGGCTATCGCGTAGGCAGTCATGGGAAACGCCCTCCTCGGGTCCGGTGGAGCAGATGTCCGCATCCTGCCGGGCGCCGGGGAGGGCGTCGATTACCTCGGACGTAAGACCGGAACGGTCAGATCGTCGCCGCGTCGATCACGAAGCGGTAGCGCACGTCCGAGTTGAGGACGCGCTCGTACGCCTCGTTGACCTGGCTGGCCTCGATCAACTCGATCTCCGCGCCCAGGTGGTGCTCGGCGCAGAAGTCGAGCATCTCCTGGGTCTCGGCGATGCCGCCGATCATCGAACCGGCGAGGGTCTTGTTGCCGCCGATGAGGGAGAACAGGTTGAGGGAGATCGGCTCCTCGGGGGCGCCGACGTTGACCAGGGCGCCGCCCGTCTTGAGCAGGCTCAGGTACGCGCCGAAGTCGACCTGCGCCGACACCGTGGACAGGATGATGTCGAAGGTGCCCGCCAGGTCCTGGAAGGTCTTCGGGTCGCTGGTCGCGTAGTAGTGGTCGGCGCCCAGCTTCAGGCCGTCGTCCTTCTTGCGCAGCGACTGGGAGAGGACGGTGACCTCCGCGCCGAGCGCGTGCGCGATCTTGACACCCATGTGGCCGAGGCCGCCGAGACCGACCACGGCGACCTTCTTGCCGGGGCCCGCGCCCCAGTGCTTGAGCGGGGAGTACGTGGTGATGCCGGCGCAGAGCAGCGGGGCGGCCACGTCGAGGGAGATGCCGTCCGGGATGCGGAGCGTGAACGCCTCGTCGACGACGACCTTCTGCGAGTAGCCGCCGTAGGTGGGCTCGCCGTCCTTGCCGATGGCGTTGTACGTGCCCACGTTCCCGCGGACGCAGTGCTGCTCCTGGCCGCTCAGGCAGGGCTCGCACTCGCGGCAGGAGTCGACCATGCAGCCGACGCCGACGCGGTCGCCGACCTTGAACTTGGTCACGCCGGGGCCGACCTCGGAGACGACACCGGCGATCTCGTGGCCCGGGACCATCGGGAAGATGGCCTCGCCCCAGCCCTCGCGGGCCTGGTGGATGTCGGAGTGGCAGATACCGGCGAACTTGATGTCGATCAGTACGTCGTGCTCGCCGACCGTACGGCGCTCGATGGTGGTGCGCTCCAGCGGAGCCTTGGAGCTGGGCGCGGCGTATGCGGCAACAGTCGTGGTCATGGTCTCCAGGGTGCCCCTTGGAAGCCTGTTCACCCAGGTCACCGCTTTGCGTACGTCCAGCGGTCCTACTACTGACGGGGTCAGGCTCGTGGGCGTAGGACCGGGAATACTTGGACGCATGGACGAGCGAGCCGACCACTCCGATCACCCCGACCGTCCGGCGGGTTCCGCCGCGGCCGACGGCCTCGACCAGCGGGCCGAGCTGAGCGAGTTCCTGCGCACCCGGCGGGCCCGGCTCAAGCCGGAGGACGTGGGGATCGCCTCCATGGGGCGCCACCGGCGGGTGCCGGGGCTGCGCCGTGAGGAGCTGGCGCAGCTCGCCGGGGTCTCCGTGGCGTACTACACACGTCTGGAGCAGGGCAACGGGCGCAACGTGTCGGCCGAGGTGCTCGACGCGATCGGGCGCGCCCTGCGGCTCAGCGACGCCGAGCAGGCGCATCTGACGCGGCTCGCCAAGCCGCGGCAGCAGCGCAGCAGGAACCGGGTGCCGCGACGGCAGACGGTGCGGACGGGGCTGCGGCAGTTGCTGGACTCGATGGAGGGCGTGCCCGCGTACGTGGCCGGGGCGCGCTCCGAGATCCTCGCGTGGAACCGGATGGCGGCGGCCCTCTTCGGCGACTGGGGCAGGCTCGCCCCGGCCGAACGGAACTGGGCGCGGCTGACGTTCCTCGACCCGGGCTACCGTGACCTGTTCCGTGACTGGGACTCCAAGGCCTCCGACATGGTCAGCTATCTGCGGCTGTACGCGGGCCAGCACCCGGACGACCCGGAGCTGTCGGCGCTCGTGGGGGAACTGTCCGTCAAGAGCGACGAGTTCAGGCGGCTGTGGGCCACCCACGACGTCAAGGAGAAGGGGCACGGCGTGAAGCGGATGCGGCATCCGCTGGTCGGCGAGCTGACCCTGTCCTACGAGACGCTGCATCTGCCGGACGACGACGAGCAGTACCTGTGCGTCTACCACGCGGAGCCGAACTCGCCGGCCTCGGAGGCGTTGCGCCTGCTGGCGAGCTGGGGCGCGGACGCGGTGCCCGCGGAGGACGCCCCCCTGCCCGAGTGAGCGCCGCCAGCGACTCTGTCAGCGCCGGTACGGTGGCGCCGCGCCCCATGTCCACAGCGGCACGGGCTGCTCGGGCGGGCGGCTCGCGCCGGGGGCCGAGAAGTGGACGGCCAGGCGTGTGCCCCACTCGACGTAGGCGCTGAACGCGGAGCGGAACGCCGGGTCCGTGGGCAGGCCCGCCTCGTCCGCGGCGTCCTGGATGAGGGCGACCCAGCGGCGGCGCTGCGGCTCCGTGATGCCTTTGCCGATGTGCTTGGCGACCATGTGGCTGTGCCCGCCGTGCTGCTCCGTGTAGGCGGCGGGGCCGCCGAAGACCTCGCCCAGCCAGCGCGCCACGTGCTCGGCGTGCTCGGCGGGGAGATCGGCGAAGAGCGGGCCGAGCAGGTCGTCCTTGAGGACCTCGGCGTAGAAGACGGTGGTGAGGCGGGTCAGTGCCTCGGCGCCGCCCGCCCAGGCGTAGAGGGTGGGTTCGGCCGAGCCCGTGCCGCGTACGGTGGTCGGCTTGTAGTGGCGCATCTCCTGGATGTCGCCGACGTAGGGGCGGATCTCGGCGAGGAAGTCCCGGAACCGGCCGGAGGTGCGAAAGCCCTCCACGTGGTCCTCGGTGGAGGTCCAGACGATGCGCAGGACGAAGTGCTCGAAGTCCTCCTCGCAGCGGGCGAGTTCGTAGGACACACAGTGCGGGGACGCCGCGAGCTGCCGGGCCGCGCGCGTGTAGGCGGCCAGGAACTGCGCCGAGCGGTCCTCGGGGATGTGGTAGCGGATGTACTCGACCGTCTGAGTCGTCATGGCGGCCAGCGAAACACGGACGGCCCGCCCCGGCCATGAGCCGGAACGGGCCGCCCGCCGTATCCGCGCTGGGCGTAATGCCCGCGCGTCCACCGCGTGTGCGGGAGCGCTACGTGAGCGGCTTCCCGTAGTACGCGTCGTAGACCGAGACGGTCGACGTGTTGCCCTTCTTGTCGACGATGTCGGCGCGGAACGAGATCGACTTGCCCGCCGCCGGGTTCTTGACGGTGACCATGCCCCGCTTCACGTCGGTCTTCCGCCAGTTCTTGCCGCTGTCGTACGAGACGTACACGGCGAGGGACTTGAGGTTGCTGCCCGCGGCGGCGCCCTGGACCGTGACCGGGAAGGTCTGCGGCCGGTTCGCCGCGCCCTTGCTGTCGAGTCCGACGGAGGCACCGAACCGGGCCCCGGACACCGGGAGCTGGACCAGCTCGGCCGACTTCTTGGAGCGGAACGTCCAGGTCGCGTCGATGCGGCTGGAGGCAGGCGAGACCTTCGCGTCACGCTTGACCGAGGTCGTCAGCTTGTACGCGGCGTCGGCCGCCGGAACCTTGTAGCCCCGCTCGCCCATCAGCGTGTCGGCGCCGGAGGCGACCTTCGTGCCGTCGCGGTAGAGCGTCGTGACGACGGAGGTGTACTCCGACGAGCCCACGTGGGACTGGTTGTCGGCGAACAGCGGCAGGTACCCGTACAGCTCGTCGCCTTCGCGGAAGACGCCGTACTCGCCGTCGATGCGCGGCCCGAACACGGCCCTGTTGAACGTCTTCGCGTAGCTCTTGCCCGCCTTGAAGGTCTGCGGGTCACCGAGCGTGTAGAAGGCTTCCCCGATCGGGAAACCGTCGGCGTCCTTGCCCGCGAACTGCGTGAAGTCCAGACCCCACTGGATCTGGTCGCCGGTCGACAGGTGCAGGGTGCGGGTGGCGGGCAGCTTCTGCTCGACGGGCACGCCGAACATGGCGTCCTCGGGGAACATGCCGGTGACGCCGAGCGTCCCGCTCTTGCCGTCGGCGGGAGCGCCCAGCTTGTTGGTGACGGTGGCCAGTTCGGACGCCTTGTAGTGCTTGACCTTGGCGCCCTGGAGCTGCGGGACCGCGGCGCTGGTCGCCACGTCGTACTCGGTGCCGTCGCCCTTGGCGAACTGCCCGAACCAGTTCTGCGTCAGACCGCCGGAGACCGTGCCGCCGAGCGGCGCCACCCGGATGTTCGCGAACGAGTCCGCCATGATGGAGAACCCGCCGAGAGCCGGCTCGTAGCTGTAGTCGACCATCGCGCTGAGCGGCTTCGCCCCGGCGTCGGGCACCGTGATGTCGGCGGCCTTCGTCGTGCGGGCGTCCAGCGTCAGCGTCAGGTTCTTGGTGACGGAGAGCTTCGGCTGCACGATCCAGTCGACGCCGCCCTTGAACTCCTCCAGGTCCTTGGCCAGCAGCCCGTCCAGGAGGTAAGTGCCCTTGGGCACCCGCAGCTTCGCCACGCCCGACTCGGTCTGCGGCGCGGAGAACACCTTGTCCCTGCCGGCGCCCGCGTAGCCCGAGAGGTCGGTCAGGTACGTCGACTGGGGCTTGCCGTCACGGTCGATGTGCTTGAGCGTCACGTCGTACGACTCGATCTCGCGCTGCACCGCCGCCGCCGTGCGCACGGTCTGGCCGCCGCCGCTCGCCACGACGTACGCGGAGTACGCGCCGTCGACGGTGCCGCCGAGCTTGGTGTTCGCCGTCAGGGAGACGTCGGCGGTACCGCCCGCGGGGACGGTCACCTTGGTTGCGGACAGCGTGAAGAACCCGGCCGGCGCGGCCTGCCCCTTGGGGTCGGTGGCCGACACCGCGAGGGAGAGCGTGACGTCCTTGGTCCCGGTGTTGCGGTACGTCACCTTCTTGGTGAGCGCCTTGTCGTCGGTGTGGGGCCACTGCGCGATACCGAAGCCCACCGAGACGTTCTCGGCGAACACCGTCTGCTTGATGGCCTTGTCGACCTGGATACGGCCGCTGCCCTGCTGGAACGGCGTGTACGCGCCGCCCTTGGCCGAGCCGACGAGGGCGGCCTTCAACTGCTGGTAGCCCCAGTCCGGGTGCTCCTGCTTGAGGATCGCCGCGGCGCCCGCGACGTGCGGCGTCGCCATCGACGTACCGGAGATGGTGAGATACCCGGCGGGCTTCTCGCCGACCTCCTGGGCGATGACGCTGCCGGGGGCGGCGGCGGCCGTGATGTCGACGCCCGGCGCGGTCACGTCCGGCTTGATCCCGCCGTCACCGACGCGCGGCCCCGTCGAGGAGAAGTCCGCCAGCTTGTCCTTGCCGTCGACGGCACCGACGGTCAGCGCCGCGTCCGCGCTGCCGGGCGAACCGATGGACTGCGGCCCCTCGTTGCCCGCGGCGATGGCGAACAGGACGCCCTTCTCCGCCGACAGCTTGTTGACCTCGGCCTCCAGCGGGTCGATCTCGGGGGTGTCACCGCCGCCGAGGCTGAGGTTGATGATGTCGGCGCCCTGCGCGGCGGCCCACTCCATGCCGGCGAGGATGCCCGAGTCGTCCCCGTACCCGTCGTCGTCGAGCACCTTGCCGTTGAGGATCTTGGCGCCGGGCGCGACGCCCTTGTACGCGCCGCCGGACTTGGCTCCCGTGCCGGCCGCGATGGAGGCGACGTGCGTGCCGTGCCCGTAGTGGTCGGTGGCGTCGGCGGCCTTCGAGAAGTTCTTCTCCTCGACGACCTGGCCCTTCAGGTCGGGGTGCGTGGCCGCGACCCCCGTGTCCAGGACGGCGATCTTCACGCCCTTGCCGTCGTACCCGGCGGCCCAGGCCGCGGGCGCGCCGATCTGCGGCACCGAGGTGTCGAGGCTCGCGCGGCGCAGGCCGTCGAGCCAGATGCGGCTGATCCCGGCGGCGGTGTCGCCCGTGCCGGTGGTCACCGCGTCCCACAGCTTGCCCGCGTCGTCCTTGGGCGTGGTGACGGCGTCCGCGTTGAGCGCCTTGAGGCGGTGGCGGACGGTGGTGTCACCGGCGTCGCGCACCTCGGCCCGGGTCGCGGCGGCCGCGCCCCGATAGCCGACGATCACCTTGAGGCCACTGCGCCGCGCCTTCGTGTACGCGGCCTTCGACAGCTCGGTGACGTCGAAGAGGCGCTGGTCGAGGCGGCCCTCGGCGATGAGCCGCCGGGCGTCGGCCGGTACGACGTAGGTGTGTCCCGCGACCTTGCGTATCTGCACGGGTATGTGGGCGCGCCCCTCGGCGCGCTGCAACCCGACCGGCTTGCCCTTCGCGTCGAGGGCGACACGGTCACCGGTGATGAGCGTGACGTGTGTCCGCGGCTTCAGGGCCTGGCCGCCGTGGGCGGCGGCGGACACGGGTGCGGCGGCCGACGGGACGGTCAGTCCCGCCGTCAGCGCGACGACGGCCGCCGCGGAGGCGACGGCCGCGCCACGCCGCGTACGGCCGCGTCGGTTGTGCCCGGTCTGCTTCTGTCTGTGCAACGTTCCCCCTGGTGACGGTGGTTCACCGGTCAGGGACCTCGGTCGGCCCCCCTGGATGAAGAGGGCACAGGGGGCCCACAGGTTGCGTCGGGGCGGAGTTTTGAGAGCGAACTCTCAGCGGGCGGGGGTGTTCTCGGTCACCGTGATGCGGCCCTTGCGGATCGTCGCGAGGCGCGGTGCCTTCCGCGCGATCGCCGAGTCGTGCGTGACCATGACGAACGTGAGCCCGTGCTCCTTCCACCGCTCTTCCAGTACGTCCATGATCTCGTCCCGCATGGACTCGTCGAGGTTGCCGGTCGGTTCGTCGGCGAGCAGCACCTTCGGGTTCTTGACCAGGGCCCGCGCGATGGCGACGCGCTGCTGCTGCCCGCCGGACATCTCCGAGGGGAGGTGGCCGAGCCGTTCGCCGAGCCCCACCGACTCCAGTGCCTCGGCGGCCCGTTCGCGCCGCTCGGCACCCTTGAGGCCGAGCGGCACGAGCGCGGTCTCGACGTTCTCCTGCGCGGTCAGTGTCGGGATGAGGTTGAAGGACTGGAACACGAACCCGATGGACTCGGCGCGGACCCGGGTGAGCCGCGCCTCGGGCAGGGTGGCCAGATCGGTGCCGTCGAGTTCGACGCTGCCCGCGGTGGGCCGGTCGAGGCCGCCGAGCATCTGGAGCAGCGTCGACTTGCCGCCGCCCGTGGGGCCCTGGATGACGAGCCGGTCGCCGTCGCCGATGGTCAGGTCGACGCCCGCGAGCGCGTGGACGGTGTCCTTGGCCCGCCGGTACTGCTTGGTGACGCCTCTGAGCTGGTACATGGTGCAACTCCTGCGATACGAGGGGGGTGGGTGCCCGTGCAGGGCTGCTGGCTACTCGACGCGGCGCAGCGCGTCCGCCGGCCCGAGCCGCGAGGCGCGCCAGCCGCCGAACGCGCCGGCGATCAGTCCGCCCGCGACGGCGAGGCCGACGGCGAGGGCGATGGTGGTCGCGGAGACGGGGGCGCTGAGCGCGATGTCGAGGGTCTTGCCGCTCGTGGCGCGGCGCATCATGCCGCCGCCGAATCCGCCGCCGGTCCCCGGGCCGCCGGTGGCGCCCAGTTGGGCGGAGAGGGTGGGGCTGACGGCGGTGACGGCGTAGGCGCCCGCGAGGCCGACGGCGATGCCGAGGACGCCGCCCAGCAGCCCGTTGACGACGGCCTCGCCGATGACCTGGCGGGTCACCCGGCCCGACGTCCAGCCGAGCGCCTTGAGGGTGCCGAACTCCCGGACGCGTCGCGACACGGCCGACGACGTGAGCAGCCCGGCGACGAGGAACGCGGCGACGAGTACGGCGATCGACAGCCACTTGCCGACGTTCGAGGCGAGGTCGGAGGCGGTGGAGAGGGAGCCGGAGACGGTGTCCGCGAGGTCGGCGGAGGTGGTGACGGTCGTGCCGGAGATGTTCTTCTGGATCGTCGACTTGACCGCGTCGATCTGCTGCGAGTCGGTCGCCTTGACGTAGACCGTCGTCACCTTGTCCTTGGCGTCGGCGAGCGTCTGGGCCCGCTTCAGCGGCAGGTACAGGTTGGCGGCGGCGTCCCCGCTGTCGGGCGTCGCGATGCCGATGATCTTGAAGGTGGTGCCCTTGACCGTGACGGTGTCGTCGAGGGCGAGCTTCTTCTCCTTGGCGTAGGAGGCGTCGGCGACGACGACCGCGGCGTCCGTCTCGGAGGTCTTGAAGGTCCGCCCCGCGGTGATCTTCGAGGAGGTCAGCGGGCCGAGGTCCTGCCGGGTGACGTCGGTGCCGAAGACGGAGTAGGAGTTGACGTCGAAGTCGGCGCCGCCGCCCTCGACCCGGCCCTGCGGCTCGCCGCTGCCGCCGGGGCCGCCCCGCCCGGCCGCGCCGCTCCCCTGGTCCTGCTTGAACTGGCCCCGGGTGAACTGGCCGCTGACCTTCATCACCTGGAGGCTCAGGCCGCCCACGGTGGAGTCGACGCCCTTCTGCCGCGCGACCTCGCTGACGGTGGAGGCGGCGAGGGTCTGGAACCCCCGCACCATCACCCGGTCCGTGCTCTGCTCCTGCCCCGAGTCGCTGTCGTCGGCGTCGAAGTTGAAGCGTGGCCGGCCGGTGGCGCCCTCCTTCGGCGCGGCGGCGGCCTTGGTGACGGTCATGTCCGTGCCCAGGCCGTAGAGGGAGTGCAGGACCTTGTCCTGCGCCTGGCTCATGCCGGAGGAGACGGAGTTGACGACGATGACGAGCGCGATACCGAGCGCGAGCCCGGAGGCGACGACGAGCGCCGCCTTTCTGCGCCGGCGCAGCTCGCGCCTGAGATAGGTGAAGAACATCGAAGCCTCGCCGGTGACGGCCCCGAACCGGGGCGCGAACAGGAACCAGCGAAACGTATGAGGGCGCTGTAAGGGCTGGGTGAGGTGAGGATGAGAACGGGATGAGACCCGCCAGGCGGCGCACGCGGCACCCTCGACACGGACCCCCGGCACGCGGTGCGTACCGGGGGTCCGTGGGGAGCGATGGGGCGGGGATCAGGCGGCGGAGCCGGCCTTCCAGTCGGCCCAGCTCATGTTCCAGCCGTTGAGGCCGTTGTCCGGGGCGACGGTCTTGTCACCGGTGTTCTTCACGATGACGACGTCACCGACCATGGAGTGGTCGTAGAACCAGGCGCCGGGCGTGCTGGAGTCGTTCGCGCCCTTGGTGTCGGAGAGGCCGACGCAACCGTGGCTGGTGTTGGCCGAGCCGAAGATCGACTTGGCGCCCCAGTAGTTGCCGTGGATGAAGGTGCCGGAGTTCGACAGACGCATCGCGTGCGGCACGTCCTTGATGTCGTACTCGCCCTTGCCGTCGTCGTCCGTGAAGCCGACCGACGCCCCGTTCATCCGGGTCTCCTTGAACTTCTCGGAGATCACCATCTGACCCTGGTAGGTCTTGTTCTCCGGGGAACCGGCGGAGATCGGGATGGTCTTGATCGTCTTCCCGTTCTGGGTGACGGTCATCATCTTGGTCTTCGCGTCGACCGTGGAGACCTGGTTGCGCCCGACCTTGAAGGTGACGGTCTTCTGCTGGACGCCGGTCACCCCGTCGGCGCCCTCGACGCCGTCGAGGTCGAGCTTGAGGGTGACGGTGGAGCCGCCCTGCCAGTACTGCTCGGGGCGGAAGTCGAGCCGGTTGGCGTTGAACCAGTGGCCGACGACCTCCTGGCCGCTGCTCGACGAGACGGTGATGTGGGACTGCACGTCCGACTTGTTCGTGATCGCCTTGTCGAAGTTGATCGACACGGGCATCCCGACGCCGACGGTCGAGCCGTCCTCCGGGGTGAAGTTGCCGATGAAGCTGTTGGTCGGGGAGACCGTGGTGAACGACGCGTTCTCATGAGCCACGCGGTTCTCCGCGTCGCTCGCCGTCGCGGAGATCTTGTACGTGGTCGCCCGGTCGAGCTGGTTCGTCGGCTTCCAGCTCTTCTTGTCGGCGGATATCCGGCCCTCGACCGCCGTGCCGTCCGCGGTCTTCATGGTGACCTCGGTGAGCGTGCCCTTGGTGACGGTGACCTTCGCCGCGTTGTTGATGCTCGCGTTGTCGGAGCCGTCCTTCGGGGCGATCTTGATATCGGCCTCCGAGGTCTTCTTCGCCGCGGCCTCGTCCGCCTGCGCCTGCGACTCCTTCTTGCCACTCGACGCGCCGGCCGGTTCCTCGTCGCCTCCGCCGCACGCGGAGAGCACCAGCACACCGCCGAGCACAGCGGACGCGGCCATCAGACCCTTGCGCCGCTTACCGTCCGTCATCACACGCTTCTCCATAGTCGCCGAAATCCGACTTCCCCGGCGTCCCCATCAGCCCCGAGTCCGGTCCTGGGGAACGCGAGAGTTCCCCATTACCTCGGGACAACGCCGAAACCATCCCGCGCCGTTCCCGGGAGGGCCCCGATGTGGGCGACGCCACGTCGAAAACCCCGGGCAGCGGTCGCCGCCCGGGGTTTCCTGGTCGGTCGGCCGCTACGCGCGCTCCTCGCCGTCCTCGGCCTCGTCGTCATCGAGATCCCAGTCCGGCGAGTCCGGATCGTAGTCGACCTGCTCGCTGGACCACGAAGCCTGGACGAGTTCGGCGCCCGGCACGTCCCCGACCAGGTCGAACGGGTCGACGAGATAGGCGACGGCCTCCGCCTCGTCCTCCTGGACGGCGCTCTCGGCGTGCGTGCGCTCCCCGTCGGGCATCGCCTCGTCCTCGGCGACCCGCTGGAGCGCGGCCCCGGTCAGCGCCTCCCCGTCGGCGATCTCCAGGACCAATTCCACCTTCAGGCGAACAAAACGTGACGTCTCATCAGTGCTCATACGCCGGAGCGTACGACCCGTCGCACCCGTGACTTTCCCGTGACCCGCCCCTTTCACTAACATCGGCCCACACGGCCAATTCGCCAGCGCCACAAGGGGGATCGCTTCCGTGTCCGCCGCACGTCGATCACTGTTCACCGCCACTGCCGCCGGGACCCTCCTGGCCGCCCTGTGGTTCGTCCCCAACGCCACAGCCACCCCGGAGCACACCCCCGCGCACACCGCCAGCACCGACCAGACCCGGACCGCCGACGCGGTGGAGACTCAGTCCGACCAGCAGCTACGCCTCGCGGACACCGGCACGTTCGACACGACGCCGTACGTGATCGGCGGCTCGGCCTTCCTCGGCCTCGGGGTGGGTTTCGTGGCGTACTCGGTCCGCCGGGGCCGCTCCCTGGAGGCGCCCGTCTGACGCCCCCGGGGCCACGGCCGCGGACGGTAAGCAAGCCCTACGCGAGCGGTCCCGTCACCGCCTCGACGGCCGCCACCAGCGCGCCGCTGCGTACGAACGTGTCCGCCGCGGCGAGATCCGGCGCCAGGAACCGGTCGGGCCCCGGCCCCTGGACCCCGGCCTTGCGTACGGCCTCGATGACCGCCCGCGACGCCGGTGCGGGCTCCAGGCCCTCCCGCAGTTCGATCGCGCGGGTGGCCGCGTACAGCTCCACGGCGATGATCCGCGTCAGGTTGTCGACGGCCGTGCGCAGCTTCCGCGCCGCCGACCAGCCCATCGAGACGTGGTCCTCCTGCATCGCCGACGACGGGATCGAGTCGGCGGACGCCGGTACGGCGAGCCGCTTCATCTCGCTGACCAGCGCCGCCTGCGTGTACTGGGCGATCATCAGCCCCGAGTCGACCCCGGCGTCCTCGGCGAGGAAGGGCGGCAGGCCGTGCGAGCGGTTCTTGTCGAGGAGCCGGTCCGTGCGCCGCTCGGCGATCGAGCCGAGGTCGGCCGCGGCGACGGCCAGGAAGTCGAGCACGTAGGCGACCGGGGCGCCGTGGAAGTTGCCGTTGGACTCGACACGCCCGCCCCCGGCGCCGTCGGGCAGCACCACGGGGTTGTCGACGGCCGCCGCCAGCTCCCGCTCGGCCACGAGGCGCGCGTGCGCCATCGTGTCCCGGCCGGCCCCGGCGACCTGCGGGGCGCAGCGCACGGAGTACGCGTCCTGCACGCGCGGCGCGTCGTCCTGGTGATGGCCCGTCAGGCCCGAACCGGCGAGGACGGCCAGCATGTTGGCGGCGCTCGCGGCCTGGCCGGGATGCGGCCGGATGGCGTGCAGCTCGGGCGCGAGGACCTTGTCCGTGCCGAGCAGCGCCTCCAGGGTCAGGGCCGCCGTCACGTCCGCGGCCTTGTAGAGGTTGTCGAGGTCGTCGAGGGCCATGAAGAGCATGCCCAGCATGCCGTCCGTGCCGTTGAGGAGGGCGAGCCCCTCCTTCTCGCGCAGCTCGACGGGTGCGATGCCGTGCTCGGCGAGCAGGTCACCGGCGGGCCGCACGACCCCGTCGGGGCCTTCCGCGTCGCCCTCGCCGAGCAGCGTCAGCGCGCAGTGGCTGAGGGGCGCGAGGTCGCCGGAGCAGCCCAGTGACCCGTACTCGTGCACGACCGGGGTGATCCCCGCGTTGAGTACGTCGGCCATGGTCCGGGCGACCTCGGGTCGGACGCCGGTGTGGCCCGAGCAGACGGTCTTGAGCCGTAGGAACATCAGCGCGCGCACCACCTCGCGCTCGACGCGCGGGCCCATTCCGGCGGCGTGGGAGCGCACGATGTTGCGCTGCAACTGGGCGCGCAGCTCGGGGCCGATGTGCCGGGTGGCGAGCGCGCCGAAGCCGGTGGAGACGCCGTAGACCGGGTCCGGCTTCGCGGCCAGCGCGTCGACGACCCCGCGGGCCGCGGCCAGCGCGGCCAGGGCCTCCTCGGAGAGTTCGATCCGGGCGCCGTCGCGCGCCACGGCGATCACATCGGCAGCGGTGACCCCGGCTGCCCCCACCACCACAGTGTGCATATCCATATTCAGGAACGTACACAGTGAATCCCAAGATGTCACGACCGAGACCGACGAGGACCCCTTACGTCATCGCGGGGGCTCCGGGTCCCTGCCGCGGATGCGCCGCCGCTCCTCCCCCGCGACCGGCGGCGGCGAGTCCGCGAGCCGCACCACGGGGTCGTCCGGCCCGCCGTCCCGCCCGGCCACCACCGGCTTCGTGGCGCGCAGCGCCTTCGCCCGGTACTGCGCGGCGTCCGCGAGCCGGAACAGCCGCCGGGCGCTGGTCACCTCCCCGATGGGGTCGCCGGTCGAGGCGATGCCGCAGGCCACTCCGTCCCCGATCTCCATCTCGGCGGCCCGGGAGCAGATCTCGTCGCCCACGCGGACGACCTCGTCGGCGCGGGGCCCGACGGCCAGCAGGCAGAACTCGTCCCCGCCGAGCCGCGCCGACAGGGCGCCCGGCAACATCGCCCCGCACAGCGAGAGCACTGATCCGAACCGCTCCAGGAGCCGGTCGCCGATGGCGTGCCCGAGGGTGTCGTTGACCCGCTTGAGGCCGTTGAGATCACAGACGACGAGGCTGACGACGCACCCGTCCCTGTTGTGCCGCTCCACCGCCTCGTCGAGCCGTATGTCGACCAGGCGCCGGTTGGCGAGGCCGGTCAGGGCGTCGGTGAAGGCGAGGCGACGTGCCTCCTCCAGGCGCTCGGTCTGCGCGATCCCGGCCGCGACCACCGAGGCGAGGACGGTCGCGAAGTCGGCGTCGCCCGCCCCGAAGACCGGGGCCCCGGCCTGCCGCGCCACATACAGCTCGCCCCAGGCCCGGCCGTGCAGCACGATCGGCGCGACGACACAGCAGCCGCGCCCGCGCCGCCGCAGCGCCGCGACCCGCTGATGGCAGTACCCGGCGCGCTCGACCGGCCCGTCCGCCGTCTCGACCCAGGCGTCCGGCTCACCGCCGCCCGCCCACCGCTCGTGCAGGAACTCGGCGATCTCCGGGAACCGGTGCACCGGGTACGCCTCGTTCTCGGGGAACTCCTCCTCCCCCTCGGCCCGCTCGCCCACGTTCGCCAGGACCCGCAGCCGCCCGCGCTCGCGTTCCCACATCGACAGGGCGGCGAAGCTCCCGGACAACGCGTGGCAGGCGCCGAGGGCCGCCGCCCGCCAGGACTCGCGCGGGCTCTGCGCAGCGGCCATGCCCTGCGCGAGCATCACGACGGCACGCAGTCGGACATCGTCACCCATCAACCCAGGTTAGGGACTTTTCCGACATCACGGTGAGTTCAGTACGCCCGTCCCGGGGGCCACGAGCCCCCGCGGGTCATTCGCCCGGCCACCGCGGCGCGCGCTTCTCGTTGAAGGCGGCCACGCCCTCGGCCCGGTCCCCCGAGAACGCCACCGAGCGCCAGGCCGCGTCCTCCACCTCGAGCCCGGCCCGCAGATCGAGCCCGTGGCCCAGACGCAGGGCGCGCTTGGCGGCCCGCAGCCCGACCGGCGAGTTCGCGGCGATCCGCGCGGCGAGCGCCAGCGCCTCCGTGCGGTCCTGCCCGGCCGCCACCACCTGGTCGACGAGGCTGAGCCGCCCCGCCTCCTCGGCCTCGACGCGGCGCGCGGAGAAGATCAGCTCGGCGGCGCGCGCGGCCCCGACCCGGCGCGGCAGCAACTGCGTACCGCCGCCGCCGGGGATCACCCCGACCGACACCTCGGGCAGGCCCACGACGGCGCTCGCGTCGGCCACGATCAGATCGCAGGCGAGCGCCAGCTCGAAGCCGCCGCCCAGCGCGAAGCCGTGCACGGCGGCGATCGTCGGCATCGGCAGGTCGAGCACGCCCGTGTACGCGGCCCTGGCCACCGGACGCTGGCGCACCAGCTCGGCGTCGGAGAAGGAGTTGCGCTCCTTGAGATCGGCGCCGACGCAGAAGGCCCGCTCATTGCTGGACGTGACCACGACGGCCCGCACGTCGCGATCGCCGCCCAGCGCCTCGCAGGCGGCCCCGATCGCGCGCGCCATGTCGCTGGAGACGGCGTTCATGGCCTTGGGCCGGTCGAGCACCAGCTCGGCGACGTGCCCCCGCTCATGGCGCCGTACGACCACGAACTCCCCGAACTGCCGCTCATCACCCATGACACACCCTCCGGTTAACCGACGTTAACCAGCAAGGGTGTCAGGTGCGCCGGGTCAGCGTCCAGGGCTCCACGATGCCGAGACCACGGACGGGCCGCTGCCACATCGGCTGGAGCGCGAACCGGTACGTGGGAGGCTCCTCGCCCTGCTCCGCCGCCTTCTCGGCCGCTGCCGCCGCCTCGGCCTCGGAGGCGGGCGCCTCCGCGGTGCGGATCAGCTCCTCGGCGAAGGCGCCGTCCACCAGCACGTTGTCCCGGGGCGCTATCGACGTGAGGCGGCTCGCCAGATTCACGGTCGTGCCGAACACATCGCCCATGCGCGTCGTCACGGTCCCGAAGGCCATGCCGACGCGCAGTTCGGGCATCGTCTCGTCATTGCTCATCGTCTCGATGAGGCGCAGCGCGATCTCCCCGGCCGTGCCCGCGTCGTCGGCGGCGAACAGCACCTCGTCGCCGAGCGTCTTGATGAGCCGCCCGCCGTGCGCGGCGACCAGGTCGGCGGCGGTGGTCTCGAAGGCCTCGACGAGTTCGCCGAGCTCCTCCTCCTCCATGCGCCGGGTCAGCCGCGTGAACCCGACGAGGTCGGCGAAGCCGACCGCGAGCCGCCGGTCCACCATCTCCTCGTCGTCACCGGCCTGCACGACGCGCCCGGTGGCCGCGGCGAGCTGGCGCCGCCAGACATAGACGAGGAACTCCTCCAGCTCGGGCAGCAGCAGCTCTATCAGCGGATACGTGACCTCGGTGCGGGTCATGCCGGGCTCCGGGGGCTCGGTCAGACCCTCCAGGAACGAGTCGATCTGCCACTCGGCGAGCCGCGCGGTGGTCTGCCCCGTCGAACGGGCGACCTGCACGGCCATCGCCTCGCTGAGCAGCCCCGCCTCCACCAGACCCGCGAGGCGCCGCAGCGCCAGCACGTCGGCCTCCGTCAGCGCCCTGGCCTGCCCGATGTCCGCGAAGCCCATGGCCCGCCAGAACCGGGAGGCCAGCTCCATGGAGACGCCCGCGCTGCGGGCCGCCTGGAACGGGGTGTAGCGGCGCTCGGCCCCGAGGATCAGTTGTTCGAGCCGGAGCGCGAGGGGGTCCGCCGCGTCCTGCTCGTCCCCTTCCCCCTCCGGCTTCTCGGGGTCGGGTGGGGTGCCCGTGCCGGAGCCCGAGTCGTCGACGGTCACGCCTGCTGCCCTTCCGATCTGCCACGGCCAGGTATCGACCGGGCTCAACTCTACGGCAGGCACCTGTGCGCCATGTCACTCCGCTCGGGGCGAGTGTCGTGGCGGCGGGGGGTGTCTTCGGCGCGGCTTCGGTGCGGGCCGGGTCCGATTCCGCGCGGTTCGGGGTGCCGCCTGGAGGTGGTGCGCGGCTCCGCCGCGTGGGCGCGACCAGCCACGACGAAACCCGCATCCGGCGACAGCACAAGGCCCCCGGGGCGGCAGCCCTACGCCGGGCGCAGGTGCACGATGTCCCCGGCCCCGACGGCCACCCGCTCACCCGACGCCCCGGCGATCACCAGCCGCCCGTCCCCGTCCACCGCGACCGCCTCCCCCACCAGCTCCCGGTCGCCCGGCAGGATCGCCCGCACCGAGCGGCCCAGCGTGGCGCACCCGGCGGCGTACGTCTCCTGGAGCCGGGACAGCCCGGGGTCGCCCTCCGCCGCGCACCACTGGTGGTACCAGCGCTCGAAGGACCGCAGCACGGCCCGGAGCACCGGCTCGCGGTCGGAGACCTTCGCCCCGGCCAGCGCCAGCGATCCGGCGCCGGGCACCGGCAGCTCGTCCGCCCGCAGCGACACGTTGAGCCCGACCCCGACGACGATGCCGCCCTCGCCCGCGGCCTCCGCGAGGATTCCGCCGGCCTTGCGCTCCTCGCCGTCGACGGTGACGAGCAGGTCGTTGGGCCACTTCAGCGCCGTGTCGACGCCGGCCGCGGCGGACAGGGCGGTGGCGACGGCGACGCCGGTGAGCAGCGGCAGCCAGCCCCAGCGCTCCACCGGCACCTCGTGGTCGGCGGGTTTGACGAGGACGGAGAAGAAGAGACCCGAGCGGGGCGGCGCCGACCAGCGCCGGTCCAGGCGCCCGCGCCCCGCGCTCTGCTCCTCGGCGACGAGGACGGCGCCCTCCTGGGCGGTGCCGGCCGCGGCCCGCTCCACCAGGTCCGTGTTGGTCGAGCCCGTACGGGGCACCACCTCCACGGACGACCAGAGCCCGTCGCCCCGTACGAGGGAGCGGCGAAGACCCGCCACCGCCAGGGGCGGGCGGTCCAGGTCGGACCAGCGGTTGTCGTGCGCGTCTGAAGCATCTCGCGGCGTCATGCAACCCAGCCTAGGTGTGGCAAACACCGCACTGCCGAACGGTATTCGCGCCACTACCCTACGAGTCAGTAGCCCCACTCCGAATCACATCTGCCGTTCACCCGTCCCCGTGAGCAGCGTCGAGCCAGGCAGGGAGCCGCATCCCGATGTCCGAGTTGGAAGAGACACCCGACATCCACACCACCGCAGGCAAGATCGAGGACCTGCGACGGCGGATCGACGAGGCGACGCACGCGGGTTCGGCGCGCGCCGTCGAGAAGCAGCACGCCAAGGGCAAGCTGACGGCGCGTGAGCGGATCGGGCTGTTGCTCGACGAGGACTCCTTCGTGGAGCTGGACGAGTTCGCGCGGCACCGCTCGACCGATTTCGGCCTGGACGCCAACAAGCCGTACGGCGACGGTGTGGTGACCGGTTACGGAACCGTGGACGGGCGTCCGGTCGCGGTGTTCTCGCAGGACTTCACCGTCTTCGGCGGCGCGCTGGGCGAGGTCTTCGGGCAGAAGATCATGAAGGTGATGGACTTCGCCCTGAAGACGGGCTGTCCGGTCATCGGCATCAACGACTCGGGCGGCGCCCGCATCCAGGAGGGCGTCATGGCCCTCGGCATGTACGGCGAGATCTTCCGCCGCAACACGCACGCGTCCGGCGTCATCCCGCAGATCAGCCTCGTCGTCGGCCCGTGCGCGGGCGGCGCGGTCTACTCGCCCGCGATCACCGACTTCACGGTGATGGTCGACCGGACCAGCCACATGTTCATCACCGGGCCCGACGTCATCAAGACGGTCACCGGTGAGGACGTCGGCTTCGAGGAGCTGGGCGGCGCCCGTACCCACAACGCGCAGTCCGGTGTCGCGCACCACATGGCGGGCGACGAGAAGGACGCGATCGAGTACGTCAAGTCGCTGCTGTCCTACCTGCCTTCGAACAACCTGAGCGAGCCGCCCGCCTTCCCCGAGGAGGCGGACCTGACGGTCACGGACGAGGACCGCGAGCTCGACACCCTCATCCCGGACAGTGCGAACCAGCCGTACGACATGCACACGGTGATCGAACACGTCCTGGACGACGCCGAGTTCTTCGAGACGCAGGCGCTGTTCGCGCCGAACATCCTCACCGGCTTCGGCCGCGTCGAGGGGCACCCGGTGGGCATCGTCGCCAACCAGCCGATGCAGTTCGCCGGCTGCCTCGACATCGACGCGAGCGAGAAGGCCGCCCGTTTCGTGCGCACGTGCGACGCGTTCAACGTGCCGGTCCTCACCTTCGTCGACGTGCCGGGCTTCCTGCCGGGCGTCGAGCAGGAGCACACCGGCATCATCCGCCGCGGCGCCAAGCTGATCTACGCGTACGCCGAGGCGACGGTGCCGCTCATCACGATCATCACGCGCAAGGCGTTCGGCGGCGCGTACGACGTCATGGGCTCCAAGCACCTGGGCGCCGACCTGAACCTGGCCTGGCCGACCGCGCAGATCGCCGTCATGGGCGCGCAGGGCGCGGTGAACATCCTGCACCGCAAGACGCTGGCCGCCGCCGCGGACCCGCAGGAGCAGGAGGCGACGCAGGCGCGGCTCATCCAGGAGTACGAGGACGCGCTCCTCAACCCGTACACGGCGGCCGAGCGCGGCTACATCGACGCGGTGGTGCTGCCGTCCGACACCCGTGCCCACATCGTCAAGGGGCTGCGCCAGTTGCGTACGAAGCGCGAGTCGCTGCCGCCGAAGAAGCACGGCAACATTCCCCTGTAGAACCGACCCCGCGAGGAGCCCGGATCATGATGATCAAGGTTGTACGGGGCAATCCGACCCCCGAGGAGCTGGCCGCCGCACTCGCGGTGGTCCAGGCCCGCGCCGCGGCCACGGCCGAGGCCCCGGCCGCCGCGGCACAGCGGGACGCCTGGGCCGACCCCGCCCGCGTCGCCCGGCGCCGCCTGCCCGCTCCGGGCCCGGCGAGCTGGTCGCGTACCTACTGGCCCGCCTGACCCTTCTCCACGCGCGCGATGCGCCTGAGTACGCGTACTCAGGCGCATCGCGCGCGTGCGCCGCAGTATCGAGGTGTGCTGTGGTCAGACCCCGAGAACGAGCCGCCCGAGGAGCTTCGCGAGACGCAGGAGATGCTGCGCCGCGCGGGTCTCGTGCTGGCGCTCGCCGTGTTCCTGGCCATGGTGACGGTGGGCCTGGGCGTCCTGTAGGCGGAGCGTTCGGCGGGGCTGACCGGTTCGCCTACGCTGGCCGTATGACAGCCGCGCGCCGCCTCATCCTCGCCTCCCAGTCCCCCGCCCGTCTGGGCCTGCTGCGGCAGGCCGGGTTCGCGCCGGAGGTGATCGTCAGCGGGGTCGACGAGGACGCCGTGACGGCTCCCACCCCCGCCGACCTCGCACTCGCCCTCGCGGAGGCCAAGGCGTCCGTGGTGGCCGCGCTGCCCGAGGCGGCGGACGCCCTCGTCATCGGCTGCGACTCGGTGCTCGACCTGGACGGCGAGGCGCTCGGCAAGCCCGCCGACGCCGAGGAGGCCACGGCCCGCTGGAAGGCGATGCGGGGCCGCGCCGGCACCCTTCGGACCGGTCACTGCGTGTACGACACCGCGACCGGCCGGTACGTGTCCGGCACCGCCTCCACCGTGGTGCGGTTCGGCGAGCCGAGCGACGCGGAGATCGCCGCCTACGTGGCGACCGGCGAACCCCTCCACGTGGCGGGCGCGTTCACCCTCGACGGCCGCTCGGCGCCCTTCATCGACGGTATCGACGGCGACCACGGCAACGTCATCGGCCTCTCGCTGCCGCTGCTGCGCCGCCTCCTCGACCGACTGGGCGTCGACATCACGGAGTTGTGGGCTCCGGCGAGCTGACGGGCGCGGTCGGCGGGCTCGCGGCGCCCTTGCCGTCGCCCGCCGCCCCGGCGTTGTCCCTGCGGTCGTACGCCACCAGGGTCAGCACGATCAAAGCGAGCACGACCATCATCAGCACGAAGGCGGGCCAGCCCAGCAGGCCGACGCAGAACGCGCCGAGCAGACCGTGCACGACGGCCGCGCTGATCAGCAGGATCCGCCCGACGGTGCCCGGCGACCGGTCGGTGGCCGCCGCGCGGGCCAGCACGAACGCGCACAGCACCAGGTAGATCCCGAACGCCCCGCCCGCGATCCAGGCGCCGACCGACATCGCGCCCGGGTCGAGCCCGGCGAGCGACATGTCCTGTCCGTCGACGACCAGGCCGAGGATCCAGTTGACCACCACGATCCCGAGCGCCTCCGCGAGCAACACGATCGCGGCCACCCACGCCACCGGTCTGCGTGCCACCGGCCCCCACCCACTTCCGCGTACGACTGCCCGTTACCCCGAGTACGTTCGAGACATCGCGAACGCTACTAACGGGTAAACCTCGGGACAAGGGGTCGGGCGGTGGCAAAGAATCATTGGGCCATTCGTAGGGACTCCACAAAGAAAGCCCACAGGGCGGGGTGCGGTCGCACAGAGACCTTGACCACATCACCCGGCTAGGGTTGGCCCGAGGGATCCCGCACAGCCAGGCCGGACAAGGGATTTCGCGGCTGGGCGGGCGCCGGGTCACACTCCGTGTGGGCAAGCTCACCATCGGGGACGACTCGTAACCGCGTGTCGGCAGTCCCTAAACTCGGCTTGTTTCAAGGAGGGAGCCATCGTGCGCAAGGTGCTCATCGCCAACCGT
The DNA here is from genome assembly GCF_044765725.1 of Streptomyces sp. NPDC102406. Classification (NCBI taxonomy): domain Bacteria; kingdom Bacillati; phylum Actinomycetota; class Actinomycetes; order Kitasatosporales; family Streptomycetaceae; genus Streptomyces; species Streptomyces sp. NPDC102406. The sequence continues at coordinate 174,947 of NZ_JBIWKP010000005.1, read as the reverse complement.
GGCGAAATCGCTGTCCGCGTGGCCCGGGCTTGCCGGGACGCAGGTATCGCGAGCGTTGCCGTTTATGCCGATCCGGACCGGGACGCTTCGCATGTCCGCGCGGCCGACGAGGCCTTCGCGCTGGGTGGTGACACCCCGGCCACCAGCTATCTGGACATCGCCAAGGTGCTCCAGGCGGCCAAGGACTCCGGGGCCGACGCCATCCACCCCGGCTACGGATTCCTGTCGGAGAACGCCGAGTTCGCCCAGGCCGTGCTCGACGCGGGCCTCATCTGGATCGGCCCGCCGCCGCAGGCCATCCGCGACCTCGGTGACAAGGTCGCGGCCCGCCACATCGCGCAGCGCGCGGGCGCCCCGCTGGTCGCCGGTACGCCGGACCCGGTGTCGGGCGCGGACGAGGTGGTGGCCTTCGCCGAGGAGCACGGGCTGCCCATCGCGATCAAGGCGGCCTTCGGTGGCGGCGGTCGCGGCCTGAAGGTCGCCCGCACGCTGGAGGAAGTGCCCGAGCTGTACGACTCGGCGGTCCGTGAGGCCGTCGCGGCGTTCGGCCGCGGCGAGTGCTTCGTCGAGCGCTACCTGGACAAGCCGCGGCACGTGGAGACCCAGTGCCTGGCCGACAAGTTCGGCAACGTCGTGGTGGTCTCCACCCGCGACTGCTCGCTCCAGCGCCGCCACCAGAAGCTCGTCGAGGAGGCCCCGGCGCCCTTCCTGAGCGACGCTCAGGTCGAGCAGCTCTACACCGCCTCCAAGGCGATCCTGAAGGAGGCCGGCTACGTCGGCGCGGGCACCGTCGAGTTCCTGGTCGGCGCCGACGGCACGATCTCCTTCCTGGAGGTCAACACCCGTCTCCAGGTCGAGCACCCGGTCACCGAGGAGGTCGCCGGCATCGACCTGGTCCGCGAGATGTTCCGTATCGCCGACGGCGAGGAACTGGGCTACGGCGACCCCGTGTTGCGCGGCCACTCCTTCGAGTTCCGCATCAACGGCGAGGACCCGGGCCGGGGCTTTTTGCCCGCGCCCGGCACCGTGACGACGTTCAACGCGCCCTCCGGTCCCGGTGTCCGCCTGGACGCGGGCGTCGAGGCCGGCAGTGTGATCGGCCCGGCCTGGGACTCGCTGCTCGCCAAGCTGATCGTCACCGGCCGCACCCGCAAGGAGGCCCTTGAGCGGTCCGCCCGCGCGCTGGCCGAGTTCGAGGTCGAGGGCATGGCCACGGCCCTGCCCTTCCACCGCAAGGTCGTCACGGACCCGGCGTTCGCCCCGGAACTGACCGGCTCCGACGAGCCGTTCACCATCTTCACGCGGTGGATCGAGACCGAGTTCGTCAACGACATCCCCCCGTATCAGCCGGGTGGCGCGGACGCCGAGGAGGAGGACGGCGACCGCGAGACGATCGTCGTCGAGGTCGGCGGCAAGCGCCTGGAGGTCTCCCTGCCGTCGTCGCTCGGCATGTCGCTGGCGCGGACCGGCCTCGCGGCGGGCGCCAAGCCGAAGCGCAGGGCCGCCAAGAAGTCCGGCCCGGCCGCCTCCGGCGACACCCTCGCCTCCCCCATGCAGGGCACCATCGTCAAGGTCGCCGTCGAGGAGGGCCAGGAGGTCCAGGAAGGTGACCTCGTCGTCGTCCTGGAGGCGATGAAGATGGAACAGCCGCTGAACGCGCACAAGTCCGGCACCATCAAGGGCCTGTCCGCCGAGATCGGCGCGTCCCTCACCTCCGGTGCCGCGATCTGCGAGATCAAGGACTGAGTCACCGCTCGCCCACGCAAGCGCCCGTCGGACCGGCCCCGGTCCGCGGGCGCTTCGGTGTTCGGGACGGTGGTGTGGGGCCCACGGGACCATCAGGCATCCTTGGAAGGCCCCGCGCACGCCCAAGGGAGGCCCGATGACGTCCGGCACCGAGTACGAGCGCGTCCGCCCCATGCGTGCGGACGCCCGCCGCAACTACGAGCGGCTGCTCACCCAGGCCCGCAAGGCGTTCGCCGAGCACGGCACGGGGGCGTCCCTGGAGGACGTGGCCCGGGGCGCCGGGGTCGGCATCGGCACGCTGTACCGGCACTTCCCGAACCGGTACGCACTGGTGAGCGCGGTCTTCGAGGAAGCGGTGAACGATCTGCTGGCCCGCTCGCGGGCGCTCCTCGACGCCCCGCAGCCGTGCTCGGCGCTGGTGACCTGGCTGCGCGAGATCATCACGCACGCGAGCGAGTACCGGGGGCTGTCCCGGGCTCTCATGTCGGCGTCCCAGGACGACAGTTCGGCGCTCGCGCGGTGCAGTTCACCGATGCGGGAGGCGGGGCAGGCGCTGCTGTCCCGGGCCCAGCAGGCCGGTGCCGTACGTCAGGACGTCTCCATCTCGGACCTGCTCCAGCTCACCAACGCGATCGCGCTGGCCGCCGAGGAGACGCCGTCGGACCCGGACCTGGCGGACCGCCTGCTGCGACTCACCCTCCGGGGTATCACCGCCGCCCCCTCCGGTGTCTGAGGAGAGGGCGCTTCTCAGCGGCGCCGCAGATCGGCCACCCTGGCGTTGCGCTCGGGCCCCGCGTCCAGCGGCGCCGCACTCCTCAAGGGGTGCTGCCCGCCGGGGACCCGGCGCTGGGTGGGCAGGGGGACATCCCGGCGCGACTGCCGCGCCGGGACGGGATCACCACCCCCGGCCGACGCCGGGCCCGCCCCGGCGACAGCGATCTGCACACCCTGGTCGGCCAGCGCCTGGAGCTCCGTGGCGGCCCGGTCGTCGTGCGCGGGCGGCTCGTCGGTCACCAGCCGCGTGATCACGTCGGTCGGCACCGTCTGGAACATGGTGTCGGTACCGAGCTTGGAGTGGTCGGCGAGGACGACGACCTCCGCCGCGGCCTGCACGAGGGCCCGGTCGACCGACGCCGAGAGCATGTTGGACGTGGAGAGTCCGCGCTCGGCCGTCAGACCGCTGCCGCTCAGGAAGGCCCGGGACACTCTCAGCCCTTGCAGGGACTGCTCGGCCCCGCTGCCCACCAGTGCGTAGTTGGAACCCCGCAGCGTGCCACCGGTCATGACGACCTCGACGCGATTGGCGTGTGCCAGCGCCTGGGCCACCAGGAGGGAGTTGGTGACGACGGTCAGTCCCGGCACACGCGCGAGCCGTCGGGCCAGCTCCTGCGTGGTCGTCCCCGCGCCCACCACGATGGCTTCGCCCTCTTCGACGAGGCCCGCGGCGAGATCGGCGATGGCCGTCTTCTCTGCGGTCGCGAGATGTGATTTCTGCGGAAAGCCGGACTCCCGCGTGAATCCGCCCGGCAATACCGCACCGCCATGTCGGCGGTCGAGGAGTCCTTCTGCCTCCAGTGCGCGCACGTCCCGCCGCACGGTCACTTCAGAGGTCTGGACGACGCGGGCGAGCTCCCGGAGCGATACCGCTCCATTGGCCCGCACCATTTCGAGGATCAATTGACGACGTTCTGCAGCGAACACGAAACTGACAGTAACCCCAACGACCGTCTGCTTTCAGCAGTATGCGCCGAATTACAGATTCTGTTCGCACGGCTACCCGGGTAGTGGTATAGGCACGACAGGGGTGCCTACCCGCCCCGACTATGCCGCCCGCACACGCCGCGACTCACCGTGACCTGCGCCCGGCCGATCTCCGCAGCCGGGGTGCTCAGCCCTCTTCGGCGACCTTGCGCGTGTGCAGTTGGCGGGCCACCTCGGCGATCGAGCCCGAAAGAGACGGGTACACGGTGAACGCGTTCGCGATCTGTTCGACGGTCAGATTGTTGTCGACCGCGATCGAGATGGGGTGGATCAGTTCCGAGGCGCGGGGCGCCACGACCACACCGCCCACCACGATGCCCGTGCCGGGGCGGCAGAAGATCTTGACGAAGCCGTCCCGGATGCCCTGCATCTTCGCGCGCGGGTTGCGCAGCAGCGGCAGCTTCACGACGCGGGCGTCGATCTTCCCGGCGTCGACGTCGGCCTGCGAGTAGCCGACGGTCGCGATCTCCGGGTCGGTGAAGACGTTCGAGGAGACCGTCTTGAGGTTCAGCGGGGTCACCGCGTCGCCGAGGAAGTGGTACATCGCGATGCGGCCCTGCATGGCGGCGACCGACGCGAGGGCGAAGACGCCGGTCACGTCCCCGGCCGCGTACACGCCGGGGGCGGTGGTGCGGGAGACCTTGTCGGTCCAGATGTGGCCCGACTCCTTGAGCTTGACCCCGGCCTCCTCCAGGCCCATCCCGCTGCTGTTCGGGATGGCGCCGACCGCCATCAGACAGTGCGTGCCGGAGATGGTCCGGCCGTCGGCCAGGGTGACCTCGACGCGGTCGCCGACGCGCTTGGCGGAGGCGGCGCGGGAGCGCGCCATCACGTTCATGCCGCGGCGCCGGAAGACGTCCTCCAGGACGGCGGCGGCGTCCGGGTCCTCGCCCGGCAGCACCCGGTCGCGGGAGGAGACGAGGGTGACGCGGGAGCCGAGCGCCTGGTAGGCACCGGCGAACTCGGCGCCGGTGACACCGGAGCCGACCACGATCAGCTCCTCGGGCAGCTCCTCCAGGTCGTAGACCTGCGTCCAGTTGAGGATGCGCTCCCCGTCGGGCTGCGCGTCGGGGACCTCGCGCGGGTGGCCGCCGGTGGCGATGAGCACGGCGTCGGCGGTGAGGGTCTCCTCGGTGCCGTCGGCGGCGGTGACGATCACCTTGCGGGAGCCGTCCAGGTCCTGCTGCCCGTCGAGGCGGCCACGGCCGCGCAGCACGCGCGCGCCCGCACGCGTGACGGAGGCGGTGATGTCGTGGGACTGGGCGAGGGCGAGCCGCTTGACACGCCGGTTGACCTTGCCGAGGTCGACGCCGACGACGCGGGCGGGGCTGTCCGGGTCCGGGGTGTCGTCCTCGACGATGATGCCCAGCTCCTCGTAGGAGGAGTCGAAGGTCGTCATCACCTCGGCCGTGGCGATCAGGGTCTTCGACGGCACGCAGTCGGTCAGCACCGACGCGCCGCCGAGGCCGTCGCAGTCGACGACGGTCACCTCCGCGCCGAGCGAGGCCGCCACCAGGGCCGCTTCGTATCCGCCAGGTCCGCCACCGATGATCACGATCCGAGTCACGTACCCCATTGTCCCGCACCGCTCAGGGTGGTGCCCGGGCGGGGGTGTACGCACTTCGCTCAGAGCACAGGCGGCAACTGCCGTACCCTCGGACCCATGTCGCTCTACGCCGCGTACGCCGGCAATCTCGACCCGCGGCTCATGACGCGCCGCGCCCCGCACTCGCCGCTGCGCGCCACCGGGTGGCTCTCGGGCTGGCGGCTGACGTTCGGGGGCGAACACATGGGCTGGGAGGGCGCGCTCGCCACGATCGTGGAGGCGCCCCGCTCGCAGGTCTTCGTGGCGCTGTACGACATCGCCCCCATGGACGAGGAGTCCATGGACCGCTGGGAGGGTGTCGGGCTCGACATCTACCGCCGGATGCGGGTGCGGGTGGACACCCTCGAAGGCAAGGAGCCCGCCTGGGTGTACGTGCTGAACGGGTACGAGGGCGGCCTTCCCTCGGCGCGCTACCTGGGCGAGATCGCGGACGCGGCGGAGTCGGCGGGCGCCCCGCACGACTATGTGATGGAGATGCGCAAGCGTCCTTGCTGAGCGCGCGGTCAGCCGCCGGGCCGAATTTCGTCGGAAACGACAAGACAACGATCGCAATACCGTGAGGCTCGGCATCTACGCGCGTAGGACTTGAGCCGCTACCCTCAAGCGCGTGAACGCATCTGTTACTCCGGACAACCTCCAGGGCGCCGGCCCGGTCGACCCCAGGGTCGCCGCCGACGCCGCCGCCTCGCGCCTGCGCGAGCTCACCGGCGCCGAGACCCATGACGTCGCCCTCGTGATGGGCTCCGGCTGGGCACCGGCCGCCGAGGCGCTGGGCGCGCCCGCCGCCGAGTTCCCCTTCACCGCGCTGCCCGGCTTCACCGGCGCGGCCGTGGCGGGCCACGGCGGCAAGGTCCGCTCGTACCTGATCGGCGAGAAGCGCGCCCTGGTCTACCTGGGCCGCACCCACTTCTACGAGGGCCACGGAGTCGCGTCCGTCGCGCACGGCGTGCGCACCGCCGCCGCCGCGGGCTGCAAGACGATCGTGCTGACCAACGGCTGCGGCGGCCTGCGCCAGGGCATGCGCCCGGGCCAGCCGGTCCTCATCTCCGACCACCTCAACCTGACGGCCACGTCGCCGATCGTCGGCGCCAACTTCGTCGACCTCACCGACCTGTACTCGCCGCGCCTGCGCGCCCTGTGCCAGGAGATCGACCCGACGCTGGAGGAGGGCGTGTACGCCCAGTTCCCCGGCCCGCACTACGAGACGCCCGCCGAGGTCCGGATGGCCGGCATCCTCGGCGCCGACCTCGTCGGCATGTCCACCGTCCTGGAGGCCATCGCGGCCCGTGAGGCGGGCGTGGAGGTCCTCGGCATCTCCCTGGTCACCAACCTGGCCGCGGGCCTGTCCGGCGAACCGCTCAACCACGCGGAGGTCCTCCAGGCCGGCCGTGACTCCGCCGCGCGCATGGGCGAGCTGCTGACCAAGGTCCTCGCCAAGATCTGAGCCCCGTCCCGCACCCGTACGTCCCTGAATGCCGAAGGAAGCCGACCGTGACCGTACAAGGCAGCGAACTGCTCGACCGGGCGAAGACCTGGCTGGCGGAGGACCCCGACGAGGAGACCCGCGCGGAGCTGGCCGCCCTCATCGACAGCGGTGACCTCGACGCGCTCGGCGAGCGGTTCGCCGGCACGCTCCAGTTCGGCACGGCCGGACTCCGCGGCGAACTGGGCGCGGGCCCCATGCGGATGAACCGCGCGGTGGTCATCCGCGCGGCCGCGGGCCTCGCCGCGTATCTGAAGGCCCAGGGACAGACCGACGGCGTGGTCGGCACCGTCGTCATCGGGTACGACGCCCGCCACAAGTCGGCGGACTTCGCGCGCGACACGGCGGCGGTGATGGTGGGCGCCGGGCTGCGCGCGGCGGTCCTTCCGCGACCGCTGCCCACGCCCGTGCTCGCCTTCGCCATACGGCATCTGGGCGCGGTCGCGGGTGTGGAGGTCACCGCCTCCCACAACCCGCCCCGGGACAACGGCTACAAGGTGTATCTCGGCGACGGTTCGCAGATCGTGCCGCCCGCCGACGCGGAGATCGCCGCCGAGATCGACGCGGTGGCGTCGCTGCACGACGTGGAGCGCCCGGAGTCCGGCTGGGAGACGCTCGGCGAGGAGGTCCTGGAGGCGTACCTGGCGCGTACGGACGCCGTCCTCGCCGCCGGGTCCGCGCGCACGGCCCGCACGGTCTACACCGCCATGCACGGCGTCGGCAAGGACACGCTCCTCGCCGCCTTCGCGCGCGCGGGCTTCCCCGAGCCGGTGCTCGTGCCCGAGCAGGCCGATCCCGACCCGGACTTCCCGACGGTCGCGTTCCCGAACCCGGAGGAGCCGGGCGCGATGGACCTGTCCTTCGCGACGGCCCGCGCCCTGCCCGAGGCCCCCGACCTGATCATCGCCAACGACCCGGACGCGGACCGCTGCGCCGTGGCCGTCCGGGACGGCGAGGACTGGCGGATGCTGCGCGGCGACGAGGTGGGCGCACTGCTCGCGGCGCACCTGGTCGAGCGCGGCGTACACGGCGTCCTCGCCGAGTCGATCGTCTCCTCCTCCCTCCTCGGCCGGATCGCCGAGGCGGCGTCGCTCCCGTACGAGGAGACGCTGACGGGCTTCAAGTGGATCGCCCGCGTCGAGGGCCTGCGCTACGGCTACGAGGAGGCGCTCGGCTACTGCGTCGACCCCGAGGGCGTGCGCGACAAGGACGGCATCACGGCCGCGCTGCTCGTGACCGAGCTGGCGAGCGAGCTCAAGGAGCGGGGCCGCACCCTCCTGGACGCGCTCGACGACCTGGCCCTGGCCCACGGGCTGCACGCCACGGACCAGTTGAGCGTGCGCGTCGAGGACGTCTCGGTCATCGCGGCGGCCATGCGGCGCCTGCGCGAGCGTCCGCCGTCGGCACTCGCCGGGCTCGCGGTGACCCGGGCCGACGACCTGTCGGCCGGTGAGGGCGGCCTGCCGCCCACGGACGGGCTGCGCTACACGCTGGACGGCGCGCGGGTCATCGTCCGCCCGTCCGGCACGGAGCCCAAGCTGAAGTGCTACCTGGAGGTCGTGGTGCCGGTGGCCGACCGGTCGGCGCTGCCCGCGGCGCGGGCGACGGCCTCGGACCTGCTCGCCGCGGTGAAGCGGGACCTCGCGGAGGCCGCGGGCATCTGACGCGGCGTCCACCGCGAGGCGGAGCCCGCCGGGCGCACTCGTCCGAGTGATGCGCGCGGGTCAGTTGACGGAGTCCGGAGCGACAGCGGCCGGGGGCGACGGGAACGTTGCCCCCGCAGACCGTCCCCGTCCCCGTCCCGCAGGAGCCGCCGACGTGTCCCCGACCGCCGCACCCGAGGCCGCCCTCCTCCTTGAGGCACACCCCGTCCGCCCGGCCCCGGGACCCATGACGGGCCTGCGCGACCGGTTCCTCGGCTCCCTGCGGCGCGCGGCCCCCGCCCTGTTCGCGTACGCGGCCGTCCGCACCGTCGTGCTACTCGTCCTCGGCATCTGGGCGCACAAGGAGGGCCACGGCGTCTGGCCCGCGCTCGCCGCGGACTGGGACGCCAAGTGGTACCTGGGCATCGCCGACCACGGCTACGAGCACCGGCTCGGCACCAAGTACGACGCCAACAACCTCGCCTTCTTCCCGCTCTACCCCTGCCTCGTCAAGGCGCTGGCCGCCGTGACGCCGGGCTCGCGGGCGAGCGTGGGGCTGGTCCTGGCGGCCCTGGCGTCCTTCCCCGCCGCGTGGGGCGTCTTCGCGGTCGGCGACCGGCTGCACGGGCGCCGCGTGGGTGTCCTGCTCACCCTGCTCTGGGCGTGCCACCCCGTCGGCATCGTCCAGTGGATGGGCTACACCGAGTCCTTGTTCACCGCGTTCGTGGCATGGTCCCTGTACGCGGTCCTGACCGGCCGCTGGGTCTGGGCGGGGACCCTCGCGGCACTCGCCGGTCTGACCCGCCCGACCGGCGTCGCGCTCGCCGCCGCCGTCCTCCTGTGCGGCCTGCTGGCCCTGCGCCGCCGCTTCTGCCCGCGGGTCCTGGCGGGCACCCTGCTCGCCCCGCTCGGCTGGCTCGGGTACGTGGGCTGGGTCGGGCTGCGCCTCGGTCGCTGGGACGGCTACTTCGCCGTACAACGGCTGTGGCGCAACGAGATCGACGGCGGCCTCGTCACCCTGCGCCACTTCCGGAGCCTTCTCGCCTACGACTCGACGCCCGAACTGTTCCTGGTGATGGTGACGGTGACGCTCCTCGCGTCCGCCGTCCTGTACGTGTACGCGCTCGGGGACCGCCAGCCGCTGGCCCTGCTGATCTTCACCGGGGTCCTGCTCGCGATCGTGCTCGGCAGCGGCGGCGTCTACTTCTCACGGGCCCGCTTCCTGGCCCCCGGCTTCCCCCTGCTGCTCCCGCTCGCCCTGGCGCTGGCACGAGCCTCGCGGCGCACCCTGGTCCTGGGCGTGTCGGGGGCGGTGCTGGGCGCCGCGTACTGCGGCGCGTACATGCTCCTGGTGTGGCCGAGCGCGCCCTAGTGAGGGCGCTCAGCCCAGCGCGACGAGGACGACCAGCAGGACGGCTCCGGCGACGGCCGGGGCGATGATCTCGTAGGCCCAGCGGACGACCGGCTCGCCCTGCGACGTGGTCGCCTGCGCGCGGGCCTGCCACAGCTCGCGCAGCTCGTCCATCGACTTGTCGGCGGGCGCGCGCCGCTCGGAGACGGGGGCCGGCGTCACATCCTGCTGAACGCGCCCACCGGGTCGCGGCTGGGCGGGGCGGCGCTGGGCCTTGCGGCGGGCGCGCAGCGAGACCGGGATGGACCAGAGCTGGTACTTGGTCCCCGCCTCGTCGAACACCTCGTTGGAGTATCCGGAGCGGAAGTTGGCGACGGCGGCCCAGGGCAGCGTGATGACGCGGAACGGGTTGCGCACGCGCAGCCGGTCCTCGTTGCCGAAGACGGCGGGGCGGATGGTGAACGCGACGACGAGCGGCACGGCGAACAGCAGCCCGGCGAGCGCGAACCACGGCGTGCGACCGTCCCCGCCGAACACGGCGTCGGCACCGAGCCAGGCGCCGAGGGCGAGGAGCACGACACCGCCCGCGATGCCGGCGGGCGACCGATAGACACGGTCCGGGGAGGTGACGGGGCGGCTGCTCATGCCCACGATTCTGCCGCACGCCCACCCGAACCCGATGACAGCCCCGAAGTTCGGGCCCCTCCGGCGATCGAGGGGCGGGGTCCGGGGCGGAGCCCCGTGGCAGGAAGACAGCCCCGGGCGCCCGACCGACGAGGCAAGCGGCCACGACCCCGCCCCCTATACAGCCGCTACGCGCGTAGATATGCTCCCCTCGTGACCATGCCCACTGCACCCACCCCCGCCGGAGAACACGCGTTGTCCGACGCTGTCGCTTCCGAGGCCACTCTGCGCCGATTCCTCCAGGGTCTGCCTGGCGTCGACGCGGTGGGCCTGGAGGGCCGCGCCGCCGCGCTCGGGACCCGCTCCATCAAGACCACGGCGAAGGCGTACGCCATCGACCTGGCCATTTCGATGATCGACCTGACGACCCTGGAAGGCGCCGACACCCCGGGCAAGGTCCGGGCCCTCGGCGCGAAGGCCGTCAACCCGGACCCGACCGACCGGACCGCCCCGCGCACCGCGGCCGTCTGCGTCTATCCGGACCGCGTGGCCGTCGCGAAGGAGGCCGTCGCCGGTACGGACGTCAAGGTCGCGTCCGTCGCCACCGCCTTCCCCGCGGGCCGCGCCGCCCTGGACGTCAAGCTCGGCGACGTCCGTGAGGCCGTCGCCGCGGGCGCCGACGAGATCGACATGGTCATCGATCGCGGCGCGTTCCTCGCGGGCCGGTACATGCGGGTCTACGAGGAGATCCGCGCCGTGAAGGAGGCCTCCGGGTCCGCCCGGCTCAAGGTCATCTTCGAGACCGGCGAGCTGTCGACGTACGACAACATCCGGCGCGCGAGCTGGATCGGCATGCTGGCCGGCGCCGACTTCATCAAGACCTCGACCGGCAAGGTGGGGGTCAACGCCACCCCCGCCAACACGCTGCTGATGCTGGAGGCGGTGCGCGACTTCCGCGAGGCCACCGGCGTCCAGGTCGGCGTGAAGCCCGCCGGCGGCATCCGCACCTCGAAGGACGCCGTCAAGTTCCTCGTGATCGTGAACGAGACCGTGGGCGAGGACTGGCTCGACAACCACTGGTTCCGGTTCGGCGCCTCCAGCCTCCTGGGCGATCTGCTGATGCAGCGCCAGAAGCTGGCCACAGGCCGCTACTCCGGTCCCGACTACGTGACGGTGGACTGAGACCTCATGGCTATGGAAAAGCAGACATCCGCGTTCGTGTACGCACCGGCCCCCGAGTCCCGCTCGGTCGTCGACATCGCCCCGTCCTACGGGCTGTTCATCGACGGCGAGTTCACCGAGGCCGCCGACGGCAAGGTCTTCAAGACCGTCTCCCCGTCCACCGAGGAGGTCCTCTCCGAGGTCGCGCAGGCCGGTGAGGCCGACGTCGACCGCGCGGTGGAGGCCGCCCGCAAGGCGTTCGAGAAGTGGTCGGCGCTGCCCGGCGCCGAGCGCGGCAAGTACCTGTTCCGGATCGCCCGCATCATCCAGGAGCGCTCCCGCGAACTCGCCGTCCTGGAGACCCTGGACAACGGCAAGCCCATCAAGGAGACGAGGGACGCCGACCTGCCCCTCGTGGCCGCGCACTTCTTCTACTACGCGGGCTGGGCCGACAAGCTCGACCACGCGGGGTACGGGCCGAAGCCGAGGCCGCTCGGCGTCGCGGGCCAGGTCATCCCGTGGAACTTCCCGCTGCTCATGCTGGCCTGGAAGATCGCCCCGGCGCTCGCCACCGGCAACACGGTCGTCCTCAAGCCCGCCGAGACGACCCCGCTGTCCGCCCTGTTCTTCGCGGACATCTGCCGCCAGGCCGGTCTGCCCAAGGGCGTCGTCAACATCCTTCCCGGGTACGGCGACGCGGGCGCCGCGCTCGTCGCGCACCCCGGCGTGAACAAGGTGGCCTTCACCGGCTCCACGGCGGTCGGCAAGCAGATCGCCCGGACCGTCGCCGGCACGGACAAGAAGCTCACACTCGAACTGGGCGGCAAGGGCGCCAACATCGTCTTCGACGACGCCCCGCTCGACCAGGCCGTCGAGGGCATCGTCACCGGCATCTTCTTCAACCAGGGCCAGGTCTGCTGCGCGGGCTCGCGCCTGCTGGTGCAGGAGTCCGTCCAGGACGAGCTGCTGCACGCGCTCAAGCGGCGCCTGTCGACCCTGCGCCTCGGCGACCCGCTCGACAAGAACACCGACATCGGCGCGATCAACTCCGCGGAGCAGCTCGCCCGGATCACCGCGCTCGCCGAGACCGGCGAGGCCGAGGGCGCCGAGCGCTGGTCGGCCCCGTGCGAGCTGCCGTCGTCCGGGTACTGGTTCGCGCCGACGCTGTTCACCGGCGTCACGCAGGCGCACACCATCGCCCGCGACGAGATCTTCGGCCCGGTCCTGTCCGTGCTGTCCTTCCGTACGCCGGAGGAGGCCGTCGCCAAGGCCAACAACACGCAGTACGGGCTCTCGGCGGGCATCTGGACCGAGAAGGGTTCGCGGATCCTCGCCGTGGCGAACAAGCTGCGGGCCGGGGTCGTCTGGGCCAACACGTTCAACAAGTTTGATCCGACCTCGCCGTTCGGCGGTTACAAGGAGTCGGGCTTCGGCCGCGAGGGCGGCCGCCACGGCCTGGAGGCATACCTCGATGTCTGATAAGTCCGAGTCGACGCGACTGTCCGTCTTCAAGACCTACAAGCTGTACGTGGGCGGGAAGTTCCCGCGTTCCGAGAGCGGCCGGGTGTACGAAGTGACCGACTCGAAGGGCAAGTGGCTGGCGAACGCGCCGCTCTCGTCCCGCAAGGACGGCCGGGACGCCGTCGTCGCCGCGCGCAAGGCGTTCGGCGGCTGGTCGGGCGCGACGGCGTACAACCGCGGGCAGATCCTCTACCGCGTCGCCGAGATGCTGGAGGGCCGCCGCGAGCAGTTCGTGCGCGAGGTCGCCGAGGCGGAGGGCCTGGGCAGGTCCAAGGCGTCCGCCATGGTGGACGCGGCGATCGACCGCTGGGTCTGGTACGCGGGCTGGACCGACAAGATCGGCCAGGTCGTGGGCGGCGCCAACCCGGTGGCCGGTCCGTACCTCAACCTCTCGACGCCCGAGCCGACCGGTGTCGTCGTGGTCGTCGCGCCGCAGGAGTCGCCGTTCCTCGGGCTCGTCTCGGTGATCGCCCCGGTCATCGCCTCGGGCAACACGGCGGTGGTCATCGCCTCCGAGCGGGCCCCGCTCCCGGCGCTCTCCCTCGGCGAGGTGCTGGCCACCTCCGACCTGCCGGGCGGCGTCGTCAACATCCTGTCCGGCAAGGCGTCGGAGATCGCCCCGTCGCTCGCCGCGCACCAGGACGTGAACGGCATCGACCTCACCGGCGCCGACGTGGCGCTCGCCAAGGAGCTGGAGATCGCGGCGGCGGACAACCTGAAGCGCGTACGCCGTCCCCAGCCTGTGGAGGACTTCACCGCGGACCCGGGCACGGAGCGGCTGACCCGGTTCCTGGAGACCAAGACGGTCTGGCACCCGACGGGCTCACTGGGCGCGTCCGGTTCTTCGTACTAGACCCCGCAACCGCCGACACCGAGGCCCCGGCCCCTTCTCCGTCCAGGAGGGGCCGGGGCCTCGCCCGTTCCCTGGCCTCAGATCCCGAGGCGCTGCGCGATGCCGTCGAGGACGCAGTCGAGGCCGAACTCGAACTCCCAGGCCGGGTCGTCCTTGCGCGTCGCGGACAGGGCGTACTTCTTGTAGGTGGGGTAACGGCCGGTGCCCATCAGGTAGTTCATCTGGGGTGCGAGCGCCTGCCGGGTCTCGGCGCCGCTCTCCCAGCCGTGCTCCCGCTTGTACGCGCGCAACGCGATCTCCGCCTGCGTCGCGCCGTGGACGAACGCGCCGACCGCGCGGAACGCGGCCATCATCGAGTCGGCGTCGAGGTCGCGGCCGGCCAGCGCCCGCAACTGCCGCTCCGCGACGGCCATCCGGGCGGGGGTGAGCTGGATCAGCGACGTCGGCACCTGTCCGAGCCAGGGATGCCTGAGCATCAGCTCCCGCGTCTGCACGGCGAAGGAGCGCAGCACCTCGCGCCAGTCCGCCACGTCGTCGTCCACCGTGAGCCCGGCCGAGACCCGGTCGAACATGAGCGCCCACAGATCGCCCTTGCCGGAGACGTGCCGGTACGCGGCCATGGGCGCGACGCCGAGCTTGGTGGCGAGCCGCCGCATGGTGACGGCGCTCGCGCCCTCCTCGTCGGCCAGTTCCACGGCCGCCGCGGCGATGCGGTCCAGCGTCAGCGAGGCGCGCCGGGTGGGCGCGGGCCGCTCCAGACGCTCCCACAGCGAGGGCTCGACCAGCCGACTCTCCGTGCTGACGCCGCTGTCGGCGTTGACGCCGTTGTCGGCGTCGTCGCCGTCGTCGCCGTCATCCTTGCCTGCCGCCACGGTCCCATCCTCTCGCTCACTGCGTCGTGTACAGCGTATCGCCAGTAGACGCCGTACACATCCCGTGTGTACGTTGTACGCGACAGATACGCCGTACACAGGCGATCGCATCGACAGCCGCGCACGCCCAGCGTGTCCGGCCCAGGGGGTTCACATGGCCAGCAACGCTCCGCTCCGCATCGCCGTCCTCGTCGGCTCCACCCGCGAGGGCCGCTTCGCGCCCGTCGTCGTCAAGTGGCTCACCGGCCACCTCGGGCAGCGCGAGGACCTGCGCGCCGACGTCGTCGACCTCACCGAGACGCCGCTGCCCACCGTCCTGCCCGCCTTCGGCCAGGACGCGCCGGCGGGGACCGCGGAGGCCCTCGCCCGCGTCTCCCCGCGGCTGGCCGCGGCCGACGCGTTCGTCTTCGTCACACCCGAGTACAACCACAGCTTCCCGGCGGCCCTGAAGAACGCGATCGACTGGCACAACGAACAGTGGCACGCAAAGCCGGTCGCATTCGTGTCGTACGGCGGACTCTCCGGCGGTCTGCGGGCGGTCGAGCACCTGCGTGTCGTGATGGCCGAGTTGAACGCCATGACCATTCGCAACACGGTCAGCTTCCACCAGGCGTACGGGGCGTTCGCGGCGGACGGCCGCGTCGACGACCCGGCGGTGGACACCGCCGCGAAGGCCATGCTCGACCAGCTCACCTGGTGGGCCCACGCCCTGCGCGACGCCAAGGCCGTCCGCCCGTACGCGGCCTGACCCGCCGTCATCTCCCAGGGGGAGCCATGACGACACGTACGGACCTCACGACATCCGGCGACGCGAAGGCCGGGGCCGCGCCGTCCCGGTGGGTCGTCCTCGGTCTGCTGCTCGGCATCGTGCTCGCCACGCTCGACGGCACCGTCGTCGGTACGGCCCTGCCGATCATCGTCGGCGACCTGGGCGGCCTCACCCATCTGTCCTGGGTGGTGACGGCGTATTTGCTGACCACCGCCGTCTCCACCCCCCTGTGGGGAAAGCTCGGCGACCTCTACGGCCGCAAAGGCAGCTATCTGGCCTCCATCACGGTCTTCCTCACCGGTTCCGTCCTGTGCGGACTCGCCCAGGACATGGGCCACTTGATCGCCTTCCGGGCCGTGCAGGGGATCGGCGCGGGCGGTCTGTTCGTGGGGGCGCTCTCGCTCATCGGGACGTTGCTGACACCGGCGGAGGCGGCCCGCTCGCAGTCGCTCATCGGCGTGCTGCTGCCCGCCGCCTTGATCGGCGGCCCACTCGTCGGCGGCTTCCTCACCGACCAGCTCGACTGGCGCTGGGTGTTCTACGTCAACCTCCCCGTCGGCGCCGTCGCCCTCGTCCTGATCGGCACCGGCGTCCGGGTGCGTACGGAACGGATCCGGGCCCGCGTCGACCTCGCGGGCGCCGCGCTGCTCACCGCGGCGATCCTCGCCCTGACCCTCCTCGCGAGCTGGGCCGGCACGACGTACGCCTGGGCGTCACCGCGCATCCTCGGGCTCGCGCTCCTGTCGGCGGCGGCCCTCGCGGCGTTCGTTCGGGCGGAGCGGCGGGCGGTCGAACCGGTGATCCCGCCCCGCCTGTTCCGCGACCGGAACTTCACCGTCGCCCAGGTCCTCGGCTTCACGTCCGGGGCGGCCATGATCGCGGCGGCCAGTTATCTCCCGCAGTACATGCAGCTCGTGCGCGGCATGTCGGCGACACGGAGCGGACTGCTGCTGCTCCCGCTGATGCTCGGCATGATGGCCGCCCAACTGTGGATCGGCCGCCGGGTGAGCGCCGGTGGGGCCTACCGCCCCTACCCCGTCGCGGGCGGCGCCCTCGCGGTCCTGGGCGCGCTGGCCCTGCTCCTGCTCGGCACCGGAACCCCGGCGTGGGCGGCGTCCGCCCTGACGCTGCTGCTCGGCGCGGGACTCGGCTGCCTGATGCAGCCCGCGCTGCTGATCACCATGAACAGCGCGGAGCCGCGGGACATGGGCGCGGCGAACGGCACCCAGACGCTGCTGCGGACGGTCGGCGGTTCGCTCGGGGTGGCGGTGCTCGGCTCGGTCTTCGCGGGCCGGGTGCGGGAGGGGGCGAGCCCGGACGTGTTCCGGGCGAGCGTCGTCCACGGGCTGCACGGCGTGGCGATCGGCACGGCGGCGCTGTGCGCGGTGGCGTTCGCCGTCGCCTGGGCGGTGCGCGAAGTGCCCCTGCGGACGCGCCCCGAGCCCGCGGCGACGCCCGGTGACTGACCCCGGCTCAGCCCGGCAGTACGCCCGTGACCGCGCCGACGACCGGCAGCTCTCCCAGCGAACCGCCCTTGGCCAGCGGGGCGGTGAGCGGGGCCGTGCTGACCGGCTTGAAGTCCGCGACCTGGGTGCCCACCGCGTTGTCCAGCGGATCGGAGCCCGTGCCGGCCAGCGGGTTGACGGGCAGGTCCTTGAGGGGGCCGAGCCCGTAGGTGGTCGCCGAGCCGAGCGCCTGGGTCAGGACCTGGACCGGAGCGCCCGTGTCGCTCCCGGCGGCCGGCGCGGCGCTCACGGCGCCGGCGCCCGCGGCGACGGCCGCACCGGCGGCGGTCACGGTCAGGCCCGCGCGCAGCAGGGCGCGACGGGCGCCGGAGGTCAGGATCGGGTTCTTGCGGGCTGCGTGCAGAGCCATGATCTTTACGCCTGGGCCTTTCGTTCCGGGAACAGCACAACGGCAGGTAACAACAGAACCACCCAGCGTAGTTGACGTGGTGCGCACCACATCACCACCACGCGGGCTCGGCGCCGGGTCGTCCATGCCGCACACTGGTCTCTCGTGAGTTCGCATCCCCCGATACCGACCCGGGTCGTCCTGCTGTCAGGGCCCTCCGGCTCCGGAAAGTCGTCGTTCGCCGCCCGCTCCGGGCTTCCCGTGCTGTGCCTGGACGATTTCTACAAGGAGGGTGACGACCCGACGCTGCCGCTGGTGCCGGGCAGTTCGGACATCGACTGGGACTCGCCGGCGTCCTGGGACACGGAGGCGGCGCTCGCCGCGATCGTCGAGCTGTGCGAGAAGGGGCGTACGAACGTTCCCGTCTACTCCATCGCCACCAGCGCGCGGGTGGGCGAAGAGGCGCTCGACATCGAGCGCACGCCCCTGTTCATCGCGGAAGGCGTCTTCGCCGCGGACATCGTGGAGCGCTGCCGTGAGCTGGGCGTGCTGGCCGACGCGCTGTGTCTGCGGGGCAGGCCCGCGACGACGTTCCGCCGCCGGCTCCTGCGCGACCTGCGCGAGGGCCGCAAGTCGGTGCCGTTCCTGCTGCGCCGCGGCTGGCGCCTGATGCGCGCGGAGCGTTCCATCGTGGCCCGGCAGGTCGCGCTGGGCGCGCACGCCTGCGGCAAGGACGAGGCGCTCGGTCGCCTCGCGGCGGCAGCGGCGGGCCGCTGCGTGAAGGCGCGGGCCGCCTCCCAGGGCCGCTGAGCGCACACGAAGAAGCGGGACCAGAATGCCCCCCGGCCTTCTGGTCCCGCTCGTTCCCCCCCCGTGGCGATCCCCCGTGATCCCCCCGGATATCGCATCCCCCCGGACGACCCCGCTCCCCCGAACAGGGCCGCCGTCCCTCCCCCCGGAGAGGTGCCTCAGGCGACGAGCTCCCCGAAGCACTCCTCCTGGTCCCGGCCGAAGCTCAGGACCTCGTCATCCCGCAGCCGCCGCAGCGACCGCCAGATG
Organism: Streptomyces sp. NPDC102406; assembly: GCF_044765725.1. Lineage (NCBI taxonomy): Bacteria > Bacillati > Actinomycetota > Actinomycetes > Kitasatosporales > Streptomycetaceae > Streptomyces > Streptomyces sp. NPDC102406. The sequence continues at coordinate 156,644 of NZ_JBIWKP010000005.1, read as the reverse complement.
CTCGACTTCACCGTGCCGACGCTGATGTCGAGGATCTCCGCGATCTCGGGGTCGGTACGGCCCTCGTAATAGCGGAGCACGAGCATCGTGCGCTGGAGTTCGGGAAGGCGGGCCAGTGCCTGCCACAGCACCGCGCGCAGCTCCGTGCCGCGCATCGCGTCCGTGTCGCCCGCCGTCTCCGGCAGCTCCTCGGTCGGGTACTCGTTCAGCTTGCGGCGGCGCCACGCGCTGATGTGCAGGTTGGTCATGGTGCGGCGCAGGTAGCCCCCGACCGCGGCCTTGTCGCTGATCCGGTCCCAGGCCCGGTACGTCGAGAACAGCGCGCTCTGGAGCAGGTCCTCGGCCTCGAACCGGTCACCGGTCAGGTGGTAGGCGGTGGCGTACAGGGAGGCGCGGCGCTCCTGGACGTAGGCCGTGAACTCGGCCTCCGACAGGGACGTCCGCCGCTCCCCCGATTCCTCCCTGTACGCGGCTCCCCCGTGAGCGACCTTCTCGGTCACCGCCTCGTGCGCGTCGACCACCGTCATGAACACGGTGTGCTGACGCCCGGCGCCGCGAGCGCACCCCCGCCCGCTCACGGCACCGGACTTCTCGTGACGCTCGGTACGGCCCATGTCGTGCAGGCGCGTGACAACTGCGTTTGATGTGGTGCTGTGCAGCGTGTTCATCTCGCGCCCCCCGTCGTGGAGTCCGGTACGTCCGTCATTCGTTCCTTGCGTCATCGCGGTTCTTCGTTGCGATGCCCAAAAGCTTGCCGGGGCGACTTCATGACGGTGTCCTCCGACTGTCACAGACCTGTCACAGGGACTCCGCCTGTGCGGGTCGGGTGTGGGACCTCTCCCTCGGTCGAACTAAAGCCCTCCCATGGGCCAGAATGGCGCTTGTGCCTTCCCTGTTGCTGATCGAGGACGACGACGCCATCCGCACGGCCCTGGAGCTGTCTCTTACCCGCCAGGGTCATCGGGTGGCCACCGCTGCCACCGGTGAGGACGGTCTGAAGCTGTTGCGCGAGCAGCGGCCCGACCTGATCGTCCTCGACGTGATGCTGCCCGGCATCGACGGGTTCGAGGTGTGCCGCCGTATCCGGCGCACGGACCAACTGCCGATCATCCTGCTCACCGCGCGCAGCGACGACATCGACGTGGTGGTCGGCCTGGAGTCCGGGGCGGACGACTACGTGGTCAAGCCCGTGCAGGGGCGGGTGCTCGACGCCCGTATCCGCGCGGTGCTGCGCCGCGGTGAGCGCGAGGCCAACGACGCGGCGTCGTTCGGTTCCCTGGTCATCGACCGGGCCGCGATGACCGTCACCAAGAACGGCGAGGACCTGCAACTGACCCCGACCGAGCTGCGGTTGCTGCTCGAACTGAGCCGGCGGCCCGGACAGGCGCTGTCCCGGCAGCAGTTGCTGCGCCTGGTGTGGGAGCACGACTACCTGGGCGATTCGCGGCTCGTGGACGCCTGTGTGCAGCGGCTGCGGGCGAAGGTCGAGGACGTGCCGTCGTCCCCGACGCTGATCCGTACCGTGCGCGGCGTGGGCTACCGGCTGGACTCTCCTCAGTGACCGAGCCGCACGACAAGCACCGCGGCTGGACCGCGGCGAAGAGGGCGATACCGGCCGGTCTGCGCTTCACCAGTCTGCGCCTGCGCCTCGTCGTGGTGTTCGCGCTGGTCGCCCTGACGGCCGCGGTCTCCGCGTCCGGGATCGCGTACTGGCTCAACCGCGAGGCCGTGCTGACGCGGACGCAGGACTCGGCGCTCAGCGACTTCCAGCAGGAGATGCAGAACCGGGCCGCGGTGCTGCCCGCGCACCCCACCCAGGGCGAGTTGCAGCACGCGGCGGACCTGATGGCCGACAGCAGTCAGCACTTCAGCGTGCTGCTCATCGGCACGGACGAGAACGGCCGCCGGGTGGTGGGCAACTCCGACCTGGACGCCTTCACCGTCGCCGACGTACCGCGCTCGCTGCGCGACGCCGTCGACAAGAAGCAGCGGATCACCGACGGCAACAAGCACGCGTACCACCTGTACTGGCAGCGGACCACGCGCGACGACACCCCGTACCTGGTGGGCGGCGCCAAGGTGGACGGCGGGCCGACCGGCTACATGCTCAAGTCGCTCGAACCGGAGGCCAAGGACCTCAGCTCCCTGGCCTGGTCGCTCGGGATCGCCACCGCGCTCGCGCTGATCGGCTCCGCGCTGCTCGCGCAGGCCGCCGCGACGACCGTGCTGAAGCCGGTGCACCGCCTCGGCATCGCCGCGCGCCGGCTCGGCGAGGGCAAGCTCGACACCCGGCTGCACGTCTCGGGCACCGACGAACTCGCCGAACTGTCGCGGACGTTCAACAAGACGGCCGAGAACCTGGAGAAGAAGGTCGCCGACATGACCGCGCGCGACGAGGCCTCGCGCCGGTTCGTCGCCGACATGTCGCACGAGCTGCGGACGCCGCTGACCGCGATCACCGCCGTCACCGAGGTCCTGGAGGAGGAGCTGGACGCGGAGACCGGCTCCGTCGACCCGATGATCGAACCCGCGGTGCGGCTCGTCGTCAGCGAGACCCGGCGCCTGAACGACCTCGTCGAGAACCTCATGGAGGTCACCCGCTTCGACGCGGGAACGGCCCGGCTCGTCGTCGACACCGTCGACATCGCCGACCAGATCACCGCCTGCATCGACGCCCGCGCCTGGCTGGACGCCGTCGAACTCGACGCCGAGCGCGGCAACCTGGTCCGCCTCGACCCGCGCCGCCTCGACGTGATCCTCGCCAACCTCATCGGCAACGCCCTCAAGCACGGCGGCTCCCCGGTGCGGGTCTCCGTGCGGACCGAACCGCAGGAGGGCGCGGGACTCGTCATCGCCGTACGCGACCACGGACCCGGCATCCCCGAGGACGTCCTGCCGCACGTCTTCGACCGGTTCTACAAGGCGAGCGCGTCACGGCCGCGGTCGGAGGGCAGTGGCCTCGGGCTGTCCATCGCCCTGGAGAACGCGCATATCCACGGTGGCGAGATCACGGCCGCCAACCACCCCGAGGGCGGCGCGGTGTTCACGCTGCGGCTGCCGGTGGACGCCGCGCCCCTGCCCGGCAGCGACCCGGACGGCACCGACGACACCGCCAAGGACTCCCAGGAAGGCGGTGTCGCCAAGTGACACGACGTGGACGGCTGTGGGGGCTGCTCGCCCTCACGGCGGTACTGCTGTCCGGGTGCGGGATCCGCTCCACGGAGGTGCCCACCGACTTCGGCGCGGCACCCACGCGCGTGGGCTGCTCCCTCTCGGGCGCGAACGGGGTGGAGGCCCGGGCGGCCGGCGAGTTCGGTGTGCAGGTCTTCCTCGTGTGCACGTCGCAGCTCGTGACGGTCGACAGGACCGTCACCGTGCCGCGCGACCGGACCTCCGACCGGGTCGGTGTCGCCCAGGAACTCCTGGCGCAGCTCGCCAGGCCGCTGACGGCCAAGGAGAAGCAGGCCGGGTACACCACGGACGTCGGCTCCGGCACGAAGGTCTCGGGCCCGCGCGACGGCGACCCCGCGGACGCGCTGCGCCTGAACACCCCGCCGGACGATCTGTCGCCGTACGCCCTGGCCCAGATCGTCTGCACATTCGCGAACAGCAAGGTCACGACGGACGGCGAGGACCATGTCGCCCTCGGCGGCCCCGGCGACGACCCGCTGCGCGCCTACGAGTGCTCCGACGCGGTGAAGGCACGGCCCGGCACGGCCCCGGCGCCCGCCCAGACGGTGGGCTAGGACCACCGCTCCAGGCGGCGCGCCGGGGAGTGACCCAGCTCATCGTGTGCCCCCCGGAACCGTTCCTCCCGCCACGGGCGTCTAGGGGATCGTGCAGCGTCACAGCTCGGACGGCCATGAGCCCGTCATCCGCTTCCGTACGGCAGGACTCGTCCTCCTGGCCGTGCATCTCCTCTTCGTCGCATGGGTGACGCTGCGGCCTCTGGACGTGCCCTGGGTCAGCGCCGCGAACCTGCATCCCCTGGCCGGTATCCGCGCCGATCTGGCGCTCGGCTGGCAGGAGGGCGGCAAGCGCCTCGGTGAGGGCCTCGTGCTGCTGGCCCCGCTCGGTGTGCTGCTGCCTCTCGCGGGCGGCCGGGTCGCCGTCTCCCGGTGGGGTTCACTGGTGCGCACGGTCGCGGCGGGCGCGCTGATCTCGCTCGGTATCGAACTGCTCCAGACCGGGGTGCCGGGCCAGGTCGTGGACATCGACTCGCTGCTTCTGAACACCGTGGGCGTCGCCCTCGCGCACCTCCTCGTGGTGCCCCTGCTGCGGGCCAGGCTCCGCCGCGGGGCGAAGGCCGCGCCCCTCCCTCAGCAGGAGCCCGCTCAGGGTCCGACCCCGACGATTCCCAGGGTCGGCGTCGCCCCGTGAGCTGATGCCCCGCCTCCTTCGGGCCCGTACCTTCGAATACGTAAGCACCTCATACGAGAGCACCCCGCGAAGGTGCGCGAAGGAGCCCACCATGACCGCCCTTGCCCGCCCCACCGACGGACGGATGCTCGGCGGAGTGTGCGCAGCGCTGGCACGGCGCTTCGGCACCTCCGCGACCACGATGCGCGTGATCTTCGTGCTGTCGTGCCTGCTGCCCGGCCCGCAGTTCCTGCTCTACATCGCGCTGTGGGCCCTGCTGCCGAGTGAGAACAAGGCGCGCCAGGCCTGGTGACCCGCGCCGGTACGGCGAAAGAAAAAAGGGGCGCACCCGCGATGTCGCGGGTGCGCCCCTTCGTGCTGCCGCGGGTCAGCCGAGGGCCCCGGCGGCGTCGGCGAGCGGCAGGCCCTGGGTGGGAAGCTGGCTGACCGGCAGGCCACCCATCAGTCCGCCGACCGGGTCGCCGCCCTCGGTGAGCTTCTGGACGACGGGCTGGGCGGCGGTCAGGCCGTTGCCGAGGGCGCTCTGCGCGCCGGCCAGGGCCTGGGGGCCACCGGCGGGCAGGGAGCTGAGCGCCCCTTCGAGGGGGAGACCCGAGGTCACGGAGCCGAGGGTGCCGGCGGCGTCCGGCAGGGCCGGGGCGGCGTTCGCGGCACCGGCACCGGCGGCGGCGAAGGCGACGCCGAGGGCGGCGACACCGAGGGTCTTGGCGGCAGACTGCTTCATGGGGTCCTTTGTTCCTTGTCCCTGGGGGATGCGGTTCCGTTCCCGGCAAACACGCGAGATCACCCAGGAGTTACTACCCGCCCGCGCCGCGCACGCCGGGACCCGCTTCCGTGGGGGTGGAGGAAGCGCAGGTCAGGCGGGCGAAGCGGGGCCGGTGGAGGGAGCGGGGCGAGCCCCGCCCGCCGTCAACCCCATGTTGACCGCGGGCGGCATCCGCTAGTGGAACAGCCACTCCGCGCGCAGTTCGGCGTAGCGCGGCTTCACGACGTCGTTGATCATCGCCAGGCGCTCGTCGAACGGGATGAAGGCCGACTTGAGCGCGTTCACGGTGAACCACTCGAAGTCGGTGAGCGTGTAGCCGAACGCGTCGGCCAGGTGCTCGAACTCGCGGCTCATCGACGTGCCGGACATCAGCCGGTTGTCCGTGTTCACGGTGACGCGGAACCGCAGCTTGCGCAGCAGACCGATCGGGTGCTCGGCGTACGAACTGGCCGCGCCCGTCTGGAGGTTGGACGACGGGCACATCTCCAGCGGGATGCGCTTGTCGCGTACGTAGCTCGCGAGGCGGCCCAGTTCGACCGTGCCGTCGTCGGCGACCTGGATGTCGTCGATGATGCGCACGCCGTGGCCGAGGCGGTCGGCGCCGCACCACTGGAGCGCCTGCCAGATGGAGGGCAGGCCGAAGGCCTCACCGGCGTGGATCGTGAAGTGGTTGTTCTCGCGCTTGAGGTACTCGAACGCGTCGAGGTGGCGGGTGGGAGGGTAGCCTGCCTCGGCGCCCGCGATGTCGAAGCCGACCACGCCCAGGTCGCGGTAGCGGTTGGCGAGTTCGGCGATCTCCAGGGCGCGGGCCGCGTGCCGCATCGCGGTGAGCAGCGCGCCGACGCGGATGCGGTGGCCGTTCTCCTTCGCGCGGCGCTCGCCCTCGCGAAAGCCCTCGTTGACCGCCTCGACGACCTCTTCGAGGGTGAGGCCCCGCTCCAGGTGCTGCTCGGGCGCGTAGCGGATCTCGGCGTAGACGACGCCGTCCTCGGCGAGGTCCTCGGCGCACTCGGCGGCGACGCGGACGAGGGCTTCGCGCGTCTGCATGACGGCACAGGTGTGGGCGAACGTCTCCAGGTACCGCTCGAGGGAGCCGGAGTCGGCGGCCTCGCGGAACCAGATGCCGAGCTTGTCGGGGTCGGTCTCGGGCAGGTCCGCGTAACCCTGCTCGCGGGCCAGGTCGACGATCGTGCCGGGACGCAGCCCTCCGTCGAGGTGGTCGTGCAGGAGCACCTTGGGGGCGCGGCGGATCTGCTCCGAGGTCGGAGCCTGGGGGCTGTTGGAGTGCGCGATGGGCTGGCTCGTCATTTCGGCACTCTAACTCCTACGCGCGTAGATAGCTCCTGTCCGTGAAGAGAAAGTGATCCGTCGATACGCAACGGTGACCCTGCGGACAGGTGGCGTACATCCGTGCTTCTGACACTGTTCTGTCATGCAGCAGCAAGCGACGCCGGTCCGCGAGGCCAGGCTCGGCAAGGCGGTCGGGCCCGTGCCCATGGCGGTCGGCGGCGTGGTGCTGCTGCTGCCCGCGGGCGAGGAGACGTCCGTGCGACGACCGTCCCCGCTGGCGGCCCCGGCGCTGCGGTCGCTCGCGCGCCGCCTCGCCCGGTCCGGCCGGGACGACGGCCTGGTCACGCATGTCGTGCACTACCGCTACCGCGGGTGGAACGGGGCGCAGGCCGAGATGGTGCGGGACGCCGAGTGGGCCGCAGACGAGGTCGTACGCCGCTACGGCGACGTGCCGATCTGCCTCGCCGGTGTCGACATGGGCGGCCGGGCGGCCCTGCACGCGGGCGGGCACACGGCCGTCAACTCGGTGCTGGCGCTCGCCCCCTGGCTCCCGGAGGACGATGTCGCCGCCACCCCCGAACCGGTGAAACAGCTCGCGGGGCGGCGCGTACTGATCGTGCACGGCACCGACGACCGGCGCACCGACCCGGAGTTGTCGTTCCGGTTCGCCGGGCGGGCGAAGAAGGCCAACCGCGACGTGTGCCGCTTCGAGGTGCACTCCGACGGGCACCGCCTGGCGCAGCACCGCGCCGAAGTCACCGCGCTCGCCGTCGACTTCATGCTCGGCACCCTGTTCGGCCACCCGTTCTCCCGCCCCTTGCAGGACGCGCTGGCGGCCCCGCCGCCGCTGGGACTGCGGATGCCGCTGGCGTCCGGGTTCGGCCGGTCGCTCAACCGGTAGGGTCCGGCTGCGCCGCTTGGTCGTCCGCCGCGAGCAGGGCGCCGAGGACCCGCGGCGCGTCCTTGCGGCCGGCGAGGACGAGCACCTCCCGCCCGTCGTCCTCGCACTCGATGACGACGGTGTACTCGCCCCGGCCGCCGAGGGCGTACGTCGGGTCGCCGACCAGGGGTTCGCGTACACGGCGCACCGTCAGGGAGGCCGGGAGCGGGGCGAGCGCGACGTGCCCGGTCGGGTCGGGGGTGGCCGCGAGCGGCCCGTCCCCCACCACGAGACAGCCGTAGCCGGGCCTGCTGTAGGGCACGTCCCCGTGCACGACCGCGGACAGGACGCGTCGCTCGGTGGGCCGGGCGGGGACGATCCTCGCCACACCTCGGCGGACGCGGCGCGTCGCCCACAGGCCGAGCAGCGCGGACAGCGGCACCGCGACGACGGCGGCCCCCGCCGCGAACCGCAGGCCCGAGCCGACGTCGTCGACGGCCAGGAGCATGATCACGGGGCTGGACGCGGCGACGAGCACCCCCGCCACGAGCCCGGCGACCGGCTTCCAGGAGAGGGCGGCCCCCTTGGGGGCGGGCCGGTCGCGCACCCACCACCGCAGCCGGAGCAGCCCGAGCCCGACCGGCAGGGTCGCCAGGGCGAGAGCCCCGGGCAGTCGGCCGTCGTGCACGGGTGAGAGCACCGCCTTCTGTGTCCCGGAGGCGGCCCGGATCTCGCGGACCCGGTCCTTCCAGTACACGGCCGTGACCCGGCTTCCGACGTGTACGCGGTCGAAGACGGGCCGTTCGCCGGGCAGGCGCACCCGGTGCTCGTTCCCCGCGGCGCCCGGGGAACCTCCGGTCGCGACCACGTACAGGTAGTACTTGGTGCTCTTTCCGCTGGTGGTGGTCTTCTTGTCCACCACGGTCGCCGGGAGGACCACCCGGCAGTCACCGGCCCGCGTGCCCGCCTCGCAGACGGGCGCCGCCCCGTAGGCCCGGTTGTCCGCCTCCGCGAACGGCACCAGGGCGAACAGGACAAGGCCGATCAGGACGCAGGCCAGGCCGGACCGGCCCAGCAGGCGGATGCGCCGCTCCTCCCGGCCGACGTCCCCGGCGTCTCGCCTCGCTGCGTCCCCCACGTCCGTCGCCCCTCCCCGGTCCCGCCACGCGGCTCGCTACGCACCCACATTGTGCGTCACTCCATGGACGCCTGCTCCGGCAAAAGCCTGCCGCGTCGTGACAGCAGGAACTTCTTGAACGCCGCCACGGGCGGTGTGTCCGGGTGCCCGTCCAGCCAGGCCACGCCGATCTCGCGGACCGCCCGCTGCCCGGTGACCGCCAGCTCGACGACTCCCGGGCGCGGTACGGCCGGTGGTGGCAGCAGGGCGACGCCGAGGCCCGCCGCGACGAGGCCGCGCAGCGTCTCGGCCTCCTCGCCCTCGAACGCGATCCGGGGCGTGAATCCGGCTTCCGCGCACAGGTCGTCGGTGATGCGGCGCAGCCCGTAGCCGGGTTCGAGGGTCACGAAGGACTCGTCGGCGGTCTCCGCGAGCCTGATCCGTTTGCGGGCGGCGAGCCGGTGGTCCTCGGGGACGACGAGGCGCAGCCGCTGCTCGTCGAGGCGGCGGGCGACCAGGCCGGGCGCGTCCGGCACGGGCGAGGTGAGGCAGAGGTCGAGTTCCCCGGCGCGCAGCCGCTCCAGCATCGCCTCGCCGTAGTTCTGGACGAGGCTGAAGCGGATACGGGGGTGGTCCGCGCGGAAGGCGCGGAGCAGCGCGGGCACCGTCTCCGTCCCCATGGTGTGCAGGAAGCCGAAGGCGACCTTGCCCGACTCGGGGTCGGCGTCGGCGCGGACGGACTCGGCGGCCTTCTCCACCTCGCCGAGCGCGCGCTCGACCGAGGCGAGGAAGGTGCGGCCCGCCGGGGTGAGGGAGACGGTGCGGCCGTGACGGGCGAACAGATCGACGCCCAGGTCGTGTTCGAGCCGCGCCATGGCACGCGACAGCGTCGACTGCGGGACCTGCATCTCCTGCGCCGCGCGGGTGACGTGCTCGGTGCGGGCGACCCCCGCGAAGTAGGCGAGGCGGGGGGCGAGGAGCCGTACGATCTCGTCGCCCGACATGTCTCGCGCGTCACCGGTGTGTGACAGCGGCGACCGTGACCTGTGCTGATGCTCCATGGGAACGATTATGGCGCGTTCATGCATTGGACGCATGAATCATGGGGCTCTACGTTCGTGGCATGCCTGCTGCCAGTAGCCGGGCGATCGCCTCCCCGAACGCGGTCGCCGAAGCCGATGTCTCCTTCAGTGACACGCGGATGAGTCCGGGCGGGCCCGGCTACCGCCGGATGAGCTTCGCCCTCTTCCTCGCCGGTGTCGCCACCTTCGCCCTGCTCTACTCGACGCAGGCCCTGCTCCCCCTCGTCTCCGGCGAGTTCGGGGCGAGCGCGAGCGCGGCGAGCTGGACGGTCTCCGGGGCGACGGGCGCGCTCGCGCTGTGCGTCCTGCCGCTGAGCGCCCTGTCCGAGCGGTTCGGACGGCGCACGCTGATGACGGCGTCCCTGACGGTGGCCGTCACGATCGGGCTGCTGGTCCCCTTCGCCCCGAACCTCGGCGTACTGATCGGCCTGCGCGTGCTGCAAGGCGCGGCGCTGGCCGGTCTGCCCGCCTCCGCGATGGCCTACCTCGCCGAGGAAGTCCGGCCGAAGGCGCTGGTCACGGCCATCGGCCTGTTCGTCGCGGGCAATTCCGTCGGCGGCATGAGCGGCCGTGTCATCGGCGGCTGGATCGCCCAGGAGTGGGGCTGGCGGGCGGCCGTCGGCACCATCGGCGTGATCGCCGTCGTCTGCGCCGCCGCGTTCCGGGCGCTGCTGCCCGCGCCCCGCCACTTCACGCCGGGCTCCCTGCGGCCCCGCGCCCTGGCCAGGACCGTCGGCGGCCATCTCGCCAACCCGCTCCTGCGCCGCCTGTACGTCATCGGCGCACTGTTCATGCTGGTCTTCGGCGCGGTCTACACGGTGATCGGCTACCGGCTCACGGCCGCCCCGTTCTCCCTGCCGCAGGGCATCGTCGGTTCCATCTTCCTCGTCTACCTCGTCGGTACGGTCTCCTCGGCCGCGGCCGGCCGACTGGTCGCGCGGCTCGGGCGGCGCGGCACCCTGTACCTCGCCGCGAGTACGACGACGGCGGGCCTGCTCCTCGCTCTCGTGCCGCGGCTGCCGGTCGTCCTGCTCGGCCTGGTGCTGATCACGGCGGGCTTCTTCGCCGGGCACGCCACGGCGTCGTCGTCCGTCAGCCACACCGCGACGCACGGCAGGGCGCAGGCGTCCGCGCTGTACCAGTCCGCGTACTACATCGGCTCCAGCGTCGGCTCGGCCGTCGGCGCCGTCGCCTTCCACGCGGGCGGCTGGGCGGGCACGGTGGGCCTCGGTGTCGCCGCCGTCCTCGGTGTCGTCGCGATCACGCTGTGGGGCACGTGCGCGGCACGGTCGCAGCGGCGCCGCACCGCGGTGGGAGTGGTCACGGCGTCCTGAGCGGACCGGACACAGCGCCTCACATCGGCTCTCGGACCTGCGCCTTTCGCGGGTTCGGGGGCCGTTGTCAGTGGGCTGCGGTAGCTTTCGGAGTGCTGGGACTCACAGCGGCGATGGGGGCGTTGGACGATGAGTGACACCGCGACGAAGGCCGGGCTCGACGACCTGGAGAAGCACCGGGTCGAGCTGACCGGGTACTGCTATCGCATGCTGGGCTCGGCCTTCGAGGCCGAGGACGCCGTGCAGGACACGATGGTGCGGGCCTGGCGCAGCTTCGACAAGTTCGAGGGACGCTCCTCGCTCCGCTCCTGGCTGTACCGCATCGCGACGAACGTGTGCCTGGACTCGCTGAACGCGGGGAACAAGCGGGCCCGTCCGATGGATCTGACGGCGGCGGCGCCGCTCGCGCAGGCCGCGCTAACCCCGCGCCCCGACAATGTGTGGCTGGAGCCGATGCCGGACACCCGCGTGCTGCCGACCATCCATGATCCGGCGGAGGCCGCGGTGGCCCGGGAGTCGGTGCGCCTCGCGTTCGTCGCGGCCCTCCAGCAACTGCCCGCCAAGCAGCGGGCGGTGCTGATCCTGCGCGAGGTCCTCGCGTGGAAGGCGAGCGAGGTCGCCGAGCTGCTCGACACCTCGGTCGCCTCGGTCAACAGCGCGCTCCAGCGGGCCCGCGCGACTCTCGCGGACGCGCCGCCCGCCGACTCGGCGACGGCGGACCCGCTCGACGAGGAACAGCAGAAGCTCCTTGAGCGCTATGTGGCGGCCTTCGAGGGGTACGACATGAAGGCGCTGACGGCGCTGCTGGCCGAGGACGCGGTCATGACGATGCCGCCGTTCGACCTGTGGCTGCGCGGCACGGGCGACATCACGGGCTTCATGACGACGCTCGGCGCCGAGTGCGCGGGCTCGCGCCTGCTTCCGGTGTCGGCGAACGGGACACCGGCGTTCGCCCACTACAAGCCGGACCCGGACAGTGGCGGGTTCGTGCCCTGGGCGATCCAGGTCCTGGAGATCTCAGACGGCCGGATCGCCGGTTTCCACTGCTTCCTGGATCTCAGCAAGCGATGGTTCCCCCTGTTCGGCCTCCCCGAGCGGCTGCCCGCCTGAGCCGAGCGCCTCGGCGAGCCCGGCGAGCGTCAGCAACAGGGCCAGCCGCGGGGACGGATCGCGCAGCCGGATGCGTCCCCCGGCCCGGCGGGCCGCGAGTTGCATACGGGCGAGCGCGTCGACGGTGGTGAGGTCGGTGCCGGTCACGCCGGAGACGTCGCAGATCACGGTCGGCCCGCCGCCCGGAGCGCTTCGCAGAGCGGCGCGGACACGGTCGCACAGTTGGGGGACGTCGCCGGGGCGGATCGGCCCGGCGACGACCACGACAGGGGAGGACGAGGAAGCAGCCACGTAGACACAGACCGTGAGCGCGGGCGGAACTCATCGCCGCCGACCTGGTCTCCTATCCCGGTGCGTCACCGAGTACAGCATGCCGAACGGGACCGGCGGCGATCCACCGGTCCCGTTCGCTCGTACGAGGAAACCGCAGGTCAGGCGATACGTTCCAGCACGATCGGGCGTGCCGAGAACTCCGTCCCCGCGGGGGCGATGTCGTACGCGCCCTCCAGGGATTCCAGGGCGTACGCGAACCGCTCGGGCGTGTCCGTGTGCAGGGTCAGCAGGGGCTGGCCCGCGGTGACGGCGTCGCCCGGCTTCGCATGCATCTCCACGCCCGCCGCCGCCTGGACCGGGTCCTCCTTGCGGGAGCGGCCCGCGCCGAGGCGCCACGCGGTGAGGCCGACGCCCATCGCGTCGAGGCGGGTGAGAACGCCCGAGGTCGGGGCCGTCACGACGTGGGTCTCGCGGGCCGTGGGCAGCGCGGCGTCCGGGTCGCCGCCCTGGGCCGCGATCATCCGGCGCCACGCGTCCATCGCCGAGCCGTCGGCGAGCGCCTTCGCCGGGTCGGCGTCCTTGAGGCCCGCCGCGTCCAGCATCTCCCGGGCCAGGGCGAGGGTCAGCTCGACGACGTCCGCCGGGCCGCCGCCCGCAAGCACCTCGACGGATTCGCGGACTTCGAGCGCGTTGCCCGCGGTCAGGCCGAGCGGGGTGTTCATGTCCGTCACCAGGGCGACGGTCGGCAGGCCGTGGTCGGTGCCGAGCCCGACCATCGTGCGGGCGAGCTCGCGGGCCTGCTCAAGCTCCTTCATGAAGGCGCCCGTGCCCACCTTCACGTCGAGGACCAGCGAGCCCGTCCCCTCCGCGATCTTCTTCGACATGATCGAGGAGGCGATGAGCGGGATGCACTCCACGGTCGCCGTGACATCGCGCAGCGCGTAGAGCTTCTTGTCGGCGGGGGCGAGGCCGCTGCCCGGCGCGCAGATGACGGCGCCGACATCCTTGAGGGTGCGCATCATCTCCTCGTTGGAGATGTTCGCGCGCCAGCCGGGGATCGCCTCCAGCTTGTCGAGGGTGCCGCCGGTGTGGCCGAGGCCCCGGCCCGAGAGCTGCGGCACGGCGGCGCCGCAGGCCGCGACGAGCGGTGCGAGCGGCAGGGTGATCTTGTCGCCGACGCCGCCGGTGGAGTGCTTGTCGGCGGCGGGGCGGGGAAGGACCGAGAAGTCCATCCGCTCGCCCGAGTTGATCATCGCCGCCGTCCAGCGGGCGATCTCCGCGCGGTCCATGCCGTTCAGGAAGATGGCCATGGCCAGCGCCGACATCTGCTCGTCGGCGACCTCGCCGCGTGTGTACGCGTCGACGACCCAGTCGATCTGCGCGTCGCTGAGACGCCCTCGGTCGCGCTTCGTACGGATGACGGAGATGACGTCCATGGCACTTCCTCCCGGCCCCGCCGGTCCGGCGGGGCCCCAGGTGATTCGGTACTAGTTCAGGTGCTCGGGGCCGAACGCGTCCGGCAGCAGGTCGCCGAGCGGGCGCACTCCGGACGCCGTCTCCAGGAGCAGCTCCCGGCCCCCGAACTCGTAGAGGAGCTGACGGCAGCGACCGCAGGGCATCAGGGTCTCGCCCTTGCCGTCGACGCAGGTGAAGTGCGTCAGACGGCCGCCGCCGGTCGCCTGGAGCTGCGAGACGAGGCCGCACTCGGCGCACAGGCCGAGCCCGTACGAGGCGTTCTCCACGTTGCAGCCCGAGACAGTGCGGCCGTCGTCGACGAGGGCCGCCGCGCCGACCGGAAAGCCCGAGTACGGCGCGTAGGCGCGGGACATGGCCTCGCGGGCCACCTCCCGCAGCGCTTCCCAGTCGGCTTCGGAGATCACTTGCCCTGGCCCTTCCGGTACGGCTGGCCGTCCGCCTTCGGCATCCGCAGGCGCTGCGCGGAGAAGGACAGGACCAGCAGCGTGACGACGTACGGCGTCGCGGTGACGAGCTGCGTCGGCACGTCGTCGGTGGTGGCGTACCACGCTGCCATGCCCGCGGCGGCGACGGCGCAGACGACACCGGCGACGTACTTCTTCCTCACGAGCATCCAGACGGCGCCGATCACCAGGAGCAGGGCGACGAGCAGGAGCAGCGCGTGAACGTTCTCCGTGCCGCCGCGCAGCTTGAGGCTGTCGGTGTAGCCGAACAGGCCGGCGCCGAGGGCGAGGCCGCCCGGCATCCAGTTACCGAAGATCATCGCGGCGAGGCCGATGTAGCCCTTACCGGCGGTCTGGCCCTCCAGGTAGAAGGGGTTGGCGACGATCGAGAGGAAGGCGCCGCCGAGTCCGGCGAGGCCGCCGGAGATGATGACCGCCAGGTACTTGTACTTGATCACGTTGACGCCGAGCGACTCGGCGGCGACCGGGTTCTCGCCGCAGGAGCGCAGCCGCAGGCCGAACGCCGTGCGCCACAGCACCCACCAGGTGAACGGGATGAGCGCGACCGCGACGATCGTCAGCGGCGAGAGGTTCGTGACGAGGCCGCCGAGGAGCCCCGCGAGGTCGGAGACGAAGAACCAGTGTTTCTCGTTCAGGGTCGTCAGCCAGTCGGAGAGACCGGGGACGGTGATCGTGCCGAGCGAGTCGACCGGCGGGGACTGCTTCGTGGTGCCGCCCTCGACGCCCTCGAACGTGAAGTTCGAGAGGTAGCGGGTGGCGCCGAGCGCGAGGATGTTGATGGCCACACCGGAGACGATGTGGTTCACGTTGAAGGTGACCGTGACGACGGCGTGCAGCAGGCCGCCGAGGGCGCCGCCGATGATGCCGACGAGCACGCCGACCCAGGGGCCCCACTGGTAACCGGCCCAGGCACCGAACCACGTGCCGAGGATCAGCATGCCTTCGAGGCCGATGTTGACCACGCCCGCGCGCTCGGCCCACAGGCCGCCGAGGCCCGCGAGGCCGATGGGCACGGCCAGTTGGAGGGCCGTCGCCATCTGGCTGACGTTGGTGATGCCGTTGGCGTCGGTGATCAGGCGGACGAGGGAGGTGAGGGCGAGGACGCCCGCGACGACCAGCATCAGGACGGGCAGGGAGAGGGTGCGGCGGCTGCCGGGTGCGGGCTGCGTCGCCGCCTTCTTGTCGACGATGACCGTACTCATCGGGCAGCCACCTCCTTCGTGAGTTCGTTGGTGTTCTCACCGGCGGCTGCGGCGAGCTCGATGCCGACCCGGCGCTGCTGGCGGCGCTGGCCCCAGACCCGTACGGCCTCGTAGGAGACGACGACGGCGATGGTGATGATGCCCTGCATGATCACCGCGATCTCCTTGTCGTAGCCGCGCAGGTCGAGTTCCTGCGAGGCCTTCTCCAGCCAGGAGATGAGGAGCGCGGCGAAGGCGATGCCGACCGGCGAGTTGCGGCCGAGCAGGGCGATGGTGATGCCCTGGAAGCCGATCGTGGTCGGGAAGGTGAGCGAGTACGTGTGCGTGTCGCCGAGCAGGAGCGGCAGGCCCGCGAGGCCCGCGAGCGCGCCCGAGACGAGCATCGCGGTGAGCACCATGCGCTTGGCGTCGACGCCCGACGCGGCGGCGGCCGACTCGGAGGCGCCGGTGGCGCGCAGGTCGAAGCCGAAGCGGGTGCGGTTGAGGACGAACCAGTAGGCGACGCCGAGCAGGGCCGCGATGACGACGAAGCCGTAGACCTCGCCGACGCCCTCGCCCAGGTCGATCCCGGGGAACCAGCCGGACTCGTGCATGATGCCGGTCGTCTTGTTGTTGCCGACCTGCACGCCGAAGACGTCGGGCAGGTAGAGGTAGCCGATGACGCTGGACGCGATCGAGTTCAGCATGATCGTCGCGACGACCTCGCTGACGCCGCGCGTCACCTTGAGGATGCCCGCGATACCGGCCCACATGGCGCCGGTCAGCATCGCGACGATGATCAGCAGCGGGACCTGCGCGAAGCCGGGCAGGGCCACCTTGGCGCCGACGATCGCGGCGACGACGGCGGCGAGCCGGTACTGGCCGTCCACACCGATGTTGAAGAGGTTCATGCGGAAGCCGATGGCGACCGCGAGGGCGGCGAGGTAGTACATGCCGGCCTGGTTGATGATCAGGACCTGCACGTCCGAGAACGTCGCCTGCTCGAACATGATGCTGTACGGCTCGATCGGGGACTTGCCCGAGGCGAGCAGCACGATGGAGGTCAGCACGACGGCGGTCACCAGGGCGATGACCGGCCCCGAGACGCCGAGGAGCAGCCGCTCCTTGTCGAATTTGTTCTTCATGGCCATCAGGACTCGTCCTCCGCCTGCGGCGCCGCGGGCTGCTCGGCGGCGTCTTCTTCTACGTGTTCCAGGTGGCCGGAGGCCGCGCCGGTCATCGCCGAACCCAGCTCCTCCGGGGTGATCGTGGCCGGGTCGGCGTCGGCGACGAGCCGCCCGCGGTAGATCACGCGCAGGGTGTCGGAGAGGCCGATCAGCTCATCGAGGTCGGCGGAGATCAGCAGCACGGCCAGGCCCTCGCGCCGGGCCTCGCGGATCTGGTCCCAGATCTGGGCCTGCGCGCCGACGTCGACGCCGCGCGTGGGGTGGGCGGCGATGAGGAAGCGCGGCTTGTGGCTCATCTCGCGGCCGACGATCAGCTTCTGCTGGTTGCCGCCGGACAGGGAGGCGGCGGTGACGTCGATGCCGGGGGTGCGGACGTCGTACTCCTCGACGATGCGGCGGGTGTCCGCCTGCGCCGCCTTGAGGTCGAGGAGGACGCCGCGCGCGTTCGGCTTCTCGGTGACGTGGCCGAGGATGCGGTTCTCCCACAGCGGGGAGTCCAGGAGCAGGCCGTGGCGGTGGCGGTCCTCGGGGATGTAGCCGATGCCCTGTTCGCGGCGCTTGCGGGTGGCCCAGGAGGTGATCTCCGCCTCGGCCAGTTCGATGGTGCCGGAGTCGGCGCCCTTGAGGCCGATGAGCGCGTCGATCAGCTCGGTCTGGCCGTTGCCCTCGACGCCCGCGAGGCCGAGGACCTCACCGGCGTGGATGGTGAAGGAGATGTCGTCGAGCAGCGGCCGGCCGCCCTCGGCGTCGAGCCGCAGGCCCTTGACGGTGAGGACCGGACGGTCGGTGACGGTCGACTCGGCGGTCTCGGGCGTGGGCAGCTCGGAGCCGACCATCAGCTCGGCGAGCTGGCGGGGCGTCGTCTCGGCGGGGACGGCGGTGCCGACCGTGGTGCCGCGCCGGATGACGGTGATCTCGTCGGCCACGGAGAGGACTTCGCCGAGCTTGTGCGAGATGAAGATGACGGAGAGGCCCTCGGCCTTGAGCTCGCGCAGGTTGTCGAAGAGCGCGTCGACCTCCTGCGGCACGAGCACGGCGGTCGGCTCGTCGAGGATGAGGGTGGTGGCGCCGCGGTAGAGGACCTTGAGGATCTCCACGCGCTGGCGGTCGGCGACGCCGAGGTCCTCGACGAGGACGTCGGGGCGCACGCCGAGCCCGTACCGCTCGGAGATCTCCACGATCTTGCGGCGGGCCCTGGCGCCGATCCCGTACAGCTTCTCGCTGCCGAGCGCCACGTTCTCCAGGACCGTGAGGTTGTCGGCGAGCATGAAGTGCTGGTGGACCATGCCGATGCCGCGGGCGATGGCGTCGGCGGGCGAGGAGTACGAGACGGCCTCGCCGTCGATCGCGATGGTGCCCTCGTCCGGCTTCTGCATGCCGTAGAGGATCTTCATGAGCGTCGACTTGCCCGCACCGTTCTCACCGACGAGGGCGTGCACGGTGCCCTTGCGGACGGTGAGGTGGATGTCGTGGTTGGCGACGACGCCGGGGAAGCGTTTGGTGATGCCGGTCAGTTCGACGGCCGGCGGGCTGCTGGACGCGGTGATGGCGCACTCTCCTGGGAGACGGGGGCCTTCTACACGCGTAGAGCCCCTACGGCAGTACGAAGTGGACGCGAGCCGGTCAATTCGGGCGAACCGCACGCGAGGTGCACGGCCGGCCGCCCGACGCGGAGCCTGGCCCCGCCGCGAACGGGGTGCGGTGCCGCCTCGCCGCCGAGACTGCCCGCACCCCGTTCCCCACTCATGTCCCTGTGGTTACGGCTTGCTCTTGACCTTGATCTTGCCGCTGGTGATGCCCGTCTCGGCGGCCTTCAGCGCCTTCTGCATCGCATCGTTACCGGAGAACTTCGGGTTCGAGTCGGCCAGACCGACCTCGCCCGACTTGAGGTCGCCGGTGATGACACCGGTCGCGGGCTTGCCATCCTGGACCGACTTGGCCAGGTTGTACACGGCCGCTGCCACATTCTTCGTGGCCGAGGTCAGGATGTAGTCCTTGAACTGGGCCAGCGGCTTCTGGCTGTACTGGTCGGAGTCGACGCCGATCGCCCAGACCTTCTTCGCGGCGGCGGCCTGGATGACGCCCTGACCCGAGAGGCCGGCCGCGTGGTAGACCACGTCGGCGCCCTTGTCGATCTGCGACTCGGCGGCCGTCTTGCCCTTGTCGGGGCTGGAGAAGCCACCCTCGTCGGCGGTCTCGGTCAGGTACTGCGTGATGACCTTGGCCTTGCCGTTCGTGGCCTTCACGCCCTGCACGAAGCCCGCCTCGAACTTGTGGATGAGCGGCACGTCCACGCCCCCCACGAAGCCGACCGTGTTGGTCTTGGTGGCCTTCGCCGCCGCGACACCGGCCAGGTAGGAGGCCTCCTGCTCGCTGAAGACGAGGTCCGCGACGTTGTCCGCCTTGACCTGCGCGTCGTCCACGACACCGAAGGTGGTCTTCGGGTACTTCGCGGCGGCGGCCTTCACGGCCGGGGCGTAGGCGAAGCCGATGCCGACGACCGGGTTGTAGCCCTCCCGCGCCAGCGCGGAGAGGCGCGCGGTCTTGTCCGCGTCCGTCTCACCGTCGGTGGGCTCCTGGTCCTCGCCCTTGTAGCCGAACTCCTGCTCGGCCTTCTTCATGCCCTCGTAAGCGGCGTCGTTGAAGGACTGGTCGCCGCGCCCACCGACGTCGTACGCGATGGCGATGCCCTTGGACTTGCCGCCGCTCTCCTTGCTTGCGGCGTCGCTGGAGGTGCCGCCACAGGCGGACAGGGAAGCGGCGAGAGCAACGGTCGCAGTGCCTGCGAGCGCTATTCGGGAAACGCGGCGCATGGGATGAGCTCCTTGTGTACAAGCACCGACGACGGACCGGACGGCGCTGGCTTCGCCGCAGATTAACGCGCGTAGAACGCGCATTGAACCCTTCCCGGCAGACCGTTATCCGTCCGTACTGAAAGCGGCTGGAAGCGATCTTGTACGGACATACGGGCGCGCCCCGGATCCGCGAGGGTTCCGGGGCGCGCCCGTTGAGTCGGCGGGGTGCTGGCTACGGCTTCGTGGCCACCTTCACCTTGCCGTCGATGATGTCCTGCTTCGCTTTCGCCACGGCGTCCGCGAGGCCGGCGATCTCCTTGTACTTCGGGTTGGTCTCGGTGATGCCGACACCGCCCGCCTTCAGGTCGAACCGGACGACGCCGGACAGCGGCTTCTTGTCCTTCACCGACTTGGCCAGCTCGTAGACGGCGCGGCCGACGTCCTTGGTGGCGGAGGTGAGGATGCTGTCCTTGTACTGGGCGAGCGGCTTCTGGTTGTACTGGTCGGAGTCGACGCCGATCGCCCAGACCTTCTTCGCGGCGGCGGCCTGGATGACGCCCTGACCGGAGAGACCCGCCGCGTGGTAGACCACGTCGGCGCCCTTCTCGATCTGCGACTCGGCGGCCGTCTTGCCCTTGTCGGGGCTGGAGAAGCCACCCTCGTCGGCGGTCTCGGTCAGATACTGCGTGACGACCTTGACCTTCTTGTTCGTGTCCTTGACGCCCTGCGCGAAGCCCGCCTCGAACTTGTGGATGAGCGGCACGTCCACGCCCCCCACGAAGCCCACGGTGTTCGACTTGGTCGCCTTGGCGGCGGCGACACCGGCGAGGTAGGAGCCCTGCTCCTCGCTGAAGACGAGGTCGGCGACGTTCTTCGCCTCGATGGTGGAGTCGTCGATGATGCCGAAGGTGGTCTTCGGGTACTTCGCGGCGGCGGCCTTCACGGCCGGGGCGTAGGCGAAGCCGACGCCGATGACCGGGTTGTAGCCCGACTTGGCCAGCGAGCTGAGGCGCGCGATCTTGTCCGCGTCGCTCTCGCCGTCGCTCGGCTCCTGGTCGTCGCTCTTGTAGCCGAACTCCTGGTCCGCCTTGACCATGCCCGAGTAGGCGGCGTCGTTGAAGGACTGGTCGCCGCGCCCGCCCACGTCGTAGGAGATGGCGAGTCCGAGGTTCTTCTCCTTGCCCTCTTCGTCCGCCTTGTCGGCGCTGGTGCCGCCGCAGGCGGTGGCGGCGAGGGCGAGGCCGCAGGTGGCCACGGCGATGTGCGTGAGACGGGACGTACGAGATCGACGCATGATGAGCTGCTCCTTCGTCAACACGCCGCGCGGGGCGCTGAGTTCGGCGGAGCGTAACGCGCGTAGAAGGGGCGGGGAAGGTGGTCCGCCCCGCCGTTACCCATTCGTGCCGGGGGTCGGTTACATCCCGGTGAAGGAGGGTGACGAAGGGACCGATAGGGGGCGGCGGTCCCTCACGGGGCCGAGCGGGCCGCGTCCAGCAGGGCCGCCGCCGTGAACAGTTCCACGCCTACGGTGATCGCCGCCTCGTCCACGTCGAAGTCGCCCTGGTGCAGGTCGCGGGAGGTGCGGTCCTGCGGCGGCTTCACGCCGAGTCGGGCCATCGCGCCGGGCACGTGCTCCAGGTACCAGGAGAAGTCCTCGCCGCCCAGGCTCTGCGGGGTGCCCTCGACGGAGTCCGGACCGCGGCGGGCCGTCATGGCGTCCCGCAGCAGGTCGGTCACGGCCGGGTCGTTGACCACGGGCGGGACGCCGCGTACGTAGTTCACGACCGGCTTGGCCCGGTACAGGTCGGCGATCTCCTGGACCGCGGCGTGCACCACGTCCGGCGCCTCGCGCCAGGCGTCCAGGTCCAGGCAGCGGACGGTGCCCGACAGCTCGGCGTGTTGCGGGATCACGTTGCAGATGTGGCCGGACTCGATGCGGCCCCAGGTGAGGACGAGCCCGGAGCGCGCGTCGACGCGGCGGGCGACCACGGCCGGGACCTCGGTGGCGACCTTGGCGACGGCCGTGACGAGGTCGGTGGTCAGATGGGGGCGGGCCGTGTGGCCGCCGGGCCCGTCGAGCGTGACGTCCAGGCGGTCGCAGGCGGAGGTGATGGCGCCGTGGCGCAGGCCGATCCGCCCGGCGTCGACCTTCGGGTCGCAGTGCAGGGCGATGATCTTGCGTACGCCTTCGAGGGCGCCGCACGCGATCGCGTCGGCGGCGCCGCCGGGCAGCACCTCCTCGGCGGGCTGGAAGATCAGCCGCACGGGGTTCGGCAGGAGGCCGAGCCGGTCCAGGTCGGCGAGGACGAGGCCCGCGCCGAGCACCACCGTGGTGTGCACGTCGTGGCCGCAGGCGTGCGCGCGGTCCGGGACGGTGGACCGGTAGGCGCAGGTGGTCTTGGTGTCCGGGATCGGCAGCGCGTCGATGTCGGCGCGCAGCGCGAGCATGCCGCGACCACCCTCCCACTCCCCCGTCTCGGTGCCGGTGCCGATGTCGCAGACCAGGCCGGTACCGACACCGAGCACGCGCGGCGCCAGCCCGGCCTTCTCCAGGCGGGCCTTGAGCGCGGCGGTGGTCCGGAACTCCTGGTTCCCCAGCTCGGGGTGCATGTGCAGGTCACGCCGGAAGTCGATGAGTTCGGCACGGAGGGCGTCGGGCAGGGCGCCGAGGAGCGCGCTGCCGGGGACGGCTTCCCCCGGCTGGTCGGCCTCGGACTCTCGGGGCTTCAACTGGTTCACCCTGTGAAGGGTAGGGCGACACGACCCCCAACTGACCTACGATCAACAAAACTTCCGCCAGATTGGGGTAAGAAATACGGCGGCGTCGCGCATGTCGATCGTACGGAACGGGTATGACCCTTGTTTCTACCCGTGACCCGCCGAAGCCCTCGCGCGCGGCGCGGCGGCCACCGCGGCGCCGGTCAGCGCCACCAGGAGCGCGACCGCGACGAGGGCCGCGCTCACCAGGGGTACGGCCCGGTGGCCGAGGCCGCTCCCGATCGCGAGGCCGCCCGCCCAGGGGCCGAGGGCCGCGCCGACGTTGAGAGCCGCCGTGGCGGTGCCGCCCGCGAGCGTGGGGGCGCCGGTCGCCGCGTAGAGGGCCCGCGCGATGAGCGTGGAGCCGACCGCGAAGGACAGGGCGCCCTGCACGAAAGCGAGCGCGAGGGTCACCGGGGCGTCGTCGGCGGCCAGGGCGAGCAGCAGCCACCCCGCGAGCAGCGCCGTCCCGCCGCCCGCGAGCACCGGCACGGGGTGCGCGTCGGAGAGCCGGCCCGCCGCGGTGACCCCGGCGAACGAGCCGAGCCCGAACAGGGCGAGCAGCGCGGGCACCCGGTCCGCGCCGAGGCCGGTCACCTCGGTGGCGAGCGGGGCGAGGTAGGTGAAGGTGCAGAACGTCGCGGCGTTCACCAGGGCGCCGAGCAGCAGCACGGTGAGCAGGCGCGGTCCGCGCAGGGCCCGCAGTTCGGCGCGGACGTCGCCGCGGGCGGTCTCCGCCGGCTCCGCGGGCACCGAGCGCACCACCGCCACGAGCGCGGGGACGCAGACCAGCGCGACGGCCCAGAACGCGGCGCGCCAGCCGAGGAGCTGGCCGAGCAGCGCGCCGCCGGGGACGCCCACGACGCAGGCGAGGGTGGTGCCGCCGAGCAGGACCGAGGTGGCGCGGCCCTTGGCGTCGGGGGCGACCAGGGTCGCGGCGGTGGCCAGGGCGACGGTGAGGAATCCGGCGTTGGCGAGGGCGGCGGCGACGCGGGTGGCGAGCAGGACGGCGTAGTCGGTGGTGAGAGCCCCGACGACGTGCGCCGCCAGGAACAGGGACAGGGACCCGAACAGGGCCGGGCGGCGGGCCACGCGCACCGCGAGGAGCGCCGTCAGGGGCGCCCCGACGATCATGCCGACGGCGAAGGCGGAGGTGAGGGAACCGGCGGCGGGGACGGAGACGCCCAGGTCGCGGGCGATGTCCGGGACGAGCCCGGAGAGCATGAACTCGGAGGTTCCTTGGGCGAACACCGCAAGGGCGAGCAGGTGGAGCGAGAAGGGCACAGCGGACTCCGGGACCGTACGAGGAAGGGGTGGGGTCTCGGTACGGCAGTCCGGGCGATGGCAGGCGTCAGCGGAGGCGGGGTCCCCTGGGGGTGCCTCGACGCGGCGCGGGAGAAGGCCACCGGACGGCTGCCGGTGGCCGGAGTCTGTCGGACTCGGGGCTGTTCACCCGGTCACCTTAGGCGGCGCCGCGCGCGCCGGTCCACAGGTTTCGCCGCGTCACACGGGCCGCACCCCCCGCGCCGATCCGGCGATCCCGGCGAGGAAGCCCTGGGCGTGGTCGGAGACGCCCTGGGTGAGCCAGGCCGGGTCGATCTCGCAGACGGCGACCTTCACGCCCGTGCCCTCCAGGGCGATCGGCAGGGTGTGCACGACGGTCGAGGGGAAGCTGAGGATCGTACGGCCGATGGGGCCGCGGCGGGCGATGAGTTCGAGCGGGAGGTCGGGGCGGACGACTTCCAGGCCCGTCTCGACGGCGAGGCGGTGGAGTTTGTCGGAGGCTTCCCTGCGGTGGGCGAAGTAGCGGGTGGCGCCGTGGGCCGCGGCGAGGTCGCGGACCGCCTCCAGGTAGCGGTCGAGGTCGACCACCCCGGTCTCCACCAGGGAGGTCCCGACGAGGTCGGCGCCGCGGGTGAGGCGGGGCGGGCCGAAGCGGGCGCGGGTCCAGGCGTAGTCGTTGGCGGTCACGGTGACGCCGTCGGGCACCTCGTCCACGGGCATGGAGGTGAACACGGAGACGGTGCGGCGGCCGGGGCGCGGGGTGAGTTTGCGGCGCGCCGAGGAGGCGACGGGGGCGAAGGCGAGGTCGCGGGGGGCGGTCCGGCCGCCGCGCCGGTGCCAGCGCACCAGCCGTTCCCCGCGGGCCAGTTGGGAGATGAACTCCATGGTGGCCGTGCCGTCGTCGACGACGACGAGGTCGCGGGCCCGCACGATGGTCAGCAGCAGTTGTACGTAGCGGGAAAACGGGTCGCCGATGACGACGCGGTCGGCGGCGCGCAGCGGTCCCGCGAGGCCGCCGACGGTCTGGAACGGGGCGCCGGCACCGCCGCGGGCTTCCTCCCAGCGCACCGAGTGGCCCTCGGCGCGGGCGAGTTCGGCGACGCGGCGGAGCTGGCCGCGGGTCATCGGATCGGTGGGCGACAGGACGACCACGGTCACGGTCGCCCCGGCGTGATGGGCCCACTCCAGGACGTTGAGGAGCTGCACCGGGCTCTCGACGAAGCACAGGGTACTGCTGGACATGCGGCCCTCCCCGGGGACGCCGAGGCGGTCCGGCGTGACGGATCACGCCGGACCGCCTGAGGGGACTCAGACGCCGACCGGCTCACCGGCGGCGACGGCGATCTCCGACTCGGCGATGACGCCCGGGACGCGGCGCAGCTTCTTCATCGGGCCGAGCTCGGACTCGTAGACCTTCTTGACGCCGTCACCGAGGGACGCCTCGATGGTGCGGATGTCGCGGACGAGGCGCGTGAGGCCCTGCGGCTCGACGGAGGCGGCCTGGTCGGAGCCCCACATGGCGCGGTCGAGGGTGATGTGGCGCTCGACGAAGGTGGCGCCGAGGGCGACGGCGGCGAGGGTCGTCTGGAGGCCGGTCTCGTGGCCGGAGTAGCCGATCGGGACGTTCGGGTACTCGGCCTGGAGGGTGTTGATGACGCGGAGGTTGAGCTCCTCGGCCTGCGCCGGGTACGTCGACGTGGCGTGGCACATCAGGATGTTGTCGCTGCCGAGGACCTCGACGGCGTGCCGGATCTGCTTCGGCGTCGACATGCCGGTGGAGAGGATGACGGTGCGGCCGGTGGCGCGCAGGGCGCGCAGCAGCTCGTCGTCGGTGAGCGAGGCGGAGGCGACCTTGTGGGCGGGGACGTCGAACTTCTCCAGGAAGGCGACGGCCTCGGTGTCCCACGGGGAGGCGAACCAGTCGATGCCGCGCTTCTTGCAGTGCTCGTCGATCTGGCGGTACTCGTCCTCGCCGAACTCGACGCGGTGGCGGTAGTCGATGTACGTCATCCGGCCCCAGGGGGTGTCCCGCTCGATGTCCCACTGGTCGCGCGGGGTGCAGATCTCGGGGGTGCGCTTCTGGAACTTGACGGCGTCGCAGCCGGCCTCGGCGGCGACGTCGATCAGCTTGAACGCGTTCTCCAGGTCGCCGTTGTGGTTGATGCCGATCTCGCCGGTGATGTACACGGGCTGACCGGGACCGGCCGTCTTCGAACCGAAGGTGCGCAGGCGGGAGTTGGTGCTCATGACGAAGAAGTTCCTTAGTTGTCGAGGGAGTCGAGAGAAGGGCCGAGGATCCAGGTGGCGATCTCTCGGATCGCGCCGTCGCCACCGGGGGCGGTGGTGACCGCGCGTGCGGCGCCGCGTACGACGTCGTGGGCGCTCGCGACCGCCACGGGCCAGCCGGCGAGGGCGAAGCACGGGAGGTCGTTGACGTCGTTGCCGACGTAGAGCACGCGCTCGGGCGCGATGCCCTGCTCCTCGCACCACTGCTTCAGTGCGAGGTCCTTGCGGTCGATGCCGTGCAGGACCGGGATCTTGAGCTTCCTGGCCCGGGCGGCGACCACCGGGTTCTGTTCCGTGGACAGGATCAGCAGGTGCAGGCCGCTCCTGCGGAGGGCCGCGATGCCGAGGCCGTCACCGCGGTGCACGGTGACGAACTCCCGTCCGTCGGAGTCGATCAGCACCCGGTCGTCGGTCTGGGTGCCGTCGAAGTCGAGGACGACCGCGTCGATGTCCTCCCGGGTGGGGAGGGCCGTCTCGCGCGGCGCGTCGAGGAGGGGGGCCAGCGCGCGGGCGCGGGCCAGGTCGTGCGGGTCGTCGATCTCCAGGACCCTGGCGGGGTCGGTGCGCACGAGGTCGGTGCGGCCGAAGAAGCGGTGCTCGTGGCGGCGGAAGCCGGTGGCCTCCATCGCGTAGACGGCGCCGGTCTCCAGGAGGTCCTGGGGGCGGTCCTGGCGGCGCGGGCGGAACGACTTGTCGTGGTTGACGCCGTAGCCGCCGCCGGTCGCGGGTGCCCGGGTGACGAGGGTGTCGGTGCCGCCGAGCGTGGCGGACCTGCCGGGGGTGACGGTGCCGGGCTCGTCGGCGGCGTCGCGCCACACGAACCCGTGGAAGGCGGCGACGGTCAGGGCGCTGTCGGCGCCGTCGTCGACGATCGCGCGGACCACCCCGTCGATGTCGTCGCGGGACAGGAACGGGCTGGTGCACTGGACGAGCAGCACCACGTCCACGGCCGCGCCGTGCAGCGCCTCGTGGGCGTCCATGGCGTGCAGCACGGCGGCCTCGGAGGTGGCCTTGTCACCGGCGATGGCGGGGGGCCGGGTGACGACCTCGGCGCCCGCCGCACGGGCGGCGGCGGCGATGGCCGCGTCGTCGGTGGAGACCACGACGTCCGTGACCTGCCGGGTGGCCAGGCACTCGCGGACGGCGCGGGCCACCAGGGGCACGCCGCCGACCGGGGCGAGGTTCTTGGCCGGTACTCCCTTGGAGCCGCCGCGGGCGGGGATCACGGCGAGGACGCGGCGGACCGGGGTCGCCGCCCCCGCTTGCGGATCGGTCATGGGCGGTTCTCCTTCAAGGGGTCGGTTCGGGCGGGCGCTCACAGCTCCCCCATCCGACGGATGACGGGGGCGACGCGCTGAACCCCGTGCCGGTAGGCGCCGCGGGCGGCCCGGCGGACGATCTGCCGCACGGCGCCGGGGTCCTTGTCGGCGGCGGGCGCGCCGGGCAGCGGGCTGCCGTCGGGCGCCAGGTGGTGGCGGGCGAGGACGCGCGGCAGGTAGCCGGGCGCGGTGGTGCGGCTGTAGTACGGGGCGAGGGGCGGGCGCTCGCCTCCGAGCAGCGCGGCGAGCCGGGCGCGGGCCCCGTCGAAGGCGCTGTCGTACGAGCCGTCGGCGGCGACGCCCTGCCGGGCCACCCAGGCGGGGTCGGGCTCGGGCAGCCGGCCGGCGTCCAACTGGTCCCAGGAGACGAGGCAGCCGGAACCGGTGAAGTGGTGGTTGCCGAGCGCCTCGCGCACCCCGAGGTCGGTGAGGAGCGCCGTCGGGATGCGCCGGTGCAGGGATTCGAGCGCGGCGGTGGAGCTGACCGTGACGAGCAGGTCCGTACGGTCGAGGACGTCGCCCATGTTCCCGTACACCAGGCGGAGGTTGGCGGGTGTGTCGAGCCGCTGGACGAGCTTCTGGTACGGGACCTCCTCGATGTGCGTGGTGTGCTCGCCGGGCTTGCTGCGCAGCTTGAGCAGCACCTCGCGGTCGGGGTGTGCCCGGGCGTGCCGCACGAGCCGGTCGAGGAGGTACATCCGGTCGGCGGGCGTCTCCGGTACGGACGGCTGTGCGGCGAAGACGACCGTGTACGGGTCGTGTCCGGCCTTGTAGGGCTCGCCGCCGAGGAAGGGCAGGGCGCACTCCGTCACGGCCGAGGCGTCGGCGCCGACCCCCTCGTACACGGCGCGGAAGCGGTCGGCGTCATAGGCCGAGTTGGCGAGCACCATGTCCGCGCCGTGGCGCAGCAGCAGTCCGTCGGCGAGCTTCTCGTAGACGACGCCGACATAGCCGGTGACGACCACGGGCCGCCGCGTCCGGCCCCGCCAGGCGTGGGCGAGTCCGTGCAGTACGGCCTGGACGGCACCGCCCACGAGGGCGAGGACGACCACGTCGTACGCACCGGACGCGTCCTGCTCGGAGTGCTCCATCTCGCGCAGGAACTCGACCGCGGTGACCTCGCGCAGCCGGTCGGCGCGCACGCCGACCTCGGTGAGCTGGCGGGGGGTGGGGGTGGCACGGCCCCGCAGCAGGAACCCGTCGAGCGTGGCTCGGCCGGACGTGAGGCGGCCCGCGGTCAGGGCGCCCCATTTCCATCGGGTGTCGGAGTCTGCGAGCACGGCGATGCGCGGTGACTCGGGGATACTTACTGGCACGTCGAAGAAGCTAGGAAGGGTTTTCGAGCCGCGGCCCAACCCGAGTGCAACAAACGGTTAACAGCACACCGACGAATGGCGAATCGGCTCGGGAATCGCCTTGTGGAGGGGCTGGTTCACGGTCCCGCCACACGTCGTTCACCTGGCATCAAGTTGCCGGACAAGACGAATGCCGGGCTGCCGCCTAACGTCACGGACGTGGTCAAGCTCTCCGTCATCGTGCCGTTCTACAACGTGCAGCAATACGCGCCGACAGCCCTCAGGAGCCTGGGGGCCAACGCGCGTGCCGACTTCGAATTCATCCTCGTCGACGACTGTTCGACGGACCGGACCAAGGAGATCGTCGAGCGCGGTGCGCGCGACCTCCCCGGCGCCGTCCACGTCAGACGCGAGGAAAAGGGGGTGTCCGCGGCACGGAACCAGGCGCTCGACATGGCGCGCGGCGAGTACCTCACCTTCATGGACGGGGACGACTGGGTCGCCCCCGGGTACTTCTCTCAACTCGTCGCGCGCATCGAGGAGTTGGGCTGCGACTTCGTACGCACCGATCACGTGCGCTGCACTGGAAACCAGCGGGAGGTCCACCGTGTGCCCTGGGGGCCGCGCAACACCGTCGTCTCGCCGCGCGAGGTGATCCTGCCCTCGGACCGGTCGACGCCCGTCGATTACCCCTACTCCTGGGCCGGTGCCTATCACCGCCGCCTCAAGGACGAGGGCCTGCTGCACTTCCCCGAACATCTGCGCACGGCCGAGGACCGCCCCTGGATCTGGCGGCTGCACCGCGAGGCGAAATCGTTCGCCGCCGTCGACCTGCTGGGCATCTTCTACCGGCGCGGAGTCAGCACCTCACTGACGCAGATCGGCGACACCCGGCAGCTCGATTTCATCCCTTCCTTCAACCAGGTCGTCAGGGAAACGTCCGAGGATCCGGAAGCGGCGAAATTCCTGCCCAAGGTGATCCGGACGTATTGCGCCATCATCGCCCACCACTTGAACACCATCGATAAATTCGAGCCGTCGGTGGCCCGCAAAATGCGCATACTCAGCGCCTCGGCACTGAAATCCATGCCGCAGGACCTGCTCAACGAAGCGCTCGACACCATGGACCACGAGCGCGCGTCCCGTCTGCGACGGCTGCGCCGCCGCCCCGCCCCGGTGGAGGTGCCGGCCTGATGGCCAGGACGACCCAGATCTTCTGCGCCTCCACTCTCTACGGAGCCGCCACACTCGCCGCCGCCCTGGACGCCGACCGGTTCGCCCCGGCCGACCGGCGCGTCCTGCTGGTGATCAACAACAGCGCGACGCCCGAACTCACTCCCGCCCTGGACGAGATGGACGGGTTCGAGCAGCTCCGCGGTCGCTTCGACCGGGTCCTCTCCTGGAACGCGGCGATCCACCCGTTCCACCCCGGCGGCTGGTCCCCCCGCCCGAACGACACCGTCCTCCTCGAACGGTATCTGCGCCTGCTGTGGGACCTGGACGACGACCGGGTGGAGCTGGCCGTCGAGTCCATCCAGGTCAACCCCTCCCTCGCGCTGTGCCAGATCTTCTCCGGCGCACCCGTCGACGTGTACGCCGACGGCCTGATGAGCTACGGCCCGACCCGCTTCAAGATCGACCCGCTGGTCGGTACGCGGGTCAGGCGCCTGCTCCACCTCGACCTGGTGCCGGGTCTGCGGCCCCTGCTGCTCACCGAGTTCGGTGTCGAGCCCGAGACCGTACCGGCCGACACCTTCGCCAAGGTCCTCGCCGAACTCTCCGACGCGCAGGAGGAATTGCCACTGCCGCGGACCACCGCCGAGGACCGCCCCGCCCTGCTCCTCGGGCAGTACCTCTCCGCGCTCGACATCCTCACCGCCGAGGAGGAGGAGGAACTGCACATCCGGATGCTGACGGGGGCCCTGGAACTCGGCCACACCAAGGTCGTCTTCAAGCCGCACCCGACGGCGCCCGCGCGCTGGTCCCGCCTCCTTGAGCAGGAGGCCGCCCGGCTCGGCGCCGAACTGACCGTCCTGGACCGCCCCGTCCTCGCCGAGGTCGTCTTCCAGCGGCTCCGCCCGGCCCTGGTCGTCGGATGCTTCTCCACGGCCCTGCTCACCGCGCACACGCTGTACGGGCTGCCGGTGGCGCGGACCGGCACGGATCTCCTCCTGGAGCGCCTCACCCCCTTCCAGAACAGCAACCGCGTCCCCGTCACCATCGTCGACGCGCTGCTGCCCGAGGTGACGGACCGGGCGGCGGTACGCGCCCAGGCGCTGGACGCCGACCTCACCGACCTGCTCGCCGCGCTGGGCTTCGCGATGCAGCCCAAGATCTACCCGAACCTGCGCCCCGCGGCCGAGCGCTACCTCGCCCAGCACCTCACGCCCCGCACCTGGCGCTACTTCAAGCGCCGCAGGCTCACCTCGCTGGCCCTGCCCGGCGGCGTGCCGCCCCAGCTCGGCTTCATCCCGCGCAACGCGACCGTCCGCAGGATGGCCAGGCAGGCGCGGCGCATCAAGCGGGCGACGCTGGGATGAGCACCGCGTCACCGGCCATGGACCGGCCCCCGTCGCCCGAGCCCGCCGCCCCGGCGGCGGCCGTACCGCCTCCCGCCGCAGCTCCCGGCGGGAAGGGCGGGGGCCGCCTGCGCGCCCTGGACGGGCTGCGGCTGATCGCCGCGCTGATGGTGGCGGCGTACCACTACGGCGGCCGGGACGGTGAGATCACCAAGGCCTGGGGCAGCTCACCGAGGACCCAGTTCCCGACGGCCCACGAGTGGTTCGCGTACGGCCCGCTCGGCGTGCAGATCTTCTTCGTCATCAGCGGCTTCGTCATCTGCATGAGCGGCTGGGGCCGTCCCCTGCGCTCGTTCTTCGCCTCCCGCGTCTCCCGCCTCATGCCCTCGTACTGGGCGGCCATCGTCCTGGTCACCCTGGTCTTCGCGCTGCCGCCGGTCGCCTACGCGGCCGTGTCACCGAGCGACGCCGTGCTGAACCTCACCATGCTCCAGCAGCCGCTCGGTGCGGACCGCGTCCTCGGCGTGTGCTGGACGCTCTGGGCCGAACTGCGCTTCTACGCCCTGTTCGCGCTGTGCGTCGTGCTGCCGGGCGCGACCCGACGGCGCGTCGTCCTCTTCTGCGCGACATGGACGTTCGCGGCGGTCCTCGCCGACGCCTCCGGCGAGCCCTTCCTCACCCTGCTCCTCATGCCGGAGTACGCCCCGTTCTTCGTCGGCGGCATCGGCCTGTACCTGGTCCACCGCGACCGGCGCTCCGTCCTGGCCTGGGGCATCGTCGCGGTCGGCTGGGCGGTCGGGCAGCACTACGCGGTGGCCCGGCTGTGGCACAAGCCGAACCCGGAGTACTTCTCCTACCGCGAACCCCTCATCATCATCGCGATCGTCACGGCGGGCTTCGCGGCGGTCGCGGCGATCGCGGCGGGCTTCCTGAACCGCGTGAACTGGCGGTGGCTGACCGTCGCGGGAGCCCTGACCTACCCCTTCTACCTGGTCCACGAGCACCTCGGCTGGGTGGTCATCGGCGCGCTGCACCGCAAGGCGGGGCTGCCGTCGTCGGTCACGCTCGTCCTGACGATCGCCGCCATGCTGACGCTCGCCCGGCTGCTGAACCGCTACGTGGAGAAGCGGGCGACGCCCGCGCTGCGCACAGCGCTGCTCCGGAGCGCCGGTGACCGGCGGGACGTGCCTCAGCGCACCCCGTAACGCGCCTCGACACCGGCCACGATCAGCCGCAGTCCCTCCTCGAACCGCTCGTCGTACGCCGCGAAGAGCTGCCCGCCCGCGGCGGCGGCGAGCGGGTAGTCCGCGAGGAGTTCGGCGCGCTTCTCCACGTCGTAGCCGGGGCGTTCCTCACCGGGCAGCGGGCGGACGCCCTGCTCCTCCGTGACGAAGCCGAGCGTGTACATGTACGTGGTCGTGCTCGCCCAGGCGGCCTGGTCGGCGGTGAATCCGGCGTCGATGAGGAGGCGCAGGTTCGCCTCCATCTCGGCGCCGTGCTCGGTCCCGGTGAACCGTGAACCGCTGAAGACCTTCGCGCCGTCGCGGTAGCGCAGCAGGGTGGCGCGCAGTCGCCGGTTGCCCTGGATCAGCCACTCCTGCCAGGTCTCGCCGGTGGTCGCCCCGCCGGTCATCTCGACGCCGATCCCGCTGTCGGTCTCGGTCATGCGCCGGAACATCACCGTCGCCATCTCGTCGAGCAGCGCCTGCTTGTTCTTGAAGTGCCAGTACAGGGCGGGCGCCTGCACGTTCAGCTCCTTGGCGATGGCGCGCAGGGTCAGGCCCTCCAGGCCCACGTCGTTCAGCAGGTCGAGTGCCGTGTCGGCGACGTGCGCCTTGTCGAGCTTGGCCTTCTTCGGCCCGCTCGGCTGCTCCTTCGGGTTCTTCCGCTCAGCCACGCTTGACATCTTAACGCCGTTAAGGCGATGCTCGGAACAACAAACTTAACGACGTTAAGGAGCGTGGCCGATGCGTGCTGCCGAAGCGATGACGACGACGGACGTCCTGGTGGTGGGGGCGGGTCCGACGGGCCTCGTGCTCGCCGCGGACCTGGCCCGGCGCGGGGTGCGGGCGATGCTGGTGGAGCGGGCGCGAACCCTGTTCCCGGGCTCGCGCGGCAAGGGAGTGCAGCCCCGCACGCAGGAGGTGTTCCACGACCTCGGGGTGCTGGACGCGATCCACGCGGCGGGCACGGCGTACCCGACCATGCTGATCTGGGAGGGCGACCGACCGGGCCAGGAGTGGGACATGGTCAGGCGCGGGGAGCCGACGGAGCAGGTGCCGTTCGCGGAGGGGTGGCTGGTGCCGCAGGCCCGCACGCAGGAGGTGCTGTACGCGCGACTGCGGGAGCTGGGCGGCGAGGTGCGCTTCGGCACCGGACTCACGGGCCTGGAGCAGGACGCCGAAGGGGTGACGGCGACGTTCGAGGACGGCGCGTCGGTGCGCGCCGGGTATCTGGTGGCGGCGGACGGCGGCCGTTCCACGGTGCGCAGGGCGCTCGGCATCGGCATGACGGGCGAGACCGTCGACGCGAAGCCGATGCTGGTGGCGGATGTCCGGGTCACGCGCGACGCCCCGGTCACCGACACGCACTGGCACGTGTGGCCGAAGGCGCCCGAGGGCGGCGTGGCGTTCTGCCCGCTGCCCTCGGACGAGGGCCGCCTGTTCCAGCTCGCCGCGCAGTTCACGGATGAGACGGCGGTGCCGGACACGTCACCGGCCGGGGTGGCCAAGCTCCTCGCGACCCGTACGCCGCTGGGCGAGGAGCACATCGCGGATGTGCCCTGGGCCTCGGACTTCCGGGCGCGCGCGGCCCTGGCGGACCGGTTCCGCGCGGGCCGGGTCTTCCTGGCGGGCGATGCGGCCCATGTGCACTCCCCCGCGGGCGGCCAGGGGCTGAACACGAGCGTGCAGGACGCGTACAACCTGTCGTGGAAGCTGGCCGCGGTCCTGTCCGGCGCCCCCGACCGCCTCCTCGACACCTACGAGGAGGAGCGGCTGCCGGTCGCCGCGGACATCCTCGGCCTCAGCACCCGCATCCACCGGGCCGGCGCGGAGGGCAGGCCGGCGCAGCGCGGCGACGAGGTGCGGCAACTGGGCATCGGCTACCGGGAGTCGACGCTGACCCGGGAGACCCGGACGGACCTCGCCCAGGACGCGCTGCGCGCGGGCGACCGGGCGCCGGACGGGCGGCGCGGCGGCATCAGGCTGTTCGACGCCTTCCAGGGACCGCACTGGACCCTCCTGGCAGTGGGCACCGCCCCCGAACTCCCGCTGCCGGAGCGCCCGCTCATACGCACGGTGCGCATCCCGGCGTACGAGGCGTACGGGGCGGGCGTGTTCCTGGTGCGGCCGGACGGATATGTGGCGTGGGCAGGTGAGACGGCAGAAGGCGTGCCGGAGTACCTGGCGGAGGTCGGGCTCGGCACCGGAGGGCGCGGCGGGCGGTGAGATCAGCCGCCGGGCCGCCCACCCTGTGTGCCGCCCGACCCGCCCGCGGCCTACACGCTGGCCAGCGACAGCTTCACCGCGAACCCGAGGAACAGGACCCCCGCCGCCGAGGTCGCACCGGCCGCCAGCCGCTTGCGGCGCCGGAAGGCCGCGGACAGCTTGGTGCCGCCGAAGATCAGGGCCGACAGGTACAGCACGCTCGCGAGTTGGGCGAAGGCGCCGAGCACGACGAAGGAGAGGGCGGGATAGGCGTAGGTCCGGTCGACGAACTGCACGAAGAAGGCGATGAAGAACAGGATCGCCTTCGGATTGAGGAGGCTGATCACCAGGGCGCGCCGGTAGGGCCGCTCCTGCGGCGAGGGAGCCTCGGCGAGACCGGCCTCGGCGGCGGCGATCCGCTCGCGGCGGGTCCGCCACATCGACCGGGCGGCGCGCAGCATGCCGACCGCGAGCCACGTCAGGTAACCGGCGCCCGCGTACTTCACGATGCCGAAGAGCACGGCGTTGGCCTGGAGGAGGGAGGCGACACCGGCCGCGGACAGGGTCATCAGGACGGTGTCGCCGCACCAGACACCGGCGGCGGCCTTGTAGCCGGTGCGTACGCCGCGGCGGGCGGCCACGGAGAGCACGTACAGCGAGTTCGGCCCGGGGAGGAGCACGATGAGGACGGTACCCGCGAGATAGGTCGGAAGATCGATGACACCCAGCATGGGCGGAGTGTCGCACAGCGGCACGCCACTCCGCCCAGGTGTTTCATTTCCCGGAAGACGCTGGTCAGGGGGTGTGTGGAAAATGTTGGGTCGCGGATCAGAAGGCGTCGGAGGGGACGTAGGTGCCCCACACCTCGCGCAGGGCGTTGCTGACCTCGCCGACGGTGGCACGGGCGCGCAGGGCGTCCTTCATGGGGTAGAGGACGTTGTCCTCGCCCGCGGCGGCCTTCTTCAGGGCGGCCAGGGCGGTGTCGACGGCCGCCTGGTCGCGTTCGGCGCGCAGGGTCGCCAGGCGTTCGGCCTGCTGGGCCTCGATGGCGGGGTCGACGCGCAGCGGCTCGTAGGGCTCCTCCGCGTCGAGCTGGTAGCGGTTGACGCCGACGACGACGCGCTCACCGGAGTCGGTCTCCTGGGCGATGCGGTAGGCGGAGCGTTCGATCTCGGCCTTCTGGAAGCCGTGCTCGATCGCGGCGACCGCGCCCCCCAGCTCCTCGACGCGCTCCATGAGTGCGACGGTGGCGGCCTCGACGTCGTCGGTCATCTTCTCCACGACGTAGGACCCGGCGAAGGGGTCGACGGTGGCCGTCACATCGGTCTCGTAGGCCAGTACCTGCTGGGTGCGCAGGGCCAGGCGGGCGCTCTTGTCGGTGGGGAGGGCGATGGCCTCGTCGAAGGAGTTGGTGTGCAGCGACTGGGTGCCGCCGAGCACGGCGGCCAGGCCCTGGACGGCGACGCGGACCAGGTTCACCTCGGGCTGCTGTGCGGTCAACTGCACTCCGGCGGTCTGCGTGTGGAAGCGCAGCATCAGCGACTTGGGGTTCTTGGCGCCGAACTCCTCACGCATCACCCGGGCCCAGATCCGCCGGGCGGCGCGGAACTTGGCGACCTCCTCCAGGATCGTGGTGCGGGCCACGAAGAAGAAGGAGAGGCGGGGCGCGAAGTCGTCCACGTCCATCCCGGCGGCCACGGCGGTACGCACGTACTCGATGCCGTCGGCGAGGGTGAAGGCGATCTCCTGCGCGGGCGAGGCACCCGCCTCGGCCATGTGGTAGCCGGAGATCGAGATGGTGTTCCACTTGGGGATCTCGGCCTTGCAGTACTTGAAGATGTCCGCGATCAGCCGCAGCGACGGCTTGGGCGGGAAGATGTAGGTGCCGCGGGCGATGTACTCCTTGAGCACGTCGTTCTGGATCGTGCCCGTCAGCTTGT
This sequence comes from Streptomyces sp. NPDC102406, assembly GCF_044765725.1. NCBI lineage: Bacteria > Bacillati > Actinomycetota > Actinomycetes > Kitasatosporales > Streptomycetaceae > Streptomyces > Streptomyces sp. NPDC102406. The sequence continues at coordinate 120,481 of NZ_JBIWKP010000005.1, read as the reverse complement.
CGGCGGCGACGCCCTGCTCCTCGGCGACCAGTTGGTACATCAGGAGCAGCAGCGCGGCGGGCGCGTTGATCGTCATCGAGGTCGACACCTTGTCCAGCGGGATCCCGCCGAACAGCACCCGCATGTCGTCGATCGAGTCGATCGCCACCCCGACCTTGCCGACCTCACCCGACGCGATCGGCGCGTCCGAGTCGTGGCCCATCTGGGTCGGCAGGTCGAAGGCGACCGACAGACCCATCGTGCCGTTCGCGATCAACTGCTTGTAGCGGGCGTTGGACTCGGTGGCCGTACCGAAGCCCGCGTACTGGCGCATCGTCCAGGGCCGGCCCGTGTACATCGTCGGGTACACGCCGCGCGTGAAGGGGTAGCTGCCGGGCTCGCCCAGCTTCCGTTCCGGATCCCAGCCCTCCAGAGCCGACGGGCCGTACACCGGCTCGATGGGCAGTCCCGACTCGGATTCGCGCGCCATGGGTGTGCCTCCAGCGATCTGCTGATTGATCGTGTGCGGTTGCGACCAGGGTTACTTGACAGTAGTCGCCGCCTCTCGCGACGGACTGTAGCGGCGCTAGCGCGGCCGGTGGAGAGACCTGGGCTGGGACCTTGCTCACAGGCCGGTTCCCCTGTTCACGACCGGCGCGGCGGGGGCAGCATCAGGGGTGACAACAGCGAGAGCGGCGCGGCAGGCGGGGGACGACGTCATGCGGAGAGCTGTCATCCGAAGGACCTGTGCGGCCGCCGGGGTGCTGGCCCTTGTCGGCGGTTGCACGGTGCAGACGGTCGGCCCGGACGGGCGGCCGTACGGCTCGGCGTCGGGAGGGGCCGCGACGGCGCCCTCCGCGTCGGCCCCGGCCCGCGGCCAGACCACCGGGGGCGGCAACCCGTCCGGCCCGGGCACATCGGCCGCACCTCCCGCACGGACCCTGTTCGCGCCCGGCGACCGGGGCGAGCGGGTGAGGGAGTTGCAGGCGCGGTTGCGCGAGGTCGCCTGGCTCCGCATCGGCCCGACGGGCACGTACGACGCCTTGACGACCGCGGCGGTCAGCGGGTTCCAGGGCAAGCGGGGTCTGCCACGCACCGGCACCACCGACTCCGTCACCTGGCAGCGGCTGCTGACGATGACGCACGAGCCGACGCGCGACGAGCTGTACGCGACGGGCGGGCGGCCACCGGCGAAGCCCGACCCGCGCTGTATGACGGGCCGGGCGCTGTGCATCAGCAAGACGAGCCGCACGGTGTCGTGGATGGTGGACGGCAAGCGGCTGATGACGACGGACGTACGGTTCGGCTCGCAGTACTCCCCCACCCGCGAGGGGGTCTTCCACGTGTACTGGAAGTCGCGGCACCACGTCTCGACGATCTACCACGCGCCCATGCCGTATGCGATGTTCTTCAGCGGCGGCCAGGCGGTGCACTACTCGGCGGACTTCGCGGCCCGTGGTTACAGCGGGGGTTCGCACGGCTGCGTGAACGTCCGGGACGAGGGGAAGATCGCGCGCCTCTTCGACGAGGTACGCACCGGGGACAAGGTCGTCATCTATTGGTGAGGTGACGAAGGCCCCGGGGGGGAATGCCGAGGGTGGGTTTGGGGGCGTGGGTGGGGCCGGGGGAACGTGCCCCACCCACGCCAGTGGCACCGAGCCGAAGGTACGGGGGGAACCCCGGCTCGTGCACGGCCGATGACCAGTCGGCTCACTCACTACTGCGTCCCCCGTCCAGAAAATGTCACACCTGCCGCGCAACTATTTTGAGGAATCGTGTCTGCGCAGGTCAGAGGGGTGAAGAAGGGGGGTTGCCGAGGGCTGCGTCACGCACGGGGGGTCATGAGGCCGCAGAGGAGGACGAGGGGAAGGGGGAGAGCGAGGGGGAGGTGAAGGCGTGCCGCCCGGGACCGGCGTTCGGCCTGTGACCAGGTCCCGACCCGTGACCCGCGCCCGGCCCGTGACTCGGGGCCGATCCGTACCCCGGGGCCGATCCGTGACCCGCGCCCGGCCCGTGGCCGGAGGTGGAGCCGGGGCTCCCGTGGCCGCCCGCGCCGATGCTGTTGTGGCCGCCGGCGCTGTCGGGGTCCTCGTCCTCATCGGCGTCCTTGCCGCCGTCCTTGCCACCGCCCTTGCCGCCGTCCGTGCCGCCGTGGTGGCCGTTCAGTTCCTTGGGTCCGTCGGAGCCTTTGGTTTCGTTCGAACCGTTGGAGCCGTTCGAGCCTTTGGAGCCGTTCGGGCCGCCTCGTGAGTCGGGGCCGCCGAAGGTGGTGGGGCTGTCGGAGTGGTCCAGTACGCGATCGCAGTAGCGGCCGAGTTCCGCCGCGTCGAGGCCGAACTTCTTGGCGGAGCCGCGCAGCCGCTGCCGTTCGTCGGCGCCGAGTTCGCCGCCACGGTATTTGAGGCAGGCCTCGATCACCCGGCGGTGCATCCCCGCGGACGCCTTGCCGCTCTCGGCGCTCCCGGTGGCGGGCGGGCGGGTCGCCCCCTTGCTCTCCTGTCGTACGCCGCCGCCTCCCGCGCCCGGTGTGGCGGAGCCGTCGGGTGTCGCGGAGCCGTCGGGGAGGGCCTGGTCGTGGTCCCTGCCGTTCGGCGAGGGCGAGATGAGCGGCCGGTCCGGGCTTGCGACGCCCGAGACGGAGGCGGCCGGCGCCGGATCACCGCTGCCGCCGAACGGCGAGGGGAGCACTCCGGTCCCGGCGGCGACGGCGACCCCGCCGGCCATGCACGCGGCGAGCGCGGCGGCCAGCCCGAACCGCACCGGCCGCCGCCAGCGCGGACCGCCGCCGACCGCGCCGACCGCGCCGACCGCGTGATCGGTGCGGTCGGTGCGGTCCGAGTGGTCCGTACGGTCCGTGGCGATCACGACGCGGTCGACGGGGTCGTCCACGGCGCTGACGGCGCGGGCCTCCCGGAACGCCTTCAACGCCGCTTCCTCGCCGGGGAGTTCACCGTCGGGCCCGGCCCGCATCACGGTCAGCGCGTCGAACGCGGCGGTCAGGCGCGCCGCTCGCGGGATGTCGTCGTCGGTGACGGCCTCCAGGGGCTCCCCGCGCAACAGACGCTCCGCCGCGTCGCGGTCCAGCCACTTGTCGTGCTCGTCGGCCATCACATGTCCTTCTGCGTCCGCGTCGGCGAATGCGTCACACCGGCGGACGTCACCGTGCGGGGGCGCGCCTGCCTCGGATGCGGGACGGCGTCGAGGGAACCGGCGGAGCGCGGGTCCGCGCCGAGGAGTTCCGCGAGGCGTTTCAGGCCGCGGTGCGCGGCGGTGCGGACGGCGCCGGGACGCTTGCCGAGGGTCTGCGCGGCGCTCTTCGCGTCGAGTCCGACGACGACGCGGAGCACGACGGCTTCGGCCTGGTCCTGCGGGAGCTGGGCGATGAGATGCATGGCGGTGCCGGTGGCGAGTGATTCCAGTGCTTCGTCGGCGGTGTCGGACGGTGCGGGTCGGGCGGTGAGTTCGCTCTCGTCGCCGCCGACGGCGGGCCGGCGCCCCCGCATGCGTATGTGGTCCAGCGCGCGGTTGCGGGCGATCCGGGCGGCCCAGCCGCGGAACCGGTCGGCGTCGCCCTCGAAGCGGGGCAGGTCCCGGGCGATCTGGAGCCAGGACTCGGAGGCGACGTCCTCGGCGTCGGGGTCGCCGACGAGCGTGCGCAGGTATCCGAGCAGCCGTGGGTGCACGGCGCGGTACACAGTCCGGAACGCGGTCTCGTCCCCGTCCTGCGCCGCAAGCACCGCGGCGGTCAGCTCCGCGTCGTCCCCCAGCACTCCCCTGTCCCTGCCTGCCCCGGTGGTGAAGCCGTGTGCCCCGTATGACGGTGTGCGCTCCCGGCGCGAATCAGCACGCTACGGCCTGAAACGCCCCCGCGTCCATGTTTGTACAAGGCGCAACTACCGGGTGGTGCAGTGGGGTGTGCGGTCGAGTGCCCAGTGCGGTGTGACACAAAACGCACGCGTGGCGCTGAAGGAGGTACGGGCCGCTCGCGACCCGTACCGCGCGGCGGCCGGGGTCTCTCCTGTGGGGGGTGGCGACCTCGGCCGTCCGTCTGCGCGAGCCGCCCGCCGCGGGCCCGCGCCACGGCCGCGCCGGTCGGGCCTCAGGCGTCGAAGACCGCGCCGCCGCCCGTCGGGAACTCCACCACCTGCGCCGGGTCGGGCCTGGTGACGGAGAACGGTTTGTTGTAGTCGGTGAAGGTGAGGGCGACACGCATGCCGTCCGCGCCGCCGTTGATGGAGCGCAGATACGGGTCGCCGTCCGCGACGACGTACGCCGTGCTGTCGCCACTGTCCTGGGGCGACACGAGCGGGACGAGGAGTTCTCCGTCGCGGCGCACGTCGGGCAGCGCGCGGGTGCCCGCGGCCTGCCGGGTCATCCCCGTGGCCAGCATCCGGCCGAAGCCGCACTGCCTGCCGATGATCTGGACGCCCTGCGGGCCCTGCGGCGCCTTCACGTACTTGCCCCGCGCCTGTTGGACGAACACCCGCATGACGGCGCTCAGTTCGGGCCCCTGGCTCCGGGCCCTGTCCTGAATGACGGAGAGGGCGGCATCGGTGTACTTCAGGTACGCCTCGTCCGCCCCGTCGCCCTCGCCGTCCCCGTCGGTGTCCGCGCCGCCCTTCAGGTAGACGACGCGGGCGACCACGCCGTCACCGTCGTCGACGGTCCCGGAGCAGTTGCCGTGGTGGTCCAGGCCCAGCTCGGCCTGTACGTGCTTGGCGCCCCGCCTGACGTCCACCGCCATCTGTACGGAGTACGCGTCGCGCAACCACACTCCCGCCTGCTTCAGCAGCCGTTCCCCGCGCTCCTGGTCGGCCGGTTTCTCCTCAGCCGTGTCCGTAGCGCTCGCGGCGGCGGACGGCTCGGCGAGGGCGCGCATCCCGGCGGCCGGTTCGACGGGCCTGAAGGCCGCGCCCCCGGCGGCGAGGGCGACGACGAAGATCCCGGTGATCACAGGGTGGCGCATCCCTGGCCCCTCCGCCCCGGCAGTGGATCCCGTCCGGCGAAGGCCACCGCGTGGCGCCCGCCCCCCGTGTCGGCGGCCCGTCTCTCACCCTCATGCATGGTGTCTGCACCCCTTGATCCGGTCCAGGGAAGCCCGGTCCCGGTTCTTCCCACACTCCCCCAGCGCACATGTCACCTCAACCGTCCCGGGTTGCCCACATGTCACTTCTCACAGGCGGAAAGAGCCGTCGCCGTACAACCTTCCGACGCCGTCGGCCGTCTGCGCGGTGACGCGGCGACGGTCGGGTGACGTATGACACACCTGTGCAACGTGTGACGTTCTTCGGGAGTCTGTCGCTGAACAGAACACTTACCCGCGGCGCTCGCGGGTTCTACGTGAACTTCTTCAAGGGGTGGGGCATTTGAGCCCGCGACATTCGCGCGGAAAGGCTCAGGACGCGCGCGCCACGCACGCGTACAAGCCGCTGAGTCTCAAGCGGAGGGCGTGGATCACGGTCGGTGCCGTCGTGCTCGGCGGGGCCGGGGCCATGACGTACGCGATGGCCGACCCGGGTGACGGGGGTGCGGCGAACGCGCGGGTGTTCCGGGCCGCGTCCGTGCACTCGCTGGGACTTCAGTCGAAGGGCGACCGCAAGGTCGTGCCGCCGAAGTCGACGGAGCGGTTCAGTGCCGTGTCGGTGACGTGGAAGGACCCGAAGGACGAGATCGAGGGCAAGGCCCAGTTCCGCGCCCGGTCCGCCGAGACCGGTGACTGGGGCGCGTGGACGACCCTGCCGAAGGAGAACAACGACGCGGACGGCGCCGAGCGCGAGGGCTCCGACATCCGCGGCGGCACCGCGTCCGTGCCGACGCCGACCGCCTCGGACGGCGTCGAGGTGCGGGTGGTCGACGCCGACGGGAAGGCGTCCGACCTCCCCGCCGGCATGGACGTCAAGCTGATCGACCCGGGCACGGGCCCCGTCAAGGGCAAGGGCGCCGTCCTCGAACCGGCCGCGTACACCGAGGAGACGACGGCCCCGGCCACGACCGGTGCGCCGACCGGATCGGCGACCCCGCCGCCGGTGACGCAGAGCCCCACGAGCGCCGCGCCCACCAGCGCCGCGCCCACGACGTCCGCGCCCGCCTCGCCCTCCCCGTCGCAGACGGTGCCCGAGCCGCGTCCGTCGACGGTCGAGAAGCCGGTCATCATCCCGCAGTCGGTGTGGGGCCCGGGGCTCCCGCACGACGGGACGCCCTCCTACGACACGGAGATCAAGGCCGCCGTCGTCCACCACACCGGTGTCGACCTGGACAACCAGATCCCCTGCGCTAGGTCCGCCGAGCGCCTGCGCCAGATCCAGCAGGAGCACGTCGCCAAGGGCTACTACGACATCGGCTACAACTTCGTCGTCGACCGCTGCGGCCAGATCTTCGAGGGCCGTACCGGCGGCGTGGACCTGCCGGTGCACGGCGCCCACGACTACGGGTTCAACACGGACACCGTCGGCATCTCCTACATCGGCAACTTCGAGTCGGCGAAGCCCACCAAGGCGGCGCTGGACGCGATCGCCCGGGTCGTCGCCTGGAAGTTCGGCCAGTACGGCATCGTGCCGACCGGCAACGTCACGCTGACGTCCAACGGTGACCTGAACGTCGACGGCAACAACGTCGCCAAGGGCACGACCATCACCCTGCCCCGCGTCTTCGGGCACAAGGACACCAACGCCACGCTGTGCCCCGGCGCGAACCTGTACCCGAAGCTGTCCCGCATCCGCACCCTCGCCGCGACGCCGGGCATCTCGCACGCCCTGCCCGACCAGAACGTCACGGGCGACGCCACCGCGGACATCGTCGCGGGCGTGCCCAAGGGCGCGGGCGGCGGCCAGGTCGTCGTCGCCCCCGGCACCATCGACGGCCCGACCGCCACCGGCAAGAAGGTCATCTCGCAGGCCGGTGACGTGCCCGGCTCGGCCGAGAGCGGCGACGAGTTCGGCGCGTCCACCGCGACCGGCGACATCAACGGCGACGGCTACACCGACATCGTGGCCGGTCAGCCCGGAGAGGACGACACCTCGGGCCACAAGGACCGCGGCGCGGTCACCGTCGTGTACGGGCCGGGCTTCACCACGGGCCTCGGCATCAACATGGACGCGGGCTACGACCTGACCGGCGCCCGCTTCGGCTCGGCCGTGGCCGTCGGCGACTTCAACGCGGACGGCAGGGCCGACGTGTTCGCCGCCTCCACCGGCCTCGGCGGCACCTGGTCGGCCCGCTACGGCGACAACTGGGACACCGACTCGACGATCACGTCCAGCGAGGCGAACCTGGCCTACGCGGACGCCGCCGCCGGTGACTTCAACCAGGACGGCTACGCGGACATCGCCCTCAACTACCGCGACTCCACCGGCGTCGGCCGCGTCACCTGGTACAAGGGCGGCTCCGACGGCCTGCGCAAGGCGGCCACGCTGACCGTCAAGGGCGGTCGCTCCATCGGCGCCGGTGACATCAACGGCGACGGCGTCGACGACATCGCCATCGGCCAGCCCTACGTCGCCGAGTCCGCGGCTGCCGCCGGTGGCCAGGTCACCTTCGTCAAGGGCGTGGCCGGCACCGGCCTCACCGCGACGGGCGCCAAGACGATCAGCCAGGACACGTCCGGCGTGCCCGGCGCCGGTGAGTCCGGCGACGCGATGGGCTGGTCGGTCGCGGTCGGCGACTACGACCTCGACGGCTACGCGGACGTCCTGACGGGCGCCCCGAACGAGGACATCACCCGCACCTCGAACCAGTCCAACGCGGGTACGTCGCTCCTTCTCAAGGGCGCGTCGACCGGGCTGACCGGGACCGGCGCGATCGCCGTCTCGCAGGACACCGCGGGCGTCCCCGGCGCCACCGAGACCAACGACAACTTCGGTACGGCGGTCGCCCTCGGCGACTTCTCCGGCTACGGCCGCGCCGACCTGGTCATCGGCACGGCGGGCGAGGACGCGGGCAACGGCACTTTGATGTACGTCCCGAGCAACAGCGGCGGTCCCGGTCTGACCCAGACCAGGACCTTCGGCATCGGCACGTTCGGCACCCCGGCGGGCGCCCGTCTGGGCACCAACCTGGCGCCGTAGCGGCACGGCGGGAAGGAGAAGGGCCGTGGGGGCCGCTCGGATGTCCGGCCCCCACGGCCCTTCGCCGTCCCCGCGGCGGGTCAGCGCGCCGTCACGCCCAGCCGGTCCAGGAGCCGGAAGAACAACTCCTCCGCCGACGGTTCCGCCGCCGCCCCCACCACGTCGGCCAGCGGCTTCGCCACCACCGTCCGCCCGCATTCGGCGGCCCACGCGACGGCGCGGTCGGCCGCGTCCACGGGTGGCAGGAAGTAGTCCTCCAGGGCGCGCTCGTCGCCGCCGATGAACTCGGCCATCGAGGTGCGGCCCAGACACGTCGTCCACGCCCCGCTGTGCGGCGCCGCCGCCTCGACGACGGCGCAGCGGCTGTCCATGACGTAGGCGAACAGGGCGGGCGCCCCCGTCTCGGCGGCGAGGGAGTTCATGCTGCCGACGTCCCGCGTCTGGTCGCCGCTCCCGCCGGGGCACTCCCACACCTGCCAGCTCCCGGCCCGTTCCTCCAGGAGCGTGAGTTCGTCACGCACCCCGCCCAGGGCCTTCAGCTCCTTCAGCGGACGCTCGCTTCTGGCCACCACGTAATAGCCCCAGTAGCCCATATCCGTGCCCCCGTCCCGGTTTCCTTCGCGCTTGCGGCCGAATAGACCACAGGTGTACGGACGTTCGCCACCCACAGGGGCAACTGACGCCCGAGGAAGGCGGTCAGCGGGTGACGCGATCCGCGAGCTCGACGAACTGCGGCCACGTCTGCTCGGGCTTGTCCGGGTCCCAGAGTTTCTGCGCCGTCGCCCGCAGCGGCATCCGGATGCCCTGGGCCACCTGTTGCTGGGTCTGCGACCGCGCGAGGTCGCACCAGACCGCGAAGGTGCCGCCGAGGATCTGGTCGTCGTACTTGGCGGGGACGGGACTCGTGCCGCGCAGGACGCGCGGCGTCCAGCTCTCGTAGATCCGCTGCCCGGTCGGGTACCGGAAGGTGTTGGGCTGGCCGAGGACGTAGTACAGGTACTCGTCGTTGTAGTTGGTCAGCTTCCGCCCCTGGCTCAGGTACGAGACCGGTTCACGGGCCCCGATCTCCTTGCCGGTCCAGTACGCGACCTCCAGCTTCTTGTCGGCCTGGACCACACCGCCCGGATAGAACCCGTCGTTCCACGCCTTCAGCTTCCGGTCGTGGGGGGCCACCGTCCGCGCCCGGTCGTTGAGCCAGCCCTGCGCGAGGTCCCGCACCCGCGCCCCCGGGCCGTACCTGCGGCGCGCGGCGGCGGCCAGGCCCGGGTAGGAGGCTTCCGGATCCCTGACGGTCAGCGCCCGGTACTCGTCGGCGCCCAGGTGCCAGTACGCGCCCTTGAAGAGGCCCGCGTACTCCTTCAGCAGATCGTCCACCATCCGCGCGGCGGCCGGGTCCGCGATGTCGACGGCGCCGCGCTGCGCCACCCCGTTCACATCACGCAGTTGCAGCTCGGGGTAAGCCTCGATGACGGCGCCCAGATGTCCGGGCGAGTCGATCTCGGGCACGACCGTCACATGGCGCTCGGCGGCCAGCGCCAGGATCTCCCGCACCTGGGCCTTGGTCAGACGGTCGGCGGAGACGATCTCCGGGTGCGTGTCGGACTCGATGCGGAAGGCCTGGTCGTCGGAGAAGTGCAGCCCGAGCTGGTTGAACTTCAGGTCCCCGATCTCCCGGATCCGGTCCTTGATCCAGTCGGCCGAGAAGTGCTTGCGCGCGATGTCGATCATGAACCCGCGCTGCGGCTTCGCCGGTTCGTCGGCGACGACGCCCTCGGGCACGGTGGCGCCGCCGCGCGCCTCCTGCTTGAGGGTGCGGGTGCCGTAGAACACGCCGGCCCGGCCGGGGCCGACGATGCGCACCCGTCCGTCCCGCACGGTCATCCGGTACGACTCCTGGCCGGCCCGGCGCGCCCCGCCGAGCGCCAGTTCCACGTCGCCGGGCCCGGCCTCGGCGTCCTCGCCGCCGTAGGAGAGGCCCAGTTCGGCCGCGATCAGCCGTCCCTCGTCGGCCAGCGCCTTGTCCCGCACGACGACCCGGCCGCCGTCCGGCCGCCAGCCGGGTCCGCGGGCCGGTGTGAAGTCACGCACCGCGGGGATCGTGCGCGGCGGCCGGGACAGCGGGTACGAGCGGCTGGGTGAGGGGGACACCGGGGCCGAGGTCCTCGACGCGCCGGTCTTCCCGTCCGACGGGGCCCGCCCGGAGGAGTCGTCGCCGCCGTCCGGCCAGAGCACGGCCGTGGCGACGACCGCCCCGGCCACGACGATCCCGCCACCGACCAACAGGGCCTTCCGGTCTCGCTGCACGTGCGCCTCCGCTCACGATCATGTACCCGTCGACCGTAACCGGCGCTCCCCGCGGGCCGGGGGAACCGCGGCGGCGGCGAGGCGTGAAGTCCACTTCAGGGCCTCAAACCCTCCCGTGCGGGTGAAATTCGCGCATCCGTCGGACACTCGCAATCAGTCCTCGCTAGCGTTACGGCACAAACACACGTACTGCACACCCCCCACCCGTCCCGCCGGAGGCACCCGCTGTCCGCGCACCGCGCCCCGCACGTACCCGGCCGTCCGCTCCTCCCGGCCCCGGCCGGAGCACCGAGAGGCCTGGCGCTCCTCAACGCGATGCCGCGGGCCGCCGCCGAGGACGCGCTGCGCGCCTGCTGCGGCAGCCGCGCCTGGGCCCGCCGCCTGGTCGCCCACCGCCCCTACCCGGACCTCGACGCGCTGCTCGCCGCGGCCGACGAGGCGGCGTACGACCTCGCCCCCGGCTCCGTCACCGAGGCGCTGGCCCGCGAGGAGCTGCCGCGGCTGCCGGGCGCCGCCGCCTACTCGGCCGCGTACACGGCGCTGGCCGCGGCGCACAGCGCGTACGAGGACCGGTTCGGGCACGCCTTCGTGGTCTGCCTGGACGAGGTCTCCGCCGGTGAGGCCCTGGACCATGTGCTCAGCGGACTGCGGAACCGCCTCGGCAACGACCGGGAGGAGGAGCGGATCGTCGCCGCCGAGGAGCTGCGCCGCCTCGCCCGCGGCCGGATCATCCGGCTTGTCCGTGATCTGCCGCTTGCCCGGCCTGCGGCACAGGGCACCGCGCGACGGGAAAGGCGCGAAAGCACGGACGATAGCCCGTACGTGCCTGTTTGATTGCCTGTTTGATCACACCGGAGGCCCCGGCGCGAAGAAGCCGACACGGCGTCGATACGATGACGAGTGGCCGGTGGACCGTACCCGGCCGGGCCCGTCCGACACCGAAGCCGGCCGGCCCCTAGTCCCCGCTCCCGGAGGGTTCTTCCGTGCCGGCTGGAACGCTGTACCGCGGCCGGGAAGGCATGTGGTCGTGGGTGGCTCATCGAGTCACCGGTGTCCTCATTTTCTTCTTCCTGTTCGTACACGTGCTGGACACCGCTCTCGTCCGCGTCTCTCCCGAGTCGTACGACGACGTCGTTTCCACTTACAAGACGCCGATCGTCGCTCTCCTTGAGTACGGCCTCGTCGCCGCCATCCTCTTCCACGCGCTCAACGGCCTGCGTGTCATCGCCGTCGACTTCTGGTCGAAGGGCCCGCGCTACCAGAAGCAGATGCTCTGGACCGTCGTGGGCATCTGGATCGTCCTGATGGTCGGGGCGCTGTACCCCGTCCTCGGCCACGCCGTCCGTGAACTCTTCGGGAGCTGAGGCCAGAGATGTCTGACACCACCCTCACCAAGACGGACGGCACGTCCGGAGTCGGCCCCGTCGAAGGCGCCCCGCTCTACAGCGCCGACAACCCGGCCCCGTACATCGAGGCGCCGCGCAAGCGCACCTCGAAGACGGGCAAGGGCAGCCGCGGCAACTTCGAGATGGCCGCATGGCTGTTCATGCGCCTGTCCGGCGTCGTCCTGGTCGTTCTCGTCCTCGGTCACCTGCTGATCCAGCTCGTCCTCGACGGCGGCGTCTCCAAGATCGGTTTCGCGTTCGTCGCGGGCCGCTGGGCGTCCCCGTTCTGGCAGGGCTGGGACCTGCTGATGCTGTGGCTCGCGATGCTGCACGGCGCCAACGGCCTGCGTACCGTCATCAACGACTACGCCGAGCGCCCCCAGACCCGTCTGTGGCTGAAGGGCCTGCTGTACGCCGCGACGGTCTTCACCGTCTTGCTGGGCACGCTGGTGATCTTCACCTTCGACCCGAACATCCGTTAAAGCCGAGGCGAGCGAACCCGTGAAGATTCACAAGTACGACACCGTCATCGTCGGCGCCGGTGGCGCGGGCATGCGCGCGGCCATCGAGTCGACCAAGCGCAGCCGCACCGCCGTGCTGACCAAGCTCTACCCCACCCGCTCCCACACGGGCGCAGCTCAGGGCGGCATGGCCGCCGCGCTGGCCAACGTGGAGGAGGACAACTGGGAGTGGCACACCTTCGACACGATCAAGGGCGGTGACTACCTGGTCGACCAGGACGCCGCCGAGATCCTGGCGAAGGAGGCCATCGACTCGGTCCTCGACCTGGAGAAGATGGGCCTGCCGTTCAACCGCACCCCGGACGGCACCATCGACCAGCGCCGCTTCGGCGGTCACTCCCGCAACCACGGTGAGGCGCCGGTGCGCCGCTCCTGCTACGCGGCGGACCGCACGGGCCACATGATCCTCCAGACGCTGTACCAGAACTGCGTCAAGGAGGGCGTGGAGTTCTACAACGAGTTCTACGTCCTGGACCAGCTCATCGTCGAGGAGGACGGCGTCAAGAAGTCCGCCGGTGTGGTCGCCTACGAGCTGGCCACCGGTGAGATCCACGTCTTCCACGCCAAGTCGGTCATCTACGCCTCCGGCGGCACCGGCAAGTTCTTCAAGGTGACGTCGAACGCGCACACCCTGACCGGTGACGGCCAGGCGGCGTGCTACCGGCGCGGGATCCCGCTGGAGGACATGGAGTTCTTCCAGTTCCACCCGACCGGCATCTGGCGCATGGGCATCCTGCTGACGGAGGGCGCCCGCGGTGAGGGCGGCATCCTGCGCAACAAGGACGGCGAGCGCTTCATGGAGAAGTACGCGCCGGTCATGAAGGACCTCGCCTCCCGTGACGTCGTCTCGCGCTCCATCTACACGGAGATCCGTGAGGGCCGCGGCTGCGGTCCCGAGGGCGACCACGTCTACCTCGACCTCACGCACCTCCCGCCGGAGCAGCTCGACGCCAAGCTGCCCGACATCACCGAGTTCGCGCGGACGTACCTCGGCATCGAGCCCTACACGGACCCGATCCCGATTCAGCCGACCGCGCACTACGCCATGGGCGGCATCCCGACCAACGTCGCGGGTGAGGTCCTGGCGGACAACACCACCGTCGTCCCGGGCCTGTACGCCGCCGGTGAGGTCGCCTGCGTCTCCGTGCACGGCGCCAACCGCCTCGGCACGAACTCGCTGCTCGACATCAACGTGTTCGGCAAGCGGGCCGGTATCGCCGCCGCCGAGTACGCGCACACGGCCGACTTCGCCGAGCTGCCCGAGGACCCGGCGTCCCTGGTCGAGGCGCAGGTCGAGCGGTTGCGCAACGCGACGGGCACCGAGCGTGTCTCGGTCCTGCGCAACGAGCTGCAGGAGTGCATGGACGCCAATGTGATGGTGTTCCGCACCGAGCAGACGATCAAGACGGCCGTCGAGAAGATCGCCGAGCTGCGCAAGCGTTACCTGAACGTCTCGATCCAGGACAAGGGCAAGCGGTTCAACACCGACCTCCTGGAAGCCATCGAGCTGGGCAACCTGCTCGACCTGGCCGAGGTCATGGCGACCTCCGCGCTGGCCCGCAAGGAGTCCCGCGGCGGCCACTACCGCGAGGACTTCCCGAACCGCGACGACGTCAACTTCATGCGCCACACCATGGCGTACCGCGAGGTCGGCGACGACGGCTCCGAGTCCATCCGTCTGGACTACAAGCCGGTCGTCCAGACCCGCTACCAGCCGATGGAGCGTAAGTACTGATGGCAACCCCGATCATGGACAAGGCGGAGGCGGCCGGCAAGGCCGAGCCCGGCTTCGCCGACTCCCCGTACATCACCGTCACCTTCCGGATCCGCCGGTTCAACCCGGAGGTCTCGGCGGAGGCGAACTGGGTCGACTTCCAGTTGGAGATCGACCCGAAGGAGCGCGTCCTCGACGCCCTTCACAAGATCAAGTGGGAGCAGGACGGTTCGCTGACCTTCCGCCGTTCCTGCGCGCACGGCATCTGCGGGTCCGACGCAATGCGCATCAACGGCAAGAACCGCCTTGCCTGCAAGACGCTCATCAAGGACATCAACCCGGAGAAGCCGATCACGGTCGAGGCCATCAAGGGCCTGACGGTCCTGAAGGACCTGGTCGTGGACATGGACCCGTTCTTCCAGGCGTACCGCGACGTCATGCCGTTCCTCGTCACGACGGGCAACGAGCCGACGCGTGAGCGGCTGCAGTCCGCCGAGGACCGTGAGCGGTTCGACGACACCACCAAGTGCATCCTGTGCGCCGCGTGCACGTCTTCGTGCCCGGTGTTCTGGAACGACGGCCAGTACTTCGGTCCTGCCGCCATCGTCAACGCGCACCGCTTCATCTTCGACTCGCGCGACGAGGCCGGGGAGCAGCGCCTGGAGATCCTCAACGACCGTGACGGTGTGTGGCGTTGCCGCACGACCTTCAACTGCACGGACGCGTGCCCGCGTGGCATCGAGGTCACCAAGGCGATCCAGGAAGTGAAGCGGGCGCTGATCACGCGCCGGTACTGACCTTCTCTTCTGTTTGTGGCTGTGGGCCCCGTTCCCTGTTGGGAGCGGGGCCCACGCTCGTATCAGGCCTACGCTCCGGGACACGAGGCCCTGCTGCCCAGCTCGATCGGCCGTCCTCCGCTCAGGTCAACCCTGAGCAGCCGGGTGGTGACCGGGGCGCCACGGATTCGCCGGTGCGGACATACGAGGATATGTACCCAGGACACGGCTAACGTGACGGTATGTCACATGAGCTGAACGTCCTCGGGTTCGACAACGCCCTGCTTCCCGTGGGTGACCTGGCCGAGGCCGTCGCCTTCTACGAGAGCGCCGGCTTCCCCGTGAAGTTCCGCCTCGACGAGGCCGGAATCGCCCTGCTCGGCGTCGGCAAGGAGACGCCGGGGCTGCTGCTGCGCGCGGAGGACGGGTTCGGGCGACGGCCCGCGCCGTGGCCCGCGGCGCGCCTGTGGCTGGAGGTCGCGGACGCGCGGGCCACGGCGGACGCCCTGCGCGCCGCCGGGATCGAGCCCCTGGACCCGCCGTTCTCCACCTCCACCGGGTACGTCGTCGAGATCGCCGACCCGTGGGGAAATGTCGTGGGATTCACCGACTACCTCAAGCGGCCGGAACTGGCCCGGAGTTGAGCCCGTACTGAGACCCCCGTCACGCACGCCGACTCTCGCTTGAACGTGTTCAAAAACAGGTCTACATTCATGCCTGTCAGCGTTTTTGAACGCGTTCAAGGAGGGTGGGGCATGGACCTCACAGTCGTCGCATACGTCGTCTACCTCGTCGTCAGCATCGGGCTGACCATCTGGGTGGCCCGCACCCTGAGCCGTAACGGCCGGGTCTTCCTGGCCGACGTGCTGCACGGGAACGAGAAGCTCGCCGACGCCGTGAACCACCTGCTGGTGGTGGGCTTCTACCTGGTCAACCTCGGGTTCGTCGCCCTGTACCTGAGCGGGGACGAGACCATCTCCACCACCCGCGAGGTCTTCGAGGCGCTCTCCACCAAGCTCGGCGTGGTGCTCCTCGTACTCGGGGTGATGCACCTGGGCAACGTCTACGTCCTCAACAAGATCCGGCGGCGCGGCGTCATGGAGCGCGAGCAGCAGCCGCCGGTCCCGCCGCAGGGCTGGGTCGCTCCGGTCGCCGGGGCGTGACAGCGGTGGGCGGCACGGGGCAGCTCGCGGAACGGGGCGCCCGGGGGGACGCCCCGGTCCGCCGGCTCACGGTCCTCTACGACGCCGAGTGCCCGCTGTGCACCTTCGCGCGCGGCTGGCTGTCCCGGCAACGGCAACTGGTCCCGCTGGAGTTCGTACCAGCCGGGTCGGAGGAGGCGCGCCGGCGCTTCCCCGGACTCGACCACTCGGCGACGCTCAGCGACATCACCGTCATCGGGGACGGCGGGCAGATCTACCGCGGCCCCGCCGCCTGGATCGTGTGCATGTGGGCGCTGCGCGAGCACCGCGCCACCGCCCACCGGATGGCGACGCCCGCCGGGATGAAGGTCGCCAAGCAGGTGGTGCTCGGCGCCGCCAAGTATCGCGAACTCCACCAGGAGCGGCGGCCCGGGGGCGCGGCGTACCGGCGGGCGGACGGGTGGACGTACGACGCGAAGGACGGCTGGTACTACGTGCGGCCGGGCACGGTCAGCGCGAGCCGCGGCGTGGGCGACGCCGCCTGCGACAGCGGTTGCCGCGTCGCCGATTAGGCTCTGGGCGTGGCAACAGACAAGACGGAGGCCAAGGGCGCCAAGAGCGAACAGACCCGGGCGCTGATCCTTCAGACCGCGATGCGGCTGTTCCGGGAGCGGGGCTACGACAGGACCACCATGCGGGCCATCGCCCAGGAGGCCGGGGTCTCCGTCGGCAACGCGTACTACTACTTCGCGGGCAAGGAACACCTCATCCAGGGGTTCTACGACCGGATCACCGCCGAGCACCAGGCGGCGGTCCGGTCGGTGCTCGACACGGAGACCGACCTGGAGAAGCGGCTCGCCGGGGTCCTCACGGCGTGGCTGGAGATCGCGGAGCCGTACCACGAGTTCGCGGCCCAGTTCTTCAAGAACGCGGCCGACCCGGACTCGCCGCTCAGCCCGTTCTCCCCGGAGTCGGAGGGCGCGCGGGAGGTCGCGATCGCTCTGCACCGCGAGGTCCTGGCCGGTTCCAAGGCCAAGGTCCCCGCCGAACTGGCCGAGATCCTGCCCGAGTTGATGTGGCTGTCGCAGATGGGGCTCGTCCTGTACTGGGTCTTCGACAGTTCGAAGGGGCGCGAGCGCAGCCGGCGGCTCGCCGAACGCGGGGCCCGGCTGACGACGCGGGGTGTGGCGCTCGCCCGCTTCCGGGTGCTGCGCCCCCTCGTCCTGGAGGTGCACGAGCTGTTCATCGACTTCCTGCCGGGGATGACGCGGCGGGTGGCGGGGATGAAGTCGTAGGCCGCGTCCGCGCGTTTCGACCCCTCCTGCCTTTACCCCGCCTTTGACCGGTACGTTCGCCAGATGCCCGGCACAGCCTCCTCCTCGATGACCCGACAGCTCAGCCGCCGCACCGCCCTCGGCATCGGCCTCGGCGCGGCCACCGCCCTCACCCTGCCCGCGCGGCCCGCGTCGGCCGCGTCGACGGTCGGCGGCGAACGCCTCGCCGCCCCCGGCGTCCAGGTGCGGCGCGGTCCCGGAGCGCCGAAGCTGCCGAAGCTCGCCGCCAGAGCCTGGCTCGTCGCCGATCACGACAGCGGCGACGTGCTCGCCGCCTACGACGCCCACCGCCCGCTGCCGCCCGCCTCCACGCTGAAGATGCTGTTCGCGGACACGGTCCTGCCCGCGTTCGCCCGGGACCTGGAGCACCGGGTGACGGCCGAGGACCTGGCCGGGATCCCGGCGGGGTCCAGCCTCGTCGGCGTCCAGGCCGGGACGACGTACACGGTCCACCAGTTGTGGCAGGGCGTCTTCCTGCGCTCCGGGAACGACGCCGTGCATGTGCTCGCCTCGATGTACGGCGGCGTGGCCAGGACGGTCGCGGCGATGCAGGCCCGCGCGCGGGATCTCCAGGCCCGCGACACCCATGTGGTCAGCCCCGACGGCTTCGACCACAAGGGCCAGCTCTCGTCCGCGTACGACCTCACCCTGTGTGCGCGGGCCGGGCTGCGAAGCGACGACTTCCGGGGCTACTGCGCCACGAAGGTCGCCGACTTCCCCGCGGGCGGCGGCAGGACCTTCCAGATCCAGAACACCGACCGCCTGCTCACCGGGCAGGGCGTCGCCGCGTACCCCGGCCTCATCGGCGTCAAGAACGGCTACACCTCGCACGCCGGGAACACCTTCACCGGCGCCGCGACCCGCGACGGCCGCACGCTCCTGGTCACCGTCATGCACCCCAGGGCCGGGTACGAGGCCGTCTACCGGGAGACCGCCGCGCTCCTCGACTGGGGATTCGCGGCGAGCGGCAAGGTGAGCGCGGTCGGGGAGCTGGTCACACCGCTCAGCGAGCGGCCGAAGTCGTCCGTGTCGCCCGCGCCGGGTGTTCCGCGGGCGTCGTCACCACAGGCGGCCACGGAGCACACGGAGGGCTGGGCGCTCGGCGGTTCGGCGGCGGTCGCGGCCCTGGCGGGCGGCGGTCTGCTCGCGCTGCGGCGGCGCGGGAGCGGGGAGCCTTCGGGGCGCCGGCGCAGGGGCCGGGGCTGAGGGGAAGCGGAGAGGGCGGGGACAGGGCCCGGCTCCGTGGAGCGGGGTCAGGAGCGCACCAGCGCCCAGACCGTCTTGCCGTAGCGGCCCCGGTGCCACACACCCCAGGCCTCGGAGAGCGCGTCGACCAGGTGCAGACCCCGGCCGCTCTCGTCGTCGGGGGTGCGCGGGGGCCCCATCGCGGGCTCGGTCGCCGACGCGTCGGACACCTCGATGAAGCACGAGCCGTCCGCCAGCACCGTCACCGCGATCTCGAACTCCCGCTCGCGCGCGGGCCCGTGCCGGATCGCGTTCGTCGCGAGTTCGGAGACGAGCAGCACGGCGGTGTCGAGCGCGTCGGCCGGTTCGGTATGGCCCCACACCGCCAGGTGATCGCGCACGCGCAGCCGCGCCACCCCCACCGAGGCCGGGTGTCGGGGCAGTCTGAACGCACTGCGCCGCAACACACGTAGCCACCTCCTCCACGTTGTGAACACAGGTTCGACACATCATGCAGCGTGAAGGCAACTGTGTGTGCCACCGTGGTCACTTTCGTCCGCCACTATTCGGACAGATCCCGTCGCGTACGGCGCGTGCGGCGTGAAGCCGTCGTCTCAGGCCCGCATCGAGGCGAGTTCGACGACCGTGATGTCCGAGGGCGCCCCCACCCGCACCGGCGGCCCCCAGGCGCCCGCGCCCCGGCTGACGTAGAGCTGGGTGTCGCCGTACCGCTCCAGGCCCGCGAGGGTCGGATTGGCCGCGTCCGCGACGAAGTTGCCCGGCCACAACTGACCGCCGTGCGTGTGCCCGGAGAGCTGGAGGTCGACGCCGTGCCGCACCGCCTCCTCGATCATCACCGGCTGATGGGCGAGGAGGACGGCGGCACGGGAGCGGTCCCGGTCACCGAGCGCCTTCGCGTAGTCGGGGCCCTCGCCGTAGTTCTCGCCGCTGATGTCGTTGACCCCCGCGAGGTCGAAGGCGCCCAGCTCGACGCGGGCGTTCTCCAGCGGGCGCAGCCCGAGCTCGCGGACGTGCGCCACCCAGGGGTCGGCACCGGAGAAGTACTCGTGGTTGCCCGTGACGAAGAACGTGCCGTGCCGGGCCCGCAACCGGGCCAGCGGTGCGACCGCCGGGGCCAGATCCGCCACACTTCCGTCGACCAGGTCGCCGACGACCGCGATCAGGTCCGGCTGCGTGGCGTTGACGGTCTCCACCACCCGCTCGGCGAAACCCCGCCCGAGCACGGGCCCCAGGTGGATGTCGCTGACCACCGCGATCCTGAACCCGTGAGCCGCGCGCGGCAGCCGGGCCAGCGGCACGGTGACCCGCTTGACCCTCGGCCCGCGCAGGACGCCGTACGCGCCGTTGCCCACGACGCCCGCCGCGGCGACGGTGGCGGCGGCCCCCACCGAACGGGCGAGGACCAGGCGGCGCGTGGGCGCGGCGCCGTCGACGGCGTCGGGCGCGGTCGCGGGGAGCGGCGCCTCGCGCCGCGGCACGCGCCGCACCAGCGACCGCACCACCTCGCCCACCAGCAGCGCCGGCACCAGATAGAGCGCGAACGCCATCCACAGGAACCCCGGCCACGCCACGATCCGCTGCACGAGGAACGGCGCCCCGGCCCGCTCCGCGGCCACCGCCGCGAACATCAGCACCGGCCCCGCCACGAACACCACCGCGCCCAGGCGCCTGAGCCGTCCGGGTCCCGCCGTGGTGTCCCGTACGAGGCGGCGCCAGGCGTAGAGATGCAGGCCCGCGATGACCGCGAGCACGGCGAGAGCGCCCAGTACGACGACAACGATCATGGCCCTGCCCCCACCCGTCGGCCCGTTCGGCCCGATCCGCCTATGAAGTCCGTCGCAGAGCCCGCACCCCGCGGAACCCGATGCCCCCGACCACCGTCCCCAAGACAAAGGAGACGACGGCGAGCGTCAGGTGCACGAAGAAGTACGCCGTCGGGTCACCGGCATCGTCGAACGCGAGCCCGCTGCCGTCCTTCCACAGGTTCTTGATGAAAGTGATCCAGATGATCCAGCTCCACACCCCGAAGGCGAGCAGGAACCAGGAGACGGGACGGCTGAGCTTCATACGCCCAGTATCGTCCGGCGTCCTCGCGCACCGCCGCCGGGGTGGGGCCGGGGAGACACAGAAGACCTCGGCGGAGACTTACGGGCCGGGTACATGTACGTTCTCGACCGTGTCTGCCTCCCCTGCGTCGCCCATGTCGTACCCGAAGAAGTCCCCACAGCTCACGCGCGCGTCCGCACCGGTGCGCCGGTCGCTGAGCACGGCTTGCGCGGTCCTGCTCACGGCCTGCGCCCTGACCCTGACGGCCGCGCTGCCCGCCGCCGCGACGGACTCGCCGGACAGCGGGCCGACCAAGGGCGCCGGGGGCAAGGCCGGGCCGCCGGCCGTCATGTCGACGATCGGCGGGGACCTGCTCGGCAGGCCCGGTACCCAGGTGAAGCTCGGGGCCGGGGCCCCCGTCCTGCCGAAGGACCTGACGGCCAAGTCCTGGATCGTCGCGGACGCCGAGTCGGGCGCCGTGCTCGCGTCGCACAACGCGCACTGGGAGCTGCCGCCCGCCAGCACCCTCAAGATGCTGTTCGCGGACACGCTGCTGCCCAAGTTCCCGAAGACCTCGACGCACAAGGTGCTCCCCTCCGACCTGGCGGGCATGGGCACGGGTTCCAGCCTCGTCGGCGTGAAGGAGAACTTCACCTACACCGTCCACGACCTGTGGCTCGGGGTGTTCCTGCGTTCCGGCAACGACGCGGTGCACGTCCTGTCCGCGATGAACCACGGCGTCCCGCAGACGGTCAAGGACATGCAGGCCCACGCCGACGAGCTGCGGGCCGAGGACACGCACGTCGTCAGCCCCGACGGCTACGACGCCCCCGGCCAGCACTCCTCCGCCTACGACCTGACCCTCTTCGCCCGCTCCGGGCTCCAGAAGGCGGACTTCCGCGAGTACGCCGCCACGGCCACCGCCAAGTTCCCCGAGAAGCAGAAGAAGGGGAAGACGACCAGCCGCTTCGAGATCCAGAACACCAACCGCCTCCTCACCGGCGCTGCGGGACTCGACCCGTACAAGGGCATCGCGGGCGTCAAGAACGGCAACACGACCAACGCCGGCGCCACCTTCACCGGCGTCGCCGAACGCAACAACAGGGTCCTTCTCGTCACCGTCATGAACCCCGACAAGAAGGAGAGCCAGGCGGTCTACAAGGAGACCGCCCGCCTGCTCGACTGGGGTTTCCAGGCCGACGGCAAGGTCACCCCGGTCGGCACTCTCGTCCCGCCGAAGGGTGCCACGCCCAGCTCGGGCACCGGCTCGGCCAGCCCGCAGGGGGACGCGGGGCCCGCCAAGCCCGCCGCGCACGCCGCGGTGACCACGCACGGTTCCGGCGGGGTCGGCATCGCCCTGGCCATCACGGCCGGGGTCCTCGTCGTCCTCGGCGCCGCCGCCTTCGCCGTCCGCAAGAAGTGGCCGGTACGCGGCAGGTCCTGACCGCCTCTCAGCCCGCCGCCGACGCCCGTCCGGGTCCGGCGCCGGGTGCGAGGGAGCTCCCCCCGGCGCGCTCGGTGCCGGGATCGCCGCACTCGTCGGTCCCGGTGCCCGCCTCGTCCCCTTCCGCTGCGACGGCGCGGCCCGTCGCGGTCCATGCCGCGCAGAACAGCACCAGCTTCGCCGTGAAGTTGATCCAGAGCAGCAGGGCGACCGGCGTACCGAACGCCCCGTACATGCTCTTGGCGGCGACGCCCTTCATGTAGCCGCCGAGCAGCATCTTCAGCAGTTCGAACCCGGCCGCGCCGATCAGCGCGGCCGTGACCAGGTCCCGGCGCGGCGGATGCACCCCGGGCAGCAGGGTGAGGACGTACAGGAGCAGCAGGAAGTCGGCGAGGACGGCGATGGCGAAGGCCAGGACCTGCAAGAGCGCGCCGCCCCAGCCCCCTTTGTCGAGCCCGAGCCGGTCCGCGGTCCAGTCCACGGCCGTGGACGCCACCGTCGATGCCACCAGCGACGCGAGGCCCGCTCCGCCGAGCCCGATCAGCACCCCGGCGTCCCTGAGCTTGCGCAGGACCGGGTTCTCGTCGGGGTCGGGCAGCTCCCACACGGCGCGCAGGCACTCCCGCATCGAGCCGACCCAGCCGATGCCGGTGAACAGCAGCAGCGCTCCGGCGACGACCCCGATCGTCCCGGCGTTGTCGATCAGCGCCCCGAGGTCCAGCTCGTCGGCGATGCCGGGGATCTGCTCGCGGACGCTCTCCTCGAACTTCCGCTGCTGGTCGGCGCCGAGCGTGCCGGCGGCGATCGCCGCGCTCACGGTGATGAGCGGGAACAGGGCGAGGAAGCTGATGAAGGTCATCGCCGCCGCAAGCCGCGTCCAGTGCACCTCGTCGAGCCGCTCATAGGCGTGCCAGGCGTGGGTCCGCATCAGCCGGGCGAGCCACGGCCCGACCACGGGGAGTCTCTTCAGCCAGTCCATGTTCCCAGCCTGCCCCGATCGACCGGTTCGACCGGTACGACCTGTCTCGCCTCGGCCGGCCACCCGTCGGCCGGCCTCCCGCCCGGTCCCGGACCGAAGGCCAGGGTCCGGGTACCCCAGAACCGCACCGCCGTGGCCAGGGCCATCCCGACCCCGGCGCCCGACAGGGTGTCCGCGCGCGGTGAGGTGAATCCCAGCACGTAGTGGGACACGCCGATGCACGCCAGTTGGACCAGCGCCCCGGCCACGTTGACGGCGAGGAACATTCCGTACCGCCGCAGCCGCGAGCCCCCGGCGGCCCGCCCGCGGTACGTCCCGAGCGCGTTCCCCGCGTACGCCACCGAGCAACCGGCGACGAAGGACAGCGACTTGGCGGAGACCGGGTCCATCGCGAGCGGCCCGCGCAGCCACAGGAACAGGGCCAGGTCGGCGGCGTACGCGCACAGCCCGGTGACGGCGAAGCCGAGCAGTTCGGGGCCGAGTCCGCCCGCGGCCCGCCTCCTCCCCGCCGTTTCGCCGAGGCTCCTCACCAGTCCGCGACCGCCAGTGCGTACATCGCCACCCAGACGAGGCCGATCACCGCCAGCGCCCGGTCGCGCAGCACCACGTCCTCCGGTTCACCGGCCGTGCCGCGGTCGGCGAAGACGGCGTACCGCAGGACGGCGACGATGAACGCCACCATCGACAGTTGCCGCCAGGGCAGCAGGCTGCTGCGGGCGACACCGCCCTCCTCCATCGCCCACAGGCAGTAGGCGAGGACGGCCACGCCCGCCGCCAACTGCCAGACGAAGCGCAGGTAGCCGGTCGTGTACTCGGTCAGGAGCGCGCGGGTCGCCCCGGCCCTGCCGGCCATCTGGACCGCCTCGGAGTACCGCTTGGCGGAGACCATGAACAGTGCGCCGAATCCGGTGGTGATCAGAAACCAGCGCGACAGGGGGATGCCGAGGGCGAGCCCGCCGATCATCGCCCGCATCAGGAATCCGGTGGTCACCACGATCAGGTCGACGACGAGTACGTGCTTGAGGCTGACGCAGTAGGCCAGTTGCATCCCTACGTACGCGGCCAGGAGCGCCGCTGTCGCCGGGTTGCACAGCGCCAGCGCGGCGGTGGGCGCGAGGACGGCGAGGGCCGCCCCGGTCGCGTAGGCGAGCGGCACGGGGACCAGCCCCGCCGCGACGGGCCGGAGGCGTTTGACGGGGTGGGCCCGGTCCGCGTCGGCGTCCCGCGCGTCGTTGATCAGGTAGACCGCCGAGGCCGCCGCCGTGAACAGGGCGAAGACGAGGCCCAGTTGGGTCAGGACGTGGCGGGCGAACAGTTCGCCCGCCGCCGCGGGAGCCGCGACCACCAGGACGTTCTTCACCCACTGCTTCGGGCGCGCCGTCCTGATCAGTCCGGCGGGCAGCCCGAGGGGCGTCGCCGCCGGGATGGACGGCGCCGGGGTGTGCGGTCTCCGCGGGACCGTGGCCGCCGCGGTCCCGCGCGGCGGCTGTTCGGCCCGTTCCACGTGCTCCGTCACCGTGTCCTGCCCCCGGTCATCCAGCGCGCCCCGAGCCGTGCCGTGAGGGCGCCGAGCGCCGCGCCCGCCGCGACGTCGGAGGGGTAGTGCACGCCGACGACAAGCCGCGAGACACACACCGCGGCGGCCAGCGGCGGCACCAGTCGCGCCCCGGCCGGTCGCAGGGCCCCGTAGGCGACCGCGGCGGCAGCCGCCGACGTCGCGTGCGAGCTGGGGAACGAGTGCCGACCCGCGGTGCGCACCAATGGCTCCGCGCCCGTCCGGGCGAGCGGCCGGGGTCTGCGCACCACCCGTTTCACGCCCATGCTGGCCAGGTGCGCCCCGGCGGTGAGGGCCGTTCCGCGCAGCCACGCCGTACGCCGTTCCCGGTCGGCCGCGGCGCCCAGGAGGCCTGCGGCCAGCCACAGGGCGCCGTGTTCACCGGCCCAGGACAGCGCGCGTGCCGTCGCGGCGACGCGCCGGTCCGTTCCGCAGTCGCGCAGTGCCGACAGCAGTCGGCGATCCATGTCGTCCACGTGGCTCACTCTGGAGGCCCGGACGGCCACATCGCCGGTCATTTAGTATGACACTCCCTTAACCACCCATTTCGGTGAGGCACCGTCAGGTTTAGGGTGAATCACCCCTCTTGTGGCGATACGGTCCCCTGCATGGCTGCCGACCCCGTCTCCGCGCCCACCCCCGCACCCGCCACCGCGCCCACCTGGGCGCCCCCGGCACACGACACCGTGCCCGTCACCGGCTGGGGACGTACGGCTCCCACCTCCGCCCGCCTCCTGCGCCCCCGCTCCTACGAGCAGACCGTGGCGCTGATCCGGGAATGCGCCGCCCCCGGTCACCGTGGCGGCATCGCCCGGGGCCTCGGACGGGCCTACGGGGACGCCGCGCAGAACGCGGGCGGCGCCGTCCTCGACATGACCGGCCTCGACCGGATCCACGCCATCGACGTCACCGGCGGCACCGTGCTGTGCGACGCCGGGATCTCCCTGCACCGCCTGATGGAGGTGCTCCTGCCGCTCGGCTGGTTCGTCCCCGTGACCCCGGGCACCCGCTACGTCACGGTCGGCGGCGCGATCGGCGCCGACATCCACGGCAAGAACCACCACGTCTCCGGGTCCTTCTCCCGCCACGTCCTCGCCCTGGAACTCCTCACCGCCGACGGCGAGATCCGCATCGTCGAACGCGGCACCGAACTCTTCGACGCCACCACCGGCGGCATGGGACTGACCGGGGTCATCCTCACCGCCACCCTCCGGCTGCTGCCCGTCGAGACCTCGCTGATGACCGTGGACACCGAGCGGGCCACCGACCTCGACGACCTGATGGCCCGCCTCACCGCCACCGACCACCGCTACCGCTACTCGGTCGCCTGGATCGACCTGCTGGCCCGCGGCGCCGCGACCGGCCGCTCCGTCCTCACCCGCGGCGACCACGCCCCGCTGGAGGCACTGCCCGCCCGCGGACGCCGCACCCCGCTGGCCTTCCGCCCCGGCCGGCTGCCCGCCGCCCCCTCCTTCCTGCCGGAAGGCCTCCTCGGCCGCACCACCGTCGGCCTCTTCAACGAACTGTGGTACCGCAAAGCACCCCGGTCCCGCGTCGGCGAACTCCAGAAGCTGTCCACGTTCT
The DNA here is from genome assembly GCF_044765725.1 of Streptomyces sp. NPDC102406. NCBI lineage: Bacteria > Bacillati > Actinomycetota > Actinomycetes > Kitasatosporales > Streptomycetaceae > Streptomyces > Streptomyces sp. NPDC102406. The sequence continues at coordinate 94,449 of NZ_JBIWKP010000005.1, read as the reverse complement.
TCCACCCCCTCGACGGCGTCCCGCACTGGAACCGCGTCTACGGGCGAAGCGGCTTCGTGCAGTACCAGTTCGTCGTCGGTCACGGGAAGGAAGAAGCCCTGCGCCGCATCGTGCGACGCATCTCGGAGCGCGGCTGTCCCTCGTTCCTCGCGGTGCTCAAACGCTTCGGCGACAGCGACCCCGGCTGGCTGTCCTTCCCCATGCCGGGCTGGACCCTCGCCCTCGACATCCCCGCGAACCTCCCGGAACTCGGCGCCTTCCTCGACGAACTCGACGAGGAGGTCGCCGCCGCCGACGGACGCGTCTACCTCGCCAAGGACTCCCGGCTGCGCCCCGAACTCCTCCCCGCCATGTACCCGCGCCTCGACGCGTTCCGCGCACTGCGCGCCCGGATGGACCCGCGCGGCGTGTTCCGCTCCGACCTGTCACGACGCCTCAACCTGTGAGCACACCCCCGCCCCCGCCCACCCGCGACCCAGGAGTACGGAACCCATGAAGGACGCCTTCGGTGCCCCCCAGTCCCTGCTGATCCTCGGCGGCACCTCGGAGATCGCACTCGCGACCGCCCGCCGGCTCATCGCCCGGCGCACCCGCACCGTATGGCTCGCGGGCCGCCCCTCCCCCGCCCTGGAGAGCGCGGCGGACCACCTGCGCGGCCTGGGCGCCGACGCCCGTACCGTCTCCTTCGACGCCCTGGACGCCGAGACCCACGAGGAGACGCTGGGCAAGGTCTTCACCGAGGGCGACATCGACATGGTGCTGCTGGCGTTCGGCGTCCTCGGCGACCAGGCCCACGACGAGGCCGACCCGATGGCCGCGGTCCGCGTCGCCCAGACCAATTACACCGGCGCCGTCTCCGCCGGGCTGATCTGCGCCCGGGCCCTGCAGACCCAGGGACACGGCTCCCTGGTCGTCCTGTCGTCGGTCGCGGGCGAACGGGCCCGCCGCGCCAACTTCATCTACGGGTCGAGCAAGGCCGGACTCGACGCCTTCGCCCAGGGCCTGGGCGACGCGCTGCACGGCACGGGCGTCCACGTCATGGTGGTGCGGCCCGGATTCGTCCGGTCGAGGATGACGGCGGGCCTGGAGGAGGCCCCCATGGCCACCACCCCCGAGGCGGTCGCCCACGCCATCGAGACGGGGCTGCGGCGCCGCTCGGAGACCGTCTGGGTGCCCGGAGCGCTGCGCGTGGTCATGTCGGCGCTACGACACGCACCACGGCCCCTGTTCCGCAGGCTCCCCGTCTGAAGGCACGCAGCCTCCGCGCTCAGCGCGCGGGCTGCCTGCTCCCGCGCGGGGCGCGGTCCGGCTGCCGGCCGGGGAGCGCGGACCTGCCGAAGGGGAAGTCCCGCAGCTTGCGCCAGATGCCGTCCTCACCCTGCTCGTAGAGGGCGAAACCCTCGCAGGGCCACGCCGCCTCGTAGTCGGCCAGCTCCTCGAAGGCGCGGTCCATCGCCTCCTCGGCGATGCCGTGCGCCACCGTCACATGCGGGTGGTACGGGAACTGGAGGTCGCGCGCCACGGGCCCCGACGCGTCCCGCACCTGCTTCTGGAGCCAGGTGCACGCCTCGGCGCCCTCGGCGACCTGCACGAACACGACGGGCGACAACGGCCGGAAGGTCCCCGTCCCGGAGAGCCGCATCGCGAAGGGGCGCCCGGCGGCGGCCACCTCCGCCAGATGCGTCTCGATCGCCGGAAGGTCCCCGGCCGCCACCTCCGTCGGCGGCAGCAGGGTGATGTGCGTGGGAATCCCGTGTGCCGCGGGGTCGCCGAAGCCCGCACGCCGCTCCTGGAGCAGGCTGCCGTGAGGCTCCGGGACCGCGATCGAGACGCCGATCGTTACGGTCCCCACGTCGTACTCCTGTCGTCGTGTGGCGGGCGTGCGGGCAAGGCGTGCGCGGGACGCCGGTTCAGTGCTTGGCGGGCAGGAAGCCGACCTTGTCGTACGCCTGGGAAAGAGTCTCGGCGGCGACGGCCCGCGCTTTCTCCGCGCCCTTGGCCAGGATCGAGTCGAGCGTCTCGGGGTCGTCCAGGTACTCCTGGGTGCGGGTCCTGAACGGCGTCACGAAATCCACCATGACCTCGGCCAGGTCCGTCTTGAGCGCACCGTACATCTTGCCCTCGTACTTGTGCTCCAGTTCCGGGATACCGGTGCCGGTGAGGGTGGAGTAGATGGTGAGCAGGTTGCTGACGCCCGGCTTGTCCACCGCGTCGTAGCGGATCACGGTGTCGGTGTCGGTGACGGCGCTCTTGACCTTCTTCGCCGTGGTCTTCGGCTCGTCGAGCAGGTTGATCAGGCCCTTGGGCGTCGACGCCGACTTGCTCATCTTGATCGACGGGTCCTGAAGGTCGTAGATCTTGGCCGTCTCCTTCAGGATGTACGGCGCCGGGATCGTGAAGGTCTCCCCGAAGCGGCCGTTGAAGCGCTCGGCCAGGTCCCGCGTCAGCTCGATGTGCTGGCGCTGGTCCTCACCGACCGGCACCTCGTTGGCCTGGTACAGGAGGATGTCCGCGACCTGGAGGACCGGGTACGTGAACAGTCCGACGGTGGCGCGGTCGGCGCCCTGCTTGGCGGACTTGTCCTTGAACTGCGTCATACGGCTCGCCTCGCCGAACCCGGTGAGGCAGTTCATGACCCAGCCGAGCTGGGCGTGCTCGGGCACGTGGCTCTGCACGAACAGCGTGCAGCGATCCGGGTCGAGCCCCGCGGCCAGGAGCTGGGCGACGGCGAGCCGGGTGTTCGCCCGCAGCTCCTTCGGGTCCTGCGGAACCGTGATCGCGTGCAGGTCGACCACCATGTAGAAGGCGTCGTGCGACTCCTGGAGCGCCACCCACTGGCGCACCGCGCCCAGGTAGTTGCCGAGGTGGAACGAGCCTGCGGTGGGCTGGATACCGGAGAGCACGCGGGGACTGTCAGAGGCCATGCCCCTCATTCTCTCAGGTGTCTCTCCTTGCTCGGGCACAGGTACGCGCCGTGGCCGCCTCCGGCCGGGTCCGGCCGGAGGCGGCGGGCCGGATCAGGTGAGGTCGACCGACGGGTAGAGCGGGAAGCCGGACAGCAGCTCCGCGGCGCGGCGGGCGACCTCGTCGGCGATCTTGGGCTCCAGGACGTGCTGGGCCTTGGAGGGGGCGCCCTTGCCGGTGGTGCCGGGCTCGGTGGCCGCCAGGACGCGGTCGATCAGCGCGGCGATCTCGTCCATCTCGGCGACGCCGAGCCCCCGGGTGGTCAGCGCAGGCGTGCCGATGCGGATGCCGGAGGTGTACCAGGCGCCGTTCGGGTCGGCGGGGATGGCGTTGCGGTTGGTGACGATGCCGGAGTCGAGCAGCGCGGACTCCGCCTGCCGTCCGGTCAGACCGTAGGAACCGGCGACATCGATCAGGTTGAGGTGGTTGTCCGTGCCCCCGGTGACCAGGGTGGCGCCGCGCCGGGTGAGGCCTTCGGCCAGGGCGCGGGCGTTGTCGACGACGGCCTGGGCGTAGCCGCGGAAGTCGGGGCGGCGGGCCTCGGCGAGGGCGACGGCCTTGGCGGCCATGACGTGCGGCAGCGGACCGCCGAGGACCATCGGGCAGCCGCGGTCGACCTGGTCCTTCAGGCTGTCGTCGCACAGGACCATGCCGCCGCGCGGCCCGCGCAGCGACTTGTGGGTGGTCGTGGTGACGATCTGGGCGTGCGGCACGGGGTCGAAGTCGCCGGTGAGGACCTTGCCCGCGACGAGACCGGCGAAGTGCGCCATGTCGACCATCAGCGTCGCCCCGACCTCGTCGGCGATCTCCCGCATGATGCGGAAGTTCACCAGACGCGGGTACGCGGAGTAGCCGGCGACGATGATCAGCGGCTTGAACGCGCGGGCGGTGGCGCGCAGCGCCTCGTAGTCCAGGAGGCCGGTGGCCGGGTCGGTGCCGTAGCTGCGCTGGTCGAACATCTTGCCCGAGATGTTGGGCCGGAAGCCGTGGGTGAGGTGTCCTCCGGCGTCCAGGGACATGCCGAGCATGCGCTGGTTGCCGAAGGCCTGGCGCAGTTCGGCCCAGTCGGCGTCGGACAGGTCGTTGACGCCCCGCACACCGGCCCGCTCCAGGGCCGGGGCCTCGACGCGGTCGGCGAGGACGGCCCAGAAGGCGACGAGGTTGGCGTCGATGCCGGAGTGCGGCTGGACGTAGGCGTGGCGGGCGCCGAAGAGTGCGCGGGCGTGCTCGGCGGCCAGGGACTCCACCGTGTCGACGTTGCGGCAGCCCGCGTAGAAGCGGCGGCCGACGGTGCCCTCGGCGTACTTGTCGCTGAACCAGTTGCCCATGGCCAGCAGGGTGGCCGGGGAGGCGTAGTTCTCGCTGGCGATCAGCTTGAGCATCTCGCGCTGGTCGGCGATCTCCTGTCCGATGGCGTCGGCGACGCGGGGCTCCACGCCGCGGATCACGTCGAGGGCGCTGCGGAAGGCGACGGACTCGGTGGACAGGGCGGGCGACGACGTGGGCTCTGGCATGAGGGACCTCCGGGACGGCTGCACGGTTCGGCCCAGGCGCACGGCACACAGTTCGCGGGCCGCTCCCCGATGGTCGGTCCCATCCCAGCGCGCCAGTCACGGCCCGGCTCTCACAGTACCCGGCGCGCCGGTGCGGGAGGTTTCCGCGTCCATGATGCGAGCGACGATAGGAAGGGGCCACATTCGTCTCACACCGTACGAGCCGGACGGCCCCCAGAGCCGTAAGAACGGAGATCCCGTGACTTCTGTGACTCCCGCTCCCTCCGCGACTCCCCCTCCCTCCGCTACCTCCGCTACCTCCGCTACCGAGGATCTGATCGCCGCCGCCGATGCGCACAGCGCGCACAACTACCATCCGCTGCCCGTCGTCGTCGCCACGGCGGAGGGGGCGTGGATGACGGATGTCGGGGGGCGGCGCTATCTGGACATGCTCGCCGGGTACTCCGCGCTCAACTTCGGCCATGGCAACCGGCGGCTGATCGAGGCCGCGAAGGCGCAACTGGAGCGGGTGACGCTGACCTCGCGGGCGTTCCACCACGACCGGTTCGCCGCGTTCTGTACGCGCCTCGCCGAGTTGTGCGGCATGGAGATGGTGCTGCCGATGAACACGGGCGCGGAGGCGGTGGAGACGGCGGTGAAGACCGCCCGCAAGTGGGGGTACCGGGTCAAGGGGGTGCCGGAGGGCCGGGCGCGGATCGTGGTGGCGGACGGCAACTTCCACGGCCGTACGACGACGATCGTCAGCTTCTCGACGGACCCGGAGGCGCGCGCCGACTTCGGGCCGTACACGCCGGGCTTCGACGTCGTGCCGTACGGCGACCTGGAGGCGCTGCGGGCCGCGGTCACGGACGAGACGGTGGCGGTGCTGCTGGAGCCCATCCAGGGTGAGGCGGGTGTGCTGGTGCCGCCGCCGGGTTATCTGGCGGGCGTGCGGGAGGTGACGCGGGAGCGGGACGTCCTCTTCGTCGCGGACGAGATCCAGTCGGGGCTCGGCCGCACGGGGCGGACGTTCGCCTGTGAGCACGAGGGTGTGGTGCCCGACATGTACGTGCTGGGCAAGGCGCTGGGCGGCGGGGTCGTGCCGGTGTCGGCGGTGGTGTCCAGCGCGTCGGTGCTCGGGGTGCACCGGCCGGGTGAGCACGGGTCGACGTTCGGCGGCAATCCTCTCGCCTGCGCGGTGGCCCTTGAGGTGATCGAGATGCTGCGTGGCGGGGAGTTCCAGCAGCGGGCCGCGGAGCTCGGGGAGCATCTGCACGCGGAGTTGGGGCTGCTGGCCGGGGCGGGCAAGGTGACGCAGGTGCGGGGCCGGGGGCTGTGGGCGGGGGTGGACATCGATCCGGTGCACGGGACGGGCCGGGAGATCTCGGAGAAGCTGATGGAGCGGGGGGTGCTCGTCAAGGACACCCATGGTTCGACCATCCGGATCGCCCCGCCGCTGGTGATCGGCAAGGAGGATCTGGACTGGGGGCTCGATCAGCTCCGTGCGGTGCTGGGCGCCTGATCCGGGGCGCGGCTACCGGATGACGTGGGGCAGGAAGCGGGCGTACTCGTCCGTGACTGGGCCCGCCGATTCGCGGATGCCGAGACCTGCCGCCTCCTTCCCGACGACCCAGGCGCCGAGCACCACCCGGTTGCCGTCGAAGTCGGGAAGGGGGCTCGACTCCTGGTAGCAGCAGGGTTCTTCGCGGGGCTCGGGTGCGGCGGGGGCGCGCGGGGCGTCCAGGTAGGCGGGGAGGAGGTTCGGGTGGCTGGGGAAGAGTTCCCAGAGGACGGCCGGGAGCACCTTGTTGGACAGGAGCATCTTCCAGGCGGGTTCGATCCACAGGGTGGCGCCGGAGCCGAAGCAGCCGAAGCCGCCCCGGTCGACGGCCTCGCCGCGGCTGAAGGTGCCGTCGTCGGCCCAACGGTCCCCGCGCCCCTGTACGACGGTCGGCGTAGAAGGTCACACCGGTGGTGCGCGCACCGGCTCCCACCGTCAGGGGAGTACCCGGCACAGCGCGTCCAATGCGCCGGCCCAGGCGTGGTCGGGCGGGGTGCCGTAGCCGACGACGAGGGCGTCGGGTGCGGGGGCCGGGTGGGCGGTGTCCTCGTGGCGGAAGCTGGAGAGACCGGCGACGCGCAGGCGTTGCCAGGCGGCGGCGCGGACCACGGACTGCTCGGTGCCGGGCGGGAGGCGCAGGACCGCGTGGAGCCCGGCGGCGATGCCGGTGGCGCGGACGGCGGGGGCCTGTTCGGCGAGGGCCGCGACGAGGTGGTCGCGGCGGCGGCGGTAGCGCAGGCGGGCGCCGCGCAGGTGACGGTCGTAGGCGCCCGAGCGCAGGAACTCGGCGAGGGTGAGCTGGTCGAGGACGCCGCACGACCAGTCGCTGTCGCCCTTGGCCGCCGCGACCTCGTCGGTGAGCGCCGCGGGCAGGACCAGCCAGCCGAGGCGCAGGCCGGGGGCGAGCGACTTGCTCGCGGTGCCGAGGTAGGCGACCCGGTCCGGGTCGAGCCCCTGGAGGGCGCCGACGGGCTGGCGGTCGTAGCGGAACTCGCCGTCGTAGTCGTCCTCCAGGATGAGTCCGCCGGTGCGGCGCGCCCAGTCGACGGCGGCGGCCCTGCGGTCCGGGTGCAGCGGGACGCCGAGGGGGAACTGGTGGGCGGGTGTCAGCAGGACGGCCCCGCCCGGGCGGGGCTCAAGGGCGGCGGTGTCGGTGCCGCGTTCGTCGAGCGGGAGGGGGCGGGTGCGCAGGCCCGCGCGGGCCAGGATGTCCCAGTGGGCGTCGAGGCCGTACGACTCCACGGCGATGTCGGACAGGCCGCGGCGGCGCAGTACCTCGCCGAGCAGCATCAGGCCCTGGGCGAACCCGGCGCAGACGACGATGCGGTCGGGGTGGGCGTGGACGCCGCGGGCGCGGGCGAGGTAGTGCGCGAGGGCGGTGCGCAGTTCGGGTCTGCCGCGGGGGTCGCCGTAGCCGAGGGCGTCGTTCGGGGCCTCGGTCAGGGCCCGCCGGGCCGCCTTGAGCCATGCGGCGCGGGGGAACGAGGCGAGGTCGGGGGTGCCGGGGTGCAGGTCGTGGAGGAGCGTGCCCGGGGTGCGGCGGCCGGGGGCGGTGACGGGGCGGGGCGCTTCGACGGGGCGCTCGGCGACGCGGGTGCCGGAGCCCTGGCGGGCGGTGAGCCAGCCTTCGGCGACGAGGTCGGCGTACGCGTCGGCGACGGTGTTGCGGGCGATGCCCAGGTCGGCGGCGAGGGTACGGGAGGCGGGCAGCCGGGTGCCGGGGGCGAGGCGGCCTCCGCGGACGGCGTCGCGGAGCGCGTCGGTCAGGCCGCGGCGCAGGCCGGAGCCGGTGGGCTCGATGTGGAGGTCGATGCCGAGCGCCTGCCCGGAGGGCGAAGTGGCCCAGGTTTCTGCCATGGAAATGGACCATACCGCTGGGCTAATGGCTTCGTAGGGTCGAGGCATGACGACACACGAGGACACGGTTTCCACCGACGGGGCGAACGACGGGGCGGCGGCGTACGTGCACGAGCACACGCCGCGGCTCGCCTGGGCGCAGCACGCGCCCGAGGTCTTCAAGGCGATGGTGCGGCTGGACGCGGCGGCCCGACAGGGGCTCGACCCGGTGACGTACGAGCTGGTCAAGATCCGGGCCTCGCAGATCAACCGTTGCGCGCTCTGCCTTGACATGCACTCCAAGGACGCGCTGGCCGCGGGCGAGAGCGTGGAGCGGATCATCCAGCTCGCCGCCTGGGAGGAGTCGAAGCACTTCTACACGGAGAAGGAGATCGCCGCGATCGAGCTGACCGAGGCGATCACGGTGCTGACGGACGGGTTCGTCCCGGACGAGGTGTACGAGAGGGCGGCGAAGCTCTACGACGAGAAGGAGCTGAGCCAGTTGATCGCGGCGATCACCACGATCAACGCGTGGAACCGGTTCGGGGTCTCCACGCGCCAGTCGCCGGGCCACTACCAGGCCGGTGACTTCAAGTGACCGCACGCACCACGGTGTTGGACGCGGGGGTCAGGGACGCGCTGGTCGCGCTCGGCGCCGCGGCGAAGAAGGGGCTCGGGGACCCGGTCCTCGCCGAGCTGGTGATGGTCCGGGCCTCGCAGATCAACGCGTGCGCGTTCTGCCTGGACATGCACGTCGGCATCGCCGTCGACAAGCTCGGGCAGAGCGCGAAGCGGATCGCGCTCCTCGACGCCTGGCGCGAGGCCGGGGAGGTGTTCGACGAGCGGGAGCGGGCGGCGCTCGCGCTGACGGAGGCGGTGACGGTGCTCACCGGGGAGGGGTTCGTGCCCGACGAGGTGTACGAGCGGGCCGCCAAGCACTTCGACGAGGTCGAGCTGGCCCATCTCATCGGGGTCATCACGGTCATCAACAGTTGGAACCGGCTGATGGTCGGCCGCCGCATCGAGCCGGGCGGGCCCGCGTGGTGACCCCGGACCGGCCGCGGGGGGCCGCGCGCCCGGTGGATGTCCTCCGCGCCCTGCACCACGACCGCGCCCCGGGCGATCCGCTGGTCCTGCCGGGGCCCTGGGACGCGGCGAGCGCGCGGGTCTTCGAGGAGGCCGGGTTCCCGGCCCTGGCGACGCCGAGCGCGGGGGTCGCGGCGTCGCTCGGGTACGAGGACGGGCGGACACCGGCGGAGGAGATGTTCGCCGCGGTGACCCGGATCGTGCGGGCGGTGTCGGTGCCGGTCTCCGCGGACATCGAGGGCGGCTACGGCATCGCGCCGAAGGAGCTGGTGGAGCGGCTGCTGGAGACAGGGGCCGTCGGCTGCAACCTGGAGGACTCGGCCACGGTCCCGCGCACTCCGGGCTCCGGTGCGGCGCTCAGGGACCCTCGGCTCCACGCCGGCTGGCTGGCGGAGGTGCGGGCTGCGGCCGGTGACCGGATCGTGCTGAACGCGCGGATCGACACGTTCCTCAGGGGCGTTCGCGACCCGGTCGCCGAGACGGTCGAGCGGGCGCGCCTGTACCGGGCCGCCGGTGCGGACTGCGTGTACCCGATCGGGGCTCCGGCCGAGGCGCTGCCCCGGCTGCGGGCGGCGATCGAGGGGCCCGTCAACGTCGGGGCGCCGCCCGGCGGGCCCTCGCCGCGGGAGTGGGGCGAGCTGGGGGCCACGCGGATCACGTTCGGGCCGGGGCTCCAGCGCCGGGCGACGGACGCGCTGCGCCGGATCGCCGCCGACCTGCGCTGACGCCCCCGGCCGGGCAGGGCTGTGCCGGGCGCCCCCGTCAGGAAAGGCACCCGGCACAGGAACCCTGCCCGGCTAGGGCCTGTCCGCAAACTCGCCCTAGCCGGGCAGCCACGCCTCCCATGTGGAACGGTGACCGTCGATCCACTTCTTCGCCGCCTCGTCCGGCGAGAGTTTCTGCTCGGCGATCATGAGGGAGACCTCGTTCTGGTCCTCCGTCGTCCAGCGGAACTTCTTCAGGAGGGCCGCGGCCTTCCCGCCGCTCCGGGCGAAATCGGCGTTGAGGTACTTCTGAAGGGGCGTCTTCGGGTAGGCGCAGGCGACCTTCTTCGGGTCGGCGTCGCAGCCCTCCTTGTAGGCGGGCAGCTTCACCTCGGTCATCGGCACCTTCTTGAACAGCCACTGCGGCTGGTACCAGTACGTCAGGAACGGCTTCTTCTGCTTGGCGAACTGCTTGATCTGGGTGATCTGGGCGGCCTCTGAGCCGGAGAAGACGACCTGGTAGTCGAGGTCCAGGTTATGCACGAGGGCCTTGTCGTTCGTGACGTACGACGGGGAGCCGTCGAGGAGTTGGCCCTTGCCGCCGCTCTCGGCGGTCTTCATCCGGTCGGCGTACTTGTCGAGGTTCTTCCAGTTCGTGACGTCGGGGTGCTGCTTCGCGAAGTACGTGGGGACGAACCAGCCGATGTGCCCGGTGACGCCGAGGTCACCGCCGTTCTCGATGGTCCTCTTGTCCTTGACGTAGCGCTGTTCCTGGTCGGGGTGGCCCCAGTCCTCCAGGATCGCGTCGACGCGGCCCTGGCTGAGGGCGTCCCAGGCGGGGACCTCGTCGACCTGCACGGTGTCGACGCGGTAGCCGAGCTCGTGCTCCAGGAGGTACTGGGCGACGGCGACGTTCGCCTGGGCGCCGACCCAGGACTGGACGGAGAGGGTCACCGTCTTCGCGCCGTGCGCGTTGGCGTACGGGGACGCCTGCTTCGTCATGTCGGCGGCGCCGCAGCCGGTGACGGCGAGGAGGGCCCCGGTGCCCGCGACGGCCGCGCGGAGGTTACGTGTGCGCATGTCAGGCACCCTTTCCACCGCGGACGCGGCGTTCCGTCGGCTGGGTCACCCGGTCCAGCATCAGGCCGAGACAGACGATCGCGGCGCCCGCGACGAGCCCCGTGGCCAGGTCGCCCTGGGCGAGGCCGAAGACCACGTCGTAGCCGAGGGCGCCACCGCCGACGAGGCCGCCGATGATGACGACGGCGAGGACCAGGACGACACCCTGATTGACGGCGAGCAGCAACGCGGGCCGGGCGAGCGGGAGTTGGACCTGGCGCAGTTGCTGGCCCGTGGTGGCGCCCATCGAACGGGACGCCTCCATCGCGGCCGGGTCGACCTGGCGCAGCCCTTGCGTGGTGATGCGGACGACGGCGGGCAGCGCGTAGACGACGGCCGCCGCGGCGGCGGGGGCGCGGCCGACGCCGAAGAGGGCGACGACCGGGATGAGGTAGACGAACTGCGGCATCGTCTGGAAGACGTCGAGGACGGGGCGCAGGAGGCGCTCCAGGCGGTCGCTGCGGGCGGCGGCGATCCCGACGGCGAAACCGAGGACGAGGGTCACGGCGACGGCGGCGAGGACCTGCGAGAGCGTGTCGAGGGACGGCTTCCAGACGCCGAGTACGCCGATCGCGGCCATGGCGAGCACGGCGGTCAGGGCGGTGCGCCAGGTGCCGATCAGCCAGGCGAGCGCGGCGACGATCAGCAGCACCGACCACCAGGGGAGCCAGGTCAGGCCGGAGCGCAGGGGGTCGAGGATCCAGGTGGTGAAGTGCCCGGCCCAGTCGGCGGTGCCGCCCACGTAGGGGACGCCGGTGTAGAGGTGGTCGGTCATCCAGTCGACGGCGTCGTTGACGGGGCCCGCGAGGTGCACGACCCAGGAGTCCGGCCATTCGAGGCGGCCCGCGAACCGGGCCGCGAGCGCGACGACGACGGTCCCGGCGGCGACGACACCCCACTTCCAGGGTGCGGCGGGCTCCTGGGAGCCGAGCCGTTCCCCGGCCGCGCCGGTGATCCGGTCGAGGACGACGGCGAGCAGCACGATCGGGATGCCGGCGGCGAGCGCGGCGCCCACGTCGACGGAGGCCAGCGCCTGGTAGACGCGGTCGCCGAGGCCGCCCGCGCCGATGACGGAGGCGATGACGGCCATGGAGAGAGCCATCATGATCGTCTGGTTGAGGCCGAGGAGGAGTTCCCTGCGGGCCAGCGGGAGGCGGGCGGTCAGCAGGCGCTGGCGGCCGGTCGCGCCGAGCGAGGTGACGGCCTCCATGACACCGCTGTCGGCGGAGCGCAGGCCGAGCGCGGTGAGGCGGGCCATGGGCGGGGCGGCATAGACGACGGTGGCGAGGACCGCGGCGGGCACGCCGATGCCGAAGACCAGGACGACGGGCAGCAGGTACGCGTAGGCGGGGAAGACCTGCATGGTGTCGAGGACCGGGCGCAGGACGCGGTGCATGCGGTCGCTCAGGCCCCCGGCGAGGCCGAGGAGGGCGCCGAGGACGACCGAGACGAACACGGCGACGACCATGAGCGCCAGCGTCTGCACGGTCGGCACCCACATGCCGAGGGCGCCGCACACGAGGAAGGCGGCCACGGCGGACGCGGCGAGACGCCATCCCGCCACACGCCAGGCGATCAGTCCGGCCGCGGCGGTGACGCCCGCCCAGCCCGCGGCGAGCAGGACGAGGTAGACGGCGCGGACGGAGAGGACGACCGCGTTGCTGATGTGGCCGAAGAAGTAGAGGAACAGCGGGTGGCTGTCCCGGTTGTCGACGATCCAGTCACTGGTCCTGCCGAGCGGTTCGGTCAGGTCGACGGTGAGGGCGTCCGGCCATGTGGCACCGGACCAGCGGGAGCCGAGGATCGGGGCCAGCACGGCGGCGGCGACGGCGAGCACCAGGAGTTTGCCGAGCACCCGGTTGCGGAGCAGGCCGCTCCAGCGGGCGGGGGCGTCCTGGGTGGGGGCGTCCTCGGTGGGGGTGACGGAGACGGCGGCTGTCATGTCAGACCGCCTCGTCACCGTCGGCGGGGACGGGGGCTGTCGGTGCTGCCGGTGCTGTCGGTGCTGTCGGTGCTGATGGTGCTGATGGTGCTGTCGGTGTTTCCGTGTCCGTGCCGGCCACCACGCCCAGGAGGCGTTCGTGGTCGACCACGCCGACGCACCGGCCGTCGTCCATCACCCGCACGGCGAACCCGCTGCGCGCCACCGCCTCGATCGCCTGCGACACCGTGGCGTCGGGGGCGATCTCGGGGCCGCGGCCCCGCTCGTCGGTGTCGGCGGGGCGCATGGCGCGCCGGACCGTCATGACCTGTTCGCGGGGCACGTCGCGGACGAACTCGCGGACGTAGTCGTCGGCGGGCTCCCCCACGATCTCCTCGGGCGTGCCGAGCTGCACGATGCGGCCGTCGCGCATCAGGGCGATGCGGTCGCCGAGACGCAGCGCCTCGTTGAGGTCGTGCGTGATGAAGACCATCGTGCGGCCCTCCTCGCGGTGCAGGCGTACGACCTCCTCCTGCATGTCGCGCCTGATCAGCGGGTCGAGGGCGCTGAACGGCTCGTCGAACAGGAGGACCTCGGGGTCCACGGCGAGGGCGCGGGCGAGCCCCACGCGCTGCTGCTGGCCGCCGGACAACTGGCCGGGCCGACGCGACTCCAGGCCTTCGAGGCCCACCTTCGCGACGACCTCCCTCGCCTTCGCCCGGCGCTCCGCGCGCCCGACGCCCTGGATCTCCAGACCGTAGGCGACGTTGTCGAGGACGGTGCGGTGCGGCAGCAGGCCGAAGTGCTGGAAGACCATGGCGGCGCGGTGGCGGCGCAGTGCGCGCAGCCGGCTCTTGTCCATGGCGCACACGTCCTCGCCGTCGATGGACAGGGAGCCGGATGTCGGTTCGATGAGCCGGGTCAGGCAGCGCACCAGCGTGGACTTGCCGGAGCCGGACAGGCCCATCACCACGAAGACCTCACCGCGCCGGACGTCGAAGGAGACGTCGCGCACGGCGGCGGTGCAGCCGGTGCGGGAGCGGAGTTCGGCGGCGCTCAGGCCGGTCAGTTCCGCGTCGCCCGGGACGCGCTCGGACCGGGGGCCGAACACCTTCCACAGGTTGCGGACGGCGAAGACGGTCTCCTCGGAGGCGGTGGTCGCGTCCGGGGCAGGGCCCTTCACGAAGGTCGGCGTACTCATCACGCATCACCACCCAGCAGCTCGGCGCATTTCTCCCCGACCATGAGCACTCCGATCATCGGGTTCACCGCGGGCATCGTCGGGAAGACGGACGCGTCGGCGATTCGGATGGACTTGAGCCCGCGGACCCTCAACTCGGGGTCCACGACCGCGAGTTCATCATTTCTTGCGCCCATCCGACAGGTCCCGGCCGGGTGGTAGACGGTGTGGGCGACCTTGCGCGCGTACTCGCCGAGCTCCTCGTCACCGGTGACGTCCGGGCCGGGGCACACCTCGCGCTTGAGCCAGCCGGCCAGCGGCTGCGTCTTCGCGATCTCGCGGGCGATGCGGATGCCGTCGACGAGGGTCCGTCCGTCGTAGTCGTCCTCGTCGGTGAAGTAGCGGAAGTCGAGGGCGGGCTTGTCCTCGGGGTTCGCGCTGGTCAGGTAGAGGCGCCCGCGGCTCCTCGGCTTGGGGATGTTCGGGGTCATGGAGACCCCGTGCTCGGGCCTGACGTAGCCGAGGCGTTCCGGATTGTCCGTGAACGGGATCTGGTAGAAGTGGAACATCAGATCGGGCCCGGCGGCCTCGGGGTCGCGCTGGATGAACAGGCCGGCGTCGCTGTCCATGGCGCTGTTGTCGGGGATCGGCCCGTCGGTCTCCCAGACGATGACCGACTCCGGGTGGTCGAGCAGGTTCTCGCCGACACCGGGCAGATCGTGCACGACGGGGATGCCCAGCTTCTCCAGGTCGGCCCTGGGACCGACACCGGAGTGCAGCAGCAGGCGGGGCGTGTCGACGGCGCCCGCGCACACGACGACCTCACGGCGCGCGGACACGAGCGTCTCCTCGCCGTCCTTCGTGCGCACGTGCACGCCGCGCGCCCGTACGCCGTCGCCGCTGTCGGCGTCGAACTCCAGCTTGTACGCCCACGTTTCGAGCAGCAGCGTCAGGTTGGGGCGGTCGCCCGCCTCCATGTGGGGGTGGAGGTACGCCACCGACGCCGACGAGCGCTTGTTGTTCTCGGGGTGGTAGGCGAGGTCGAAGAAGCCGACGCCGTCCTTGAAGGGGGCCTTGTTGAAGCCCTCGACGCGCGGCACCCCGGTCGCCGCCCGCGCGGCTTCGACGAAGTCGCGGGCGATGGCGTTGCGGTCCTTCTCGTCGACGGCGACGATGTTGTTGCGCAGCTTGGCGAAGTAGGGGTCCATCGCCTTGTGGTCCCAGCCCTCGGCACCGGCCGCCGCCCACTCGTCCCAGTCGCCGGGCAGCGGCTTGAACGAGATGAGGGTGTTGTGCGACGAGCAGCCGCCGAGCACCTTGGCGCGGCTGTGCAGGATGTGCGAGTTGCCGCGCGGCTGCTCGGTCGTCGTGTAGCCGTAGTCCAGGTCGCCGCCGAGCAGGCCGAGCCAGCGGCGCAGCGTCAGTACGTCGTCGCGGTCGATGTCGCTGGGGCCGCCCTCGATGACGGCGACGGTGACGTCCGGGTCCTCGGTGAGCCGGGAGGCGATCACCGACCCCGCGGTGCCACCGCCGACCACCACGTAGTCGTAACAGTGCTGTGCGGTCGCGGGCTGTTCGGGGTGCTCAGGCATGCGTCAACTCCAAGGCGAGGCAAGGTACTTCGCGTAAGGGCGCGTAGAAGTGCGGGGGTGCGTAGAGGTGCGGGGGTGCGTAGAGGTGCGGGGGGTGCGGGGCGGGCTCAGCCCGCGAACCAGCGGACCGGCTTCGGTGCCAGGTTCTGGTAGATGTGCTTGGTCTCGCGGTACTCGGCGAGACCCGCGGGGCCCAGCTCCCGTCCCACACCGCTCTTGCCGAAGCCGCCCCACTCGGCCTGCGGCAGGTAGGGGTGGAAGTCGTTGATCCAGACCGTGCCGTGGCGCAGCCGGCCCGCGACGCGGCGGGCGCGGCCCGCGTCGGTGGTCCACACGGCGCCGGCGAGACCGTACTCGGTGTCGTTGGCGAGGGCGACGGCCTCGTCCTCGGTACGGAACGTCTCGACGGTGAGGATCGGCCCGAAGGTCTCCTCGCGCACGACGCGCATCTCGCGGTGGCACTGGTCGAGGACGGTCGGCTCGTAGAAGTAGCCGGTGGCGGGCCTGACGTCGCTCGGCTCGGGCCGCTTGCCGCCGCACCGCAGCACGGCACCCTCGGCGAGGGCGGACGCGACGTAGGACTCGGTCTTCTCGCGCTGCTGCTCGCTGACGAGCGGGCCGCACTCCACGCCGTCCTCCGTGCCGCGGCCGAGCCGGATCTTCTCGGCGCGGCGGGCGAGTTCGGCGACGAAGCGCTCGCGCACGGACTCCTCGACGATGAGGCGGGCGCCCGCGGAGCACACCTGGCCGCTGTGGATGAACGCGGCGTTGAGCGCCTGGTCGACGGCGGTGTCGAAGCCGTCCTCGGTCGCGCAGGCGTCGGCGAAGACGACGTTCGGGTTCTTGCCGCCGAGCTCCAGGGCGACCTTCTTGACGCCCGCGGCGGCGGCCTGGGCCACCTTGGTGCCGCTGACGAGGCCACCGGTGAAGGAGACCAGGTCGACGTCGGGGTGGTCGGCCAGGCGGGCGCCGACCGAGGCGCCGGGGCCCGTGACGATGTTGGCGACGCCGGGCGGGAGCCCGGCCTCCAGCAGCAGTTCGACGAGGACGACCGTGGTCAGCGGGGTGATCTCGCTGGGTTTGACAACGAAGGTGTTGCCCGCCGCGAGCGCGGGGGCGATCTTCCAACTCGCTTGCAGCAGCGGGTAGTTCCAAGGCGTGATCATCGAGCAGACGCCGACCGGCTCGTGCACGACGACGGAGTGGATCTCCTCGGAGCCCGCGTCGACGACGCGTCCGGGGCCCTCCCCGATGACGAGGTCCGCGAAGTAGCGGAAGGCGTCGGCGACGCAGTCGACGTCGACGCGCCCCTCCTCGACGGTCTTGCCCGCGTCGCGGCTCTCCAGGAGGCCGATCCGCTCCCGGTCGCGGACGAGGAGGTCGGCGACGCGACGCAGCAGCGCGGCGCGCTCGGCGACGGGCGTCCTCGGCCAGGGGCCCTCGTCGAAGGCGCGGCGCGCGGCGGCTATCGCGGCGTCCGCGTCCTCGGCACCGCCCTCGGCGATCACCGCGAACGGTGTGGCGTCCGCCGGGTCGAGGATGGCGCGGGTGGCTCCCGAGGCGGCGCCGCGCCACTCTCCGCCGATATGGATGGTGCTTTGTACTGACACGTCCTGCTTTGCCTTCCGTTCCGGTTCGCTCCCCCGAGCACGGCGGACGGCCTCTCGGTCCGCTCTGCCGTGATGCCGGATGTCCCTGCCCTGGGGGTCGCAAAGCATGCGCGATCCATGGCCGAAAGTGTGCCCCGTCACACGGCGGCGACGGTGGCTCCCGGCCCCGGGCGCATGAGGTCGCGCACGCACTCCCGCAGCCACGCGTGCGCCGGGTCCGCGTCGTGGCGCGGGTGCCAGGCGAGAGCGAGCGGCAGCGGCGGCAGGTCCAGCGGGACCGGGAAGGTGACGAGGCCGAGCGCGTCGGTCATCGGCAGGCACCACGAGCCGACGAGCCCGACCAGGTCCGTCTCGCGCAGGAAGAACAACGACGACGGGAACGAGCCCACGCTGCCCACCACCCGTCGCCGCAGCCCGAGTCCGGCGAGCGCCTCGTCGACAGGACCGTGCAGTTTCCCGCGCCGGGACACGGTCAGGTGCTCCGCCTCCTCGGCGAACCGGCGAGGCGTCAACTCGCCCTCCAGCAAGGGGTGTCCGGCGCGCACCGCGCCCAGCATCCGGTCCACGGTCAGCGGCTCGATCCGCACCTCGGGCGCCGCCGTGTCGATGACGCCGACCTCCAGGTCGGCGGTCCCCTCCCGCAGCACCGGCGCGTCCAGATGGCTCTCGCCGAGGAAGCGCAGCCGGACGCCGGGCGCCTCGGCGGCGGCCCGGGAGAGCAGCGCGGGCCCGAGCAGCGCGGCGAGCGAATCGCTCCCGTGGACCGTGAACGTCCGGGTCAGCGACCGCAGGTCCACCGCTCCGCGCGCCGCGAACAGTGCCCGGGCCCGCTCCACCACCGCCCCGACCTCGGCCCGCAGCGACAGCGCGTACGGCGTCGGCACCATCTGCCGCCCGGCGCGCACCAGCAGCGGGTCGCCGAGCGCCTTGCGGGCCCGGCCGAGGGTGCGGCTCATCGCGGGCTCGGACAGGTGCAGGCGCCGGGCGGCGCCGCGCACGCTCTGCTCCTCCAGCAGCACGTCGAGGGCGACCAGGAGATTCAGGTCGAGTCCCATCGCCGCGGACGGCCGCGCCGCAGCTCCGTCGCCGGATTGCACCACAAGCAATCATCCTCTGCACACATTGCACTGGAAAGCAGACCGGGGCCGACCCTACGTTGAGCGGGCGCCGCGCACCACACCCCCGTGCCGCTCCCGACATCCCTGAAGCTCCGAGGAGGAGCCATGTCCGCGCCCACTCCCGCGTCCGCCCCGACGACCTCCCCACCCCCGTCCGCGACGGCCGGGCCGGCCCGCCTGGGCCGCCTCACCCTGGCCACGCTCTGCGCCTGCGTGATGGTCGCCCAGAGCATGGTCGCCGCGATCAACCTGCTGATCCCGCAGCTCGGTTCGTCGTCCCTGCACCCCTCGGCGACCCAGATCCTGTGGACGGTCGACGCGTACGTCATCGCGTTCGCGGGCCTGCTGATCCCGGCGGGCGCCGCCGCCGACCGCCACGGCCGCAAGGGCGCGCTCCTGACCGGCCTCGCCCTGTTCGCCGCGGGCGCCGCGACCAGCGCGCTCGCCACCGCGCCCGGTGTCCTCATCGCGGGCCGCGCGATCTGCGGCACCGGCGCCGCGCTGATCACCCCGGCGACCATGTCGCTCCTGGTCCACCTCGCCGGGGACCCCAAGCGCCGCGCCCGGGCCATGGCGGCCTGGGCCCTCGCGCTCGGCATCGGCGGCGCGCTCGGCAATCTGGGCGGCGGCCTCGCGGGCCAGTTCCTGTCCTGGCGCGCCCTGTTCTGGGCGATGGTCCCGCTCGCGGCGCTGCTCGCCGCGGCCGTCGCGCGGGCCGTCCCGCGCACCCCGCGCGTCGACCGCGGCAACCCGGACCCGTTGGGCACCCTGCTCGTCACGACGGCCCTGCTCGCGATCCTCTTCGGCGTCATCGAGGGCCCGTCGTACGGCTGGGGTTCGACCCGCATCCTGCTCGCCTTCGCGCTCGGCGCGCTCCTGGCGGCGGCCTTCACCGCCCACGCCCTGCGCTCCCCGGCGCCCCTCCTCGACCCGCGCGTGTTCCGCTCCCCGCGGCTGCGGGCGGCGACGCTCGGCATGGCGGTGGGCTTCTTCGGCCTGTTCGCCCTGTTCTTCGTCAACTCCCAGTACCTGCAAGGCGTCAAGGGGTACGGTCCCGCGCTCACCGGCGTCGCGATCATGCCGGTGACGGTGGGCATGGCGCTGGCGCCCAGGTTCGCCGCGCGGTGGCAGGCGACGCCCCGGCCGGTCGTCACCACCGGTCTCGCCCTGATCGGCCTCGGCCTGCTCGGCGCGTCGACGGCCGGGCCGCACACCCCGTACGGCGTCTACGTCCTGTGGCTCCTGGTCATATCCTTCGGCACCGGCGCCTGCATGCCGGCCCTCACCCTCGGCGTCCTGACCTCCCTGCCCGCCCACCAGGCGGGCCTCGGCTCCGGTCTCGGCACTGCCTCCCGCGAACTGGGAGCGGCGCTCGGCGTCGCCGTCACCGGGACGGTGCTGGGCGGCGCGGGGCGGGACTTCTCCTCGGGCATGTCGCTGGCGCTCGGCGTGGTCGGCGGGGTGACGCTGCTGTCGACGGCGGCGGTCAGCCTCGGTCTGCGGGATCGCGCGTAGGGAGGGCGCGTGGGGCGGGCGCGATCCGTCCGCACACACGAACGCCCGCGGCGGGTCCGGGGACCCGCCGCGGGCGGCAGACGCGAGAGAGGGTGGAGGCTAGAGCAGACCGAGGCCGCGAACCGCCTCGCGCTCCTCCGCCAGCTCGGCGACGGACGCGTCGATCCGCGCCCGCGAGAACTCGTTGATGTCCAGGCCCTGGACGATCTCGTACGCGCCGTCCTTGGTGGTGACGGGGAACGAGGAGATGAGGCCCTCGGGCACGCCGTACGAACCGTCCGAGGGGATGCCCATGGAGGTCCAGTCGCCCTCGGCCGTGCCGTTGACCCACGTGTACACGTGGTCGATGGCGGCGTTGGCGGCCGAAGCGGCCGACGACGCGCCGCGCGCCTCGATGATCGCCGCACCGCGCTTGGCGACGGTCGGGATGAACTCGTCCGCGAGCCACTTCTCGTCGTTCACGGTCTCCGCGGCGTTCTTGCCGCCGATCGTGGCGTGGAAGATGTCGGGGTACTGGGTGGCGGAGTGGTTGCCCCAGATGGTCAGGCGCTTGATGTCGGCGACCGTCGAGCCCGTCTTCTTCGCGAGCTGGGTCAGCGCGCGGTTGTGGTCCAGGCGCGTCATGGCCGTGAAGCGCTCGGCCGGTACGTCCGGCGCGGCGGCCTGGGCGATGAGGGCGTTGGTGTTGGCCGGGTTGCCGACGACGAGGACCTTGATGTCGTCCGCGGCGTGGTCGTTGATGGCCTTGCCCTGCGGCTTGAAGATGCCGCCGTTGGCCTCCAGGAGGTCGCCGCGCTCCATGCCCTTGGTGCGGGGGCGGGCGCCGACGAGGAGACCGACGTTGGCGCCGTCGAAGGCGACGTTCGGGTCGTCGGTGATCTCGATGCCCTGGAGCAGCGGGAAGGCGCAGTCGTCGAGCTCCATGGCGGTGCCCTCGGCGGCCTTGAGCGCCGGGGTGATCTCCAGGAGGCGCAGCTTGACCGGCACGTCCGCGCCGAGCAGCTGGCCGGAGGCGATGCGGAAGAGCAGTGCGTAGCCGATCTGGCCGGCGGCGCCGGTGACGGTGACGTTCACGGGAGTGCGGGTCATGGCGTTCTCCGTATGACAGCAGGTCTTTTGATCGATCTCTCGGCATCAAGAGATCCGGCCGTCAGGCTATCGCGCCCCGCCCCCGGCGGACCTACCGGTGCGTGTGGCTCACCCCACAGAGCGACCGGGTTGTCACGCGCGGGCCCGGACACGGGTGCGGCCGCCGGCCCGGGGGAGTGGGCTTCGGCGGCCGCCGGTGGGTGTCACCGTGTGACCGTCCCGTGGGGGTACCGTCCCCCTTCCCCGAAAGGCCGGGGCCATGCACGGTGCGGGAAAGCCGGTCCGAAGGCAGGCGGCCCTACGGGGTGCAGCCCTTCTGGCCGGAGGCGAGCGTGGCGCACGCCTTCGCCTCGGAGGCCGAACCCACCGCCATCATCGGCGTGTACGCGTCCGTGTCCGCGTCGCCGACCAGGCCCTTCCTGGACGTCTTGGCACCGGTGTCGAGTCGCACGCTGTCGCCCGGGGACGCGCTCTGGATGCGTGCCCAGGCCGCCTTGCAGGTCTTGCTGTAGCGGACCTCGACGGTGACCGCGCCGACGACGGCCCGCGTCGGGCTGTCGGCGAGGTCGCCGCCGCAGCCCATGGCCTCGGGGTCCTTGCCGGTGCAGTCGGCGCCCACGCACCGGACACCCGCGGGCAGCGGGGCCGCGCTGGTGGTCGGGGTGGGCGAGGGCTCCGCGTTCTCCTTCGTGCCGCCGCCGCTGTCGGTCAGGACGTAGGCGGCGAGCACGAGGAGCGCCGCGCCGACGGCCCCCGCGAAAAACATGAACAGCCGCCGCCTGCCCGGTCCGCCGCCGGGGCCCGCCGGGGTCGCGGCGGGTTCCGCCGGTCCGAACTGGCCGATGTGCGGCGCCGCCGCCTGTGGAGGCACGGTCGGCGAGACGCCCGCGGGGCCGGCGACGCCGGTGGCCCGGGCCGCGGTCGCGCTCGCGTTCCTGCCGCCGCCCGGGGGCGTGGCCGGGCCGCCGAACTCCCCCAGCGCCGCGCGCGCCTGGGATATCCGTATGGCCTCCATGGTCATGTCGTGGCGCATCTCGGAGCGGCTCCAGGCGCGCTCCGCGAGCTCCCACAGCGTGGTCAGGTGGACGGGATCGGTGCCGGTCACCTCGGCGAGCGCCACGACGGCGCCCTTGGGTGCCAGCAGCCGCCCGTTCAGATACCGCTCCCACGACGTCCTGCTGTACCCGGTGCGGTCCGCCAGCGCGGCGATCCCGAGCCCGCCGCGGTCCACAAGCCGGCGCAACTGCCCGGCGAACTCCTTGATCTCCGCGTCGAGTTCGTCCGGCAGCGGCTTCCAACGAGGCATTGCTTCCCCCTCATCCCCCGTACGCGCATGAGCCCCCCTGCGCCGCACTTACGGCCCCGGCCCCCCACTGACTACCCAGTGGGATGCGGGTAGCCAGGATGTCAGTTCCCGCTCCGGGGGCGCACGGGTGCATTCGACACCGTTCGCCGGCGCCCTCGGCGACGGCCGGTCACCGCACGGTGAAGTGCAGCGTGTCCTGGAGGAAGGGGATCTGGAGCCAGGGGTCGGGCTGCGCCATCATCGCCAGCACCACGATGACCAGGCCGAGAAGCCCGTACGTGACCATGTCGGTGAAGCGCGAGCGCACGGCGAGCATGCCGACGGACGGCAGCATCCAGCGCATCACCGCGCCGCCCAGCAGGGCGACGCCCACCAGGATCGTGCCGACGCGGAACAGGTCGAACGCGGTGATCAGCAGCCCGAGGCCGGCCAGGACGAGGACGCTGATCAGCGGCCACTGGCGCGCGGGGGCGGGGGCGTCGCTCGGGGCCGCGCGGCCACCGCCCTCGGGGCGCGCGGTGTCCCGCGTCCACAACGGGAAGCGCCGCGTGCTCCGCTTCTTCGCGCCCCGGGAGGTGTCAGCGAACACCGCTGGCGTTCCGCTCGGCGGCCTCGACCACGTTCACCAGGAGCTGGGCGCGGGTCATCGGACCCACGCCGCCGGGGTTCGGGGAGATCCAGCCGGCGACCTCGGCGACGCCGGGGTGCACATCTCCGACGATCTTGCCGTTCTCGTCGCGGGAGACACCGACGTCGAGCACGGCCGCGCCCGGCTTGATGTCCTCGGGCTTGATCAGGTGCGGCACGCCCGCCGCGGCGACGACGATGTCGGCGCGCTTGAGGTGGGCGGCGAGGTCACGGGTGCCGGTGTGGCACTGGGTGACCGTCGCGTTCTCCGACTTGCGGGTGAGCAGCAGCGGCATCGGACGGCCGATGGTGACGCCGCGGCCGACGACGACGACCTCGGCGCCCTTGATCTCCACGCCGTGCTTGCGCAGCAGCGTGATGATGCCGAACGGGGTGCAGGGCAGCGGCGCCGGCTCGTTGAGGACGAGGCGGCCCAGGTTCATCGGGTGCAGGCCGTCGGCGTCCTTGGCCGGGTCCATCAGCTCCAGGATGCGGTTCTCGTCGATGCCCTTGGGCAGCGGGAGCTGGACGATGTAGCCGGTGCAGGCAGGGTCCTCGTTCAGCTCGCGGACGACCGCCTCGATCTCCTCCTGCGTGGCCGTGGCGGGCAGCTCGCGCTGGATGGAGGCGATGCCGACCTGCGCGCAGTCGCGGTGCTTTCCTGCCACGTACTTCTGGCTGCCGGGGTCCTCGCCGACCAGGACGGTGCCGAGTCCGGGCGTGACCCCCTTCTCCTTCAGGGCCGCCACGCGGACGGTCAGTTCGGACTTGATCGCGGCTGCGGTGGCCTTGCCATCGAGAATCTGGGCGGTCATGGTGCCCATTCTTTCAGGGCGGCCCGGGTTCACCCAAGTTGCACTTGCACAACGGCTCGGCAGCCCTCTGGACAGGACCGTGTCCGATTCAGGAGCATGATCCGCGCAGTACCGCGGACAGCGGCAGGGGGGCAAACCGCTCAGGCGGCCGTATTTCCGTATTTTTCCTCCGCAGGTCCGCGCCGTCCCCGACGTCGTCCCCGGAGGAATCTCGCCATGAGTCACGGCGAACCGCACAACCCTTACGGTCAGCAACCGCAGCAGCCGAACCCGTACGGCCAGCAGGCGCCGCAGGGCGTCCCGCCGCAGGGATACGGCTATCCGCAGCAGCCGGGCCAGCCGCAGCCCTACGGGGCCTACCCGCAGCACCCGCAGCAGTCGGGGATGCCCGGTGGCGGCCTGCCGTCCGGTGCCCCGCCGCTCGCCTCGATGGGCCGCAGACTCGGGGCCCGCCTGATCGACGGCGTGCTGTTCGGCATCCTGTACTTCGTGTTCCTGGCGCCGAAGTTCCTGGACTTCCTCGACGCGGTACGGGCCTGCGACGCCGGTTCGTCCACGTACGACTCGTGCGTGAACGACGCCACCTCGGACTTCCAGTCCTCGACCCTGCCGGTCGCCCTGCTCTTCATGGTCCTCGTCCTGCTCTACGAGGTCCTGATGATCGCCTTCGTCGGTGCCACGCTGGGCAAGCTGGCCGTCGGCATCCGCGTCCTGAAGGCGGAGACCGGTGCGAAGCCCGGCATCGGCGGCGGCTTCCTGCGCTGGGTCATCCCGACGGTCGGCAGCTTCGCCTGCGGCATCGGCGCGCTGCTCGTCTACCTCTCCCCGTTCTGGGACAAGTCCGGCCGCAAGCAGGGCTGGCACGACAAGGTCGCGAGCGTGGTCGTCGTGCAGGTGAAGGGCTGAGCCCTCCCCGATGGTGCGACGAGGGCCCGCCGTGACCGGCGGGCCCTTCGCACGCAGGGGTACCTCAGTGGAAGAAGTGGCGCGTCCCCGTGAAGTACATCGTCACGCCCGCCTTCTTCGCGGCCTCCACGACCTGCTCGTCCCGGATCGAGCCACCGGGCTGCACGATCGCCCTCACCCCGGCGTCGAGGAGGATCTGCGGACCGTCGGGGAAGGGGAAGAACGCGTCCGAGGCGGCGAACGCGCCGCGCGCCCGCTCCTCACCGGCCCGCTCGACGGCGAGCTTGCAGGAGTCCACGCGGTTGACCTGGCCCATGCCGACGCCGACGGAGGCGCCGTCCTTGGCGAGCAGGATCGCGTTGGACTTCACGGCGCGGCACGCCTTCCACGCGAACGCCAGCTCGTCCAGCTCGCTCTGCGACAGCGCGTCGCCGGTCGCCAGGGTCCAGTTCGCCGGGTCGTCGCCGTCGGCCTGGAGGCGATCGGTGACCTGGAGCAGCACGCCACCGTCGATCTGCTTCGTCTCGGCCGCGGCGGACGGGCCGTTCGGGGCGCGCAGCACGCGGATGTTCTTCTTCTTGGTGAGGGCTTCGAGGGCGCCGTCCTCGTAGTCGGGCGCGACGATGACCTCGGTGAAGATGTCGGCGACCTGCTCCGCCATCTCCTTGCTGACCGGCCGGTTGACCGCGATGACGCCGCCGTACGCGGAGACCGGGTCGCAGGCGTGCGCCTTGCGGTGGGCCTCCGCCACGTCGGAGGCGACGGCGATGCCGCACGGGTTGGCGTGCTTGATGATCGCGACGCACGGCTCGTCGTGGTCGTACGCGGCACGGCGCGCGGCGTCCGTGTCCGTGTAGTTGTTGTACGACATCTCCTTGCCGTGGAGCTGCTCCGCCTCGGCGAGGCCGCCCGTGCCGTCGACGTAGAGGGCGGCGCCCTGGTGCGGGTTCTCGCCGTAGCGCAACACGTTCTTGCGCTCGTAGGTGGCACCGAGGAACTCGGGGTGGCCGCTGTCGTCCGCCGCCGCGTAGTCGGCGGCGAACCAGGAGGCGACCGCCACGTCGTAGGAGGCGGTGTGCCGGAACGCCTCGGCGGCGAGCCGCTTGCGGGTGGTGAGGTCGAACCCGCCGTCCTCGACCGCGGCGAGGACGTCGGCGTACCGGCGCGGGCTGGTGACCACGGCGACCGAGGGGTGGTTCTTGGCGGCGGCGCGGACCATCGAGGGGCCGCCGATGTCGATCTGCTCGACGCACTCGTCGGGGGAGGCGCCCGAGGCGACGGTCTCCTTGAACGGGTACAGGTTCACCACGACCAGCTCGAACGGCTTCACGCCGAGGTCGGCGAGCTGCTTCTGGTGGTCCTCCAGACGCAGGTCGGCGAGGATGCCCGCGTGCACCTTCGGGTGCAGCGTCTTCACCCGGCCGTCCAGGCACTCGGGGAACCCGGTGACGTCCTCGACCTTGGTGACCGGCACCCCGGCGGCGGCGATCTTCGCCGCGGTGGAGCCGGTCGACACCAGCTCGACCCCCGCCTCGTGGAGCCCGCGCGCCAGCTCCTCCAGACCGGTCTTGTCGTAGACGCTGACCAGCGCCCGGCGAATGGGCCGCTTGTTGCTCTCGGCGGTCACGAGGTCGCTCACGGGATAACTACCTTTCGTCCCTCAATGCTGAAGCCGTTACGGGCCAGACGCCCCACGACATCGACGAGCAGCGTGCGCTCGACTTCCTTGATGCGCTCGTGCAGAGCGCTCTCCCCGTCGTCGGTGTCCTCTTCCACGATCTCGACCACGCCCTGGGCGATGATCGGGCCGGTGTCGACGCCGTCGTCGACGAAGTGGACGGTGCAGCCGGTGACCCTCGCGCCGTACGCGAGGGCGTCGCGCACACCGTGAGCACCGGGAAAACTGGGCAGCAGGGCCGGGTGCGTGTTCACGAACCGTCCGCCGAAGCGCGCGAGGAACTCCTTGCCCACGATCTTCATGAACCCCGCGGAGACCACCAGGTCCGGCTCGTACGCGGCCGTCGCGTCGGCGAGGGCCCGGTCCCAGTCCTCGCGCGTCGCGTGGTCCTTGACCCGGCACACGAAGGTCGGGAGCCCGGCGCGCTCGGCGCGCTCCAGACCGGCGATGCCGTCACGGTCCGCGCCGACGGCGACGATCTCCGCTCCGTACGCGTCCGCCCCCTCAGCCGCGATGGCGTCGAGCAGTGCCTGAAGATTCGTACCTGATCCGGAGACCAGCACGACGAGGCGCTTGGCCTTGGCCACGGCGGGGCCCTTTCGTTCACGGGAGAGCTGCTTCGCGCGGCCGACCTTGTGTGTTTCTACAAAAGCTTCGCGCTCGCCCATACGGGGAACCCTACGAAGCGGCCGACCGTCAGCAACGATACCGGCACACCCGGCGGCCCCCACGGGACGGGGGCGGGGCCGGGAGGTAGCGTCAGCGTCCAGGAACACCGAGCAAGATCCAGAGGAAGACCCAGCCCCGGTTCGGAACGCCGGGCGGGCACGGAACGTTGACGAGAAGAACGGACCGACCCGCACCCGCCATCCGACCGACGACCTAGGGGAAGACGCACACCTGATGCCGGACCGAAGCCTTCGCCTCACGCTGCCCGCCGGCGCCGTCCTGCTCCGCGAAGGCCGACCCACGCCGCCGTCGCCGTCCAGGGAGTCCGGCGAGGGCACCAGCTCCGGGGACGCCAAGGCGGACAACCCCTTCGCGCCGCCGCCCGAGGACGCCCCCGACCGCCCCTGGCAGCCGCGCCGCCCGGACGGCTCGGCGCCCGACGACACGGGCTCCGCCGGGGGCGACCAGGAGGGCGGCGCTCGCTCGCCCTGGGGCAGCCAGTGGAGCGACCGCCAGCCGGGCCGCGCCCAGGACGGCCGCTTCGGCGACCGTCCCGGCAGCACCGGCGGCGGCCAGGGCGGCCCGGAAGGCAAGGGCCCCGGCCAGGGCAGCGGCCCCGGCGGCATGCGCTGGGACCCGACGGACCCGGCACAGCGCCACGCGCGCTACGCACTCCTGTCCGGCATGTGGGGCTTCTTCTTCGCCCTCTTCGCCTGGCCCTACGTGGCCCTGCTGCTCGGCGCGCTCGCCCTGTACTGGAGCATCAGCGCCCTGCGCGCGAAGCCCCGCACCCCGGACCCGGACGGGCCCGCGCGACCGGCCGCCGAGACCACACGCCCGCAGACGACGGCGGCGGTCAGCGGCCTGGTGACGGGCGCGCTGGCGCTGGCGTTCGTGGCGTCGATGTTCACGGCGAAACTGGTCTACAGCGACTACTACGAGTGCCGCGCCGACGCCCTGACCAACGCGGCGAACCAGTCCTGCGAGGACCTGCTCCCCAAGCAGCTCCGCCCGTTCCTCGGCACGCGCTGACAGTGGCTCAGGACTCCTGAACGACCGGCGCCGGGCCAGCGGGGTCCGGCGCGGGGGGCGCGGGGGGCGTCTGTGGGGCGGATGTTGTTTCAGGGGTGACTGTCGTGTCGCGGGTGACTGTTGTGTCCCGGGTGCCTGTCGTGTGACGGGTGACTGTCGTGTCCTGGGGGTCTGTCGTGTCCCGGGTGCCTGTCCTGTCCCGGGTGCCTGTCGTTTCCTGGGTGTCGGGCGCCGCCGGTGTTTCCAGCGTCTTCGATGGCTCCGGAGTCTCCGGTTGTTGGGGTTCGGGTCTGGGCTGGGGCTGGCGTTCGGGTTCGGGCTCGGGTTGGGGTTGGGGTTCGGGTTCGGCGGCGGGCCGGGATCGTGTCGTGGCCAGCCGCCCGCGCCACCACCCCACCACCAGCGCCACCGGCACCCCCACCACGCCGGTCCACGCCATCGCGGCGAGCCCGGTCAGCCCGCCGACAGGGCCGAACTCCGCGAGCGTCGCCACGCCCAGCGCGCCGCCCGAGGCCGCGGCGAGCACGGCCAGCGCCAGCCCGCAGAGCACGGCCGCCACGGTGACCCCGTACACGACACGGCCCCGCCTCCACCCGGCCCTCTCCCCCGCCACCACCACGAACCACGCCACGGTCACCGCCGCCACCACCGGCACCACCCCGGCCGACCAGGTCAGCGGCGACCCCGCGCCCGCCGCGGGCACCGCCTCCAGCAGCGGGAAGACCGGCAGCAGCGGCCCGTCCGTGCTGCCGAGCGGCCCCACCGTGTGCCCCTCCCCGAGGACGACCCCGGGCCCCAGCGCGTACGCGGCACCCCAGATCGCGGCGTTCGGCACCAGCGCCATGCAGAGCATCAGCACCGCGATCCGCCCGGTCCACGCCGCCGTGAGCTGCTGGAACGCCTCCCGCACCGCGCCCCCGTGCCACACCAGCGCTGCCGCCACCACCAGTGCGCCCCCGGCGACCAGGACCAGCGCCCCGGCGGCGGCGGCCCGCGCGGCGACCGGCAAAATCTGCCGCAGCAGCACCTGCGGCAGCACGTCCAGGGAGCCGCGCAGCCCCCGCGGCAGCGGCCCGCCCGGCCACCCGTGCGCCGCGCTCCACACCCCGGCCCCGGCCGCCGCCATGGCGACCAGGACCAGATGCGCCACGCAGCTCACCCAGGAGGGCCGCAACTCACCGCCGGACGCGTAGCTCGCCGCCGCGACACCGACCAGCAGGTAGCCGCACAGCACCCCGGTCCACACTCCGTTGACGGACGCGCGCGTCACCGGTCCGCGCGTCCGCGGCTCCTCCGGGTCCTCCGGCTCGTCGGGCTCGGCCGCGTCCCGCGCCGCCCGGTACACCAGCCACACCGGCAGCGCCGTGAGCAGCAGCGGGCTCACCCCCACCGGGGCGGGCACCCCGGAGAGCGTGTCCGTCCTGACCATCTCGGTGCCGTGCGCGAGGAGCCACAGGGCGGCGGCCGTGTGCAGCGCGCCGCCCGGTCCGCTGTCCGGATACGGCGACGTGATCCACATCGCGATCACGAGGACCGCGAAGATCCCCAGCCCGAGCCCCGCGGCGACGACTCCGCCGAACACCCCGGCGGCGGGCCCGGGCGAGCGTTCCCGCCCACGGGACAGCAGCACGGGCAAGGTCAGTCCACGGCCGGTCATGTACGTCACGGGAGCCATGCTCCCAACGACACGGGCGTTCCCCGCGCAACAGGCGAAGTACGGATGTGTCGCTCAAGATACGCTTATGTACTTTTTCGCGCGAAAGGGTGTGTGGAGTTCCCCATGACGCAGAGCACTGCCGACCCCCTGCCCACGCCGAAGGAGCGCCGCCGACTCCGCGAGGCGATGTCGCTGACGCAGGCGCAGTTGGCCGCGCGGGTCGGGGTGACGCGCGAGACGATCCGGGCCTGGGAGTCGGGCCGCACCTCTCCGGGGGGCCGCAACCGGGACACCTACACCAAGGTCCTCACGGCCGCGGTGGAACGACCGGCGGTACGGACCAGGACGCCGAAGGCGGTCACCCGGACCACCGAGCCCCGACCGGCGGCGCCGATCTCCGCCCCCTCCCCCGAACCGGCGACTCCGACTCCCGCCCCGGAACCGCAAGGCCGGGCCACGAAGCCGGAACCGGCGGACCGGACCTCCTCCGAGCAGGAATCGCCGGACCAGGCATCCGAGCAGCCGCCGACGAGCGCCCCGGCCCAGGCGTTCGACGCCCTGTACGCGTATGCCGCCCCGACGCTGGTGCGCCAGACCTATCTGCTCTGCGGTCGCCGCACCCTGGCCCGCGAATCCGTCGAGCGCGCCTTCCAGCTCGCCTGGCAGCGGTGGCCCGAGGTCGCCGTCGACCCGGACCCGGCGGGCTGGGTGCGCGCGGCGGCGTACGAGTACGCGATGTCGCCCTGGCACCGGCTGCGCCCCGCCTCCCGCCGACCGGACGCGCCGCCCGCCGCCGACGACCGCGCGCTCCTCGACGTCCTCCAAGCCCTGCCCCCCACCTACCGGCGCAGTCTGCTGCTCTACGACGTGGTGGGCCTGGACCTGCCGGAGACCGCCGCCGAGACGGAGGCCAGCACACCGGCCGCCGCCCACCGCATCCTGCACGCCCGTGAGGCCGTCGCCGAGCGGCTGCCGGATCTTGCCGTCCCCGAGCAGTTGCACCGGCGGCTGACCGAGCTGGCGGACGCGGAGAAGCTCGACGCCCCGAAGGCCACGCTCGTGCGGGACGGCAGCGAGCGGCGGACCCGGTTCTGGACGCGGGCCGCGATCGCCGTCACGGTCCTCATCGTCGGTGCGACGGCGCTGACCGTGCGGGTGGCTCCGGCACGCTACGAGCCGGTGCCCGCGCCCGGCGCCCCCGTCAGCGGCGTACCCGGGTCGACCGGGCCCGAACGGCTCACGGCACCCGAACAGCAGTTGCGCGCGATGTTGCGGGCCGAGCTGAGCGGCGGACCGGGACGCCTCATGCCGCTGGCCGAATGACGGCTGGAAGACCGGTGGGCCCGCACCGTCACCGGTGCGGGCCCACTGATCTGCGTACAGCCGTGCGCGTTAGGAGAGCAGCTCGCGGGCGAGCTTCGCCGTCTCGGTCGGCGTCTTGCCGACCTTGACACCGGCGGCCTCAAGGGCCTCCTTCTTCGCCTGGGCGGTGCCGGACGAACCGGAGACGATGGCGCCTGCGTGGCCCATGGTCTTGCCCTCGGGCGCGGTGAAGCCCGCGACGTAGCCGACGACCGGCTTGGTCACGTTGGCCTTGATGAAGTCGGCCGCGCGCTCCTCGGCGTCGCCG
The DNA here is from genome assembly GCF_044765725.1 of Streptomyces sp. NPDC102406. Lineage (NCBI taxonomy): Bacteria > Bacillati > Actinomycetota > Actinomycetes > Kitasatosporales > Streptomycetaceae > Streptomyces > Streptomyces sp. NPDC102406. Next base: position 63,341 of record NZ_JBIWKP010000005.1, on the reverse strand, counting down.
CCGATCTCGCCGATCATGACGATGAGGTCGGTCTCGGGGTCGGCCTCGAACGCGGCGAGCGCGTCGATGTGCGTCGTACCGATGACCGGGTCGCCACCGATGCCGACGGCGGAGGAGAAGCCGATGTCACGCAGCTCGTACATCATCTGGTACGTCAGCGTGCCGGACTTCGAGACCAGGCCGATGCGGCCCGGCTTCGTGATGTCGCCCGGGATGATGCCGGCGTTCGACTGGCCGGGGGTGATCAGACCCGGGCAGTTCGGGCCGATGATGCGGGTCTTGTCGCCCTTCGACTTCGCGTACGCGTAGAACGCGGCGGAGTCGTGGACGGCGATGCCCTCGGTGATGACGACGGCGAGCGGGATCTCGGCGTCGATCGCCTCGACCACGGCGGCCTTGGAGAAGGCCGGCGGGACGAAGAGGACGGACACGTTGGCGCCCGTCTTCTCGATCGCCTCGGCGACGGAGCCGAAGACGGGGATCGACGTGCCGTCGAAGTCGACCTCGGTGCCCGCCTTGCGGGGGTTCACGCCGCCGACGATGTTCGTGCCGTCGGCCAGCATGAGCTTGGTGTGCTTCATGCCCGTGGCACCGGTCATGCCCTGGACGATGACCTTGCTGTCCTTGTTGAGGAAGATAGCCATGGCTGTTCTGTCCCTCGTCCCTTACTTCGCGGCCGCGAGCTCGGCGGCCTTGTCGGCCGCGCCGTCCATGGTGTCCACGCGCTGCACCAGCGGGTGGTTGGCGTCGGAGAGGATCTTGCGACCCAGCTCGGCGTTGTTGCCGTCGAGGCGGACGACGAGCGGCTTCTCGACCTTCTCGCCCTTCTCCTCGAGGAGCGCCAGCGCCTGCACGATGCCGTTGGCGACCTCGTCGCAGGCGGTGATGCCGCCGAAGACGTTGACGAACACGGACTTGACGTCCGGGTCGCCGAGGATGATCTCCAGGCCGTTCGCCATCACCTGGGCGGACGCGCCGCCACCGATGTCGAGGAAGTTGGCCGGCTTCACGCCACCGTGCTTCTCACCGGCGTACGCGACGACGTCCAGGGTCGACATGACCAGACCGGCACCGTTACCGATGATGCCGACCTCGCCGTCGAGCTTGACGTAGTTGAGGTTCTTCTCCTTGGCAGCGGCCTCGAGCGGGTCGGCCGCGTCCTTGTCCTGGAGGGCCTCGTGGTCGGGGTGGCGGAAGTCCGCGTTCTCGTCCAGGGAGACCTTGCCGTCGAGGGCGAGGATGTCGCCGGAGGCGACCTTGGCGAGGGGGTTGACCTCGACGAGGAGGGCGTCCTCCTCGATGAAGGTCTTCCAGAGCGTGACCAGCACGTCGGCGACCTTGTCGGCCACCTCGGCCGGGAACTTCGCGTCCGCGACGATACGGCGCGCGACCTCGGGGGTCACGCCCTCGTTGGCGTCGATCGGCGTCTTGGCGACGGCCTCCGGGCGGTTGGCCGCCACCTCCTCGATCTCCATGCCGCCCTCGACGGAGGCGATGGAGAGGAAGGTGCGGTTGGTGCGGTCCAGGAGGAAGGAGACGTAGTACTCCTCCACGATCTCCGGAGCCGTCTCGGCGATCATCACCTTGTGGACCGTGTGGCCCTTGATGTCCATGCCGAGAATGTTGGTGGCGTGCTGCACGGCCTCGTCGGTGGAGGCGGCCAGCTTGACGCCGCCGGCCTTGCCCCGGCCGCCGACCTTCACCTGGGCCTTGACGACGGACTTGCCGCCAAGACGCTCGGTCGCCTCGCGGGCTGCCTCAGGCGTGTCGATGACTTCACCGGCCAGCACCGGTACACCGTGCTTGGCGAAGAGGTCCCTCGCCTGGTACTCGAACAGGTCCACGCGCGTCCGTCCCTATCAGTGATCTCGCGGTTCGATCTTCCTGCGTGGGCGTGCCGCGATGGGCAACGTGACTCCGCTGTCACAAGGGAGGCGTACGAGGCGTACACAGTGGCCGAGTACGCGGCATGTCCGTCTCGCAGGTTATCGCCGCTCAGCGATGCCTTCTAAATCGCAGATCACACCTGAGCGGTGATACCGGTCACAGAGCGTCCCGTTTGTCGTGCTGTTCGCACTTGTTTGCGGCCTCACCGTGCGGGGGTACGCACGGTGAGGCCACCCGATGAGCCCCCGGACACACATGGGGGCTCCCGGCGGGCGGCCCGTCCCCAACGGATCCGCCCGTCCGCACGCCGGTGTCGCGCCGGGTCACGCCGTTGGATTGCGGCTGCCCCGGCTCACCCGGCGTCGGTCAGATGCCCCGCACCGGGCCGTGCGCCCCGGTGCCGGCGGCTATGACGAGGGTGGGATGGATGTTCTTGCTCATGCGTACGTGGTTCCTTCGAATTCCGGCGTCTTCCGGGGGGTCGGGCAAAGCTGGTCCACCCCCGCGCGACAGGTCACGTACTGGGGGGGGAGGACTGCCCTAACCGGGGAATTCGGGGATGTCGCGATGCCGGTCGGCCACCGGCGCGGGGGCACCCGACGCGAGTGCGCCGGGCGGCAGAAGAACGGGCACCCGGACGCCGAACGAGGTCGCGTGCAGCTCGCTGTGGCGCGAGGCGCCGCCGTCGCTCGCCGACGCGTTGGCCACGGGCGCGCCGTCGGGGCGCTGCGGCGTACCGGGCGCGGCGGGGGCCGGTGCGGCGGTGTGCCGGGCCACGGGGGTGTGGTGCGTACCGCCCCGCCGTACGGGACCGTCAGAAGCGGTCGCTGCCGAGCCGAACGTCCTCGGCCCCGCCTGCACCACGGCATGCGCCCGCGCACCGTGCTCCCCGGATTCGGCCGCGGGGTCGTGCGCGAGGGGGGCGGTGGCCGAGGCGGTGCGTGCGCCGGATGTGGCGGTGGTGGCGGCTGTGGCTGCTGTGGAGGCCGCCGCGGGGTCGGCGGTTGCTGCCGGGACGGCCGGTTCGGCCGGGTCGGCCGGGTCCGCGGGCTCGCTCGGCCCGGGCTGCGGGAGGGCGTGGCCGGGGTCGACGGGCAGTTCGGGTAGTTCAGGCAGCGCGGGCGGGCCGTCCGGTCCCCCCGGCAGGGGGTGCGTGACCGACTCCGCGACCCCGCCGACGACCTGACCGGCCCATTCCCCGACCGGCTCCGTCACCTGCCGCACGGTGTCGAGGACGGGCGGAACGGCGTCGAGCACGGGCCGTACGGTGCCGAGCACCGGCCGTACGACCTTCTCCACCAGCGGCGCCGTCTCGGGTGCCACCGGGTGACGGGACGCGAGGGTGTGGGAGAGACCGGAGATGCCGGGGAGGCCAGAGGTAGCGGACGGAGCGGAGGTAGCGGAGGGGGAAGTGTCGTCCGCGTGGGCCTGGCCGCCGCAGAGGAACCCGAGGCCGATCAGTCCGCCGAGCAGCAGCGCCAGTTGCAGCGCGCGCCGCTTCGCCGCCGGGCGCGGCAGGCGCTCGGCGGAGGCGGGGGGAACGGTCGGGGACGTCACGGTGCGCGCATAGTCGCACGGGACGAGGGCGCCTGCGCAAGCCCCCTGTTACCGATGGGTACTCATATCCGGTTTGCCGCCGCTCCCCCGGTTTCGGCCGCCGCGTCGGGTATGGGGAGGGGCCGCTTCTCGATGGCCGCGGCCATGACCTCGGGGAACAGGTCGGGGGTGCAGGCGAACGCCGGTGCCCCCAGCGCGGCCAGCGCCGCCGCGTGTTCCCGGTCGTAGGCGGGCGCGCCCTCGTCGGAGAGCGCGAGCAGGGTCACGAACTGCACGCCGGACGCCTTCATCGCGGCGACCCGCTTCAGCATCTCGTCGCGTATCCCGCCTTCGTAGAGGTCGGAGATGAGTACGACGACGGTCTCGGCGGGGCGGGTGATCTGCGACTGGCAGTACGCGAGGGCCCGGTTGATGTCGGTGCCGCCGCCGAGCTGGGTGCCGAAGAGGACGTCGACCGGGTCGTCGAGCTGGTCGGTGAGGTCCACGACAGCCGTGTCGAAGACGACGAGCCGGGTCCGGATCGCGCGCATGGAGGCGAGCACCGCCCCGAAGACGGAGGCGTAGACGACGGACGCCGCCATCGATCCCGACTGGTCGATGCAGAGGATCACCTCTTTCTTGACGGACTGCGCGGCCCGCCCGTACCCGATGAGCCGCTCGGGCACGATCGTGCGGTACTCGGGCAGGTAGTGCTTGAGGTTGGCCGCGATCGTGCGGTTCCAGTCGATGTCGTGGTGGCGCGGCCGGCTGATGCGGGCGCTGCGGTCGAGGGCGCCGGTGAGGGTGGCGCGGGTGCGGGTGGCGAGCTTCTTCTCCAAGTCGTCGACGACCTTGCGGACGACGGCGCGGGCCGTCTCCTTGGTGGTCTCCGGCATCGCCTTGTTGAGGGAGAGCAGGGTGCCGACGAGGTGGACGTCTGCTTCGACGGCCTCCAGCATCTCCGGTTCGAGCAGCAGCGCGGACAGGCCGAGCCGGTCGATGGCGTCGCGCTGCATCACCTGTACGACGGAGGACGGGAAGTAGGTGCGGATGTCGCCGAGCCAGCGGGCGACGGACGGCGCGGACGCCCCGAGCCCCGCGGAGCGGTTGCCGCCGGGGTTCTGCTGTGCGCCGCGGCCCGTGCCGTAGAGGGCGGTGAGAGCGCCGTCCATCGCCGCGTCGCGGCCGTCCAGTCGGCGGCCTGTGCCGTCGGCCGCGTCGCCGCCGAGGACGAGGCGCCAGCGCCGCATCCGTTCGTCGTGGGCGGGGGTCGTGGTGTCCGTCATGTCGCCGCCTTTGCGGGGTCGTTGATGTGCCGCTCGTCCGCCGTGTGCGCCGGGTGCGCGGTCGCGGGCCTCACCGCTCCCCCACCCCGAGCAGCATCCGCACCACCGGCACCACCGCGTCGGCCCGGTCGGGGTCGAGCTCCGCGGCGAATCCCCGCGGGGCCGAGGTCGTGGCGGACCCACCGCCCCCGGAGGGCCCGCGCCGGACCAGCTCTCCCAGCGACCGCCGCACCCCGGACTCGTACGCCGAGAACGTGCGGCGCAGCAGCGGCAGTACGTCGGTGAACGCCTCGCCCGACACCCCGGTCAGCCATGCGTCGACCAGGCCGAGCAGCCGCTCGTCGTGGACGAGGAGGAGGCCGCCGCCCGCGCCGCCGCCGACGAAGCCCTCGATCCACGCCGCCGCCTCGGTGGGGGGCGTGCCGCGCGAGAGGGCGAGGCTCATCAGGCGGGCCGCGCCGTCGTCGTCGAGCGCGCCCTCGTCGAGGAGGATGCGGGCGCAGCGGCCCCGCACCACACCGGCCACGCTGTCCCGGGAGGCGAGGGTGCGCAGGACGGCCCGCCAGCGCTCGCGCAGTTCCGCGTTCTCTAGAAGGGTGACGGCGGAGTGCACCCCGTCGACGTGGCCGCGCATCTCACCGGCCGCGTCCAGGTCGAGTCCCGCGCAGGCCGGGGGCAGCCCGACGAAGACCCGCTCGGCCAGGCCGGTCGCCACATCGGCGAGGGCGCCGGTGTCGGTGCCGCGCACGTCGCCGTAGCGCAGGGCGCGGACCAGGGCGGGCAGGGCCTGGGCGAGGTGGCCGACGTCGGCGTCCAGGGCGGCGCGGTCGGCGAGGACCCGCATCACGACGGGCAGGGCGTCCGGCAGGCCCGCCAGGAGGCAGTGCTCGGCGAGCGCCGTGACGTCGGCGAGGGCGGTCGCGGCGACGGCGTCCGTCTCGGCCTTGGCGCTCGCCGCGGTGAGCACGGTCGTCCCCCAGACACCGGCCTCGGCGACCCGCACCGAGAGCTCCGGCTCCCAGCGCAGGCGCCAGGTCTCGCGGAAGGTGCCGGTGGAGCCGCGGGCCGACCGGGCGGGCTCGCCCCAGGCGACGCCGAGCAGTCGCAGCCGGTGCAGGAGGCGGCTGCGCGCGACGTCGGTGTCGCCGCGCAGGTCGAGGTCCAACTCGCGCTCGGCGGCGACCGGTTTGAGGCGCAGGGTGCGCTGGAGCCGGGTGAGGTCGCGCTGCAACGGGACGGCGGGCGCCGCCTCGGGGACCTCCCCCAGGACATCGCCGACCACGAGTTTGTCGTGGATGAGCGAGAGGGGGACGTCCGATCCCTCGCACAGGACGGCTCGTACGGCGTCGGTGGTCTCGGTCAACCCTGCCAGGGGCCGTCCGCGCAGCACGGCGAGGCTCCGCGCGAGCCGCACCGCTTCGATGACGTGGGCGGAGGACACGATCCTGTCCTCGTCGCGGAGCAGTCCGGCGACCTTGGTCAGCCAGCGCTCCACGGGCCGGTCGGAAACGCTGAACAGGTGCCGGTACCAGCCGGGCGACTCGATCCCCGCCCCGTAGCCGCCGGCGCGGGCGAGCCGGCGGTGGGTCCACGGCACCCAGGTCATGTCGACCTTCGCCTTCGGCAGCCCCTTGAGCAGGGCGCGGTCGGCGGCGACCGTGGCCTTCTGCCGCAGCGCGGGCACATGCCAGGCCCCGCAGACCACGGCGACATCATCGCCGAACTCCTTCTGCGCGGCGCGCACCTGAAGCCGCATGTACGCCTCGCGCACCAGGTCGCGGCCGTGTCCGCCGTCCCCGTACGACTCCCGCAGCGCGCCCATGGCCTCGCCGAGCGCGGCGAAGGCGTCGCCCTCGCGGTGCTCGACGACGTCTTCCCACCACCGCTCGGCGTCGTCGTACCCGGCGGTCTCGGCGAGCGCGCGCAGAGGGTCGACGCGTACGTCCTCCGCGCTCTCCGGTGCTTCCTCGGCGTCCCGCATCGCCAGGCTGTGCGCGGCGGGCAGATCGATGAAGCGGACCCGCGCGCCGTGCTCCAGGGCCCAGCGGAGGGCGACCCACTCGGGCGAGAACTCGGCGAACGGCCAGAACGCGGACCTCCCCGGCTCGTCCACGACGTGCGCGAGCAGCGCGACCGGGGGCCGCATGTCCTCCTCTGCGGCGAGCGGCACCAGCGCGTCGGCCTCCGGGGGCCCCTCGATGAGTACGACCGGAGGCCGGGCGGCGTCCAATGCGCGGCGCACGGCCCGCGCGGAGCCGGGCCCGTGGTGACGGACGCCGAGCAGCAGGGGCCCTGTCATGCGCTCACCTCGCGGCAGGCCCGGTAGAAGTCCTTCCACCCGTCCCGCTCGCGGACCACGGCCTCCAGGTACTCCTGCCAGATGACCCGGTCGGCCGCCGGATCGCGCACCACGGCCCCCTGGATCCCGGCGGCGATGTCGGAGGGCCGCAGCACCCCGTCCCCGAAGTGGGCCGACAGCGCGAGCCCGTTGGTGACGACGGAGATCGCCTCGGCCGTGGACAGGGTCCCGCTGGGTGACTTCACCTTCGTCCGGCCGTCGCTGGTCACGCCGTCGCGCAGCTCGCGGAAGACGGTGACGACCCGCCGGATCTCGTCGATGCCGTCAGGAGTGCTCGGCAACTCCAGGGAGCGGCCCATCTGTTCGACCCGGCGCGAGACGATGTCGACCTCCGCCTCCACACTCGCGGGCAGCGGCAGCACCACGGTGTTGAACCGGCGCCGCAGCGCGCTCGACAGCTCGTTGACCCCGCGGTCCCGGTCGTTGGCCGTGGAGATCAGGTTGAACCCGCGGACGGCCTGCACCTCCTGGCCCAACTCCGGTATGGGCAGCGTCTTCTCGGACAGGATCGTGATGAGCGTGTCCTGTACGTCGGCCGGGATACGCGTCAGCTCCTCGACCCGCGCCGTCATGCCCTCCGCCATCGCCCGCATGACTGGGCTGGGGACGAGGGCGTCCCGGCTGGGCCCGTGGGCCAGGAGCTGCGCGTAGTTCCACCCGTACCGGATGGCTTCCTCCGGTGTACCGGCGGTGCCCTGCACGAGGAGGGTGGAGTCTCCGCTGACGGCGGCCGCGAGATGCTCGGACACCCAGGTCTTGGCGGTCCCCGGCACGCCGAGCAGCAGCAGCGCACGGTCGGTGGCCAGCGTCGTCACGGCCACCTCGACGATGCGGCGCGGCCCCACGTACTTCGGCGTGATCACCGTCCCGTCGGGCAGGGTGCCGCCGAGCAGATAGGTGGCGACGGCCCAGGGCGAAAGGCGCCAGCGGGCCGGCCGCGGCCGGTCGTCCTGGGCGGCCAGCGCCACGAGTTCCTCCGCGAACGCGTCTTCGGCGTGCGCCCTCAGCACCTCGCCGCCGGCCTGCTCCCCGGCCCGGTCCTCGACGGAAACGGTCATGGTTGCCCCCTCGGTCTCGCCCAGCACGAACCATCCCGACGAAGCCGTGACAGCCTCGTCGCGCTGATGGGTTCCACCGTGCACCACGCCACTGACAATCGACCCCCTCCCCCACCATCACCGCAGGTCAGGCGGGTCTCGACCCGGATTGTCAGTGCCGGGACCTACCGTCGGGGACATGACTCAGCAGGGGGTGCGCTGGACGACGGACCAGGTGCTGGCACTGGCGCCTGACGCCTCGTCACGCAAGGCGGGAAGCAAGCTGGGGGCGGCGGGCCCCTGGTCGGAGGCCGGGAGTTCGGACGAGGGGGCGGTGTGGGGACTGTGCAAGGGCAGCGGCAGCAAGCCGTACCAGACGATCGTGGACACCGGCGGCGGGCCAGGTGGGACGGGCCCGGCCTACAAGTGCAGTTGCCCGAGCCGCAAGTTCCCGTGCAAGCACGCACTGGGCCTGCTTCTGCTCTGGGCGGGCGAGGACACGGCGGTACCGGCCGGTCAGGAGCCACCCGACTGGGCCGGGCCATGGCTGGAGACCCGCAGGAAACGGGCCGAACCGAAGCAGGCGGCGGCAGCCGGTCCGGACGCCACCGGCAGCACCCAGGCAGACCCGGAGGCGGCCCGGCGCAGAGCCGAGCGGCGCGCGCAGCGGATCACGGCGGGCGCCACCGAGTTGGAGCAGCGCCTGTCCGATCTGCTCCGGGGCGGGCTGGCCCAGGCGGAGCAGGCGGGCTACGGCATGTGGGAGGAGACGGCGGCCCGCATGGTGGACGCGCAGGCGCCCGGGCTCGCGTCCCGGGTCCGCGAGTTGGGGTCGATCCCGGCCTCCGGACCCGGCTGGCCGGCGCGGCTGCTTGAGGAGTGCGCGCTCCTGCACCTCCTCGTCAAGGGGTGGCTGCACCGCGCGACACTCCCCGAGGACCTGGCGACCACGGTCCGCGCCCGCACGGGCCTGCCCACTCCCCCGACGGCACCACCGCTGAGGGACAACTGGCTGGTCCTGTCCCAGTACGACACGGCGGACGGGCACCTCACCACGCGCCGCATATGGCTCCACGGCACGGAGTCGGACCGCACGGCCCTGCTCCTCTCCTTCGGCGCGGCGGGCCGGGCCCCGTCCCTGACGTTCCCACCCGGTCTCATCCTGGACGCGGAGATCACCCCTCACCCCGGAGCGGCGACCCTCCGGGCGGACCTGGGCACCCCATACGCACCCCCCGTCCCACCCCTTCGTCACCCCACCGGAGTCGACGTGACCACAGCCCTCACCACCTATGGACACGCACTGACCGCAGACCCCTGGCTGGAGGCGTGGCCGGTGACGCTGTCCGACGTCATACCGACCCGGACCACCGACGACACGGCCTGGCAACTGGCGGACGCCGACGGCAAATCGGCCCTCCCCCTCACCCCGCAGGCGACGACGTCCCCCGGCCTGTGGCGCCTGGCCGCCCTCTCGGGCGGCGCCCCGGTGACGGTGTTCGGCGAATGCGGCCACACAGGCTTCCACCCCCTGTCGGCATGGACCCCGACATCGAACCTCATCCCCCTACGCTGACCGCACGGCGCAGAAGGGAACGCGGGGCGCCCCGCCTCACCCCACCGAACCGGCACCCGCGAGCCGACGCGAGGGGACGTGCCGGGGTGCCCCCGCAGGACACCACAGGCACCCAGCACCGGCCGACCCGCCTCCGGCGTTCAGCGGACCAAGCACCCGATCCGGCCGAGGAGGCACCCCGGCACGGCCCCGCCCCACGACGAGACAGGCGGCGCCGACAGCCCGGACAACCGCCGCACGGCACAACCGGCGGCGCCCCCAACCCGGACAACCGCCGACACGACACAACCGGCAGCGCGCCCAACCCCGACAACCGCCCCACCGCACAACCGGCAGCGCGCCCGTCACCGACAACCGCCGACACGACACAACCGGCAGCACACCCAGCCCGGACAACCGCCCCACCGCACAACCGGCAGCGCCCCCAGCCCCGACAACCGCCCCACCGCACGCCGGACACCACCGACACGACACGGAGGACGCCCGCATGCCCAGCACCCGTAACAACCCCGGCACCCGTACCAACCCCGGCACCCCGGCCACCCCGACCCCACCCTGGGACGACCTGGTGACGACCGCCCTCCTCGGCACGGAGCGCCGCACCTCCATCACCCCGGACGCCCTCCTGGACGAGGCAGCCGTACAGACCGTACGACGCCGCGCGGGCCTACGCCCCGCCCCGGCCGCCACCCCACCCACCCCCGCGCCGACAGACCCGCGCCCACCCCTCCCACCCCCGGCCCGCAACCGCCTGTCCATGCTCCTCACCGACCGCCCCGGCACCGCTACGGGCACACGCAGGGGCACCGCCCCCGACCTTCTGGAACTGCTCCCCCAGTGGCTGGCCACAGCCAACGACCACGGATACGCGCCCCCGCCCGAGCTCCTGCCGGCCCTGCTCGACGCGGCCCGCGGCCGTACGGACCTGCGGCCCGGTGCCCTCACGTTCGCGGGGCCCAGGGCGTTGTGGCTGGCGCGTCTCAACCCGGACTGGAAGTTCGCCCTGCGGGCGACCCCCGGCGCGGGCACGGCCCTGCCCGCGCCGGAGGACACGGAACAGGTGCGGCTCCTGTGGCAGGAGGGCCTGTTCGCGGAGCGGGTCGCGCTGCTCGCCGCGGTCAGGGCGCACGACCCGGAGGAGGCCAGAACGCTTCTGGAGGAGACGTGGACCACGGAGCGAGCCGAGGATCGGCTCATGTTTCTGGACTCGCTGCGGAGGGGGCTGACAGACGCGGACGAGCCGTTTCTGGAGAGGGCGCTGACGGACCGCAGCCGCAATGTGCGGGCGACGGCGGCGGAGTTGCTGTCCGCGCTGCCGCACTCGGCGCTCGCCGGACGCATGGCGGACCGCGCGTTGTCCTGCGTGGCGTTCGACCGGACGACGGGAAGCGTGGTGGTGGAGGCCCCGCACGAGTGTGACGCGGCGATGGAGCGGGACGGGGTGGTGGCCAAGCCCCCCGCGGGCCGCGGCGAACGGTCCTGGTGGCTTGGTCAGTTGGTCGAGGCGGCGCCCTTGGACCGCTGGCGGGGGAGGTTCGGTGACCGGACGCCGGAGGAGATCGTGGCGTTGGCGGTGGCGGACGACTGGCGGGGCGAGTTGCACGCGGCGTGGTGCAGAGCCGCGGTGCGTCAGCGCGACATCGCCTGGTCGCGGGCGCTGCTCGGGACGCCGACGGCACCGGACGCGGCGGGCCCGGGGGCGGTCTCGCTGGCGGAGCGGTCGAAACTGCTCGCGGCGCTGCCCGCGGGGGATCGGGCGGAGTGGGTGGCGGGGTTCATCACGGCGCACGGGTTGTCCGAGGCGTTCCAGTTGCTCGGGGTGTGCGCCACGCCCTGGGCCCCGCCCCTGGGCCGGGCTGTCGTGGACGCGCTGAACATCGCGCGGGACGCGGGAAGTTACCCGTGGAGTTTCAGCGGGGTGATGGGACTTGCGGAGCGCTGCCTGGACCCTGAGGAAGCCGTACGCCTGGAAGGTCTCACGGCCGCTGTGGAGGAGACGGAGGACACGGCGCCCGGGGCCGGGGGCTACTGGGCGGAGGCGTTCCAACGGCTGGTGGGCACGCTGCGCCTCCGCCGGGCGATGCGCGAGGAACTCAGAGGCTCATGACCAGCACGCCCCGGGCCACTCACGCCTCGGCAGGCTGCCTGACGTTCGCGCGGACCCAGTCCACGATGGAGGCGGTGGTCGCGCCCGGCGTGAAGATCTCTGCGACGCCCTGCTCCTTGAGCGGCGGGATGTCGGCCTCGGGGATGATGCCGCCTCCAAAGACCTGGATGTCCGCGGCGTCACGTTCCCGCAGGAGTTCGATGACGCGCGCGAAGAGCGTGTTGTGCGCGCCGGACAGGATGGAGAGACCGATCGCGTCGGCGTCCTCCTGGATGGCGGTGTCCACGATCTGCTCGGGCGTCTGATGCAGGCCCGTGTAGATGACCTCCATACCGGCGTCGCGCAGCGCCCGCGCGATCACCTTGGCCCCGCGATCGTGGCCGTCAAGTCCCGGCTTCGCGACGACCACGCGGATCGGACCGGCTGCCACACCCATCAGTGCCTCCATGAAGTGACTCTGACCCCCGGGGCCTTGGTACCCGCGTCCCGGGTTCCGGATCCCCACCCCGGGGATCCGAAGTGAACGAACGTTATCCACAGCATCCCGCAACCCGCCGTTTCACGGTGCGCGGCGAGGGGGAAATCACACAGTGGGACATGTTCGCTGCGCGCCGCAACCGCTTCAGCCGGCCTTTCGGCCGCACTTGAGGCAGGCGCGAGGAGAGCCGCTACGGGGATGCCGGGCCACCGGTGCACCGCGCCGTCGGCCACCGGCATGGTGGCACGGCACGGACAGCGCGGCACGGCAGGGCACACAGGGCGTATCCCGGCACGGTGGACGCGGCCGTCGCATGGGCGGCCGGGACGACGCGCCGGGCCTGCCATGGGCCTCCTTCGCCCGGCTCCCCATGAGTGCACACGGGGGACAGAGGGTCTTCTCGGTGTGCCGACGGGAGGTTGACCGATGAAGGTCACGAGGACCCTGCCCTTTCGCCCGCTCCGCCACCTGCTGCCCGCCAGACTGGCCGGCCTGTCGGTCGCGCTCCTGAAGGCGACCGCGCTCGAACTGGCGATCCTGGCGGGGCACCTGCTCCTGTATCCCTCGGGCGTCCTCCCGGAGCGACGGCATCCGGCGGCGCTCCCGGCGCTGGGGACGCGGGACGCGACCCTCACTCCGGCAGAACTCGAAAACCCGGAAACCCCGCCGAACAGCACCACCGAAAGCACCACCGAAAGCATGACCGACAGCACCACCGACAGCACGACCGACGGCACCACCCCACCAGGCATGGCCGCCATGTCCGCAGACCAGGCGGGTCTGAAGGGCATGTCCGCCCTGGCGGACGCCCCGCGGCTGCCCACCCCCGCCAAGCCGCCGGTGCTGCTGCTGCACGGCTTCATCGACAACCGCTCGATCTTCGTGCTGCTGCGCCGCTCCCTGCTCCAGCACGGCAGGCAGCAGATCGAGTCGCTCAACTACTCGCCGCTGACCTGCGACATACGGACCGCGGCGGCTCTGCTGGCTCGGCACGTCGAGGAGTTGTGCGAGCGCACGGGCCAGGAGCGTACGGACATCGTGGGCCACAGCCTGGGAGGGCTGATCGCGCGCTATTACGTGCAGTGCCTGGGCGGCGACCAGCGGGTGCGCACGCTCGTCACGCTCGGTACACCGCACGCCGGTACCCGGGTCGCCCCGCTCGCGGACGCGCATCCGATCGTGCGGCAGATGCGCCCGGGCTCCTCGGTCATCGAGGAGTTGAAGAGGCCCGCGCCCGGCTGTCGTACGCGTTTCGTGAGCTTCTGGAGCGATCTCGACCAGTTGATGGTGCCGTTGGAGACGGCGTCCGTCGATCACCCGGATCTTCTCGTCCACAACGTGCGGGTGACGGGCGTCGGACACCTCGCCCTGCCGGTGCACCCGGCCGTCGCGACCGGTATCCGTCAGGCTCTCGACGCCGACCCGGCGAGGGAGGGAGCACGCGCCGCCGCCTCCGCCGGTGGTCTGACGGTGGCGTGATCACAGCACGTCACCGTCGGGCAGGACGGTCGGGAAGGCTGGAAAGACCGGGAAGGGTCGAACACGTCTCGAACTCAGAGCCAAGGCTCCGTTCGCGGTTCACCGAAAGGCGGCTGATTGCCCGGTTACGCGGGGCATGAAACCTGCGGAAGATTGTCGCGCCCTCGTACTGCCGGGTACAGTCGCCGCACTGCTCTGGCAGCCCCTGTTGTCGAGGCGAAAGAGAAGTTGGTGAACGACCGACATCCGTCGGGGACCGCGCACTACGCGGCCTACGACGGTCACTCCACGACCAGCTTCACCGCCGACCCCCTCTTCGGCGACCTCCCGGGCGACGAGGCCCCGTACACCCAGGGTTCCCCCGAAACGGGTTCTTACAACACCGGTTCCTACGACACGGGCTCCTTCGACACCGGTTCCTACGACACCGGTTCCTACGACACCGGCCAGTGGCCCGCCTCCGGGTACCTCCCGCAGCAGTACCCCACCCCGACCCCGTACGACCCGGCGGGCAGCTACGACACGGGCACGTACGACACGACCGCCATGTGGGCGGCGGGCGGCACGGACCACGAGCAGCACACGGGACAGTGGCCCACACACGCCAACGCCAACGCCAACGCCAACGCCACCCAAAGCTTCGAGACCCAGGCCTTCGAGCCCCAGGCCTTCGAGGCGCCGGTCTTCGGGACGACGGCGTACGACACGGGCGCGTACGACGCCACGGCATGGAACTCCGTCGGGACCGACGGGCACGGCGAGTCTCACGAGTTCGATGAGTCCCACGAGCCTCACGAGCCCCACAGGTCCGACGACACCGCCGTGCACGCCTACGTGTCCGACGACACAGCCGTGCACGCCTATGTGCCGGACCAGTACACCCCCGCCGCGTACCCCCAGGCGCACGAAGAGCCCGAGCCGCACCCGGACCCGGAAGCCGGGCCGGACGAGACGGACGGGCCGGGAACGGCGTCCGCGCAGCCGGAGTTCAGCCCGCGCGGCGCGTCCCGCGGCGGCCGTTCCCGGCGTCGTACCCCTGTCAGGCGCTCCGCGTTGCTGACCGTGGCCGTGCCGTCGGTATGTGTCGTGGGGGTCGCCGGGATCGCGGCGGCGTCTGTGGGCGGTGTCGGCGGCGGTGAGGACGACGGCAAGGACACGCAGGCCATGTCGGCGCCGGACGTGACCGCGGTGAAACCGTCCGTGGCCAACAACAAGCTGGACACGCAGCTCAAAGATCTTTCCGCGGACGCGGGCGACTTCGCCGACCGGGCGAGCCGTACGCAGGAGCGGATCGACCTGAAGGCGAAGCAGGAGGCCGACCGCAAGAGGGCCGCCCAGGAGGCCGCGCGCAAGGAGGCGCTGCGGCCCAAGTTCGCGCTGCCGGTGAAGCAGCACGGGCTGAGCGCCTACTTCGGGCAGGCCGGTATCAACTGGATGTCCGTGCACAGCGGCATCGACTTCCCCGTCTCGTACGGGACGCCGGTGATGGCGGCGACGGACGGGACCGTGCGCACGCAGTGGAACAGCGCGTACGGCAACATGGCGATAGTCACCGCGAAGGACGGTACGGAGACGTGGTACTGCCACCTCTCCTCGCACACCGTGATGAGCGGGCCCGTGAAGGCCGGTGACGTGATCGCGCACTCGGGCAACTCGGGGAACTCGACCGGGCCGCACCTGCACTTCGAGGTACGACCCGGTGGCGGCTCGGCGATCGACCCGTTGCCGTGGCTGCGCAGCCACGGCCTCAGCCCGACGTAGCCCCGCCCCTACGTAGGCCCCGCCCCGACAGCGGCGGGCCCGGACGGGCTCGGTCGTCCTTAAAGCTTCTCCACCGGCGCGTACCGCAGCAGGAGCCGCTTCGGCTTGGGGTCGCCGAAGTCGATCGTCGCCTCCGCGTTCCCGCCCGAGCCGCCCACGCCGACGACGGTGCCGAGCCCGAACTGGTCGTGCGTGACGCGGTCGCCGACGGCCAGGGACACCACCGGCTTCTCGTTGGCACGGCGCGTGGCGAACGCCGGGGTCGTGCGGGAGCGGGACGACGACAGCGACGCGGCGATACCGCCGCCGATGCCCTTCGCCGAGGGCGCGGGCGCGGAGCCGCCCTTGCGCTTCCACTCCAGATGCGCGTCCGGGATCTCCTCCAGGAAGCGGGACGGCGGGTTGTACGAGGGCTGGCCCCAGGCACTGCGCATGGACGAGCGCGTCAGGTACAGCCGTTCCCGCGCGCGCGTGATGCCGACGTAGGCGAGGCGGCGCTCCTCCTCCAGTTCCTTGGTCTGTCCCAGGGACCGCATGTGCGGGAAGACGCCGTCCTCCATGCCGGTCAGGAAGACCACGGGGAATTCGAGGCCCTTGGCGGTGTGCAGGGTCATCAGGGTGATGACGCCGCTGCCGTCGTCCTCCTCGTCGGGGATCTGGTCGGAGTCGGCGACGAGCGCGACCCGCTCCAGGAAGGCCGACAGGTCGGCGCCGCCCGCTTCGGCCTCGCCCTGGTTCTCGTCGGCGCCCTGGGCCGACTCCTGCTCGAACTCCAGGGCGACGGCGGCGAGTTCCTGGAGGTTCTCGATGCGGGTCTCGTCCTGCGGGTCGGTGGAGGACTGAAGTTCGGCGAGGTACCCGGTGCGTTCGAGGACGGCCTCCAGGACGGTGGCCGGTCCGGCGCCCGACTCGACGATGGTCCGCAGGTCCTCCATGAGGGTGTTGAACCGCTTCACCGCGTTCGTGGAGCGGGCCGCCATGCCGTACGCCTCGTCGACGCGGCGCAGCGCCTGCGGGAAGGAGATCTTCTCGCGCTGGGCGAGGGCGTCGATCATGGCTTCGGCGCGGTCGCCGATGCCGCGCTTGGGCACGTTCAGGATGCGGCGCAGGGGGACGGAGTCCTCCGGGTTCGACAGGACCCGGAGGTAGGCGAGGACGTCCCTGACCTCCTTGCGCTCGTAGAAGCGGACGCCGCCGACGACCTTGTAGGGCAGACCGACGCGGATGAAGATCTCTTCGAAGACACGGGACTGCGCGTTCGTCCGGTAGAAGACGGCGACGTCACCCGCCTTCGCCTCGCCGGCGTCGGTGAGGCGGTCGATCTCCTCGGCGACGAACTGGGCCTCGTCGTGCTCGGTGTCCGCGACGTAGCCGGTGATCTGGGAGCCCGCGCCCGCGTTCGTCCACAGGTTCTTGGGGCGGCGCGACTCGTTGCGCTCGATGACCGCGTTGGCCGCGCTGAGGATCGTCTGCGTGGAGCGGTAGTTCTGCTCCAGGAGGATCGTCGTCGCGTCCGTGTAGTCCTCCTCGAACTGGAGGATGTTACGGATGGTGGCGCCGCGGAACGCGTAGATGGACTGGTCGGCGTCGCCGACGACGCACAGCTCGGCCGGGTCGGCGTCGTGGCCCTCCGCGTCCTTGGCCGGTCCGACGAGCTCGCGCACCAGCGCGTACTGCGCGTGGTTGGTGTCCTGGTACTCGTCGACGAGGACGTGCCGGAAGCGGCGGCGGTAGTGCTCGGCGACGTCGGGGAAGGCGCGCAGCAGGTTGACCGTCGTCATGATCAGGTCGTCGAAGTCGAGGGCGTTGGCCTCGCGCAGCCGCGACTGGTACATCGCGTAGGCCTGCGCGACGGACTTCTCGAAGCCGTCGGCGGCCGTCTTGGCGAAGTCCTCCTCGTCGATCAGTTCGTTCTTCAGATTCGAGATCTTGGCGCTGAAGGACTTCGGCGGGAACTTCTTCGGGTCGAGCTCCAGGTCGCGGCAGACCAGGGCCATGAGCCGCTTGCTGTCGGCGGCGTCGTAGATCGAGAACGACGACGTGAAGCCGAGCTTCTTGGACTCCCGGCGCAGGATGCGCACGCACGCGCTGTGGAAGGTGGAGACCCACATCGCGTTCGCCCGCGGGCCGACGAGGGCCTCGACGCGCTCCTTCATCTCGCCCGCGGCCTTGTTCGTGAAGGTGATCGCGAGGATCTGGCCGGGGTGCACGCCGCGCTCGGCGAGGAGATAGGCGATGCGGTGGGTGAGGACGCGGGTCTTGCCGGAACCGGCGCCCGCGACGATGAGCAGGGGGGAGCCTCCGTGCACGACGGCCGCCCGCTGGTTCTCGTTCAGCCCGTCGAGGAGGGCCGCCGGGTCCAGGGCAGGGCGCGGCGCCCCGTCGCGGTAGTACGCGTCCCTGGCCGGGGGCACGTCGAACTTCCCGCCGAACAGGTCGTCCGGGATCGGCTCCGGAGCCGGTTCCTCGTGCTCGCCGTCGGGCGGCGGGGGCTCCTCCGTCCGGTTCTGGAGGTCCGCCAGGAAGCTGTCGTCAAAGAGGCTGCTCATCGCCTTACGAGTCTAGGGCGCCCCACTGACACCCCGCCCCCACCTTCGCGACACCGCACGGCACTGTCGCCAAGGTCACGAAAATGTATCGGGCATATCGAACATCAACCTTCACAGCGGCAACACGAGTGGCTACGGTGCTGCGCGGGCGGTCCGTCCCCCCGACCGCGAGCACCGCGGCGAACGGACAGCCCCCGCCGAGTCCCGTACGCCGTGAGGCAGGGAACCGGGGACCCAACCGATCTTGGGGTGAATCGGCCCGACGACCCGTCGGCCGTAGGGCAGCCTTCCGTATGCCCGAACCCGTCAGCTAACCCGGTAGGCGGAGCACGGAAGGAGTCGCCTCCCTTGGCGTCGCACCGCAAGCCGCGCAGCCGCTCCCGTATGACGGGCGGCCTTCGCACCACTCCCGCGGTCGGGATCACGACCGCCGCCCTCACGTCGGTCGCCCTCCTGTCGCAGACGGCCCAGGCCGCGCCCGCGCAGCCGACCAGGCCGAGCCTGGAGGAGGTGCAGAAGAAGGTCGACAGTCTGTACCGGCAGGCCGAGGTCGCCACGCAGAAGTACAACTCCGCCAAGGAGCAGACCGACAGCAAGAAGAAGCAGGTCGACCGGCTTCTCGACGACATCGCGCGGCGCACCGAGAAGATGAACACGGCCCGCCAGGAGCTGGGCCGGTTCGCCGCCGAGCAGTACCGCACGGGCGGGATGAGCGACACGGCGACGATGTTCCTCGCGGACGACCCAGAGGACTACTTCGCGCAGGACCGGCTGCTGAGCCGGATGACGGCGAGCCAGAAGAAGGCGGTCGACGACTACCAGGAGCAGCAGCGCGCGACCGCGAAGAAGCGCAGCCTGGCCCAGGAGAACCTTCAGCAGCTCACCTCCTCCCAGACCGAGCTGAAGACCTCCAAGCACGACGTGCAGACGAAGCTGTCCGACGCGCGTGAGCTGCTGTCCGAGCTGACCGCCGAGGAGAAGCAGCGGCTCGCGGCGATCGAGAAGAAGAAGGAGCAGGCGGCCCGCAAGAAGGCCGCCGACCTCGCCGAGCGGCAGAAGGCCGAGGAGGACCGGAAGCGGAAGGCGGCCGAGGAGGCGGCCCGGCAGGGGGACGGCTCCGGTTCGGGGGCAGGGTCCGGCTCGGGTGCCGGTGCGGGATCCGGCTCGGGGACGGGTTCAGGGACGGGTTCCGGTTCGTCCGGTACCTCCTCCGGCTACGCCGCCAAGGCCGCGAAGGCGCTCGCGTTCGCCAAGGCACAGGAGGGCAAGCCGTACGTGTGGGGCGCCACGGGCCCCGGCTCCTACGACTGCTCGGGGCTCACCCAGGCGGCGTGGAAGGCGGCCGGCATCACGCTGCCGCGCACCACGTGGGACCAGGTCGAGTTCGGCACGACCGTCCCGCTCTCCGCCATCCAACCCGGTGACCTGGTCTTCTTCTACGACGACATCAGCCATGTCGGCCTCTACCTCGGCGACGGCATGATGATCCACGCGCCGAAGCCGGGGGCGTACGTCCGCGAGGAGTCCATCTACTACGACGGCACGGGCTCGATCCACAGCGTGGTGCGGCCCGCCTGAGAACCCGCCCGAGAGCCCGCCTCAGGTCGTCTCAGGTCGTCTCTAGGTCCAGAGGACGGCGATGAAGATGTTGGCCATGGTCAGGGCGCCGACGGCCGCGAACAGGCCCTTCTCCGCCTTCTCCTCGTCGCGCTTCACGTAGACGATCCCGAGGATGACGATCAGGATCGCGAGCTTCACGCCGATCTTGATGTTGTTCACGGTGCCGCCGTCGGCCTGGTTGAGGCCGACCAGGGCGACGCCGGTCACCAGCATGGTCAGGGCACCGTGCAGCATCGCCTTGTTGAAGCGGGCGGTGCCCTGCCCCATCGCCGACATCTGGGTGAGGAAACCGCCCAGCAGCGAGGCGATGCCGATGATGTGGAGGCCCACGAAGAGATGGATGAGTACGTCCATGGTTCCGGAGCCTAATGGGGTGTCTCTCGCCGTTCGACGGCGGGCATCCCCGATCAGCGGATCGCCACTCTCCGTCATGACTGGCAACAAACGGACCAGTTGCGAACAATCCGTCACTAACCCGTTACGCCGAGGTTTAGCGTCCTTGCTCAGGTGACCGGCTCCCCACCGCCGTCCGGACCAGGGACGGCAGTCGGCCACCACCGCCGAGAAAGGTCCGGCGGCGACCCGCTCCCCCTGTGCGGGCCGCCGCCGGACGCGCGACCGGCGGGCGTACGCGGCAGGACGCGTACGGCAGGACGACCGGAAGGAGTTGGCACTTCGTGCCGGCAGCGCATCGCAAGCCCAAGCGGCGTTCGCTCAGTGGCAGTACGGTCCGCACCGCGGCCACCCTCGCCCTCGCCTCCGCGGCGACGGCCACCGCCTTCGACGGCGGCACCGCGCAGGCGGAGCCCGACCTCACCCCCGCCCAGGTGAAGGCGAAGGTCGACCGGCTCTACCAGGAGGCGGAGGTCGCCACCGAGAAGTACAACGGCGCGAAGGAGAAGGCAGGCGAGGCCCGCGCGAAGGTGAACACGCTCCGGGACGAGGCGACCCGCAGGACCGAGTCCCTCAACGAGCGGCGGCAGCAGCTCGGTTCGGTCGCCGCCGCGCAGTACCGCACGGGCGGCATCGACCCGTCCGTCCGGCTCCTCCTCTCCTCCGCACCCGACCGCTACCTCGCCGAGGCGGCCCTCGCCGACCGCGTCGGCACCCGGCAGGCCGTCACGATCGCGGGCGTCCGCAAGGAGCTGCGCGAGATCGACCAGCTCCGCACGCGGGCCGATCACTCCCTCACGGAACTGCGCTCCAAGCAGCGGGAGTTGGACCGGCAGAAGAAGACGGTGACGAGGAAGCTGGCGGACGCCCGACACCTCCTCGACCGACTCACCCCGGCCGACCGCGCGCTCGCCACCGGCCAGACATCCGGCCAGGCATCCGGCAGGCCCGCCGCGTCCGGCACATCCGCCGCATCCGCCCCCGGTCACGCCTCCCGCTCCACGCCTCGCGGCGATCTCGCCGACGCCCCCGACTCCCGCGCGGCCTCCGCCATCGCGTACGCGCGAGGCGCCCTCGGCAGCCCCTACGTCTGGGGCGCCACCGGCCCCGACGCCTTCGACTGCTCGGGCCTGACGCAGGCCGCGTACCGCGCCGCGGGCATCTCCCTGCCCCGCACCACCTACGCGCAGATCGACGCGGGCCGACGCGTCACGCGCTCCCAGCTCCGCCCGGGGGACCTGGTGTTCTTCTACTCCGGCATCAGCCACGTCGGCCTCTACATCGGGGGCGGCCAGATGATCCACGCCCCGAACCCGAGCGCGCCCGTGCGGATCGCGCCCATCGACCAGATGCCGTTCGCGGGGGCCACCCGGGTCGCCTGAGGCGTGTCACCCCGGGCGCCGTGATTCAGCGGCTCACCGGCGTCTCCCGCTCCACCCGTGCCAGCTTCTCCGGGTTGCGCACCGCGTAGAGGCCGGTGACCAGGCCGTCGTCGATGCGGACCGCGAGGACGGCGATGAGTTCGCCCTCGGCGCGGAGCATCAATGCCGGAGCGCCATTGATCTGCGTCGGCTCCGCGGACACCATTGCCGTGACCCTGCGGAGCACACCGGCCACGTTGTCGATGCCCACGACTGGTTCGAGGGCGGCCCGGACGACTCCGCCGCCGTCACTGAGGAAGACGACGTCCGGCGCGAGGACGTCGAGGAGGCCCTGCAAGTCCCCCGTCCGCACCGCCCGTTGGAACGCCTGGAGCGCGCCCCGCGTCTCGGTGGGCGACACGCTGCCGCGCGGGCGGCGGGCCGCGACGTGCGCCCGCGCCCGGTGCGCGATCTGCCGGACGGCCGCCGGGCTCTTCTCGACGGCCTCCGCGATCTCCTCGTACCCGACGTCGAACACCTCGCGCAGTACGAACACCGCACGCTCTGTCGGCGCCAACGTCTCCAGGACCAGCAGCATCGCCATCGAGACACTGTCGGCCAGTTCGACGTCCTCGGCCACGTCGGGCGTGGTCAGCAGCGGCTCCGGCAGCCACGGGCCGACGTACGTCTCCTTGCGGCGGTCCAGCGTGCGTAACCGGGTCAGCGCCTGGCGCGTCGCGATCCGGACGAGATACGCCCGCCGGTTCTGCACCGTCGCGAGGTCGACGCCGACCCAGCGCAGCCACGTCTCCTGAAGGACGTCCTCCGCGTCTGCGGCTGAGCCGAGCATCTCGTAGGCCACGGTGAACAGCAGGTTGCGGTGGGCCACGAACGCCTCCGTGGCGGGGTCGGGCGCGGGCTGCGGCGGGCCTGCCATGGTCGCTCCTCCTCGCTGGGTCCGGGTCGCCGGTCGGGGCGGCCCTGCCTCACGAGACGCCGGGCGCGGCGGTTCTGTGACAGATCCCTTCGTGTGGTTCACGTCACATCCGCAGCGCGTCACAGGGGGGCGGTCGGCGGCATCCCGTGTTCGTCAGGGCGCCGCGGTGACGGCGTCATCGGCAGCACGCCGCACGCAGCGCACAGCACAGCGTCTGCTCCTCCAACACCTCAGGACGGAACCATCATGGAATTCTCCGCACCCCACGCTCCCCGTCTGAACCTCTTCGGCGACCCCGTCGTCGCCAAGGCCCTCAAGCACTTCGCCTCCGCGAGTCGTGCCCTCATCGACGGTTCGCGCCTGCCGAAGGCGACCCAGGATCTCGTGACGCTCCGGGCGAGCCAGATCAACGGCTGCGGCTACTGCACCGACGCGCACAGCAAGGACCTCGCCCACGCCGGGGAGAGCGCGGTCCGGATCCATCTCGTCGCGGCCTGGCGCGAGTCCACCGTCTTCAGCGAGGCCGAGCGCGCCGCGCTGGAGCTGACGGAGCAGGGTACGCGCATCGCCGACGCCGCCGGTGGGGTTCCGGACGAGGTCTGGGCGCGGGCCGCCAAGCACTACGACGAGGGGCAGCTCTCCGCGCTCGTCCTCTTCATCTCCCTCATCAACGCCTCCAACCGGATGGGCGTCATTAACCGCACGGCCGGCGGCGACTACCAGCCGGGGCAGTTCGGCTGACCTTGCCCGGGGCGGGGCCCCGGGCCTTGCGCGCCGCCTGTCTCGTCGTGGGGCGGGGCCGTGCCGGTGCGGCCCGCGTTTTACGCCCCGTCCCTTCGTGGGGCGGGGCCGCGCCGGGGTACCTCCTCGGCCGGATCGGCTGCCTGGCCCTCCGAACGCCGAGCGGCACCGCCCCGCGCACCGTCCCTTCGTGGGGCGGGGCCGCGCCGGGGTACCTCCTCGGCCGGATCGGGTGCCTGGCCCTCTGAACGCCATAGGCGCGTCATCCGGCGCTCGGTTCCTGCGGTGTCCTGCGGGGGCACCCCGACACGTCCCCTCACGCCGTCGTGCGAGTGCCGACCGGTGGGGAATCCCGTGCCTTGCGCCGACCGTCCCTTCGTGGGGCGGGGCCGCGCCGGGGTACCTCCTCGGCCGGATCGGGTGCCTGGCCCTCCGAACGCCATAGGCGCGTCATCCGGCGCTCGGTTCCTGCGGTGTCCTGCGGGGGCACCCCGGCACGTCCCCTCACGTCGCGACGCGAGTGCGGGCCGGTGGGGAGTCCCGCGCCTTGCCCCGCCGGTCGTGCCTGGGCGCGGCGGTGTCCTGCGGGGGCACCCCGACACGTCCCCTCACGCCGCGACACGAGTGCGGGCCGGTGGGAGTCCCGCGCCTTGCCCCGCCGGTTGCGCCTGGGCGCGTTTCGTCCAGGCGGGACCTATAGCGCCTTCAGCGCTGCCGTCGTCGCCGTTGCCAGGCGGTTCAGGTGGGTCTTCGGGAGTTCCGGGGTGCGTACGACGACCGAGCGCCAGTAGAGGGGGCCCGAGATCAGGTCGAGGGCCAGGTCCTCGTCCAGGCCGTCGCGTAGTTCGCCGCGGGTGATCGCCGACCTGACGATGCCGCTCGCCACCCCGTGCTGGCCTTCCCGCAGGGCCTTCTGCATGGCCTCGGCGATCTCCGGGTTGCGGGCCGCCTCCGCCTGGAGGTCGGGGATGATCTGGCCGGCCACCGGGTGTCGCAGGGCGCGGGATGTCACCCGGTACAGGAGCAGCAGGTCCTCCTGGAGGGAGCCCGTGTCGGGGGCGGGGAGGCCCTGTACCGCTATCGCGGAGACCACGTCGAGGACGAGGTGGAGCTTGGAGCGCCAGCGGCGGTAGACCGCTGTCTTGCCCACGCCCGCGCGGCGCGCGATGCCCTCGATGGACATGCGGGCGTAGCCGACGGCGGCGAGTTCCTCGAAGACGGCGGCGCGGATGGCGTCGGTGACGTCCGCGCGGAGGACGGCGGCCCCGGCGGGGGCCCGGCGACGCGTCGGCTTGCCGGAGTCGGCGTTGGTCGTCATGGGGGCAGCATAGTTCCGTAACGACGAAACGGTTGCGTTCCGACGTCTGTGCGGCCTACTCTCACGTCACGACGATACGGGCCCGTCCCGACGTGAACGACAGGCGGGCAGCAGGCGAACAGCCGGCGTCCCCCCGAGCGAAAGCAGTGGATGTGAGTCAGGTCCTGGAGACGCCTCCCGCACCGGCGGCCCCCACCCCCGATATGGCGGCCGACCCCGCGGCGCTCGCGGCCCGGTACGGGCTGAGTGTCAGCGGCGCCCGTCCCACGCTGGCGGAGTACGTGCGCCGGCTCTGGCAGCGGCGCCACTTCATCACGGCCTTCTCGACCGCCAAGCTGACCGCGCAGTACAGCCAGGCGAAACTCGGCCAGGTCTGGCAGGTGGCGACGCCGCTGCTGAACGCGGCGGTCTACTACTTCATCTTCGGCGTGCTGATGGGCACCAGCAAGGGCGTGCCGGACTTCGTCCCGTTCCTGGTCACGGGCGTCTTCGTGTGGACGTTCACGCAGTCGTCGGTGATGGCGGGCACGCGGGCGATCTCCGGCAGCCTCGGCCTCGTACGGGCGCTGCACTTCCCGCGTGCCGCGCTGCCCATCTCGTACTGCCTCCAGCAGCTCCAGCAGTTGCTGTTCTCGATGTGCGCGCTCGTCGTGATCCTGTTGTGCTTCGGCATCCCGCCGGCCATGTCGTGGGTGCTGATCGTCCCGGCGCTGTTCCTCCAGTTCGCGTTCAACACCGGGCTCGCGATGATCATGGCGCGGATCGGGGCGCACACCCCGGACATCGCCCAGCTCATGCCGTTCCTGCTGCGTACGTGGATGTACCTGTCCGGCGTGATGTGGAGCCTGAACCACCTGATCGGCGACAGGAACCTGCCGCATCTCCTGCTGGTGCTGCTGCGGGCCAACCCGGCCGCCGTCTACATCGACCTGATGCGCTTCGCGCTGATCGACAGCTACACCGCGGGACAACTGCCGCCCCACGTCTGGGCGCTGGCCGTGGGCTGGGCGCTGGTCGTCGGTGTCGGCGGGTTCGTGTACTTCTGGAAGGCAGAGGAGACCTACGGCCGTGGCTGAGACCGCACACACCGAGCGCGTACCCACCGTCGTCGTCGACCAGGTGGACATCGTCTACCGCGTCCACGGCACCGGCGCGGGGCGCGGCTCCGCCACCGCCGCCCTCCACCGGATGCTGGGCGGCAAGAAGAAGGCCGAGAAGCGGTCCGGGGTGCGGACCGTTCACGCGGTCCGCGACGTGTCCTTCACCGCGTACCGGGGCGAGGCCATCGGGCTCATCGGTACGAACGGGTCCGGCAAGTCGACCCTGCTGAAGGCCGTCGCCGGGCTGCTGCCCGTGGAGCGCGGGCGGATCTTCACGGACGGGCAACCCTCGCTGCTCGGCGTGAACGCGGCGCTGATGAACGACCTCACCGGCGAGCGCAACGTCCTGCTCGGCGGTCTCGCGATGGGCATGAGCCGTGAGCAGGTCCGGGACCGTTACGAGGGGATCGTCGACTTCTCCGGGATCAACGAGAAGGGGGATTTCATCACGCTGCCGATGCGTACGTACTCGTCCGGGATGGCGGCCCGGCTGCGGTTCTCCATCGCCGCGGCCAAGGACCACGACGTGCTGCTGATCGACGAGGCCCTGGCGACGGGCGACCGCTCCTTCCAGAAGCGTTCCGAGCAGCGCATCCGCGAGCTGCGCAAACAGGCGGGCACCGTCTTCCTGGTCAGCCACAGCAACAAGTCGATCCGTGACACCTGCGACCGGGTCCTGTGGCTGGAGCGCGGCGAGCTGCGGATGGACGGGCCGACGGACGAGGTACTGAAGGAGTACGAGGCGTTCACCAATGCCCCCGGGAAGTCCGGGGCGAGCGTCTGAGTCCTCGAAAGGCGCACCGAACTTACCCTTTTGTCTGTTTAGTGCAAATATGGGGCGCTGAGCGGTGATCCAAAAAGGACAAGGAGCGCCTGTGGAGGCCATGGCCAAGCCCCGGCTTAGCGTCATCGTGCACGGTCGCGACGTGCAGGGGCTGCTGGGTCCCTGCCTGGACAGCGTGGCCGGGCAACTGCCCCCGGATGTCGAGTTGTTGACGGCCGCCGTGGGCGAGGCCGCGCGGGAGGTCGCGGAGGGGCGCGGCGGCACCGTCGTACCGCTGCCGCAGGGCACCTCCGACGCCGCCGCGCGCTGCGCGGGTGCCGAGCGGGCGAGCGGTGCCTGGCTCTGGTTCGTGCATGCCAAGGACCGCCTTCCCGCGGGCGCGCTCCACGCCCTCCTCGAACGTCTCGCCGAGATCGAGGGCGAGGATGTGCGTGCGGGTGCGGGTGCGGCGGGGGTGGATGTCGTCGTCGCGGACCATGTCAGGTCGACCTGGCGGGCGACCGGCCGGTCCGGTGCCGACGCGGGGCGCCTGGCCCGCGTGGGCCGCCGCGAGCCGCCGCTCGCCGAGGTGCCCGACCTGCTGCGGCTGCGCCCCCTGCTCGGCAATCGTGTCGTGCGCGCTGCGTTCTGGCGGGAGCACCACGCCGAACTGGCCGACGTGGACGAGGGGTTCACCGAAACCACCGCCGAGATGTTCTCCGCCCGCGCCGCACTCGTCCTGGCCGACCGGATCGCCTGCCTGGAGCAAGTGATCCTAGACGTACGGGAGTTGCGGCCCGAGAGCCTGCCGGTGCCCACGGCCGAGCAGCGGTACGGGCTCATCGCGGCGTACGAGGAACTTCAGCGGCTCATGGAGCGCCTGGGCACGCCGGTCCGGCCGCGCGCCGTCCTGTACGACCTGATGGCGACCGAGTCGACGCGGGTGGTGGCGCGCGAGTCGCTGCCGGACGCGGTGGCCCGCGAGTTCTTCCACCGGGCCTCCGCCGCGGCCGTGCGGTGGCGGCCGGAGGGCTACCGGCACCCGGCCGGCCTTGAGGGCGTCAGGCGCCGGCTCCTGGAGGAGGACGCGTACCCGAGGTACCGCGCCTTCCAGACCGCGAACCGCAAGCGGCGCCTGGTGCGCGCGACGGTCCGCACCCGCAGGAAGCAGATCGGCACCAAGGTCCGCGACCTGCACTACCGGCGGACGCTGCGGGAACCGGTCGACCCCGGGCTGGCCGTCTTCTCCGCGTACTGGGACCGCGGAGTCGCCTGCAATCCGGCGGCGATCGCGGCGAAGCTCGCCGAACTCGCCCCGCACATCCGCCAGGTGTGGGTCGTCTCGAAGGCGGCGGAGCCGCTGCTGCCGCCCGGCACCGACCACGTCGTGCCCGGCACCCGCCGCTACTGGGAGGTGCTGGCCCGCGCCAAGTACCTCGTCAACAACGTCAACTACCCCAACGCGGTGGTCAAACGCCCGGACGCCGTCCACCTCCAGACCCACCACGGCACGCCGCTGAAGAAGATGGGCCTCGACCAGTTCGACTACCCGACGGCGTCCAAGGGGCTCGACTTCGACGCGCTGCTCGCCCGCGTCGACAAGTGGGACTTCAGCGTCAGCTCCAACTCCCACTCCACCCGCATGTGGGAGCACGCCTACCCCTCGCGCTACATATCGCTCGACCACGGTTACCCGCGCAACGACGTCTACTACCGCGCGGGCGCCGACGACATCCGCGCGATCCGCGACCGCCTGGGCATCGCCCCCGGCCGACGCGCCCTCCTCTACGCGCCGACCCACCGCGACTACGAGGCGAGCTGGACCCCGCGCCTGGACCTCGCCGCGCTCGCCGAACGCCTCGGCGACGACACGGTCCTCCTCGTGCGCGGCCACTACTTCTACGGCGGCACGGCCTCCCCCCTCGCGACCCTGCGCCGCACCGGCCGCGTCATCGACGTATCGGCGTACGACCCGGTGGAGGAGCTGGCCCTGGCCTCGGACGCGCTGATCACCGACTACTCGTCGATCATGTTCGACTACGCCAACCTGGACCGGCCGATCATCAGCTACGCCGACGACTGGGACACGTACGCGACGACCCGCGGCGTCTACTTCGACCTGACGGCCGAACCGCCGGGCCATGTCGCGCGCAGCCAGGAGGAGTTGACCGAGATCCTCGCGGGCGAAGCGTGGTGCGACGAGGCGTCCGCCAAACTCCGCGCGCACTTCCGGCGCCGCTTCTGCGAGTTCGACGACGGGAACGCCGCCGAGCGGGTCGTGCGCCGTGTCTTCCTCGATGCACCCGAGGAGGCCCTGCCGCCCGTCGTGCCCGTCGACTCGCGCACCCCCGCGCCCACCCCCGAGGAGGCGACCCGCCGATGACCTCCACCCCCGACGTGACGATCACCGTCATCGTCTTCGACGACGCGGAGCGCCTTCCGCGCGCCGTCGCCTCGCTGCGGGCCCAGACGCACCGGAACATCGAAATCATCATCAGCGACGACCACTCCACGGACGCCACCCCGCGCGTGGCGAGAGAGCTGGCGGCGGCCGACGAGCGCATCACCTACCTGCGGCTCCCGGAGAACTCCGGCGGATGCAGCGCGCCCCGCAACCGGGCGCTCGACATCGCCCGCGCCCCCTACCTGATGTTCCTCGACAGCGACGACGAACTGCCGCCGCACGCCGTCGCCTCCCTGCTCGCCGCCCACCGCGAGCGCCCCGACATCGACTTCGCGATGGGCGCGGTCGAACGCGTCCGCGTCGACACGGGCCGCACCTCCCTCTGGATGCCGCACCTGGTCGCCGAGCGCCGCACGGTCGACGGCATCGAGAGCGAACCCGGCCTGTTCTTCGAGCACCTGTCGACCAGCAAGATGTACGCCCGCGCCTTCCTCGACCGCCACGGCCTGCGCTTCCCCGAGGGCATCCACTACGAGGACCAGCTCTTCTCCGCGCAGGCCTACTGCCTGGCGAAGGCCTTCACCGTCATCCCCGAGCCGGTCTACCGCTGGTACATCGCCCCCTACGCCGAGGAGACCGCGGCCTCCATCTCCAACCAGCGGCACAAGCTGAGCAACGTCCGCGACCGCGTCCACGTCCAGGAACTCATCGACGACTTCCTGGCCCGGGGCGGCTACAGCCCCGCGCTGCGCGAGGCCAAGGACTACAAGTTCCTCAAGCACGACTTCCGGATGTACGCGGGTGACCTGCCCTACCGGGACGACGCGTGGCTGTCGGGGTTCGCGGAGATCGTCAACCCCTACCTGGAACGGCTCTCGCCGGACGCCTGCACCCGGCTGCCGCGGGCCGAGCGCGTCGTGCTGCGGCTCGTGCGCGACGGCCGCCTCGACGACGCCCGGCTCGCCGCGCGCGGGCTCGGCCACGGAGTCGCCCCGCGGGCCACCGTGACGGATGCGGACGGAGTCGTCTACTGGGGCTCCGAGATCCCCTCCACGGAGGCCGCGCGCCGCGAGCTGTGCCTCACCGACCTGGCGCTGGACGCGCGCGCCTTCCCCCGCGCCCAGTTCCGGCACGAGATCGTCCGCCTCGACCGGGGACCGGGTCCCGCGTCCGTGCGGCTGCGCGTGCGGACCTACGACCCCGGGCTGCGGCTCCCCGTCGGCCCGCAGGTCGCCGCGCTGCTCCTCTCCCCCGGCCACAAACGCACGACCCTCCGGTTCCGGCTCGACCCGGTGCGGCCCGGCGTCTTCGAGGGGGAGGTCCTGCTCGACCTGGCCGCGACACCGCTGCCGCTCCAGGGCTTCGACGGGGTCCGCCATCCGCTGCTCCAGCTCCGCACACCGGAGGGCCTGCACAACACGGGGCTGCTCCTCGCCCCGCTCGACTTCCCCGCGTTCACGGCGAGCGTCCCGCACCACCGGGTCACCGTGGAGCCCGAGGGCCGCGGGGCCGGACGGTTGCAGGTCAGGTGGGAGCCGACCGGGCTGACCGCGCGGGTGGCCGGACCGGTGGCACACCGGCTGGGCCGCACTCCCCTGGCCCGCGGAGCGAGGAAGGCGGTACGGCTGATCTGGTGAAGGCTCACTCGCCGACCCGGTACAGCACCTGACCGCGCGGGCCCACCGCGACCCGCTCCAGCGGCAGCCCGCCGTCCCCCGGGTACGCCACGACCCACCGCACGCCGTAGCGCCGCAGGACGTCGAGGCGCCGCTGCCGTGTCGAGTCCGCGGCGAAGAAGGTCCGCGCCGCCGAGATCCGCGCCGCCTCGTCGTCCAGGAAGAAGTCCGGGTACCCGGGGGCCACCGTGTACGCGCCGTAGGCGGGGATCTGCCGGGCGGGCCATTTCTTGGCCAGCACCACGTCCCCGTACCGCACCCACGGTGTGAGCCAGTGGTACCCCGGCCACGGCTCGCGGTACTTGGCGGCCACGCCCCCGGGCAGGGCCGAGCGCGGCAGGACGTATCCGAGGGTCCCGGACTGGGTCCACGCCCCGACCGCCAGCGCCGCGGCGACCACCGCGCCGAGCACCGCCCGCACGGCGCGGCGCGGTGCGCGGAACACCTCCAGGGCCGCCGCGACCTGCGCGGGAATCAGCACCGCGGGCAGCACCCGGCCCCACGACCAGTGCCCGCTCAGGCCGCCCGCCGCGAAGACCACGGCCCCCAGCAGGCAGAACAGAACCAGCGGATCGCGCCGGTCGCGCCACCACCGCAGGGCCAGCGCCGCGCCGCCGACCAGCGCCGTCAGCCAGAACCGGCCCGGCAGGTCCCGGTACAGCGAGCGGTGGATCTCCTCCAGACCCTCGGTGCCGAACAGACCGAAGAAGGGGTAGTACGGCCACACCGCCAACAGCACCAGGCCCAGCGCGAGCCCGGCACCGAGGCGCAGCCACACCGCCCGGCCGGGCCACGGCCGCGCCCCGAGCAGCATCGCGAGCGCCCCCAGCGAGGCGACCACACCGGTGAACTGGTGGCTGAGCAGGATCACCGCCCACAGGACACCCGCCCCCAGGAAGTGCGGCAAGGCGGTCGCCCGGCGCAGCAGCGCCCACAGCCAGAAGGAGGCGCCGAGCGCGAACGTACTGGGGTAGGAGACCGTCAGGGCGAGGGAGTTGAGGCCGAGGAAGCCGCTCCAGTTGAACAGCGTCGTCCCCCACAGCAGGGCCAGGCAGAGCAGCGTCAGCGCGGTCACGGCCGCTCGCCGCCCCCGCCCTGCCGGAGGCGTCCGCTCCAGGAACGTACCGGTGAACGACCACACCCCTGTGACCAGCACGGCGAGCGACATCAGCGCCGCGATGCGCAGCACCACGAAGACCCCGAGCCCCGTCGCCTTCGCGACGCAGCCGAGCAGCAGCGTCCAGGGCGTGTAGTACGGGCTCGGGGCGTCCGACGCGACCAGCGGGTCGCCCGGGTCGAACAGGTCGTGGCGCAGCCGCTGGAGTGTGGCCGCGTGGATGCCGAGGTCACCGGCCCACGGCAGGCGTACGACGACCGCCACCAGGAGGGCGAGGAGGAGCAGCGCGGCGGCTGGCGCGAGCCGGTTACCCGCGGCGCGCATGGTGCTGGAAGACCCACGTCCGGTAGACGAGGAAACGGAAGGCGGAGGCGAGCAGGATCGACAGGGTCTTCACGGCGTTGGAGGCGAGCGGCCCGGTCGGGTCGGCGCCGTGGTGGGCGGCGTAGAACAGGAGGCTCTCCATCGCCACGCCGAGTCCGCTGAAGACGAAGAACAGCGCGATCTGGCGGTGGGTGCGGGCGGCGCGGTCGCTGTAGGCGAAGAAGCGGAAGCCGAGGTAGTTCGTGGCCATCGCCACGCAGCTCGCCGCGACGGTGGCGGGCATGGGGTCCGCGCCGATCCCCTGGAGCAGCAGGTTGAAGGCGAGGAGGTTCACGAGGACGCCGCTCCCGCCGACCACGCCGAACCTGGCGATCTCGCGGGAGAGGCGGCGCAGGCGCCCGAGGGCGGGGCGCGGCGGAGCGCAGGTCGCCGTGGTCACCGGCGCGACCTCGCGCGGAGCTTCCAGGGCATGGCGACGGACTCCAGTTGCACCGTCAGGTTCATCTTGGACTCGCCGACGGCGCGGTCCTCGAAGTGGATCGGTACCTCCATGACGCCGTAGCCGCGGCGCAGCGCCCGGTACTTCATCTCGACCTGGAAGCTGTATCCGGCGCTGTCCACGGAGGCCAGGTCGATGGCGCGCAGCGCGTCCTCGCGCCAGAGGTTGAAGCCGCCGGTGATGTCGCGGACCCGGGTGCCGAGGATGGTGCCGGCGTAGGCGTTGGCCCAGCGGGAGAGCAGGCGGCGGTGGGTGCCCCAGGCGTCGGAGAGGCTGCCGCCCTGGACGTAGCGGCTGCCCATGGTGACCGCGGCGCCCGTGGAGAGGGCCACGCCGAGGAGTTCGGGGACCTTCGCGACGGGGTGGCTGCCGTCGGCGTCCATCTGGAGGACGTAGCGCGCGCCGTCGGCGACGGCCCGGCCCATGCCCGCGGCGTACGCGCGCCCGAGCCCTTCCTTGCCCGCCCGGTGCAGGACGGCCATCCGTTCGGGGCCGAAGCGGCGGACGTAGCTCTCGGCGATGTCGCCCGTGCCGTCGGGGCTGGAGTCGTCGACGACGAGGAGGCGCAGCCCGGGCAGGTCGAGCGCCATCAGCGCCTCGGCCATGCCGGGCAGGTTCCCCGCCTCGTTGTAGGTCGGCATGACGACGGTGAGCGGGGTCGCGGCCCAGTCGGCGGGCAGGGGGAGCGCACGGCTGTCCGGCTCCGCTCCCGGTCGGGACGGCTTCGGCGGCTTCGATGGCAGCGACGGCATCGGCTCTCCCTGTCTCTGTCGGACAACCCGTCGGGCAATTCATCGGACAATTCATCGGACAATCAGGATCACTTTAGACGTATTGCCCGATTTATTGGGGTATGCCGAAACGGGGCGCCCCGAGCCGGTTCGTCCGGCCCGGGGCGCCCCGGTCACGCGACCGCTACGAGTGCGCGCGCAGCAGCGTCCGCATCGTCCGCATCGCCACCGACAGGTTCGCCAGGTCGAAGGCGTCCGAACCCTGGATCTCCTCCAGGGTCGAGCGGGCCCGGCCGAGGATCGGCGCGTTCTTCTCCTCCCACGCCTTGAACCGCTGCTCGGGCGTGGACGCCCCGTTGCCGACCGCCAGCACGTCGGCGGTCAGCGCGGCGTGCGCCGCGTACAGGTCCTCGCGGATGGAGGCGCGGGCCATCGACTGCCAGCGATCGGCCCGCGGCAGTTCGATGATGCGGTCCATGAGCTGGGTGATGGCCAGCCGGTCCGCGAGGTCGTAGTAGACCTCGGCGACCGCCAGGGCCTCCTTGCCGACGCGGTCGGCGATCTGCACGATGTCGAGCGTCGGGAACGCGGACGAGAACCCGGCGACCCGCGCGGCCAGCGCCTCGGGCACCCCGGCGCCGGTCAGCTCGTCACGGATCGACTGGTACCACTCGGCGTCCGCGCCCCTCAGCATCTTCGGCATGGCGGCCCACACCTCGGCGACGCCGTCCTTGAAGAAGGAGATCGTCTCCGCGAGCTGGAGCGGCTGGGGGCGGTTGTTGAGCAGCCACCGCGTGCCGCGCTCGACGAGCCGGCGCGAGTGCAGCCGGATCCGGGTCTGCACATCGGCGGCGACGACATTGTCGAGCGCCTCCACCGCGTCCCACACCTCGCTGAGCCCGAAGATCTCCCGTGCGGCGAGCTGCGCCCGCACGATCTCCTCCAGGGACGCCCCGGTCTCCTCGCGCAGCCGGTGCAGGAACGTGGATCCGCCCGTGTTCACCGTGTCGTTGACGAGCACCGTCGTGATGATCTCGCGGCGCAGCGCATGCCCGTCGATCGCCTCGGCGTACTTGTCGCGCAGCGCCCGCGGGAAGTAGGAGTGCAGCAGACGGCGCAGGTAGGCGTCGTCGGGCAGGCTCGTGTGGATGAGCTCCTCGGCCGCCGTGATCTTCGTGTACGCGAGCAGGACGGCCAGCTCGGGCTGGCTCAGCCCGCGCCCGGAGTTGAGGAGTTCCTTGATCTGCCGGTCGTTGGGCAGGAACTCCAGGGAGCGGTCGAGGTGGCCCTGCTTGCTGAGCCGGCGCATGAACCGCTGGTGGGCGTGGAGCAGGGACGGCGACTGGGCGACGGCGTTGGAGAGCGCCACGTTCTGCGCGTAGTTGTTGCGCAGCACGAGCTGCCCGACCTCGTCGGTCATCGCGGCGAGCAGCTTGTTGCGCTGCTTGACCGTCAGGTCGCCGTCCGACACCAGGCCGTTGAGCAAAACCTTGATGTTGACCTCGACGTCGGAGGTGTTGACGCCCGCGCTGTTGTCGATGGCGTCGGTGTTGACCCTGCCGCCGTTCCTGGCGAACTCGATGCGGCCGAGCTGGGTCGCGCCGAGGTTGCCGCCCTCGCCGATGACGCGGGCGCGTACGTCCTGGCCGTCGACGCGGATGGCGTCGTTGGCCTTGTCGCCGACGTCCGCGTTCGACTCCGCCGACGACTTGACGTACGTACCGATGCCGCCGTTCCACAGCAGGTCGACCGGGGCCTGGAGGATGGCCTTCATCAGCTCGGCCGGCGTCATCTTCGCCTGGCGCGACTCGATGCCCAGGGCCTCGCGGATGTGGTTGTTGAGCTGGATCGCCTTGGCGGAGCGCGGGAAGACGCCGCCGCCCGTGGAGATCAGGCTCTTGTCGTAGTCGGCCCAGGACGAACGGGGCAGCTCGAACATGCGGCGCCGCTCCGCGTAGGAGGTGGCGGCGTCGGGCTTCGGGTCGATGAAGATGTGCCGGTGGTCGAAGGCGGCGACCAGGCGGATGTGCTCGCTGAGCAGCATTCCGTTGCCGAACACGTCGCCGCTCATGTCGCCGACGCCGACGACCGTGAAGTCCTCGGACTGGGTGTCGACGCCCAGCTCGCGGAAGTGCCGCTCGACGGACTCCCAGGCGCCGCGCGCGGTGATGCCCATGGCCTTGTGGTCGTATCCGGCGGAACCGCCGGAGGCGAAGGCGTCGCCGAGCCAGAAGTCGTAGCTGCCCGCGACCTCGTTGGCGATGTCGGAGAAGGTCGCCGTGCCCTTGTCGGCCGCGACCACGAGGTACGTGTCGTCCTCGTCGTGCCGCACGACGTCGTTGGGCGGGACGACCTCGCCGGCCACCAGGTTGTCGGTGATGTCGAGCAGCGCCGAGATGAACGTCTTGTAGCTGCGGATGCCCTCGGCCATCCATGCGTCGCGGTCCACGCTCGGGTCGGGGAGCTGCTTGGCGACGAAGCCGCCCTTGGCGCCGACCGGCACGATGACGGTGTTCTTCACCATCTGCGCCTTGACCAGGCCGAGGATCTCGGTGCGGAAGTCCTCACGCCGGTCGGACCAGCGCAGACCACCGCGGGCGACCTTGCCGAAGCGCAGGTGCACGCCCTCGACGCGCGGCGAGTACACCCAGATCTCGTACGCGGGCCGCGGCGCGGGCAGGTCGGGGATGGCCTGCGGGTCGAACTTCATGGAGACGTAGGCGTGCGGCTGCCCGCCCCCCGCCTCCTGACCCCTCTTGTCGCTTCCCTCGCTCGCGCTCTGGAAGAAGTTCGTACGCAGCGTCGCCTTGATGACGGTGAGGAAGGACCGCAGAATGCGGTCCTCGTCGAGCGAGGCCACCTGGTCGAGGGCGCCGTCGAGCTCCTCCAGCAGCCCGTCGATCAGCTCGGTGCCGGCCCGCTGCCGCTCGGGCGACATCCGCGCCTCGAAGAGGGAGACGAGCAGCCGGGTCGTGTGGACGTTGTTGCGGAGGGTGTCCTCCATGTAGTCCTGGCTGAACGTGGAGCCCGCCTGGCGCAGGTACTTGGCGTACGCGCGCAGCACCATCGCCTGCCGCCAGTTCAGCCCGGCGCGCAGCACGAGGGAGTTGAAGCCGTCGTTCTCGGCGAGCCCGGTCCAGGTCGCGGCGAACGCCTCCTGGAAGCGCTCGCGGCCGTCGGCGCCGAGGTCGTCGGCGCCGCCGCCCGCAGGCTGGGGCATGCGCAGGCCGAAGTCGTAGATCCACGCGGTCGTACGGTCGCTGCACCGCAGCTCGTAGGGGCGCTCGTCGGTGACCTCGACGCCCAGGCGCTGGAGCACCGGCAGGACGGCGGAGAGGGAGACGGGCGCGCCGGTGCGGTAGATCTTGAAGCGGCGCTCGCCGGGGGCGGCGCCCACCGGCTCGTACAGGGAGAGCGCGAAGTCCTTGCCGCCGTGCTTGAGCTGCTCCAGGTGGACCAGGTCGGCGACGGCCGCGCGCGGCGAGTGGTCGGCCTTGTAGCCCTCGGGGAACGAGGAGCCGTAGCGGCGCAGCAGTTCGGCGGCGCGCTCCTCGCCGCACTCGGCGTTCAGCGCCTCGCCGAAGCCGTCGGCCCAGGAGCGGGCGGCCTCCACGAGCCGGGCCTCGATGCGCTCCTTGTCGGCGTCGGAGAGCAGCGGCAGCTCGGTGCCGGGCGGGACGCGGACGACGAAGTGCAGCCGGGAGAGGATCGACTCGGTGTTCCAGGCGGTGAAGTCGACGTTGGTGCCGCCGAGTTCCTCCTTGAGGATGTCGATGATCCGCAGGCGCACGCCCGTGGTGTAGCGGTCGCGCGGGAGGTAGACGAGCGCGGAGTAGTAGCGCCCGTACTCGTCCTTGCGCAGGTAGAGGCGGAGGCGGCGGCGCTCCTGGAGGTACAGGACCGAGGTGACGATGGAACGCAGCTCGTCGGCGGGCGTCTGGAACAGCTCGTCGCGCGGGTACGTCTCCATGATCTGCATGAGGTCGCGGCCGTCGTGGCTGGCGGGCGAGAAGCCCGCGCCCTTGAGGACCTCGGCGACCTTGCGGCGGATGACGGGGACGCGGCGCACGGACTCGGTGTACGCGGCGGAGGAGAAGAGGCCGAGGAAGCGCCGCTCACCGACGACGTTGCCCTCGGCGTCGAACTTCTTCACGCCCACGTAGTCGAGGTAGCTGGGCCGGTGCACGGTGGCGCGGCTGTTGGCCTTGGTCAGCACCAGGAGGCGGTGCTCGCGGGCCTTGGCGCGGGCGTCGGCGGGGAGCCGGTTGAAGGACGGCGAGACCGGGTGGTGGTCCTCGCCCTCGTGGGGCGGGTCGGCGCGCAGGATGCCGAGGCCGGTGCCGGGCACGGCGGCCAGCGAGTCGTCGTCGGTCAGGTCGTACTCGCGGAAACCGAGGAACGTGAAGTGGTCGGCGGACAGCCAGCGCAGCAGCTCGCGGGCCTCCTCGACCTCCTGGTCGTCCAGGTCGCCCGCCTTGGGCTCGCCCGGCAGCTCGTCGGCGATGCGCAGCGCCGCGTCGCGCATCTTCTCCCAGTCCTCGACGCACTCGCGTACGTCGGACAGGACGCGCAGCAGGTCGGCGGTGATCTGCTTGAGGTCGGCGCGGTCGGTCTCGCGGTCCATCTCGACGTGGATCCACGACTCGGTGAGGACGTCGTGGCCCGTGGCGGTGGTACCGGCCGGCAGCACTTCCTGGAGCTTGCCGGTAACGTCGCGGCGGACGACGACCTGCGGGTGGATGACGACGTGGATCCCGCGTCCCTGCCGGGACAGCTCATTGGTCACGGAGTCCACGAGGAACGGCATGTCGTCGGTGACGACCTCGACGACGGAGTGGCTGCATGTCCAGCCGTTCTCCTCGACGGTCGGCGTGTGGACCTTGACGTTCGCGGTGCCCTGCGGCCGGTTCTCGGCCAGCCGGTAGTGCGAATAGGCGGCGCCCAAGACGTCGACCGGGTCGCGGTCCGTCAGGTCCTCGGGTGCCGTGTGCAGGTAGTAGCGCTGGAGGAACGCGAGCACGGTTTCCTGGTCCCAGGCGGCAGTGCCCTCGCCCGTCGCCCCAGTCGGTAGGTGCCCCCCTACCGGGCTGTTCTCAGCTACCCGGGCCGCCCGTGCGAGCAGCTCGGCCTTGGCTTCGTCCAGCTTGGTCTGCATGGTCCTCTGGCTCCTGTCGCGCGCCATTGCGTGACGTAGACGTGACGTGGGTGGAACGGTCGACGTAACGCCGCGACGCGGGGTGTCCGGTCTGGCTCGACGTTATGCCGGATTGGGAGAAGAGCGGACGGTATTGCGCCATTTTCAACGAACTGGCCATCCGCCGGAAATGATCAGTAACTGAGCGCCGGGCACGGTCGGCGTGGCGGACCGTGGTCTCCCGGCGCGGACAGGGGGCGACGATGCCCCCGCGAGCTATCGCGCTGATCACGGGACAAGGCTATCGCTCCGCGCGGGGGGCCCGTCATGAGCTGTATGTGTACAAAAGCAGGGGGGGAACTTTGACACTCTGCACAGAACCGCGCCCTCCTGCCGGGAATGCGGGGCGGCGGCACGTCGGACACGACGGCGGATATCGGCCCGTCGAGGGCACCGTGTGACCAATGGCACCCGGAAATCATCCAGGTGCCAGGGCGCGGGGGCGGTCGGCGGCGCGGCGCGGAAAGGCCCCGGCGGGTCGACAGCCCGCGGGGTCCGGGCGAGCTGTACGGGGCGGGCGGCTGCCCCGCCGACGAGGGCAGCCACCCGGGTGTGCCATGGTCCGGGCCGGCACGGCGAGGGGCCGTTGCCACGACAGCCGTGGGGAGTTGACCATTACTGCCCGACCGCCCGCCGCGCGTCCGCGCCGGACCATCCCGGCACTCCCCCACCTTCCCGCCCTCCGGACGACCGGGGCACCGATATCGCGGGGATCCGGGTATACGCATATCGGCGTAGCGGCGGGATGTCCGTATACCTAGATACCTGGATACCTGGATACCGGGAGTCCGGGAGTCCGGGATACCGGGAGGAGTCCGGGAGTCCGGGATACCGGGAGTCCGGGAGTCCGGGAGCCCGGCGGTCCGGGGAGGGGGCGGCGGGGCCGGGTCAGTGCGCGGCCTCGTCGCGGGGCTGCGGCCGGTCGTCCTCGATCCGCACCTCCGTGCGGGACCCCACTCCGAGCTTCGCCAGGATGTGCTCCACGTGCGCGTCGGCGGTCCGCTTGGAGATCACCAGCCGCTCCGCGATCTCGCGGTTGGACAGGCCCCGCGCCACCAGCGCGGCGACCTCCCGCTCCCGCCGCGTCAACGCGTCGATCCCGCCCCCGGCGCCCCGCCCGGCCGCCGCCCGGGGCCCGGGCGTATCGGCCCCGGCCCGCACCGCCTGGAGGACCTGCGCCCCGGAGAGCCGCGCACCCGTCTCGCTCCACCGCCGGAACGCCTCGTCGCCCAGCACCCGCCGCACGGCGTCGAGCACGGCCTCCTGCTCCTCGAACAGTGAGGGCAGCATGCCGATGGGGTCCCCCGCCCCGAGCCGCCGCGCGTGCTGCGCGTAGCCGAGCAGCCAGGCGGCCCGCACGTACCGCTTGTCGTGGGCCGCCGCCCAGGCGAGCCCGCGGCAGCACATCGCGGCGACCAGGATGTCCTCCACCTCGGCGGCGGCCTCCAGCGCCCGGCACAGCGACGCGAGGGCGTCCTCGCGCTGCCCGGCGAGCCAGCGGATCACCCCCTGCACCAGCAGCGTGGAGGCGAGCATCTGCCGTTCGCCGGTCCCCTCCAGGTACGCGAGCCCGGTCCGGCACAGTTCCAGGGCACCGTCGGTGTCGCCGAGCACGCCCAGGAGCAGCGCCGCCTCGTAGTGGACGACGGCGATGCCGAGTCCGTCGCCGCGCGCCACGATCCGCTGCCGGGCGTCCTCCAGCGCCGCGAGCCCGTCGGGCTCCCCGGACAGCGCGCCGAGGCCGCCGAGGTAGGCCTCGCAGAACAGCTCCACCCGGTCGTGCCCCGCCGCCCGCGCCACCGCGACCGCCCGGTGGAACAGCTCCAGGGCGCCGGGCAGATCCCCGGACCACACCGCGAACAGGGCGACCATGAACCGCCCCCACGCCTGCTCCTCCCCCACCTCGTCGAGGAGCGCGAGCCCCTTCTCGATCCAGTAGCGGCCCTCGGAGAGCGCCCCGAGCGCCCGCCAGTAGGGCCCGAGCTGCGTGGCGAGCCACAGCCCCTGGGCCACCGACCCCGCACTGCCGTACGCGTATTCGAGTGCGGCCCGCAGATCGGACTGCTCGGTGCGCAGCACCCGGTAGTGCGCGGGCTGCGCGGCGGTCAGGAACTCGTCCCAGTAGCGTCGGCCGAGTTCCCGGTAGTACGTGAAGTGCCGCTCCCGCGCGGCGTCGCCCTGCCCGGACTCCGCCAGCCACTCGGCGCCGTACTCCCGGATCGTGTCGAGCAGCCGGTACCGGCCGCCGTTCTCCCCGATGCGCTGGACGACGGACTTGTCGACGAGCCCGATCAGGCACTCCAGGACGTCACCGGCCGTCAGCTCGCCGCCCGCGCACACCTCTTCGGCGGCCGACAGCTCGAAGGAGCCCGCGAAGACCGAGAGCCGGGCCCACAACAGCCGCTCCCGCGGCGTGCACAGTTCGTGCGACCAGCCGATGGCCGTGCGCAGGGTCTGATGGCGCGACAGCGCGGTGCGCCGCCCGCCCGTCAGCACCTCGAACCGCTGCCCGAGCCGCTCGGTCAACTGCTCAAGGGGCACGGCCCGCAAGCGCACCGCGGCCAGTTCGAGAGCGAGCGGGATCCCGTCCAGCCTGGCCGCCAGCGCACCGAGTCGTCCGCGGTTCGCGTCGGTCACGGCGAACCCGGGCACGACCGCCGCGGCGCGCTGCACGAACAGCTCCAGGGCGTCGTCGGGACCGAGTGGGGCGATGGCGCAGCAGTGTTCGCCGGGCACGTCGAGCGGCTGCCTGCTGGTGGCGAGGACGCTCACCCCGGCCGCCTCCCGCAACAGCACGTCGGCGAGCATGGCGCACGCGTCGACAAGGTGCTCGCACGTGTCGAGGACGATGAGGAGCTGTCGCCCGCGCAAGTGCTCGACGATCGCGTCGAGCGGCTCCATGCCGACCTGCTCGGGCAGTTGGAGCACGGCGGCGAGCGTCACCGGGACCAGCTCGGGGTCGCGCAGCGCGCTCAGCTCGACCAGCCAGACGCCGTCGGGGAACCGCTCGCCGAGACCGGCCGCCGCCCGCAGCGCCGTACGGCTCTTGCCGACGCCCCCGGGCCCCACCAGCGTCACCAGCCTGGCCCGCTCGAACGCGCCCCGCACCCGCGCCAGCTCGTCCGACCTGCCGACGAACGAGGTCACCTCGACCGGCAGTTGACCGCCGCGCCGCTGCCCGAAGCCGAACCCCATGCTCCCCGCCCCCCGTCACATCATTCCGCCCCGGCGCACCACCACACCCATCACAGAGTACGCAGCAGGCTGCGGAGCGTGAACGAAGTCGCGGCAGAAGCCTCCGCTCAGCAGCGCCAGCCGCGACCGGCCGGCGCCGAGGGATCGCTCAGGCCGCCGCCACGAGCCGTTCCGCCTCGCGGACCGCCTCCGCGAGTGTGTCCACGACGGGCGCCCCCACCCCTTCGAGGCTGGCCCTGCTGTGCGAGCCACCGGTGTAGAGCACGGCCCGCGCGCCCGCGCCCAGCGCGGCGACGGCGTCGTCCGCCGCGTCCCCGATGACGACAGTGCGCTCCGGCGCCACGCCCCGCAGCGCCCCCAGGTGCCGCACCATGTGCTCGGCCTTGCTGCCACCGGAAGGACCGGTCCGCCCGTCGATCCGCACGAACCGCTCGGTGATGCCCAACTGGCTGACGAGCGGCACCAGTTGCTCATGCTGGTACATGCTGAGGATGGACTGGCTGCGCCCCGCGTCCTGCCATCCGGCGAGCAGCGGCTCCACACCGTCGGCGAGGCCGCACGCCACGGAGTGCGTGGCGTAGTGCCGGTGGAACGCCTCGTCCATCATGAGCCACTCGGCCGCGGTGGGCAGCCGACCCATC
This sequence comes from Streptomyces sp. NPDC102406, assembly GCF_044765725.1. Lineage (NCBI taxonomy): Bacteria > Bacillati > Actinomycetota > Actinomycetes > Kitasatosporales > Streptomycetaceae > Streptomyces > Streptomyces sp. NPDC102406. Next base: position 21,272 of record NZ_JBIWKP010000005.1, on the reverse strand, counting down.
AACCGCTCGTAGAACTTGGGCACCGGCACGCAGTACAGCGCGCGGTACTTCTCCAACGTGATCGGCGGGAGCCCGATCTCCTGGAACGCGGCGTTGGTGGCGCGGATGATGGCGTCGTTGTCGTGGAACAGCGTCCCGTTCCAGTCCCAGACGATGTGCGCCGCGGCTGTGTGCTTCCCCATGCGTAAGAACGTACCCTTCCAGGCCCGGTGACTCCCCTGGTCAGCCAGGCGTCAGTCACCAGGCGTCGGTTGCCCGGCGTCGGTCACCGGGCGTCGGTCGCCCGGCGTCAGTTGCCCGGCGTCAGTCGCCGCGGCCCACCAGGTTGGCGATCTCCTGGGTGGCGAACCACAGCAGCTCGTGGTCCTCGGCCCCGTCCACGACGAACTGGGCGTCGTCGTCCCCGTGGTCGGCGGCGCCGAGCGCGTCGGCCGCGGCGGTGACGTCGGCCTCGGCGTCGTCGGCGTCCACGTGCACGGAGGCGGCCTTGGCCAGCGGCACGGCCTCGCGCACGGTCACCTCGCCGAGCGCGGTCGGGTCGAGCCCGCTGTCGGGATCGACGACGGCGGCCCTGTCCGCCACGTCCACGGCGACGACGACCCGCCGCCGCGCCGCGTCGGGCTCCCCGGCGAGCAGCCGCAGCGAGGCGAGCGCGGCGCGGTTGAGGGCCGCGTACTCCAGCTCCTCGATGTCGTCGGAGAGGTACCACTCGCGCAGCGCGGGCGTCACGGCGTAGGCGGTGAACGGCGCCGGGCCCAGCTCGCCCGCCTTGTACGCCTCTGCGAGTCGGGGCAGGGACAGAGGTACGTACACGCGCATGGCCGGCCGCTTTCGTCGTCTTGTCGTGGTCAGTCTTCGGGGTCGGCCTTCGTGGACCGAGGGCCTCCAGGATACGGGTGGGAGTCCCCCTTCGGGCTGCCGGCCGAACCTCGCCCGCACGTCAAGCCGGGAGCGCCGGACGACCCGGCCCACCCGCCCGGCCACGGGCCCCGCCCGCCCTCCCGTCACCCGGATAAGTGAACCGTCCGGCCCCCGCGCACCCCGTCCCGCGCCTCTTGCCGGGGCTTCGCGGGACGCCGTAGAAGGTCCTCACACCCAAAAGTTACTGACTGGTATCCGGAGGCGATGTGCAGAAGGTGATGACGAGGCAGGGTCCCCGAGGAACCACCCGGCCCCCGTCCCGCCGGGACTCCCGCCGCCCGGCCGACCGCCGGGTGCCGCCGCAGGCCCCGCCGCACCCGACCGAACTCTTCACCCAGCGCCTGCTCCTGGTCCTGTCCGGCCACCGGCCCCCGCACTGGTTCGCCCGGCACGCCGCGGACCGGGCCTACGACGATCTGCTGTGGCTGGTGGCCCGCCGCTCGCTCGGCACCGGCGGACGCCGCCCGACGATCCACCGCATCGGCCACTTCGAACCGGCCACCGGCACCTACGAGGTGTTCGCCCGCATCACGGCCGGTCCGCGCCTGCACGCCCTCGCCTTCCGCCTCCACCTCTCCTCCGACCACCGCTGGCGCGTCACGGCGGTGGAGCTCGACGGGCGCCCGCCCAGGGAGACCCACTGAACGCAAGAGGGCCGGGCACACCGTGCCCGGCCCTTCTACGTCATCACTGTCGCCGCGGTCACTTCTTGCGGCGGCGGCCCTTCGACTGCTTCCTGCGCTCGGCGCGGGTCAGACCGTCGGCCTCGGACCGGCGCGGCCCGTCCTCGGTCACGAAGTCACCCTCGTCGACACCGCCCTCGGCATTCGGCGCCTGGAAGTGCAGCCGGTCCGGCCGCTGCGGAGCGTCCAGGCCCTTGGCCCGGATCTCCGGACGCGAACCGGCCTGCGCGGGCACCGCGTCCTCCTTGTCGAGCGACGTGACGGGCGCCGCGTCCTCGACCGGGACCTCCTCGACCTGCTGCTCGACCTGGACCTCCAGGTTGAACAGGTAGCCGACGGACTCCTCCTTGATGCCCTCCATCATGGCGTTGAACATGTCGAAGCCCTCGCGCTGGTACTCGACCAGCGGGTCCTTCTGCGCCATGGCCCGCAGACCGATGCCCTCCTGGAGGTAGTCCATCTCGTAGAGGTGCTCACGCCACTTGCGGTCGAGCACGGAGAGGACCACGCGGCGCTCCAGCTCACGCATGATCTCGGAGCCGAGCTGCTCCTCGCGCTCCGCGTACTGGGCGTGGATGTCGTCCTTGACGGCCTCGGCGATGAACTCGGCGGTCAGCCCGGCCCGGTCACCGGCCTCCTCCTCCAGCTCCTCCACCGTCACCTTGACCGGGTAGAGCTGCCGGAAGGCGCCCCACAGCCGGTCGAGGTCCCACTCCTCGGCGAAGCCCTCGGCGGTCTCGGCACCGATGTAGGCGTCGATCGTGTCGTCCATGAAGTGCTGCACCTGCTCGTGCAGGTCCTCGCCCTTCAGGACGCGGCGGCGCTCGCCGTAGATCACCTCGCGCTGCCGGTTCAGCACCTCGTCGTACTTCAGGACGTTCTTACGCGTCTCGAAGTTCTGCTGCTCGACCTGCGACTGGGCGGAGGCGATGGCCCGCGTCACCATCTTGTTCTCGATCGGCACGTCGTCCGGCACGTTCGCCATCGACATGACGCGCTCGACCATCTGCGCCTTGAAGAGCCGCATCAGGTCGTCGCCGAGCGACAGGTAGAAGCGGGACTCGCCGGGGTCGCCCTGACGGCCGCTACGACCGCGCAACTGGTTGTCGATACGCCGCGACTCGTGCCGCTCCGTGCCGAGGACGTAGAGCCCACCGAGCTCCTTGACCTCCTCGAACTCCGCCTTGACGGCCTGCTCGGCCCGCTCCAGGGCGGCGGGGAGGGCCGCGGCCCACTCCTCCACGTGCTCGACGGGGTCGAGGCCCGCCTGGCGCAGCTCGGCCTCGGCGAGGTCGTCGGGGTTGCCGCCGAGCTTGATGTCGGTACCACGGCCCGCCATGTTCGTGGCGACGGTGACGGCGCCCTTGCGGCCGGCCTGCGCGACGATCGTCGCCTCACGGTCGTGCTGCTTGGCGTTCAGCACCTCGTGCTGGATGCCGCGCTTGCTGAGCTGCTGCGAGAGGTACTCGGACTTCTCGACCGACGTCGTGCCGACGAGGATCGGCTGGCCCTTCTCGTGCTTCTCCGCGATGTCGTCGACGACCGCGTCGAACTTGGCGACCTCGGTGCGGTAGATCAGGTCGGGCTGGTCCTTGCGGACCATCGGCTTGTTCGTCGGGATCGGGACGACACCGAGCTTGTAGATCTGGTGGAACTCGGCGGCCTCGGTCATCGCCGTACCGGTCATGCCGGAGAGCTTGTCGTAGAGGCGGAAGAAGTTCTGCAGGGTGATCGTCGCGAGCGTCTGGTTCTCGTCCTTGATGTCCACCCCTTCCTTCGCCTCGATCGCCTGGTGCATGCCCTCGTTGTAACGGCGGCCGGCGAGGATACGGCCGGTGTGCTCGTCGACGATCATGACTTCGCCGTCGATGACGACGTAGTCCTTGTCCTTCTTGAAGAGTTCCTTGGCCTTGATGGCGTTGTTCAGGTACCCCACGAGCGGGGTGTTCACCGACTCGTAGAGGTTGTCGATGCCCAGCCAGTCCTCGACCTTGGCGACACCGGGCTCGTGGATGGCGACGGTGCGCTTCTTCTCGTCGACCTCGTAGTCGCCCGTCTCCTCGATGCCCTTGAGCGGGTTGCCCGGCTCGCCCTTCTTCAGGCGGGTGACGAGCTTGGCGAAGTCGCCGTACCACTTGGTCGCCTGGTCGGCGGGGCCGGAGATGATCAGCGGTGTACGGGCCTCGTCGACGAGGATGGAGTCGACCTCGTCGACCACCGCGAAGTTGTGGCCGCGCTGGACGAGCTCGTCCTGGGACCACGCCATGTTGTCGCGCAGGTAGTCGAAGCCGAACTCGTTGTTCGTGCCGTAGGTGATGTCGCAGTTGTACTGCTCGCGGCGCTGCGCCGGCGTCATGTTCGCCAGGATGCAGCCGACGCTCAGACCCAGGAACTTGTGGACGCGGCCCATCATCTCGGAGTCGCGCTCGGCCAGGTAGTCGTTGACCGTGATCAGGTGAACGCCCTTGCCGGACAGCGCGTTGAGATACGTCGGCAGGGTGCCGACCAGGGTCTTGCCCTCACCGGTCTTCATCTCGGCCACGTAACCGAGGTGGAGCGCGGCGCCACCCATGAGCTGCACGTCGTAGGGGCGCTGGCCGAGGACGCGCCGGGCGGCCTCGCGCACGGTGGCGAAGGCCTCGGGGAGCAGGTCGTCGAGGGACTCGCCGTCCTGGTAGCGCTGCTTGTACTCATCCGTGAGGGCGCGCAGCTCGGCGTCGGAGAGGCTCTCGAAGTCCTCTTCGATGGAGTTGACCTGGTCCGCGATGCGGTGCAGCTTGCGCAGGATCTTGCCTTCGCCTGCACGCATGATCTTCTGGAGGACGGACACGCGGTTGGTCTCCTTGCCGGTCGGGCCTGGCACGGTCGGTTACTCAAGCGACAGCCTGAGCAACGGCCATCGTATGCGAGGACCCCGCCGCGCCGGGAGGTCTGCCGTGAGGTCCAACGGACAGGGCCCTCGGAAGGTGCCGGTAAGGGGCATGAAAAGTCATGGCATCCTGCCCCGGCCCCGAGCAGAATCGGGCGATGGACCCCGTGACACTGACCACCGGCCGCCTGAGACTGCGCACCTTCGAGCCCGCCGACATCGACGAGGTGTGCGCGGCGGTCCAGGACCCCGAGATCCAGCGCTGGGTACCGGTTCCCTCGCCGTACGCGCGCGTGGACGCCGAACACTTCGTCCTGCGCGTCGTCACGGAGGGCTGGCGCACCGACACCGAGTACACGTTCGCCGTGCGCACCGAGGAGCACGGCCCCGTCCTGGGCGCGGTCTCGCTGCACCACCCGCGCGCGGGCGCCTGGGAGGTCGGCTACTGGACGGCCAAGGAGCACCGGGGCCGCGGCTACATGACGGAGGCCGTCCTGTGCCTGGCCCGCTGGGCCTTCACCGACCTGGCCTGTACGCGTCTGGAGTGGCGGGCCGAGAAGGGCAACGCGGCCTCGCGCAAGGTCGCCGAGAAGGCCGGCTTCACCATCGAGGGCGTGCTGCGCTCGGGCCTGCTCAACAAGGCGGTGCTGCGCGACTGCTGGATCGGCGCCCTGCTCCCCTCCGACCTGGGCCTGCCGGGCCCCCTGCCCTATCTGCCCGCCCCGGCCTGACGCTCGACGGCCGCACCTTGTGCCCCGGCCTGATGCTCGACGGCCGCACCTGGCGCCCCGGCCTGACGCTCGACGGCCGCACCTGGCGCCCCGGCCTGACTGTCAGTGGCCGCCTCTATCGTTTCCGGTATGACGACCTTGCCGCGTCCCGCCGCCGAGCTGTCCGCCGACGAAGCCCGCCGCATCGCGCTGCGCGCCCAGGGATTCCTCGGCGCCCCGAACCGCAAGGGCGGCGTCCGCGGCGTGTTGCGCCACCTCGGCGCGGTGCAGCTCGACACCATCTCGGTGCTGGCCCGCTCCCACGAGCTGATCCCGTACGCACGCCTCGGCGCGGTCGGCCGCAGGAGCGTCGAGACGGCGTACTGGAGCGACCGGCACGCCTTCGAGTACTGGTCGCACGCGGCCTGCGTCCTGCCCATCGAGGAGTGGCCGCACTTCGCGTTCCGCCGCCGCGCCTACCGCACCCGCCCGCACTGGCACCACGACCTGCCCGACGGTGCCTACGAGCAGGTGATCAAGCAGTTGCGTACCGAAGGCCCGCTCACCGCCACGGAGTTGGGCGGCGCGAAGAACAAGGGCGAGTGGTGGGACTGGTCGGAGTCGAAGGTCGCCGTCGAGCGCGCCCTGATGTACGGCGAGGTGGTCTGCGTGGAGCGGCGCGGCTGGAAGCGGGTCTACGACCTGGCGGAGCGCGCGATCCCCGCCGAGCTGCTGCACGACGACCTCGACGACCAGGAGTGCCTGCGCCGCCTGGTCCGTCAGGCGGGCGAGGCGCTGGGGGTCGGCACGCGCGCGGACATCGCGGACTACCACCGTCTGAGGAGCGAGCAGTTCGACGCGGTGATCGAGTCCACCGGTCTGGTCCCGGTGACGGTGCGGGGCTGGTCCAAACCGGCCTGGGCCGATCCGGCGGCTCTGGCGACGGTCCCGCGCGGCCGTCACCGCACCACGCTCCTGTCGCCCTTCGACTCCCTGGTCTGGGAGCGGGCGCGCACCGAGCGGATCTTCGGTTTCACCCACCGCCTGGAGGCGTACGTGCCCAAGCCGAAGCGGATCCACGGCTACTTCGCGATGCCGGTCCTGGCCGGCGGCCGTCTGGTGGGCCGGGTCGACCCGGCCCGCGAGGGCACGACGCTGGTCGCCAGACAGGTCTCCGCGGACGGCCCGAAGGCGGTCCCGGCGGTCGCTCAGGCGCTGTGGGAGGCGGCGAGCTGGGTCGGCTGCGACAGCGTCCGGGTGGAGCGCATGGCGGACGCGCCCCTCAGGCAGTCCCTGGTCGCGGCGGTGGGCCAGGCGCCGGGACAGGCACCGCGCTAGCGGATCTCCAGGATCTTCTCGCGCATCGCGTAGACCACGGCTTCCATCCGGGAGTGCAACTGGAGCTTCTCCAGGATGTTGCGCACGTGGTTCTTCACGGTGTTCTCCGAGATGAACAACTCCTTGGCGATGTCCCGGTTGTTCATCCCGGTGGCGACGAGCTTGAGCACCTCCAGCTCCCGGTCGGTCAGCCGGGGCGCGGGCACGAGCCGACGCTCGTCGGTGCGCTGGATCATCGACTTGAACTCGGTGAGCAGTTTCGACGCCATCGAGGGACTGATCTGCGACTGCCCGTCGGCCACCGCGCGAATGGCCGTGGCCACCTCGTCGGTGGAGATCTCCTTGAGGAGATAACCGGTCGCGCCCGCTTTGATCGCGTCGTAGAGGTCGGCCTCCTCGTCGCTGATCGTCAGCATGATGATCTTGGCGCTGGGCGCCACCTCCTTGATGGAGGTGCACGCCTCGATGCCGCCTCTCTTGGGCATCCGTACGTCCATGAGGATGATGTCGGGCAGCAGATCGGCCGCCTTGTCCACCGCCTCCGCCCCGTCGCCCGCCTCACCGACGACCTGGATGTCCTCCTCGGCCGCGAGGACGATCTCAAGACCGCGCCGGAACAGCGCGTGGTCGTCGACCACAAGGACCCGGATGGGTTCCTTGCGCGGGGAGCCCGCGTCCGGTCCCATGCCGGAGCCGTCGTCGGCAGCGCCGGCGCTCTCGCTCCGCATCGGTCCGAAGCTGTCCGCCATCGTTCCTCCCCCTGAAGGCCGTGGCCCGTCTTCCTCTGCCGCACCAACCCGAGGCGCCGACAGGCCGGTTGAACCGGCTCGGCCATGATTTCATGCCGAGGCGTCCGCGCGGCGACCGTGCGGTGCACCGGGGGGTCGCACAGCGGTGCCCCCGGGGGCGCACGCGCACTCCAGGGGCACCGGATGAGTGGTTTTTCGGCCGGTTTTCGGACAGCCGTGCCCGGGCGGGCTCAGCCGCCGATGGCGTCACCCGCGTCGGCGCTGCGGGTCTCGGTGTCGGTCACCATCGGGTCGGTGCTGAGGTGGATGACGCCGTAGTCGTAAGCGTGGCGCCGGTAGACGACGCTCGGTTCCTTGGTCTCGGAGTCGACGAACAGATAAAAGTCGTGCCCGACCAATTCCATCTCGTAGAGCGCTTGGTCGAGCGTCATGGGCGCGGCCACGTGCGTCTTTTCGCGCACGACGAGCGGGCCTTCGCCCTGGACCTCCAGCGGGCCGATCCTGGTGGTCGGTACGCCGTCGGTCTCGGTCTCGGTCCTGGCGATCGAACCGTCCCCGTTGAGCGTCGCCGCGTCCGGGACCACCTCGGCCACCTCGGCCGCCGAGATCCGCTTGGTACCGCGCCTGGTCGACCGCTTGCCGTGCTCCTTGCGCAACCGTGCGTCCAGCTTGTCCGTGGCGAGGTCGAGCGCCGCGTACGGGTCGCTGGCGGCGGCCTCCGCCCGGATGACCGGACCGCGCGTGCGCAGCGTGATCTCCACGCGGTCGCACCGGTCGGCCTGTCGGGGGTTGGGCTCCTTGGACACCTCGACGTCGAGGCTGATCACCTTGCCGTCGAGCTTCTGGATCTTCTCCAGCTTCAGCTTCTCGGCCACGTGCTTGCGGAACCGCTCCGGCACCTCGGTCTTGCGGCCCTTGACGACGATGTCCACGCAGAACTCCGTTCCCGGATCGCTCCGCCGCTGCGGCGGAGCATTTCCCTTTTGCACCAGGCTCCGGCCACTTCCGGAGCCTCGGACTCGGTGACTTCCACCTCCTCCTCCCCCGCGGGCAAGGTCTCCACCCCACCGGCCAGGGTGATTGCTGAATCTCCACGCGAACCCATGGCACGGCATTCCGATATGCGAGGTAAGGCGGCTGCCTTTCCCGGCCTTTCTCGGCCAAGTTCCTCACATCCGAACATATCTCGCCCGGACGGATGTCGTCACCCTCTACGGGCACGTACCTCCATTCAGATGAAATAACCCTCTCACTACCTGCAACGACGCAGATTGGCGTTCAGTTCCGGTTTATTTCGAAAGAATCCGGAGAAGCGGCGATCACCGCCGCTTCGATCATGGTCGGACCGCTCGGTATTCCGGGCTCCGTCCGGGCCCGTTCCCGGCCCGCACCGCCCTCGCTGTCTTCTCCGCTACCCGATACGGAACGCCTCAAAGCACCGAGTACGCGCGCCGCCTCCGCCAGCGAAGCCCCGGTCGTCATGAGGTCGTCGACCAGCACGATCCGGCCAATTTCCGCGAACAGCCCGCCGCTCCCGCCCGCCACCTCCAGCGCACCGGTCACATTCGCGAGCCGTTGCGCGGCGTCGAGCCCCGCCTGGTCGGCCACCGGGCGCCGCTGCCGCAGCACGGGCAGCACCCTGGCGGGCACCCCGGACCGCCGCAGCTCGGCCGCCGCCGCGTACGCGATCCGCCGCATCGGATCGTGCCCGCGCGCCCGCACGGCGCCGGGAGCGGACGGCACCGGCACGAGCGCCACGACCCCGGCCTCGGTGCCACCCCGGCCGGGTCCCTGTCCGGGCAGCCCGGCCCGCACCGCCCCGGCGAGCGCCGTGCCCAGCGGGCGGGCGAGGCCCAGGGCGCCGCGCTCCTTGTGGGCGAGCAGCACGGCCCGCACGGCGTCCCGGTAGGGCGCCGCCGCGTGCACGACGGGCAGCCGGGGCGGTGCCGGTCGCGGTCGCACCCGGCTGGGCGCAGCGCCGCGCAACGCCGCCGTGCACCGCGCGCACAGCGACGTACGAGACCTGCCGCAGCCTGCGCACTGAGCCGGCAGCACCAAGTCGGAGAGGTCCTGCCACCACCCCCGCATCCCCCCACTGTGCCAACCCGCCCGCCGGGCCACCACCCCTGTGGACAACGGCCTGTGGACAACTGGCCCGCGCTGACAGGCAGGGGTGCTCCGCCCGCTCTCCGGCGGGCACGGGGCGGGGGACTATCCCGGGTAGACCGGCGCCGTCCCGTCCTTCAGCACCGACTGCCACGCCGCCCCGGAGGGCAACCGCACGATGCCGTCGTCCGAGTGCGCGAGGAGCGGCAACCGGTCGTCCTCGGACGCCGCGATCTCGCTCACCCGGGTCAGTCCGGGCAGGGCCTGCCCGGTCGGGGTGGATCCGTCGGACTGCACGTACCGCATCTGCTGGAGCTCACCGGCCTCCCGGCCGACCACCACGAGCCGGCTGCCGCCCGCCCACGACACGGCCGTCACGTCCTCCATCTCCGGCGCGGCGACACGCAGGTCGGCCACCGAGTAGTCGATGCCGCCGTCCCCGTCGGACTGCCGCTCGACGCGGCCGATGCGCAGTGACGTCGTGCCCTTCTCCCGCACCAGGAGCGCGGCCCGCGCCCCGTCGGCGGACATCTTGACCGCCTCGATCCGCACGCTGTCGGCCAGCCCTTCGACGGACACCTGCCGCATCTTGTCGCCGAGGCCCTGCCCGAACACGAGCAGCCGCGGATTCCTGGGGTCCCGGTCGGCCACCCACAGATCGCCGCGCCCGTCCCAACTGGGCGTGGACAGACCGTCCTTCGCACCCACGGCATGGCTGCGCACCAGCGCGTCACCCAGGGAGGCGCTGCTGACGAACGACGCCACGTACAACGACCGCCCGTCGCTCGACACGACCGCCGCACGCTCCTGGTCCCGGGAGACCGCCACGGAACGCAAGGGCTGCTCGCCCTCGCCCAGCGGCCCCTGCACCCGCTCCGGGTCCCGGTCGGAACTGCTGTTGCCCGGCATCCGCACCAGGCGGCCCTTGCCGTCCAGGAAGTACTGGTCGTCCAGGGCGGCGGACCTGCGCGGCGCCACCAGGGCGTCGGCCTCGGACTCGCTCAGCGCGCACATGTAGCGGCCGTCGGCCCGCTTGAGTTCGACCTCGTTCACGCTCGACGACGACAGGTCCCGCAGGGAGAACAGCAGTTGGGCCGCCATCTCCTTGCACTTGGTCGGGGTGACCGCTTCCGCGTGCTTGTTCAGCGGCACGGTCAGCTTGTTCGCGTCGTCCGGGGCCAGCGACTGCACGCCGTCCTTCAGCCCCGCGCCGGTCGGGAACGCCGTCCGCACCCCGCGGTCCAGCCAGCGCGTCGGCCCGGCGAGGACCTCCTTGACCGTCTCGGTCAGCGGGTCCGTCCACTGCCGCACGAAGACGGGGTCGGCGACGAGCTGCTTCTGCGGGGCCTGCTCCTCGGAGACCGAATCCACCGCGTAGTAGTACTTGTTGACGGACTGATAGATGCGCTGGAAGTCGGACTCACCGAGCACGACACCCGTCGGCAGGCTGTCGATCCGCCACTGGTTTCCCTTGGCGGTCTTGACCAGGGACAGATGCAGGTTCGCGTCGTACTGGCCCGACTCCGGCTGGTACGCCTGCTGCTGATCGACCGTGGCGACCTGCTGGCCCGACAGTTCGAAGAGCTGTCCCTCGTCCCCGTCGTTCTGCCGCCCGACGGGCCGCGCGCTCGGCGCGTCGGCGAGCACGACGGTCTTCCGCCCCGGCTTCCAGCCCTTCGCGGCCTGCGGCGTCAGATACTTGCGTGCCATCGCGTACGAGGGATCGTCACTGGTCAGGGCCTCCAGGAAGCCGTCGACGACGCTCGTGGGGGTGGCTCCGTCGCGCGGCGGCAGCGCGAAGACGCGCACCTGCGAGTCCGGCCGCTGCGACGCCTCGACCGATTCGAGCCCACCGCTGTCCGGCATCGACGCGCACCCGGCCAGCACGACCGCACCGCAGGCGGCGAAGGCCCCCGCCCGTGTCCGGCGCCCCCGACGCGACACCCGCTGCTCAGCCACGACCGCCACCACCGCTTCCCTCGCCGCGCTCGTCCTGGTCCGGGTCGCGGCGTCCGCCCACCGCCACGTCGTCCCGCCACGCACCGCCACCGGCGCGCGTCTCCTCCGGGCCGCCCTCGTCCGCTCCCGGCTGACGCGGCACGCCCGCCGCGCCCTCGCCCTGGCTGATGCCGCCGCGGGAGACCACGCGCGCGCCGCTGCCCGGCAGCGCCGTCGGGTCGGCGGAGACCGCGGTCTGCGCCGGTCGCGGCGCTATCGGCGCCTGTGCCGCCCCGTGCGTCGTCTGCGCCGGCACCGTCGCCAGCTTCCTGCCCTCGCCGGACGACGATCCCGCGTCACCGGGCTCACGGCCCCGCCGCGAGTCCTCCGGCTCCAGCGGTATCGGCGAACCGCGCAGCGCCTCGTCCGCCGTCCGCGGCAAGGTGAGCCGGAACTGCGAACCGCCGCCCGGCTCCCCCCACGCCTGGAGCCAGCCGCCGTGCAGCCGCGCGTCCTCCAGGGCGATCGACAGGCCGAGCCCGGTGCCACCGGTGGTACGCGCGCGTGCCGGGTCGGCCCGCCAGAACCGGCTGAAGACCCGCGTCGCCTCGCCCGGCTTCAGCCCGACCCCGTAGTCGCGCACGGCGACGGCGACCGCGCCGCCCGCGGCCGCGAGCCGCACCACGACGTCCTTGCCCTCACCGTGCTCCACGGCGTTCACGACCAGGTTGCGCAGGACGCGCTCCACGCGGCGCGCGTCCGCCTCGGCCACCACCGGCTGCTCGTCGCCTACGACCCGTATGTGCGTGCCCTTGCGCTCGGCCAGCGGCTCGGCGCCGCCGACGACCCGGCGGACCACCTCACGCAGATCTATCGGCTCGGCCTCCAGCGCGGCCGCACCGGCGTCGAACCGGCTGATCTCCAGAAGGTCGGCCAGCAGCGACTCGAACCGGTCCAACTGATCGGCCAGCAGCTCCGCGGAGCGCGCGGTCACCGGGTCGAAGTCGGCCCGCGCCTCGTGGATGACATCGGCGGCCATCCGTACGGTCGTCAGCGGCGTCCGCAGCTCATGGCTCACGTCGGACACGAACCGCCGCTGCATCCGGGACAGATCCTCCAGTTGCTGGATCTTCAGATGCAGGTTCTGCGCCATCTTGTTGAAGGCTTCACCGAGGCGCGCGATGTCGTCCTCACCGGTCACCTTCATACGTTCCTGGAGGCGTCCCGCGGAGAGCCGCTCGGCCACGCCCGCCGCCATCCGCACAGGTGTGACGACCTGCCGCACGACGAGCCAGGCGATGGCGCCGAGCAGCACGACCACGAAGAGTCCCGCCGTCGCGAGCGTGCCCTTCACCAGTCCGAGCGACTTCTCCTCCTGCGTCAGCGGGAAGAGGTAGTAGAGCTGGTAGGCGTGGCCCTGCGGGTCGGTGAGCCGCTTGCCGATGACCAGGCCTGGCTGGGGTTCCGCGCCGCCGTCGTAGACGATCCGGGTGTACTTCTGGGACGCGCCGGTCATCCGGTCGACCCGCGCGCGCAGGTCGTCGGGCACGCTGCGGTCCGGCACCACGCCCCCGGAGCCGCGCGGCCCGCGTCCGTCGCCGCTGCCGGCGTCGCCCGGGCTGAGCGTCACCACGTCGAAGGCGCCCTTGCCGCCGCTGGAGAGCTGGGTGACGAGGTCGTTCAGCCAGCTCTTGGAGATCTGGTTGGTGCGGCTGTCGTCGGACGTGCCGCCGCGCACCCCGGCCACCGCCGCGTCCGCCCTGTCCTTGGCCGCGCGGAACCCGCCCTCGGCCTGGCTCTGCGACGCCTTCACCTTCGCGTCGAGCAGGCCGTTGCGCACCGAGCCGATGACGACGATGCCGAGCAGCAGCACCACGCCGAGCGACATCAGCAGCGTGGTGACGACCACCTTCAACTGGATGTTGCGCCGCCACAGCCGCATCGCGGGCAGCAGCGGGCGCCGCACCCAGCGGGTGAACAGGCGCAGCACCGGGCTGCCGTTCATCCCGCCCTGGAGCAGCAGCCCGCCGTCCATGACCCGGCGCGGCCAGGAGCCACGCCCGGCCGCCGTCCCCACAGGCCGCTCCGGACGAGACCCCGGCTTCCCGGGCGCCGAAGCGGCACTGTCCCGGGTCACGTCAGCTCGGTCCGGCCTTGTAACCGACGCCACGGACGGTCACCACGATCTCCGGACGCTCGGGGTCCTTCTCGACCTTCGAGCGCAGCCGCTGCACATGCACGTTCACCAGACGGGTGTCCGCCGCGTGCCGGTAGCCCCAGACCTGCTCCAGGAGCACCTCACGCGTGAACACCTGCCACGGCTTGCGCGCGAGAGCGACCAGCAGGTCGAACTCCAGCGGCGTCAGCGCGATCGACTGCCCGTCCCGCTTCACCGAGTGCCCGGCCACATCGATGACCAGGTCACCTATGGCCAACTGCTCGGGGGCGGGCTCCTCCGACCTCCGCAGCCGCGCCCGGATACGGGCCACGAGCTCCTTCGGCTTGAACGGCTTCACGATGTAGTCGTCCGCGCCCGACTCCAGGCCCACGACCACATCGACGGTGTCGCTCTTGGCCGTGAGCATCACGATTGGCACCCCGGACTCCGCCCTGATCAGGCGGCACACCTCGATGCCGTCCCGGCCGGGCAGCATCAGGTCGAGGAGAACCAGATCGGGCTTGGTCTCACGGAAAGCGGCCAGCGCCTTGTCGCCGTCAGCCACGAACGACGGCTCAAAACCTTCACCACGCAGCACAATGCCGAGCATCTCGGCCAGTGCGGTGTCGTCGTCGACGACAAGGACTCGTCCCTTCATGGACCACATCATCCCATTAGCTCATCGTTACCTGGCGTGACCTGGAACACAGCTCCCCCAGACTCGCACCTGTCACGGGCGAAACAACGCCCCACTCGGTGACGATCGCCGTCACCAGGTCCGGCGGCGTCACGTCGAACGCGGGGTTGTACGCCTGCGTCCCCAGTGGTGCCACCGGAATTCCGCCTCCTGCCTCCATCCCGGCCAACGGCGCCTGCGGCGCAGTGACCTCTGTCACTTCATGCCCTGCCCGCTGCTCCACCTCGATGGACGCCCCGTCGGGAGTCGCCGGATCCACGGTCGTGACCGGCGCCACCACGATGAACGGCACGTGGTGGTAGCGGGCCAGTACGGCGAGCGGATAGCTCCCCACCTTGTTGGCCACCGAACCGTCCGCGGCGATCCGGTCCGCCCCGATGAGCACGGCGTCCACCTCACCGGCGGCGAACAACGACCCCGCGGCGCTGTCCGTGAGCAGCGTGTACGCCATCCCGTTGCGTGCCGCCTCGTACGCGGTCAGCCGCGCGCCTTGCAGCAGCGGGCGCGTCTCGTCCACCCACAGCCGGCGCAGCCGCCCCGCCCGGTGCGCGGCGAGCGCCACGGCGAAGGCGGTGCCCTCCCCGCCGGACACCAGCGCCCCGGTGTTGCAGTGCGTCAGGATGCGGTGGTTGCCGCCGGGCAGCAGCTCGTCGAGCAGCCGCAGCCCGTGCTCGGCCATCCTGGTGCTGGCCGCCGCGTCCTCCTGGTGCAGCGCCCGTGCGGCGGCGAGCGCCGCCGCGGCGGCCCGCTCCCGCACGGCCGTCTCATCGCCCGACCCGTCCCCGAGCGCTGCGCGGTACGCCTCCTGCGCCCGCCGCACGCCGTACCCGAGGTTGACCGCGGTGGGGCGCGCCCCGGCCAGCGCGTCCGCCGCGTCCTGCACGTCGAACCCCCGGGCGGCCGCCAGCGCCACCCCGTACGCCCCGGCGATACCGAGCAGCGGTGCTCCGCGCACGGCCAGGGACCGGATCGCCTGCACGAGCCCCTGGGCGTCCGTGCACACCAGCTCGACTTCTTCGGCCGGCAATCGTGTCTGGTCGAGCAGCACCAGAACCGGGCCCTCGGCCGGTTCCTCCCACCGGATCGCCGGTATGTCGATGGTCGTGGGCTGTATGTCTTCGCTGGGCCGTATGTCCTCGCCGTTTTGCGCGTACTGATCAGCCATCCACTCAGTCTGCCCCGTACCGGCCCGACAATTGAAGGTGTCCAGCCTCTACGGGCCCAGGCCACCCGGCCCCCACCCCATGGCACGATGGCAGCCAACCTGCCGCCGCGACCGCGGACGGGCACCTTGAAGGAGCGACGATGAACGACACTCCGGGCTGGGCATCGCCCGGATCCGCCCCCTCCGACGGCCCCGACGACAGCCGCCAGGACAGCCCGGACGGCGATGCCCAGAAGGCCGCGGGTCAGGGCCCGCAGTGGTCCAAGGAGCAGCCGCCGCCCGCCCAGTGGTCCGCTCCCTCCGGCCCGCCCGCCCCCGACTCCGGCCAGACCCCGCCACCCCCACCGCCCCCACCGGCCCCGAGCCAGGGCGGCCAGGGCTGGGGCGGTCAGGGCTGGGGCCAGGCCCCCGGCGGATACGGCGGCGGCCAGTGGGGTTCCGGCGGCTGGGGCGGCCCGCCGCCCGCCGCCAAGCCCGGCGTCATCCCGCTGCGCCCCCTCGGCGTCGGCGAGATCCTCGACGGCGCGGTGTCCACGATGCGCACCTACTGGCGCACCGTGCTCGGCATCTCGCTGACCGTCGCCGTGCTCACCGAACTCCTCGTCGTCCTCCTCCAGGGCTTCCTGCTCAACGACGCGACCACCGACGCCCTCGACGACCCCGACGCCAGTGCCGGCGAGATCGCCCGCGCCATGGGCGGCATCCTGATCGGCTCCGGCGTGGTGCAGGTCGTCACGCTCCTCGGCACGATCGTCGCCACGGCCCTGCTCACCACCGTCACGAGCCGCGCCGTCATCGGCACGTCCGTCACCATCAAGGAGGCCTGGCGCGATGCCCGCCCGCAGGTCCTGCGACTGCTCGGTCTGACACTGCTGCTGCCGCTGATCGCCGTCGCCGTCGTCCTGGTCGGTGCCCTCCCCGGCATCCTCCTCGCCGCGCTCGGCTCGCCCGACGGAGGACTCGCCCTCGCGGCCCTCGGCGGACTCGCCGGACTCGTGGTCGCGATCTGGCTGATGATCCGCTTCTCGCTCGCCTCCCCCGCACTGATGCTGGAGAAGCAGACCGTCCGCAAGGCGATGAGCCGCTCCACCAAGCTCGTACGCGGCTCGTGGTGGCGGGTCTTCGGCATCCAGATCCTCGCGTCGATCATCGCCGGCGTCGTGGCGTCGATCATCCTGGTCCCCTTCAGCGTCCTCGCCGGAGTGGTCAGCGGCGACGGCATGAGCAGCTTCCTCGACACGGGCACCGACGTCGGCTGGACGTTCCTGATCATCAGCGGGATCGGCGCGGTGGTCGGCTCCACGATCACCTTCCCGATCACCGCGGGCGTCACCGTGCTGCTCTACATAGACCAGCGCATCCGCCGCGAGGCCCTCGACATCGACCTCGCCCGCGCCGCCGGACTCCAGGGCTACGGGGACACCCCCGGCGCCACCCCGGGGAGCTGATGCGGTGAGCACGCCAGGGGGAGTGCTCACAGCCGCGTCCCGGCTGACGAGCGCCGGCGGCGACGAACCACCGCTGACGATCCCGCGCGGCCCCGCGCGGGAGGCGGCCGAGCGGGAGCTGTCCAAGCCCGCGTACCACGAGAACGACCCGAGCTGGTTCGTGCGCGCCCTCAACAAGTTCTGGGAGTGGGTCGACAAGCTGTTCTCCGCCGCCTCCGGTGCCGCCCCCGGCGGCACGCTCGGCCTCGTCGTGATCCTGCTCGCCGTCGTGGCGGTGGCGATCGCCCTGTGGTGGCGCCTCGGCACCCCCCGCCGCTCGCCCGGCTCCACCGCGCCCCTGTTCGACGCCCGCCCGCGCAGCGCCGCCGAACACCGCGCGGCCGCCGACGCGCACGCCGCCCAGGGCCACTTCGACCAGGCCGTCCAGGAACGGATGCGCGCCCTCGTCCGCTCCCTGGAGGAACGCGCCCTCCTCGACCCGCGCCCCGGCCGCACCGCCGACGAGGCCGCGACCGAAGCCGCCCGGCCGCTTCCCGGATACGCGGACCGCCTGCACACGGCAGCCCGCGACTTCGACGACGTGGCATACGGGGGCCGGACCGCGACCCTCGACACGTACCAGCGCCTCACCGCCCTGGACACCGAGGTCGCGCGCACGCCCCCGACCCTGACCGCCGCCCCGGGAGCGCCCCGGTGACCGAGCCCCGCACCCCGCGTCCAGGCCACGAAGGCCAGGACCACGACGCCCCAGAGACCCAGCAGGCGAACACGACCACGCTTACAGCGGCTCCGGACCCCGACACCACGTCCGTCACCCCGACGGCCCGTCAGATCTGGACCCGCACGCGCGGCGTCGCCCTCGCCCTGGCCCTCCTCCTGGTCGCCGGTGTCGCCATCGCCGCCGTCCGCTCCGGGGAGAAACACGGCACGCTCGACCCCCGCTCCGCCGACCAGTACGGCAGCCGGGCCGTCGCCGAACTCCTGGCCGACCGGGGCGTCGTCGTGCGCCTGGTCACCACGACCGCCGCGGCCCGCGCGGCAGCCGACCGCGACACCACCCTCGTGGTCGCCGTCCCCGACCTGCTCACCCCGCACCAGCAGGAGCAATTGCGGGCCGCGACCGACGACTCCGGTGGCCGCACCCTCCTCGTCGCCCCCGGCGCCGCATCCGTCGCCCGACTCGCGCCCGGCGTCTCGGCCGAGACCGCGCCCAGCACCGACACGACCCTCACCCCGGACTGCACCCTGCCGGAGGCCCGCCGCGCCGGCCGCGCCGACACCGGCGGCCACCGCTACGACACGACGTCCCGCCGCGCCGACTCCTGCTATCCGAGCGACGGCGCCCCCACACTTCTGCGCCTCCCCTCGACCACCGGCAACGGCGACACGGTCGTCCTCGGCTCCCCCGACATCCTTCTCAACGACAGCCTCGACGAGCAGGGCAACGCCTCGCTCGCACTCCAACTCCTCGGTACCCGGCCCCATGTGGTCTGGTACCTCCCCTCCCTCTCCGACGACGCCGCGGCCGGTGACGCACAGAACGACCGCAGCTTCTTCGACCTGCTCCCCTCGGGCTGGCTCTGGGGCACCCTGCAACTCTTCGTCGCGGCAGCCCTCGCCGCCCTGTGGCGGGCCCGCCGTCTGGGCCCCCTGGTCGCCGAGCGCCTGCCCGTCGCGATCCGCGCCTCCGAGACCGTCGAAGGCCGCGCCCGCCTCTACCGCAAGGCGAACGCCCGCGACCGCGCCGCCACGGCCCTGCGTATCTCCACCCGCACCACGCTGGCCCCCCTCATCGGCGTCCCCCCGTCCCAGGCCCACACGCCCGAGACCTTCCTCCCGGCCCTGGCGCGCCAACTCCCCACGCCCGCCCAGGACCCGCACACCCTCCTCTTCGGCCCGCCGCCCGCGACCGACGCGGCGCTCATCGCGCTCGCCGACCACCTCGACGCCCTCGAAAGAGAGGTACGCCATTCATGATGGACCCGACCACTGACAACGCCGGGCCCACGACCGATCCCCGCAGCTCACGGGCCTCCTTGGAAGCCCTGCGCGCCGAGATCGCCAAGGCCGTGGTCGGCCAGGACCCCACCGTCACGGGCCTGGTCGTGGCCCTGCTCTGCCGCGGCCACGTCCTCCTCGAAGGTGTTCCCGGCGTAGCGAAGACGCTGCTCGTGCGCGCCCTCGCGGCCTCCCTCGAACTCGACACGAAGCGCGTGCAGTTCACCCCGGACCTGATGCCCAGCGACGTCACGGGCTCCCTCGTCTACGACACCCAGACGTCCCGCTTCTCCTTCCAGCCGGGCCCGGCCTTCACCAACCTCCTCCTCGCGGACGAGATCAACCGGACCCCGCCCAAGACCCAGTCCTCCCTCCTGGAGGCCATGGAGGAGCGCCAGATCACGGTCGACGGCACCCCGCGCCCGCTCCCCGACCCGTTCATGGTCGTAGCGACCCAGAACCCGGTCGAGTACGAGGGCACGTACCCCCTCCCCGAAGCGCAACTGGACCGTTTCCTGCTCAAGTTGAACGTCCCCCTCCCGTCCCGCCAGGACGAGATCGACGTCCTGACCCGCCACGCGTCCGGCTTCAACCCCCGTGACCTGCACGCGGCAGGCATCCGTCCGGTGGCCACGGCGGCCGACCTCGAAGCGGCCCGGTCCGCGGTCGCGAAGACCACGATCTCCCCGGAGATCACGGCGTACGTCGTCGACATCTGCCGCGCGACCCGCGAATCGCCGTCGCTCACGCTCGGCGTCTCCCCGCGTGGCGCCACGGCCCTGCTCTCGACCGCCCGCGCCTGGGCCTGGCTGACCGGCCGCGACTACGTCATCCCCGACGACGTCAAAGCCCTCGCCCTGCCCACTCTCCGCCACCGCGTCCAACTGCGCCCGGAGGCCGAGATGGAAGGCGTCACCCCGGACTCGGTGATCAACGCGCTCCTCACCCACGTCCCCGTCCCTCGCTGACCAGGCCGGAGACCTCAACGACATGGCTCTCACCGGACGTACGGCCCTGCTCGCCGCCCTGGGCTCCCTCCCCGTAGGGATCTGGGAGCCGAGCTGGACGGGCATCCTCGCCGTCAACACTCCCCTGGCTCTGGCCTGCGCCTGCGACTTTGCCCTCGCCACCCCCGTACGCCACCTGCGCCTGACCCGCTCCGGCGACACCTCGGTACGCCTCGGAGACCCGGCCGACGTCACGCTCACCGTCACCAACCCCTCGCGCCGCCTCCTGCGCGCGCACCTCCGCGACGCCTGGCCTCCGAGCGCCTGGCGCCCGGGCTCGGAGCACGACGCGTCCCGCCACCGCCTGACGGTGCCCGCGGGCGAACGCCGCCGCGTCACGACCCGCCTCCTCCCCACCCGGCGCGGCGACCGCCAGGCGGACCGTGTGACGGTCCGCTCCTACGGCCCCCTCGGTCTCTTCACCCGTCAGGGCACGCACGTCGTCCCGTGGACGGTCCGTGTCCTGCCGCCGTTCCACAGCCGCAAACACCTCCCGTCCAAGCTGGCCCGGCTACGTGAACTCGACGGCCGCACCAGCGTGTTGACCAGGGGCGAGGGCACCGAGTTCGACAGCCTCCGCGAGTACGTGCCCGGCGACGACACGCGTTCGATCGACTGGCGTGCGACAGCCCGCCAATCCGCGGTCGCCGTCCGCACGTGGCGCCCTGAGCGCGACCGGCACATCCTGCTGGTCCTCGACACGGGCCGCACCTCGGCGGGCCGTGTGGGCGACGCGCCTCGTCTCGACGCGTCGATGGACGCCGCTCTCCTCCTGGGCGCTCTGGCGTCCCGCGCCGGAGACCGTGTGGACCTGTTGGCCTACGATCGCCGCATCCGCGCCCTGGTCCAGGGCCGCACGGCCGGCGAGGTTCTCCCAGCGCTGGTGAACGCCATGGCCCCGCTCGAGCCGGAACTGATCGAAACGGACGCCCGCGGCCTCACCGCCACAGCCTTGCACGCGGCCCCCCGCCGCTCCCTTATCGTTCTTCTTACGTCCCTGGAGGCGGCGCCCGTGGAAGAGGGACTCCTCCCTGTCCTGGCCCGCCTGACAAAGCGCCACACAGTGATCGTGGCTTCCGTGGCGGACCCGGCGATAGAGACGATGGCGGCGTCCCGCGGCACCACGGAAGCTCTGTACGACGCAGCATCAGCAGCACAGGCGAAGGCGGAACGGCTCCGCACGGCGGACAAGCTCACACGCCACGGCGTGACGGTCGTGGACGCGACACCTTCCGAACTTGCCCCCGCCCTCGCGGACGCCTATTTGTCCCTGAAGGCAGCCGGCCGCCTGTGAAATGTCCACACGGGCGGCCGGGACACAGGACCGACCCTAAACGCAGAAAACCCCCGCCCGGTATCCCCGGACGGGGGTTCTCTGTTTATCAAAATTAGTTCGGCGGCGTCCTACTCTCCCACAGGGTCCCCCCTGCAGTACCATCGGCGCTGTGAGGCTTAGCTTCCGGGTTCGGAATGTAACCGGGCGTT